>JADLCT010000043.1 GCA_020847045.1 Bryobacterales bacterium | reverse complement strand
TTCCCTCTTGCCCGCCTCGCAAGTCCGACAGTATACTGGCATTTTCACGGTGAGGATCACCTGAATGGGAAGCATCGCCATCGCACGGGAAGATTTCGATCCAGCGGCTCCAATGAAGGAGGCGGCGGTCTTTTACGGCCTGTTTCTGCGCGGGCATTCGCCGGAGGCGCTGCGCCGCGACATCGACGTTCCCAAGCCGGTGCTCGAAAAGTGGATGCGTCCGCACCGGTACGATCCAAACTTCCGCGACAACCTGAAGAAGATGTACACCTACCGGAAGCGCGTGCTGGCGATCTTCGACGAGCTGGTGACCAACGAGAAGCAAAGGGCGCGGTTGCAGTAAACACGACGCCCCGCGGCCGATCGCCGGCGAGGCCCCCGACAGGACTTACAATCAGGCATGGAACTGCCTCTGTATCAGGTGGACGCCTTCACCGGGCGCGTGTTCGGCGGAAACCCCGCCGCCGTCTGTCCGCTGCGCGAGTGGCTGCCGGCCGGAACCATGCAGTCGATTGCCGCCGAGAACAACCTGGCCGAAACCGCCTTCATTGTGAAACAGGTGGACGGCTACGGTTTGCGCTGGTTCACGCCCGTTGTCGAGATGCCGCTGTGCGGACACGCCACGCTCGGCGCGGCTTATGTGATTTTCCGGCATCTGGAGCCGGACGCCCGCTCGCTACGGTTCCACACGCTCAGCGGCGTGCTGACGGTGGAGCGGGAGGGCGAGCGCCTGGTGCTGGATTTCCCCGCCCTGCCCGCCACCAGAACGCAACCTCCGCCCACGCTGGCCGAGGGTCTGGGCGCGCATGCGCTGGAGGTGTGGAAGGCGAGCTACTACATGGCCGTTTTCGCCAGCGAGGAGGAGGTGCGCGGCCTGAAACCCGACATGCGCGTGCTGGGCGGGTTGGACCCTGTCATCTGCACGGCCCCTGGCGAGGCGGGCATCGACTTCGTCTCGCGCTTCTTCGCGCCGGCCTTTGGCATCGACGAGGACCCTGTGACCGGTTCGGCCCACTGCACGCTCGCGCCGTATTGGGCCGCCCGTCTCAAGAAGGCCTCGCTGCGGGCGCGCCAGGTGTCGCCGCGCGGGGGCGACTTGTGGGTGGAACCCCGGGACGGCCGCGTGCGGATGGCGGGAACGGGCGTCGAGTATTTGCGGGGAACCATCACCATTCCGGGATGAGCGCCGCGCGCGCCGCTGATACACTACTGCATATGGCATTCCCCCGCCTGCTTCCCGTCACGCAAACTTTTCCCAACCGCTCCCTGGCCGACATCCAAGGCGAGGTGTTCCGGCAACTGGGCGAGTCCGGCTTCGGCGCGGGACTGCGCCCCGGAGCCACGGTGGCCATTGGCGTGGGCAGCCGCGGCATCACCAATATCGCGACGATCGTGCGGGCGATCGTGGACTACTGGAAGTCGAACGGGATGAAGCCGTTCATATTTCCGGCGATGGGCAGCCACGGCGCGGCCACCGCCGAAGGGCAGGCCGACGTGCTGGCCCACTACGGCATTCACGAGGCGACCATCGGCTGCCCAGTGGTGAGTTCGCTCGAAGTGGTGTCGCTCGGCAAGACGGCCGAGGGCCTGGAGGCGTTCATGGACGCCAACGCCTTCGCCGCCGATGGCGTCATGCTCTGCGGCCGCGTGAAGTGGCACACCGATTTCGCGGGCAAGATCGAGTCGGGCCTCTTCAAGATGATGGCGATCGGTCTGGGCAAGTTCGCCGGCGCGCAAACGTACCACACCTACGCCTACAAAATGGGGCTGGAAAACGTGATCCGGAGCGTCGGGCGGCAGGTGTTGAAGAGCGGCAAGATTCTCGGCGGGATGGCGATCATCGAGGACGCGCACCACAACACGGGCATGCTGGCGGCGGTGCCTGTGGGCGTAATGGAGCGCCGCGAAGAAGAGCTGCTGGAAACCGCCAAGTCGTGGGTGGCCAGGATCCCTTTCGACCACGTGGACGTGCTGATGCTGGACCAGATCGGCAAACCCATTTCAGGCGCCGGCATGGACACCAAGGTGGTGAACCGGAGCGTGAACGGAGCCTACAACTGCTGGTTTGAGAAGCCCTTCATCGAGCGCGTCTATGTGCGCGGGCTTCATCCGAACAGCTATGGAAACGGGGTCGGCCTGGGAATGGCCGACGTTGTGCATGCGCGGCTGGTGGAGGCCATTGACTGGGTGCCCACACGAATCAATTCCCTCACCGCGTCCACTCCGGCGGCGATCCGCACGCCGATTCACTTCGCCACCGACAGGGAGTGCCTGGAGAGGATCGCGCCCACGGTGGGCAAGTTCGACCTGACGGAGGTGACCTACTGCTGGGTGCGCAACACGATGGAACTGGCTCATCTGTATGTGAGCGAAAACCTGCGCGCGGCCATTGAAGCCAACCCGGCGCTGGCCATCACCGGAGAGGCCACCGCATTTCCGTTTGACGTCCGAGGGAACCTGGCCGAGCTGCTGGCCGAGTACGACGCCGTCGGGGCCCACTAAGCGCCCGGCCGGCTCTAGGCCGCCATCGGAACCGTCGCGGGCGTGCGCTCCACCAGTGTGGCGATGTCCTGCCCCTGCGCCGACTGAATCGTGTAGCTCAAGCCGCGCCGCAACTCGTGCGTCGTGCAGTGCAGCAGCCGTGCCCACTCCTCGCCTGATTCCCGGCGCAAAACAAGCATGGAGCCCGAAGGCGACGCGTGGCCCGCTCCGGTGAGTCCGTTCGGGGCGCCCGCGCCGTGGTAGCTCCAGCGCAGCGACGCCACCGCGCCAAACCGCTCCATTGTTTCCACCTGCAGCACGCCGCACAGCCCCTGCCGCGACTGGCTCATCACCTGAAACCTGTATCCTGCCATGACCCGCGCTCTCTCTCGCCAAGATACGCGACAGGCCGCGGCAGGAAGGATCAGGGATTTCAGATGGGCGCTGCCGGCGCCCTTAGCCGTGAACGTGCTTGCGGGCCTCTTCCGATTCGTATTCGCACTTCTTGCCACTGCGGGCTTCGATGATGGTGATGATCGCCTTGGGCCGCCCCTTCGGCAGTTCCAGCACGATCCCCTGCGCCACGCCCTTGGCGTCCTTGTAACCCAGCGTGAGGAAGTGCTTGCGCTTTTTCGAGAACAGCGCCCACACCGTGATCACGATCGCCACGCCCACGCGCCGCCCGGCCTTCTGTCCATACTCGACCGACGTGATGCCCTTATAGGGAACGTGGAAGCTGCCCTTGGGCGACATGAATAGAATCGTGTCCGGGTCGGTCGTCTCGATGTACCCTTCGGTTGCCTCGGGGATCTCGCCGATCGTACCGCCGACATACATCACCTGATCGCCGCGCACCGCGGCCGCCAGCGCCGCCGGCGCCAGCGCTAGCCAATGGCGTCGCAGCATGGCTAATGCCCCTCCTTCTCGTAATGTTTGCGCGCGTCGTCGGATTCGAACTCCACCTTCTTGCCCGACTTGGCCTCCAGCGCCGTGATCACTTTATGCGTCTCGCCCTTGGAGAGCTCAAACACCGCCCCCTGGCCCACGCCTTTCTCATCCTTGAAGCCGATGCTCAGGAAATGCTTGCGCTTTTTCGACAGCAGCGCAATGGGACTGATCGCAATGGCGACGCCCAGACGCCGGCCAGAGCGCTGGCCGTACTCAAGCGACTGAATCCCTTTGTACGGGATCGTGAATCGGCCCTTGTCGCAGTTGAACTCGGCTCCGTTGGGAGCATCCAGCGCCAGCTTGCCTTCGGTCTTGTCGGGAATTTGCTGCATGGTGCCGCCGACATACATCACCTCATCGCCGCGCACCGCCGCGAGAGCCGTGCCTGAAAAAAGCGCGGCCGCGAAGCGGCACGCTCCGCGGCGGCTGATGGTTGGTGTCCTCATCCTGCGCGCTAGTGTACCCGATTTTCCGGGCGGGGATCAGGAGGGGTTGAGCGTATTCAGATGCACGTCCTTGCGGGCTTCGTAGGCTTCGATGGCGGGCATCTGCTGCAGAATATAGCCCAGCTCATCCACGCCCTCCAACAGGCAGTGTTTGGAAAAGGCGTCCACAGGGAACTCCACCACCGCGCCGCCGGGCAGCGTCAGGGTTTGCGACGCCAGGCCGATGGTCGCGGTGGCGTGTGGATCGGCGGCCACCATCTCGAACAGCTTCGCATGCACGTCACGCGGCACCACGACGGGCACCAGGCCGTTCTTCAGCGCGTTGCTTTTGAAAATGTCGGCGAACGACGTGGACACAATCGCGCGGAATCCCCATTGCGTCAGCGCCCACGGAGCGTGTTCGCGCGAGCTGCCGCAACCGAAGTTGTCGCCGGCCAGAAGAATCTGAACGCCCTGCCATTCGGGCGCGTTCAGAATGAAGTCCGGCTTCGGCGCGCCCGAGGCGTCATAGCGCCAGTCATTGAACAGTTGTTTGTCGAGGCCTTCCTTGGAGATGGTTTTCAGGAAGCGCGCCGGAATGATCTGGTCGGTGTCGATATTGTCCACCGGCATCGGCATCATGCGGCTGGTAAGAGTCGTGAACTTGGCCATGTTGTCTACGTCCTTCCTGATTTACAGCTTGCGCGCGTCGGTGACCACGCCCGCGATGGCGCTGGCCGCGGCGGTCAACGGCGAGGCCAGGAACGTGCGTCCGCCCTTGCCCTGCCGTCCTTCAAAATTGCGGTTCGAGGTGGAAACGCTGTATTCGCCCGGCTGCAACTGATCGCCATTCATCGCGATGCACATCGAACACCCAGCCTCGCGCCAGTCGGCGCCGGCTTCGCGGAACACCTTGTCCAGACCCTCGGCCTCGGCCTGCCGCTTGATCTCCATCGAGCCCGGAACCACCATCATGCGCACCTTCGGGCTCACCTTGCGGCCCTTCAGCACGCCGGCCGCGGCGCGCAGATCGCTCATGCGCGAATTCGTGCAGCTTCCCACGAACACCACGTTCACCGGCTGCCCGGCCAGAGGCTTGCCCGGCGTCAGATCCATGTAGCGCAGCGCCTTGGCGAGCGAATCGCGCTCCAGGGGATCGCTCAGTGACGCGGGATCGGGCACGACGCCGGAAACCGGCATGCCCATGCCCGGGTTCGTGCCAAAGGTGATCATCGGCTCCAACGTATTGGCGTCCATCGTGATCGTGTGATCGTAGGTTGCGCCGGCGTCGGTGGGCAGCCTCTTCCAACGCTCGACGGCGGCGTCCCACTCGGCGCCCTTGGGCGCGAACGGTTTCCCGGCGAGAAACTGGTAGGTCTTGTCGTCCGGCGCGATCAGTCCGGCGCGCGCGCCGCCTTCAATCGACATGTTGCACACCGTCATGCGCTCCTCCATCGAGAGGGCGCTGATGGCCTGGCCGCGATACTCAAACACGCAGCCCGTGCCGCCGCCCACGCCGATGCGCGCAATCAGGGCCAGAATGATGTCCTTGGCCGTGACGCCCGGCTTCAGCGCGCCATCCACGCGGACCTCGTAGGTTTTCGACTTGCGCTGCAACAGGCACTGCGTGGCCAGCACCATTTCCACTTCCGAAGTGCCGATGCCGAACGCCAGCGCGCCGAAGGCCCCGTGCGTGGCCGTGTGCGAGTCGCCGCACACCACCGTCATGCCTGGCTGCGTGAGTCCGTTCTCCGGGCCAATCACGTGCACAATCCCCTGATGCGGGCTTTGGAAGCCGAAATAGGGGATGCCAAACTCCTCGCAGTTGGATTCCAGACGCTCCACCTGCGCCTTGGCGATGGGATCGACAATCGGCAGCGAACGCGGCGTCGTGGGCGTGGAGTGATCCGTGGTGGCAAAGGTGTTCTGCGGGCGGCGGACCTTCAGGCCGCGCGCGCGCAATCCGGCAAAGGCCTGCGGCGAGGTGACCTCGTGCACCAGGTGCAGATCAATGTAGATCAGGCTGGGCGCGCCCGGGCGCTCGGCGACAACGTGGGAATCCCACAATTTTTCGATGATGGTGCGTGGTGTGGACATGCTTTAGATCGCCTCGCAAACGCCCTGTCCCACCTGCTCGGTGGTGGCCGGGGCCCCCTTCGGTTTCAGGTCGGCGGTTACGCGCCCGGAGTTCAACACGGTCTCCATGGCGCGGTTCACGGCCGCGGCCTCTTCCTTCAAATTGAAACTGTATTCCAGCATGGCGGCCACCGAGCCGATCGCGCCCAGCGGGTTCGCCTTGTTCTGGCCGGCGATGTCGGGCGCCGAACCATGCACCGGTTCGTACAGCCCCACCCACACCCCCGACGGACGCCTGTCGCCGATCGAGGCCGACGGCAGCATGCCAATGGAACCGGCCAGCACCGCGCCCTCGTCCGACAGGATGTCGCCGAACATGTTCTCGGTCACCATTACGTCGAACCGCTTCGGGTTCAGCACAAGCTGCATCGCCGCGTTGTCCACCAGCAGGTGGTCCAGCGTCACGTCCGGGTAGTCCTTGGCCACCTCCACCACCACGCGCCGCCACAACTGCGAGTTCTCGATCACGTTCGACTTGTCCACGCTGGTCAGCTTCTTGCGCCGGTTCCGCGCCAGCTCGAAAGCCATGCGCGTGACGCGTTCGATCTCGGCCCGCGTATAGGTCATCGTGTTCACGGCCCGTTCCGAGGGGCCCTCGCCCGACACGCCGCGAGGCGTGCCGTAATAAATGCCGCCGGTCAGTTCGCGGACAATGATCATGTCCGTGCCCTCCACCAGCGCGTTCTTCAGCGGCGAACTGTCAATGAGCGCCGCGTAGGTGCGCACCGGACGCAGGTTGGCGAACACGCCCATCGCCTTCCGGATGCCCAGCAGACCTTTCTCCGGACGCTTTTCCGGCGGCGCGTTGTCGAATTCCGGCAGCCCCACGGCCCCCATCAACGTGGCGTCACACTCCAGGCACAGCGCTTCGGTTTCGGCCGGGAACGCTCCTCCGGTCTTGTGAATGGCGATGCCGCCCAGCAGCGCTTCGCGCGTCCGCACCGTGTGGCCGAATTTGTCCGCCACGCGGTTCAACACGCGCACGGCTTCGCGCGTCACTTCCGGCCCGATACCGTCACCGGGCAGAATCAGAACGTTCAGGTTCATGGTTTCCTTTTTGATCGAGGGCCGCGCGCCGGGCTAGCTGGCGCGGACGCCTTCGTTGGAACGCGCCACAACGTCGTGGATCATTTGCGTGATCTCGTCGTTCCGCACGCCCTTCTTGCGGTCGGCGACCGCCGTGAACTGATTATAAATCTCGTTCAACTGCTCTTTCGTCAGGCGGAAGCCCAGGTCGTTGCAGCGCTGCGCCAGGGCATGGCGGCCGCTGTGCTTGCCCAGCACCAGGCGCGACTCCGGCACGCCCACCTCGCCGGGATCAATGATCTCATACGTCGACTTGTGCTTCAGATAGCCGTCCTGGTGTATGCCCGCCTCGTGCGCGAAGGCATTCTCGCCCACCACCGCCTTGTTCGGCTGCGGCCCGAACGTGATGATCGAGCTCAGCAACTGGCTGGCCGGATACAACAGTTTGGCGTCGATGCCCGTCGTGTACGGCAAACGGTCGTTGCGCACCTTCATCGCCACCACCAGTTCTTCCAGCGCGGCATTGCCCGCCCGCTCGCCGATGCCGTTGATGGTGCACTCGATCTGGCGCGCGCCCGCCTTCACCGCCGCCAGCGAGTTGGCAACCGCAAGGCCCAGGTCGTCATGGCAGTGCACGCTGATTACGGCTCGGCCATTGACGGCCCGGACCATGCGGCCGATCATTTCGCCGTATTCGTCCGGAGTGGACCAGCCGACGGTATCGGGCAGGTTCACGCAGGTGGCTCCGGCGTCCACAACGGCCACCGTCACCCGTTCCATGTAATCGGCGTCGGTGCGGGTCGCATCCTCGGCTGAAAACTCGACGTCCTCGACGAAGGTCTTGGCGAAAGCAACGGCCTTCACCGCCTCTTCCAGAATCTGCTCACGGCTCTTGTTGAACTTGTACTTGAGATGAATATCGCTGGTCGCGATAAACGTGTGAATCCGCGGCGCCTTGGCCTTGGCCAGCGCCTTGGCCGCCCGCTCGATGTCCATCTTCACCGCGCGCGACAGCGCGGCGACACGCACGCCGGGATACTCGGCCGATACCGCCTGCACCGCCTCGAAATCGCCATCGCTCGCGATCGGGAAGCCTGCTTCCAAAATGTCAACACCCAAATCCACCAACTTACGGGCCATCGCCAGTTTCTCGTGGACCGTCATCGAACAGCCGGGCGACTGCTCGCCATCACGCAACGTGGTGTCGAATATCGTAATGCGGTTGGAATCTGTCATTGCCTCTCCGTCAAAAAGAATGGAATTGACTACTGGCGCCAGGAGAGGCAGGTACGCCCCGGCGGCTGCGGAACGGTTCATCCCGAGGTCGCCTGTGTTGATTATGCCAAATGGCATCCAGATTTGACAAATTTATAATGGTGAAAAAACAAATAACACTCCCGGATGACATTTGCCGTCGTTATGCGTCCATTGCGTGATACCTTGCCATTTCGAAAGGAGCCGCACACATCATGCGCCTTGGATACACCGCCGCCGCCTTCCTGCTTCCCGCCCTTGCCCTGCCCGCCCAGCCCCCGGCATCCGGCTGGACCCACTACTGCTTCGGTTTCCTGAATGCCCACCCGGCCCGCACGGAGTTGCCGCAGCAGGAGGCCATGGCCATCCAAAAGGGCCATCTGGAGCACATGGGCCGGATGGCGCGTGAGCGCAAGCTACTTTCGGCTGGTCCGTTTCTGACGCCCGGCGGGCCGCGCGGCGTCGTCATTTATAACTGCTCGAGCGTGGCCGAGGCCGAGGGCTATACGAAGCCCGACCCGGCCGTCGTGAACAAACGCCTCGAAATGGAGTTCTACCGGATGCACGCAGTGAAGGGCATTGGCGAACCTTACGCCAGCAAAATTAAGGCCGATCCGGAATACAAATACGAGATGGTCCAGTTGCCGCTGATCATCCTGTCGAAAACGGAGCGTTACCCGGCCGCTGGCGTGCCCGCCGGGCTGGGCTCGGCCCATTTCGAGCGCTCAATGAAACTCATGAACGAGGGGAAGCTGCGTTTCTTCGGGCGCTTCGATCCGTCACGCGAGAAACTCGGCGTCTATGTCTTTGACAAGATGACGCTCGATGAGGCGCGCCGGATGATGGAGGACGACCCTCTGGTACAAGCGGGGCTTGCCCGCGCGCTGGGCCTGGTGTGGATGGTGGCCGGCGACACGGTGCCGCACGCGTCCGCTGGACTTCGCCCGTGAGAAGGACCGCCCGCGGGCGGCGGCTAGACTAGGATCATGCCCGGGCACCAGGAAGAGCAAAAACTCGGCAAGGCGTACGACGGCGTCCTCATGCGCCGGCTCAGCCGCTACCTGTTGCCATACAAGCTGATGGTGGCCGGAGCGGTGGTCTTTTTGACCGCCAACGCGCTGCTGCAGATCGCCGGCCCCTGGCTCACCAAGCTTGCCGTGGACCGGTATCTGGCCCCCGCGCCGCACAGTATTCCGCCGTGGCTGGACGCCTGGTTGCCCCGGCAGCCGTATGAAGGGCTGACGCAGATCTCGCTGCTCTATCTCGGCGTCATGATCCTGAGCCTGTGCTTCAGTTTTCTGCAGGGCTACCTGATGCAGTGGACGGGCCAGAAGGCGATGTTCGATCTGCGCCGCGATTTGATGGAGCATCTGCAGCGCGCCGATGTCGCCTATTACGACCGCACGCCCGTGGGCCGGCTGCTGACGCGCGTCACCACCGACGTGGACGCTTTGAACGAGCTGTTCGCCTCGGGCGTAGTGGCCATACTGGGCGACATCTGCGTGATCGTTTTCCTGCTGACGGCCATGCTGCGCATGAGCCCCGGCCTTACGCTGCTGCTGCTGGCCGTCACGCCGCTTGTCCTGCTGGCCACCATGCGGTTCCGGCGCGATGTGCGCGGCTCCAACCGCCGCATCCGCGCCGCCATCGCGCGCATCAACGCCTTCTTGCAGGAGCATGTCACCGGCGTCAGCGTTGTGCAGCTCTTCAATCGCGAACAGCGCGCCGCCCGCGATTTCGACACACACAACCGCGAACATATGGACGCCTTCAAGGAGGCGATCATCGCCTATGGCTGGTTCTATCCCGTGGTGGAGTTTCTGGGGATGCTGGCCCTGGCCGGCCTGCTCTCCTTTGGCGGCTACCGCATCCGCGAGGGTGAACTCACGCTGGGCGCGCTGATCGCCTTCTTCCAATACGCGATGCGTTTCTTCCGGCCCATTCAGGACCTGAGCGAGAAATACAACATCCTGCAAACGGCCATGGCCGCCGCCGAACGTGTCTTTCAGTTGCTCGACGCCAAACCCGCCGTGGTGGCGCCCGCGCAGCCCGCCTCGCTTCCCGCCCTCCCGCTGGCGGTGGAGTTCGATCATGTCTGGTTCGCGTACAACGGCGAGGACTGGGTACTGCGCGACGTGAGCTTTCGCATCGAGCCCGGCGAGACGGTGGCCGTAGTGGGCCACACCGGCGCGGGCAAGACGACGCTCACCAATCTGCTGCTGCGCTTCTATGACATTCAGAAAGGCGCCATCCGCGTGGGCGGCGTGGACATTCGCACGTTCGATCCGCAGGCGCTGCGCCGCCTGTTCGGTATCGTGCTGCAGGATTCGTTCCTCTTCACCGGGACGCTCGCCTCCAACATCCGTCTGGGCACGGAGAGCATCACCACACAGCAGCTGCGCGAGGCGGCCGGACGTGTGAACCTGCTCGCCTTCGCGGACTCGCTCAGCCACGGCTTCGAACATGAAGTCCGCGAGCGCGGTACCGGCCTCTCCACGGGCCAGAAGCAGTTGATCAGCTTTGCGCGCGCCCTGGCGCACAACCCGCGCTTCCTCATTCTCGACGAGGCCACCTCGAGCGTGGACACGGAAACCGAGGAGCAGATTCGCGGTGCGCTGGCGAACCTGATCGAAGGGAGGACCTCGATCATCATCGCCCACCGGCTGTCCACCGTACAGCGCGCCAACCGCATTTTCGTTATGCACAAGGGGCAGTTGCGCGAGAACGGTTCGCACCAGCAGTTGCTCGCGCAGCGGGGACTGTACTGGCGGCTGTACCAGTTGCAGTATAAGGATCAGGAGACAGGCCGCCGGGCGCCGGCGGCGGAGGAGGCCAGGCAACCATGACCACACGTCGCGGGTTTCTCGGCACGGGGCTGGCCGCGGCTGGCCGCGCGCAGTCACGGCCCAGGCGGCCGAACATTCTTCTCATCATGGCCGACGATCTCGGCGCCACCGATCTTTCCTGCTACCAGGCGCCCGATATCCGGACGCCGAACATCGACTCTCTGGCGGGCGGCGGCGTACGGTTCACCTGCGCCTATGCCAACGCGCCCGAATGTTCGCCCACGCGTACCGGACTGCTCACGGGCCGCTACCAGCAGCGCGTGGGCGGCCTGGAATGCGCCATCGGCGTGGGCAACGTGGGCCGCTACGACGAGGCGCAATGGTTGCAGCGTCGCGGCGAGTTGGGATTGCCCACCACGGAAACCAGCATCGCCCGCATGTTGCGCGATGCGGGCTACGCCACGGCCTGCATCGGGAAATGGCACCTCGGCTACGGCGCGCAATTTTCCGCCAACGCGCACGGCTTTGACGAGTACTTCGGCATCCTCGGCGGCAATGCCGACTACTATACGCATTGCGAGGAGGACGGCACGAACGTGCTGAACCACAACGGACGGCCTGTGAGCGAAGAGGGCCACCTAACGGACCTGATCACGAGCCACGCCGCGCGCTGGCTGGAGAGGACGGCGCGCACGGACAAACCCTGGTTCCTCTATGTGCCCTACACGGCGCCGCACCTGCCCTTACAGGCATTGGGCGACGGCCCGGTGCGGGACAAATCGAAGTGGAACGCGGGCACACGCGCAACCTACGTCCGCATGGTGGAGCAGATGGACGGTGGCATTGGCGAGTTGCTGGCCGCCTTGCGGCGCACGGGCTCGGAGACA
This sequence comes from Bryobacterales bacterium, assembly GCA_020847045.1. GTDB lineage: Bacteria > Acidobacteriota > Terriglobia > Bryobacterales > Bryobacteraceae > JAFLBB01. The sequence goes on along the minus strand of JADLCT010000043.1, from coordinate 85,023 downwards.
GACACTCTGGTGGTGTTCAAAAGCGATAATGGCGGCTACCAGAAGTCGAACAACCATCCCTTCCGCGGCTTCAAAAGCTCAGTGTTTGAAGGAGGCCTGCGGATTCCGCTGCTGATGCGGTGGCCTGCGGCGATTCCTCGCGCCACCACGGCGGCGCAGGTGGCCATCTCGATGGATGTGACGGCGACGGCGCTGGCGGCGGCGGGCGTGAAGCCCTCGCGCGCGCTCGATGGCATGAACCTGCTGCCCGTGCTGGCCGGCGGCGGCCGCGCCGTGGAGCGCACCCTCTACTGGAGCTACAAGCGCGCCCAGCAGCGCCGCTGGGCCGTGCGCGACGGCCAGTGGAAGTACATCATCGACAATGGCAACGAGTATCTCTACAATCTGGCGCTGGACGAGGCCGAAAAGATCGACCTGCGCGAAGCCGAGCCGCTGCGCTTCACTCGCATGCGTTCGCTGCTCGCCGAATGGAAGCGCGAGACGGCCGCGCCCCGCCTGAAAGAGTTCCGGCCCGGGCCGGCCTGACGCGCGTCAATACCCGAGCGCCTGCCGGATAGCCGCCTCCACCGCGCGCGCATCCGGTTTGGCGTCAATGGAAAGCAGCTGCGCCTTATAGTGCTGCTTGAGCAGGCTCTCCACCTTGCGGTACTCGGCCAGCCGGCCGGGCGCCATGCCGGCGCGGTCATCGGCGCGTCCGCGCGACTGCGTGCGCCCCAGCGCCGTGTCATCGTCAAGCTCCAGCACAATCACGCGCGGCGCGGGAAAGCCGCGGGCCAGCAGCGTCCGGTCCAGAAAGCCGGCCTGCGAGGGCGTGCGGGGATACCCGTCCAGAATGAAACCGGAGTTCGTATCGGCCTCATACAGGCGGCGCTCCATCATGTCGTTCACCACATCGGCGCGCAGCAGGTCGCCCGACTCGATGGCCGCGCGGAGACTCTTGCCTTCCGGAGACTTCGTCCCGATCTCCTGTTTCAAAACCTCGGCGACTCCGATCACCGGCACGCGCAGCCGCCGCTTCAGCGCCTCGGCCTGCGTGGACTTGCCCGCGCCCGGAGGCCCCAGCAAAATGATGACCGGCCTGGTCTGCGCGGCCAGAAGCAGCGGAGCCAGTAAGAGTAAGAGCGTGCGGCGAACCATCAGCCGATTATCGCGCGGAAGCGGGCACGGCGAGGGCGCCGCCTAACTCCCCCACCACCGCTCGCCCGGCGCCAGGTGCGCCTTCGCCACGTCGGGGTTCAGTTCAACGCCCAGACCCGGCTTCTCCCGGATGCGATAGTAGCCATTCTCGAAAATGGGACCGTCGTGCAGCACCAGGTCCGGCCACCACTCGACATATTTCGCCAGCTCATGGACGCGGAAGTCGCGCATGGATGCCGCCGCGTGCGCCGAGGCGATGGTGCCCACGGGGCTGGCCGGGTTGTGCGCCGCCGTGGCGATGTAATACTGCTCGGCCAGGTCGTGGATGCGTTTGGATTCAAGCAGCCCGCCGGACTTGGGAATGTCCAGATGCACATAGTCCACGCCTTGCAGCTCGATCAACCGCCGGAAGCCGTCGCGCGTGTACAGGTTCTCGCCCGTGGCGATGGGCACGTTCACGGCGTGTGTCACGCGCGCCATCGCTTCCGGATTTCCGGGCGGCACAGGGTCTTCGAGCCACATCGGGTGAGACGCCTCGATCACACGCGCCATGTTGATCGCATCGCGCACGTCGTATTTCCAGTGCGCCTCGACGCCGAAGTCGATGTCCGGCCCCAGCGATTCGCGCACGGTTCTCATGGCGTTTTCAATGCGGCGCAGATCCTTGTTCGTCAACCCTCGCGTGTAGCGGTCGTGCCCTGGCTCCGAGTAGGTGGGGTCGGCCTTGGGCGGAATGCCGTCTCCTTGAAACTTGAAGGCGGTCCAACCGGCCTTTTCAGCGCGCGCGCCCGCCACCAGGTCGCGCCATGAGGCCATCTCCTCCACGCGCTCCGGAGTTTGCAGCGTCCTGTAGAAGCGCACGCGGTCGCGGAAGCGGCCGCCCAGCAGGTTCACCACGGGCGTCTCCAGCAGACGCCCGGCCAGATCCCACAGCGCGATCTCAATGCCGCTGGCCGCCGTCACCGTCACTCCGGCCAGCGCGCCCACCCCCGCGCTCAGCATGAGCATCTTCGTGTACAGCTTGTCCACGTTCATCGGGTCCTCGCCAATGACATGCTGCGCCAATTGGTTCAACACCAGGTCCTTCACACCTGGTCCCCAGTAGGCCTCGCCCAGCCCGTGCACGCCCGCGTCGGTCTTCACGCGAATCAGGTTCCAATCCCAGGTGCCGCGGATGACCATGCACTCGACGGCGGTGATTTTCACCTTGCCGCGCACCGCGGCTCCCAGTTGGTGCAGAGGCAGCGAACCAAACTGCGCCGCGGCCGCCGCGCCCAGTGCCGTTCGCAGGAAACCCCGTCTGGTCGCCATCGGATGGCCTCCCCTCTATGCGGTCACACGCCGCGTGAAGCTGTGTGCGTAGGTTTGCGCTCCCCGAACGTCGCGCAGGCGGAAATGGAGAAACGATTCCCTCCCCCGGCGTCCGGTTTCCACTTCGAGAAACCCGCCTTTCACGCGGTGGAAGCGGTGATAGTTCTTGTTCTCGCCGGGCGAACCGGAGGCGTGCGAATCGCTCGCCGGCCCGACCGAGAACTCATTGGTTCCCGTCTCGGGATGAACAGAATGATACTGCCAGTGGCGGTCGCCGTTGATGTTCACGAAGTTGTCTCCCAGCGCCGTCTTGGCCCATTCGCGGAACTGGCGTCCCTCCCAGGCGAACTCCTTGTTCGAATGGTTGTCGCCCTTGTTGGCGCGGTCGGGTCCGACAATTGGCGTCGGCGACACCAGCACGCGCCAGTCCGCCTGCGACTCCGCCATCGACCTCATCAACCACTGTTTCTGCCGCACGCCCCAGATGCTCTTCTCCGGGCCGTCGGGCATGTCGTTGGGCGAGCGGTAATCGCGCCCTTCCACGAACCACACCTGCACGGTGCGCCCCCAGCGCACGCTGCGGAACGTGCTGGGGCCCATGGGAACCTGCTCGCGGAAGACGCGCAGGCCATCGGCGAAGCTCATGCGGTATTCCGGCTTCAGTTTCTTGGTGGGCCACACGTCGTCGGTCAGCGTGTCGTGATCGTCCTTGGTGTAATAGGCGGGCACGCGCAACAGCATGTCACGGTGGCGGGGGAAGCTGAACATGCGGTCCCAGTGATACCGCGCCAGGTCCACGCTGGTGGCGCGCGGATCGTCGGAATCGTAGTACACGATGTCGCCGGCCGAGATATAGAATCGCGGGTCGAGGGCGCTCATCGAGTTGTAGATGTGAAAGCCGTCCGGGTGGTCGAGTTGCGAATACTTCTGGCAGGTGGTCATGCAGAAGCGTATGCCCTGCCGGGAGTCCGCGGAGGGCGCCGTGCGGAAGCGGCCGCGCAGTGGAGCGTGCAGCTTGCCCGAGGACGACCGCGTTTCCGCGGAATAGAAGTACTCCGTGTCGGGCCGCAGTTCGCCCAGCGTGAACTGGTGCGAGTAGTCGCGCCCGGCCGAAACCACCGTCCATCCCGCGTCGCGCGCGCCGGTCAATCCCTCGCTCGTGGCATAACGCAGCCGCACCGCGCCCGCTTCGCCCGGCGTCGAACCCTCCAACTCGCGCGTGGAGCGGCCTTCGGCGAACGGCTGCACCGCGCCGCGCCGCAGCTCACCATCGGCCTGGCGGGTTGCCGCCGCCGTCACACGCATCCACACGATCGCGCCGGTGGAAGACACCTCGCCCACCTTCAGCCCGGTCGCCTGCCGCGAATCCGGATCGATAGCGGCCACGGCCGCCGGAGCTAGCCCGTGGAGCGCGGCTGTGGCGCAAGCGGCGGGCCAGGCGGCTGAGAGCGAGGAGAGAAATCTACGGCGTTCCATCGGTGAAAGTATATAGAAAGCCGCGCGGGCACAGGGCCTGCGTCACGCCCGGTACGCTCGCACACCCGCGTTTGCGGGGGACGCAAATTAGGACTCTTGACCGATACCAAACTCTAAACTCCCTGAGTTTCAATGTCGATAGAGAATCAATCCGGACGTTGTCGCTCGTTGATTTCCATGGCTACCGAACCTGGCCCCTTTTCCACAATGCAGGCCCTCCCCCTGCCGCTCCCGCAACGGGATGAGCTCGACCGTCTGAAGGGCCAGTTCCTCGCCAGCCTGAATCACGAAATCCGCACGCCGCTCAGCGGCCTGCTCGGCATGACGGAACTGCTGCTGGAAACCGAGCTTACCGAGGAGCAGATGGAGTATGTCCGCTCCACGCGCGAGTGCGCCAACAGCCTGCTCGAGGTGTTGAACTCGGTACTGGCCTACTCGGCGCTGCAGGGCGGGCTGTACCGGTTCGAGTCCACGGAATTTTCTCCTCGCGAGCTGATCGAATCATTGGGCCAGGAGGCCGCCGCGCGCGCCGCGGCCAAGGGCGTCGAATGGCAACTGCTCATCGACGGCTCGGTGCCGCAAACCGTCTCCGGTTCGCCGCGCCACCTGCGCGAGTGCCTCTGGCAGATTGTGCAGAATGCCCTCAAATTCACCAACACCGGTTCGGTGCAAGTGGCCGTTTCCTGTGATCCGCCGGAGCCGGCGCGCCTGGAGCGTACGATGCGGATTCAGGTGCGCGATACGGGCATCGGCATCCACAGCGAGGATCTGATCCAGATTTTCGACTCCTTCACGCAACTGGAAAACGGCCTCGCACGCTCCTATTCCGGGCTCGGCCTGGGCCTGGCCATCGCCGATAAGCTGGTGCGCAAGATGGGCGGCCTCATCCAGGCCGAAAGCCAGTTGGGCAAGGGCAGCGTGTTCACGCTCGTGCTGCCCGTGCAGATGCCGTCCCCCGAAATGGCCGTCCGTCCGCAACTGGTTCGCCGCGGTCCGGGCGCGGCGCGTCGCGTACTGCTGGTGGATGACAACAAGATCGCCCAGCAGATCATCCGCCACGTGATGCGCCGCGAGCAGTATGAGCTTGTGACCGCCGATGGCGGCGAGGAGGCCGTTGCTCTGGCGCGCGACAACGAGTTCGACCTCATCCTGATGGATCTCCAGATGCCCCGGCAAGACGGCTTCGCTACCGCGGACGAGATCCGCCGCATCCCGCATCATGCGCGCACGCCCATACTCGCCGTCAGCGCCAACCAGGCGGATGAGCACCGGGCGCAATGCGCGCTGCACGGCATCCAGGGCTTCATCGCCAAGCCGATTGACCGGCAGACGCTGCTGAGCGCCGTCGAACAGGCCCTGACCGGCGGCGGCCGCTCACAAGCCGCCGGCAGCCATTAGCCGGCCTCATCGAACCGTCAGCCGCTAACCGGCCGGAGCCGCGCGCACAGGCCAGTCCGGAGTGTCCTTGCGCATCGTCTGCATGAGCTGGCTCGCCTGCCGCGCCTGGTCCGGATGCGAAGCCGCGACGTTCCTGGTTTCACCCGGATCGGCGGCAAGGTCATAGAGTTCCACGGGCTGCCCCATTTTCGTTCTCACGGCCTTCCAGTTTTCGAAACGTACGGCCTGCTGGAAGCCGCGCTCATGGAACTCCCAGTAGAGGGGGGCCCGCGGCCTGGCCGCGCCGCGTGTGGTCCAGGAGGGCAGCATGTCGACTCCGTCCAGCCCCGCGGGCGAGGCCACGCCCGCCGCCGCGGCCAGCGTCGGTAGAAGATCCCAGTGCGCCCACACCTGATCGGACACCACGCCCGCCGGCACGCGCCCAGGCCACCGCACGATGGCCGGCACGCGGATGCCGCCCTCGTACAAATCCCGCTTGATTCCGCGCAACGGCCCGTTGTCGTCGAAAAACTCCGGGTTGTGCCCGCCTTCCTTGTGCGGACCGTTGTCGGAGCTGAACAGCACCAGCGTATTGTCCAGGCGGCCGCTGGCGCGCAGCACCTCCAGCGCCTGGCCGATCCCCTTGTCCATGCGTGTGATCATCGCCGCAAACCCCTTGTCCGGAGCCGGCCAGTCGCGCATGGTGTAGGGCGCCGTGTCGGGCACCTCCATGCCGTTGCCCTGGTCACGCCCCATTTCGTTGTTGGCGTGCGGAATCGTCAGCGCCAGTTTGCAGAAGAAGGGCTGCGCGCCGCGCCGGTCCAGGAACCGCAGGCACCGGTCCAGAATCACGTCGTGCGCGTAGTCCTGCCGTTGCGTACCGGTGTTGCCGCGCAGAATCACCTCGTGATCGTTTTCCAACAGCATTTCGGGATAGTAGTTGTGCGCGTGGCTTTGGGAGAAGAAGCCGAACCACTCATCGAAACCCTTCTGCGTGGGATATCCTGTCGTGCCCAGCCCGCCGAGCGACCACTTGCCGAACAACCCCGTACGGTATCCCGCGCCCTTGAGCAGGCCCGTAATCGTCACATCGCCAGGCCCCAGCGCCAGCTCGCGCTTTCCATTGCCGCGAATCTTGGCGTGGCCCGTGTGCAGTCCCGTCATCAGGCAGCACCGCGACGGCGCGCACACAGTGGAGCCCGCGTAAGCCTGCGTGAAGCGCGCGCCTTCCGTGGCCATGCGGTCCAGCACCGGCGTTTGAATCTCACGCGAGCCATAGCAGCCCAGGTTGCCGTAGCCCAGATCGTCGGCCAGGATCAGCAAAATGTTCGGGCGGCGGGCCGTTTGAGCTAGCGCGCCCGAGGCGGCGGCTCCACCAGCGGCCATGAACGTACGTCGCAGCATGTGGGAATTCTATCCTAGAGAGTCATGCGAACCCTGGCCGCGCCCATCCTCCTGCTGCTTTCGGCCACCGTCTGGTCTCAATCCAGGCTGATCGAACGGCAGCAACCCGAACCGCTCACCTTCGCCGAGCTACGCGCGCTGAGCGACGAACCGGTTCCGGCCGGTGAACTCGGCTCGCGGCTGCAGCGCCTGCTCACCACGCCGGTCATCGACAACACGGCGGCTCTGGCCGGAGCAAAGCCCGCCCGGCCCGAGTGGCCGGGTCTCGGTCCGCTGCTGCGCGCCGCCATGTGGAACATCGAGCGCGGCCAGGAGTTCGATCTGGTCCGTCTCGCTCTGACCGATCCCGAGGGCTTGGTGAAAGACGCGCTGCGCCGCCGCGAGGAGGCTGGCATGGCGAGTGGTTCGCGGGAGGTGGCCGCCGCGCGCGAACAGGCCGCCTGGCTGCATGACGCCGATGTCCTCGTGCTGAACGAGGTGGACTGGGGCATGACCCGGACCGGCTACCGCGACGTGGCGCGCGAGCTGGCCCGCGCCGCCGGCATGAACTACGCCTACGGCGTCGAGTTCCTCGAAGTGGACAAGCTCTACCTGGGCGACGAGGACATCGACCTGTCCGACGACAAGAAGGAGGCCGAAATTCGCGAAAGCCTCCGGCCCGACCCCGGCCGCTATCTCGGCATGCATGGCACGGCGCTGCTGTCGCGCTATCCCATCCGTTCGGCGCGCATCCACCGCCTGCGCCGCTGCTACGACTGGTTTGGCAAGGAAAAGGAGCACATCGCCCAACTGGAGAAGGGCCGCCGCGAGGTGGCCGAGAAGGTTTTTCTGGAGCGCATCACGCGCGAGGTGCGCCAGGGTGGACGCATGGCCATCATCGCCGAGCTGGACGTGCCCGAAGCGCCGTCGGGAAAGCTCACCGTGATCGCGGCGCATCTGGAGAACAAGTGCGTGCCCAAGTGCCGCCAGGAGCAGTTGGACGACCTGTTGAACCAGGTGCGCGGCGCCGCCGGGCCGCTCATCCTGGCCGGTGACATGAACACCACGGGCTCGGACGCCGCGCCCGTCTCGGTGCGCCGCGAGATCTCCAAGCGCGTGAAGAATCCGCGCTTCTGGGCCGGACAGGCCGTGAGCTACTTCAACCCCATCGGTCTGCCGCGCCTTTTCACGATGCCCGCAAACTACTTCAAGAACTACCAGGACCCCACGGCTGCCAGCATTCCCTTCGTCGCCTCCAACGCCGAGGCCGGTTTCTTCACGCGCCTGGAAAAGTTCCGCTTCGGCGACGGCCATGCGTTCGACTTCCGCGGTGTGAACGCGCGTGCGCTCGGAGGACGCGGCGGAAAGCTCGCCGATTCCAACCAGCGTTCCACGAAGGGCTTTCAGCCCACCTTCACCTTCACGCGCGACCTGAAGGGCCTGGCCGGCGAGCTCCGCCTGGACTGGATTTTCGTGAAGGGCCTTGCGCGCCATCCGAACGGCGAGACGGAATCCTATCACTGGGCTCCGCATTTTGGCGCCGTTCTGGAGGCGCTAAATACCATCGTTCCGGAAGGCATCAGCGACCATCACGCCGTGCTCTGCGATCTGCCGCTGAAAGATCCCGGCTCCGCCCCGCCCACACCGCGCCCGTGGCCGCCGGTACCATAGGCACTGGAACCTCACCATGCTCACACGTCTCGTTCTGGCCTCATTGCTGGCTGCGTCCCTGCACGCCGCCAGCCTTCGCGTCACCTCGTACAACGTCCGGTATCCGGCCCAGGGCGATGGTCCCAATCTGTGGGACACACGCAAGGACTTGTTCATCGGCTCGATCCGCGCCATGGATCCCGACATCATGGGCACGCAGGAGCTGTTCAAAATCCAGGGCGACTACATTGTCGAGAAGCTTCCCGAGTACGCCTGGATCGGCATTAGCCGCCGGGGCAACACAGAGGATGAGTACATGGGCGTCTTCTATAAGAAGGATAAGTTCCGCGTGGCCGAGTCCGGCAACTTCTGGCTTTCGGAAACGCCCGGCACGCCTGGCTCCTCGAACTGGAACATGAGTCTGCCGCGCATGGCCACATGGGCGCGGCTCGAGCCGGTAGGCGGCGGACGCTCCTTCTATTTCGTGAACACCCACATGGCGCACCGCCGCGAGGACGAGTCCGCGCGCCAGAAGGGCGTGATGGTGATTCAGGATTGGCTCGGCACGCTGAACCCGGGGACGCCCGTGATTGTCACCGGCGACTTCAACTCGCCGGCCGGCGGCGGCACCTATCAGAAAATGATCACCGGTTTTGCCGATGCCTGGAAGATCGCCGAACACCGCGAAGGTCCCGAGGGTACGTTTCATGGATTCCGCGGCGCACCAGGCAGGATGCGCATCGACTGGATCTTCCTGCGCGGTCCGTGGCGGGTGACCGAGGCCGAGACGGTCACGTTTCATCAGGATGGCCGCTACCCTTCGGATCACTTCCCGGTTCGCGCCGTGGTGGAGTTGGAGAGCCTGCGCTAGCGCCCGCGCCACGGCACGGGCGGGCCTCCCGGCCGGTCACGATGCGTGAGACAGAAGAAGCGTGAGATAGAATACGCGCATGTCTCATCCCATCGAGAACAAGCTCGCCGCGCTCAGCCGCCGCACCTGGACACGCACCATCGCCGCGGCGCTGGGGGCTACGGCGGCCGCGCCGCTCACACAGGCCCAGGAACGCCGGGTGGAAGAGGAACGCCGGGCGCGCGAAGCCGGCATGATCCGCAACGCGCCCATCGGTTACAAGGAGACCATCAAGGTCACCAAGCTGGAAACCATCCTCGTCAAACCGCGCTGGCTGTTTCTGAAAATTCATACCGACGCCGGCATTGTCGGCCTGGGCGAGCCCATCACCGAGGGCCGCGCGCTCACCTGCGCCACCGCCGTGCAGGAGGTGGCGCCGTATCTGGTCGGCAAGGACCCGCGCGCCGTGGCCCACCACTGGCAGGCCATCTACCGCCATGCGTTTTATCGCGGCGGCCCCATTCTCACCAGCGTGCTGAGCGGCATCGACCAGGCGCTGTGGGACATCAAGGGCAAGGCCCTCGGCGTGCCCGTGTATGAGCTGCTGGGCGGCCCCACGCGCAGCCGCGTCCGCGTCTACGCCCACGCCCGTTCGCCGAAAGCCATGCAGGAGGCCATGAAGAACGGCTTCAACGCCTTCAAGACCGGCCCGGCCAAGGAGCGCCCGGCCCGCTACATCGAAACACCCAAGCATGTGAAGTACGCCATCGAGAAGTTCGCCGAGTTGCGCGCCGCCGTCGGTGACGACGCCGACATCGGCATCGACTTCCACGGCGCCATCTCCCCGGCTCTGGCCAAGCTGCTGATCAAAGGCTACGAACCCTACAACCCTTTGTTCATCGAGGAGCCCTGCCAGGCGCAGAACCATGACATCATGGCCGAAATCGCCCGCGGCACCCACCTGCCCATCGCCACCGGCGAGCGCGTGTTCACCAAGTGGGGTTTCCGCGAGGTGCTCGAAAAGAATGCGGCCACCGTGCTGCAGCCCGACATGTGCCACGCGGGCGGCATCACCGAGGTGCGCCTCATCGCGGGCATGGCCGAGGCCTACTATGCCTCCATCGCGCCGCACAATCCTTTGGGACCGATCTCGCTTGCGGCCGGCGTCCAGTTGGCCGCCTCGATTCCCAACTTCCTGATTCAGGAACAGGTGTCGCTCGGCGAGGGCTATGTGAAGCAGCCGTTCAAGGTGAGCAAAGGCTACCTGGACCTGCCCACCACGCCCGGACTGGGAGTGGAACTGGACGACAACGCCATGGCGGATAAGATTGGGCACGACTGGCGCAATCAGGAGTCCTACGATGCCGACGACGGCAGCGTGGTGGACTGGTAGACGCTCGTCAATCATTCCTCACACCGGCAGGGAGTACAGCGGGGGCGCGCGGTCCAGCGGCCCCCGTTTTTTTTGCCTCACCCCCACATTTTCCCCACCGCCGACTCATCCGAGGCGAGCCGCGCGCCGATAAGCGCTCCGTGAGGGTCGTCGAATGACCGTGGTGCCCACCCACATGATTGCCAAACGTAAGCCAACTGTCACCTCCCTGCCGGCCTTTCCCGCAGTGGCGCGCAAATTGATGCTGCTGGTTTCCCAGGAAGGCAGCAACATGCAGGAGGTATCGAAGCTCATTAAGAGCGACGCGGTATTTTCGGCCGAGGTGCTGCGGCTGGCCAACTCGGCCGTATTCGGCTTGCGTTACGAGGTGGTCAGCATTCTGCATGCACTCTCGGTGCTGGGCATGGACCGTTTGCGGGCGCTGGTGCTGACCGTGGCGATGCGCGACTTCTTTTCCGGCATGCAGGACGAGCCATTGCTGCGGCGCTGCTGGCGGCACAACCTGTCGTGCGCGCTGGTGGCCGAATGGGCGGCCGAGTTCTGCTGGCACGACAAGAGCGTCTCCTACACGGGAGGATTACTGCACTGTCTGGGCCATCTGGGCATGGTGGCGCTCTACCCGGAGGAGTATGCCGAAGCCGCCCACGCGCCGCACGAATGCGACGGGGAGTTCCTGGCCCTGCAACGCGAACTAACCGGCACGGACCACAACGACGTGGCGGCCTGGCTGGTGCGGGAATGGGGACTTCCGGCCTTGTTTGGCGAGTTGTCCACCTGCCACCACAGCCACGGCGATCTCGACACGGGCACACTGTTCGGCCTAATGGGGCTGGCTTGCGAGGTGAGCGACCAGTTGGGCTTTTCCATCGTCGATCGGGGTGCGGAGTGGCAGCCGGAGGCTTTTCTGTCGCGCCTCCCGGAAGGCCGGCGCTGGTCGGTCAGCGGACGGCTGGAGGAATTGCCCGAACTCGTGCCCTTCCGCGTCAACGTTTTCGAGCAGGAGTTCCTTACTTAGCCGCAGGCTCCAGCGCGTGGCCCTCCCACCGGGCCACCACCGCCGTCGCCAGACAGTTGCCCAGCACGTTCACCGAGGTCCGCGCCATGTCCATCACGGCGTCGATGCCCAGCAGCACCGCCACGCCCTCCACGGGAAGGCTGAAGCTGGCCAGCGTGCCGGCCAGAATCACCAGCGCCGCCCGGGGCACGCCCGCCACGCCCTTCGACGTCAGCATCAACGCCAGCATCATCATCACCTGCTGGCCAAGGCTCAGCTCGATTCCCGCCGCCTGCGCCACGAACACGCTGGCCAGCGACAGGTACAGCGTCGTGCCGTCCAGGTTGAAGCTGTAGCCGGTGGGCATCACAAACCCCACAATATGTTTCGGCACGCCGAAACGCTCCATGTTCTCCATGGCCACCGGCAGCGCCGCTTCGCTCGACGCCGTCGAAAACGCAATGGCGAAGGGCTCCTTGACCGCTTCATAGAACCGCCGCACGGGAATGCGGGCCAGGGCCATCACCGCGCCCAGCACGCCCGCCACGAAAATGGCCTGCGCCACATACATGGTCAGAATCAGCTTGCCCAGTCCGAACAGCACGCCGAAGCCCTTTGCGCCTACCGTTACGGCAATGGCCGCTCCGACGCCCACCGGGGCGAGGTACATGACGTACTTCGTGTATCGGAACATCACCTCGGCCAGCGAATCGGCGAAGGCCACCACGGGACGCGCCCTTTCGCCAATGGCCGCGCAGGCCGCGCCGAACAGGAAGCAGAAGACGACAATCTGCAGCACCTCGCCGCGCGCCATGGCGTCGAACACCGAGGCGGGAAAGGTGTGTTCGAGAATCGCCGCAAGACTGGGCGGCGCGGCGCTCATGGCCGCCTCGCCCGCCGTCCGCTCCAGCTTCATGCCGTCGCCGGGCCTCACCAGGTTCACCGCGCTCAAGCCCAGCAAAAGCGCGATGGTGGTTACGGCCTCGAAGTAGAGAATGGCCTTCAACCCGATGCGGCCCATCGCCTTCACAGAGCCCGCTCCGGCGATGCCCGCCACCAGCGTTCCAAACAGCAGCGGCGCGATGATGGACTTGATCAGGCGGAGAAAGATGGACGCCACGGGCGCAAGCTGGCGCGCCACGCCGGGCAGAGCCACGCCCAGCGCGATGCCGGCCGCCATGCCCAGAAAGATCCAGGCGGTCAGGGAGAGACGGCGCATCTATTCCGGTCCCCGCTGGCCCCAATGCATCTTCTGCCGCAGCACGTCGAAATAGAGCAGGCGAGGCGGACGCACCAGGCGCAAAGCATGTTTCGAGGCCCGGCACAGCACGCGGTCTCCCGAATGGAGAAGGCTGCCCTGCTGCCCGTCGATGTTCAGAAACACGTGACGGTCGGGCGCGCGCACGGAGAAGGTCACCAGCTCGCTGTCGGGCACGATCACGGGACGGTTGGTCAGCATGTGCGGGCAGATGGGCGTCAGCGAAAAAGCCGCCACGGTGGGGAAGACGATGGGACCGCCGGCGCTCAACGAGTATGCCGTGGAGCCGGTGGGCGTGGCCAGAATCAGACCATCGCCGCGGTAGGTGCAGACATAATGCCGGCCCACCCAGGCGTCGATCTCCACCATGCGCGCCTCGGCCGTTTTGGAAAGCACCACGTCGTTCAGCGCCAGATACTGCGCCAGCGTCTCGCCGTTGCGCTCGAGCGTGCAGGAGATCATCCGGCGGTGGCCGATGCGGTGATGGCCGCGCAACGCGCGCTCAAGTTCGTCGAACAGCTCCTCAGTGGTCAGCGCGGTCAAAAATCCGAGCGAACCCAGGTTCACGGCCAGCAGTGGAATCTCCCGCTCGCCAATCACCTTGGCCGCCATCAGCAGCGTGCCGTCGCCTCCCAGCACCACCACCAGATCGCAGCCGTCGGTAACCTCGTCGAGCGCCAGGCCGCCTTCGCGCCCGGCATAGGCGGCCGTCACCAGATCGCAGCGCGCCGTCAGTTCGTGCGCCGCCAGCCATTCGAGCAAAGGCGGCACAACCTCCGGCCCCTTCGGCGCTTCAGGTTTCGAGATGATTCCGATTGTGTGGAGGGAACGCATAGAGTAAGAATTCTTGGTTGCCTTCGGCGCCCGTAATGGGGCTGGGCGTCAGGCGGCATTGAAATCCCAACGATTCTACGCAAGCCTGGACGCGATTGCAGGCTGCTTCCTGCACAACCGGATCGCGCACCACGCCACCCTTGCCCACCGCTGCGCGGCCCGCCTCGAATTGCGGCTTCACGAGAACAACCAGGCTGGCCCCGGGTTCGAGCAATGGGGGGAGCTTCGGCAGAATCAAGGTGGCCGAGATGAAGCTGACATCCATCGTGGCAAAGCCCGCGCGCACGGGCAGCGCGCCGGGTTCCAGATAGCGCGCGTTGCACTGCTCGATCACCACCACGCGCGGATCGTTGCGCAGCTTCCAATCCATCTGGCCGTGGCCCACGTCCAGCGCATACACGCGCGCCGCACCGCGTTGCAGCAGGCAGTCCGTGAAGCCGCCCGTGGAGGCGCCCACGTCCAAACACACCAGGCCGTCCACAACGATGCCGAACTCGTCCAGCGCGCGCGCCAGCTTCAGACCTCCGCGAGAGACATACGGCGGCTTGGCGGCCATCTCCACCACGGCGTCTTCGCCCACCATCTGCGATGCCTTGGATGCTTTTTGTCCGTTCACCGTCACCTCGCCGGCCAGGATGAAGGCTTGCGCTTTTTCCCGCGTGGGAGCCAGGCCGCGCTCGGCCAGCAGTTGGTCCAGTCGTCGCTTGGTGGCTGCCATTGCCGGCGCTTCAGGAGTTCCTGTGCACGATCAGGCTGGCGATGGCGTGCAAGGCCGCCGCCTGCGCGCCGAACGGCCGTAGAGCCTCGCGCGAGGCATCGAGCTGCTCTCCGGCCATGCGCCGCGACTGCTCGGCGCCATACACGGCCGGAAACGTGATCTTGTGCTGCGCGGCGTCCTTGCCCGGCGTCTTGCCCAACTGCTCCGGCGTGGCTTCGATATCCAGCAGGTCATCGACAATCTGGAAGGCCAGACCGATCGCCTCGCCATATCGGGACAGCGCTTCGTAAGCCTCCGCGCCCGGCAGGCGTCCCGCGCTGATCGCGCCGAACCGCACGCTGGCCCGCAGCAGGGCGCCCGTTTTGGCGCGGTGGATCCTGTGTAGCAGTTCGGCCGACGGCGCTTGCTTCTCCCCTTCGAGATCGTGTACCTGGCCGCCAATCATGCCGCCCACGGTGCCCGACGCCGCGCTCAACTCCGCGATCAGAGCCAGGCGCTGCGCCGCGTCCAACCCTTGCGCCTGCGCGAGCGTCTGAAAGGCCAGCGTCAACAGGGCGTCACCCGCCAGAATCGCCATGGCCTCGCCGAACACCTTGTGGTTGGTGGGCCGGCCACGGCGCAAATCATCGTTGTCCAAGGCCGGCAGATCGTCGTGAATCAGCGAATAGGTGTGCACCATTTCCAGCGCGCACGCCGGCGCCAGCACGCGCTCACCCATCTCGCCCAGCGCCCCGGCCGCCGCAATCGCCAGCACGGGCCTTACCCGTTTGCCGCCGGCGAACAGCGAATACCGCATTGCCTCATGGATCACGCGGGGCTCGGCCGGCGCGGGCGGCGTCAACCGGTCCAGCGCCTCGTGCACGCGCTCACACTGGCGCGCCAGATACTCCTGCAAATCAAACTCGACCGCTGCCGCCATCCCGGATCATCCACCTTCACTGGTTCTTTGGATCGAACGGCTCGGGTTTCACGCCGGACGAGCGTTTCACCAGAATCTCGATCCTCGCCTCGGCCGTCTCCAACTGCTTCCGGCAGGACTCCGACAAAGCCACGCCGCGCTCGAACAACACCAGCGACTCCTCCAGCGGCAGTTCGCCCGACTCCAGTTGTTTCACCACGCGCTCCAGCTCGTCAATCGCCTGCTCGAAGTTCGCCGTGGTCTGCTCCTCAGCCATCGCATCATTGTAGCGTGGGGGTGCGGGCGCAAGCGAGACGCGAACAGTCCAGGCCGCCTTATTCCGGCACGGCCACGCCCAGCCGCGCCGCATGTTGCGCGATTTCGTTCCAGAGTCCGGGCGTCATCGGGATGCCGTGCGCGAGCCTGTCCTGGCGCGTGCGCCACTCGGGGTCGCCCGCCACCATCACCTCGTCATAGCCCGAGGCGGCCAGCGCCGATTTGACATGGCCGGCCAGATACGCCACGCGCCGGGTGAATGCATCGCGCGAACCAAACCGCGCCGGGTCGATCGCCAGGAAAAACTGTGAGGCGCGGAATCGCCGGTCCTTCCAGCGCAGGCCGCCCAGTTCGGTGGAGACGGCGCCGCCCGACAGCACGCCGGTCAGCACCTCCACCATCATGCCCAGTCCCGAGCCCTTGTAGCCGCCCAGAGGCATGAGAAAACCGGCCAACGCGGCGGCGGTGGACATCGTCGGCCGCCCTTCGGAGTCCATCGCCCAGCCCGGCGGAATCGTGGGTTCCTGATTCAGCTTGGCCTTGTAGATTTTGCCCATGGCGACGGCCGTGGTGGCCATGTCGAGCAGCCACACGGCGTCGTCGGCCTCCGAGCCTTCCGGCGGCGGCACGGCGCAGCATATCGGATTGGTCCCCCAGCGGGCTTCGCGCGCCTGCCACGGCGCGACGGCGGGCGAGGCATTGCACAGCACCACGGCGATCATCCCCTGGCGGGCGATTCTCTGCCCCCAAAACGCGGCAGCCCCAAAATGATTTGACTCCCGCGCCACGGCCAGCCCCACTCCGTGCGTACGCGCCAGACGCGCCGCCGCATCCGCGCATTGCGCGCTGACCACCTGTCCCAGCGCGTTTTCGCCATCGAAGTGGAAACAGGCCCCGGACTCGCTCAGAACCCGCCCGCGCCCAAGCCCATCCACGCGACCGTCGCTCAACTGGTCCAGATAGAAGGTCAACAGTTGCAGACCGTGCGAATCGACGCCCCGCAGGGAGGCAAACACCAGGCACTCGGCCGTCAGCTCCGCGTGGTCCGGCGCGGCCCCGGCGGCTTCCAGCAGCGCGCGCGTATAAGCATGCACGCGATCCACCGGAATTGTTTTATACGCCCCGGCCATCAGGCGCCCAGATACTTCTTCAGGTCGGGGTTGAGCAGCTTCTGGATCTCAGGCTGGTCCAGGTTGGCCTTGGTCACCACGCGGCCTTCCAGGTCCATCCGTTTCGGCGGAGCGCCGCCGCTCAGCTTGGTGTGAATCGTCTTCACGGCTTCATAGCCGATCTTGAACGGATCCTGCACCACCATGGCCTGAATGACGCCCTCGCGCAGGTCGGCAATCATGGTTTCATTCGAGTCGAACGCCACGATTTTCACCTTGCCCGCCTCGCCGCGCGACTTCACGGCCAACGCCGTGCCGGTGGCCGAAGGCTCCGTGGAGCAGAAGAAGCCATTCAAATCCGGGTGCGCCGTCAGGATGTTCTCGGCCGCCGCCATCGACTTGCTCCGGTCGCTCATGCCGTACTGCCGGGCCACGATCCGGATGCCCGGAAACTCTTGCCCGATGAGTTCCGTGAAGCCGTCCTCGCGGTCGGTGGTGGAAACCGAGCCGGGCAGATGCTGCACCAGGCCGATCTGGCCCTTGCCGTCGAGCAACCGCCCCATCTCGCGCGCGCCCATGCGGCCGGCCTCTTTGTTGTCGGTGGCCACGTAGGACAGGTAGTTCGTCGAATCCAGTCCGGAGTCGAACACGGTTACGGGAATGCCCGCCGCCATGGCCCGGTCAATCGGTCCCACCAGGGCCTTGCGGTCACTGGCGGCGATCACGATGCCGTCCACGCGCTGCGCCACATAGGAATCGAAGATCTGAATCTGCCGCGAGTAGTCAGTCTCGGTGGGGGGACCGTTCCACAGGATCTCCAGACCGAACTCGCGCCCGGCGGCCAGGGATCCGGCTTCCACAGTCAGCCAGAAAATGTGTGACGTCCCTTTCGGGATCACCGCCACGCGCTGTTTCGTATCCCGCCGGCAGCCCGTGGCCCACGCCCCGGCAGTTCCGCAGGCCAGCATGCTCCAATGCCGCCGGCTGATGTTCATTGCGCCGTCCATCCACCGTCGATCAGGATGTCGGTGCCCGTGATGAAGCCGGCCTCTTCGGAACAGATGAACCGGGCCAGCGCGCCGATCTCTTCCACCTTCCCCCAGCGCCCCACCGGGATTTTCGAGAGAAACTGCGCGTTCAACTCCGCATTGTTCATCAGCGCCGTGTTCATCTCGGTGCCAAACGGACCGGGCGAGATGCCCACCACGGTGACGCCGTCGCCGGCCAGTTCCAGCGCCAGCGCCCGCGTCAAGCCCAGCAACGCCGTCTTGGTTGAGGAGTACGCCGTCCGCCCGGGAATCGAGACGTGCGACATGATCGACGTCATGTTGATGATCCGCCCGTAACCGTTCCCCTTCATGTGGGGCACGAAGGCCCGGCACATCAGAAAGACGCTGGTCAGGTTCGTGTTCACCACGCCGTTCCACTCCTCGAGCGTGAACTCCGTGATGGTCTTGCGCAGGTTGATGCCCGCGTTGTTGATCAGAATGTGCACCTTGCCGTACCGCGCGGCGATCTCCTTTTCGAGCGCCAGCACATCGGCCTCGACGGCCACGTCGGCCACGTGCAGCGAGGCTTTGCCGCCCGCCTGCTCCACGGCACCGGCCGATTCGGCCAGCTTCGCCCGGTCACGCGCCACCAGCGCCACCGAGGCGCCCTCGGACGCCAGAGCCACCGCCATCGCGCGGCCCAGGCCGCGGCTGCCACCGGTGATCACGGCCACCTTCCCTTGCAATGAACTCATCGCCACTCCTCGCTGCTGAATGCGCGCCCGGCTACACCTGCGCCTGCTGCAGCCCGCGCGCCAAATCGAGAATCTTCTCGGCCACCCGCTGCGGACCGTCCACCTGCTCCATCCGGATCGAACCATTCTCACCGGCGGTGACAATCGTGATGACGCCCAACCCGAGCATCCTGTCCGCCAGCGACTGCTCCACCGTCACATCCTGAATCCGGGCCAGCTCGAGCGTTCGCGTCGTCTTGGAGGCGATGCCGGATTCGTAGCGCAGCCGTCCGTCGGCCACGCGAAGCCGCGTGCTGTTCTTCACCGTCCAACGGATGGAGGTGAGAATGCCCAGCCCCACCGGCAGCACCAGCGCCCAAAGCCACCGTTCATCCTGTGTCTGGCCCAGATACACCAGGGGGACAATCAGCAGAAACTCCAGAGCCGCGGCGGCAATCAAAAATTTCGTGGAAGGACGAACCTCGAATGAGGACATGACCGGACCATTCACTCCGAGGGCTATTGTATAGCAGCCGGAGTTGCCGATATCATCAGAGAATCCAACGGAGGTTCACTTTGTGAATAAAGCGATTGTTTTTTGTCTCGCACTGGCCGCCACGGGCGCGGCAGCCGCGGCCGACTTCACCTACACGCAGCGCACCGAGGTCACCGGCGGCAGTATCAAGCAAATGATGGGGATGCTGGGCCGCCTGGCCAAAGGCATTAACGAACCCCAAACCAGCACGGTGTACCTGAGCGGCGGCCAAATGGCCACCCACGCCGGAGAAAGCATAACGGTGATGGACGCCAACGCCGGCACCATCACCAACATCGACACCAAACGCAAGGAATACAGCGTCATCACGTTTCAGGAGATGATCGACGCCATGAACAAGATGGGCGAGAAAATGAAAGGCTCGTCCCAGGACGCCAGCGCCAAGGCCGCCATGAAGGTGACGGTGGAAGACAAGGGCGCCGGCCGCGAAATCGCCGGCGTGCCCACTCACAACATGTTGATGAAAATTATTTCGGAAACCACGGTCACCGATAAGAAGTCTGGCCAGCAGGCTGTCATCGCCTCGACCGTGGATAACGACATGCTCATCGGCAAGGTGCCCGGCAGCGAAGCCTTCCGCGAGTTCGCGCAGCTCATGCAGGGCAGGTTTCCCCTGCAGCAGGTGCCTTTCCAGGCCATGATGCAAGGCAGCATCGACGTGGATGGTCTGCGCGAGGCGGGCAAAAAGATGGCCGAACTCGACGGCATGCCGCTGCACTCGGTGATGCGCATCGGCAGCGCGGGCGACCCCAATGCACCTCCCATGCCGCAACAGAGCCGCGGCCAACAGCCGGAGCTTACCGGCACATCCGTTGGCCAGGAGGTGAGTGAGACCGCCGCCGAGTCGGCCGCCGAGAGCGTCGCCGGGCGCATCGGGCGCTTTGGCGGATTTGGCGGGCTGGCCCGCCGCAAGGTGCGCGAAACAGGCTCAAAGCCGCGCTCGTCGCCCGCACCGGCTCCGGCGTCCGAACCCGCCCCGGCGCCCGCACAGGCACAGGCTCCGGGCGCCAACGTTCTGATCGAGCTCACCAGCGAGGTGACCTCGTTCAACTCGGGCGCCGTGAACCCCTCCGTGTTTGCCGTGCCGCTCGGCTTCAAAGAAGTCGAAAGCCCGATGAAGAAGATGGCCCGCTAACAGGGCCGGCAGGAGTGGGGGGCGGCAGCCGCTCCCCCTACCTGGTCACCGTGACCCTGGCCGTGGCCAGCTTTTTCGGATCGGCCAGGCTAACCGCCGTCACCGTTACGATCAGCTTGGAACCCGTCCCGATTCTCGGGGCCCGGAACAGCCCGGCCGCCGAAATCGTTCCCGTCCGCCAGCCGCCGCCCGTGACCCCGTTCACTTTCCAAGCCACGCGTTTGTCCGCCGTTCCCGTCACCGAGGCCGTAAATTGCTGCGACGCGCCTTGGCGCACGCTCGCCACCGCCGGAGACACCGTGACGGCCACGGTTGCCGGAGGCGGCAGAGTCACATTCACATAGGCTGTGTTGGACGAGACGCCGTCTGGATTAGCCACCACCACCGGGACACCCGCCGCCGAGGCCGCCACCGTTCCCGTCGCACGCACCTGCGTGGCCGACAACACCGTGGTCGCCAACGCCCCGCCATGGAACCGGAGCACCGCCCCGGCGCGGAAGCCAACCCCAGTCGCGGTGATCGTGAAGCTCGGCGTCGTCACCGGGTTTGGACTCACCGACGTAATATTGGGCAGCGGCGTCACAGTTGCGATGGTGCTGGCTTCGGCGGACGCATCGGCCACCGCCACGGCCTTCACCGTGACGGCAGGCGGCGCGGGCAGCGCGGTAGGGCCCATATACAGCCCGTCCGGGCCAATGAACCCGCGCGCCGCCGAACCGCCTTCCACCCCATCCACGCTCCACTTCACCGCAGTGTTCGACGTTCCCGTCACGGCGGCCGTGAACTGCTGGTTTCTCCCCACATAGATCTGCGGCGTGCGCGGCGACACCTCCACCCGTACAGACGTGGTGGACTGACGCGCCTCGCCCGAATCCGGCGCCACCATCAACCCTGTCGCGTCCACGGCCTCGAAGTCCGACCCCACCACCTCGTGCAACCGCCGCAGATTGTCGTTGTTCCACCGTTCATCCGGCTTCCCGCTGATGTACCAGGCCGAGCCGTTGTCGGCCAGAATGACGCCGTACTTCTTCATGGCCTTCAAAATCACTTGCACTTCCGCGGGAAAGCCGCTGATTTCAAAGCTTGCTTTCAAACGAAACCGCTCGCCCATCCGGGGATACTGCACACCGGTGAGCGAGGAAGCATAATGCCGGGCGGGCCAGACAAACGCCCGCCGGGTTTGCGGCGCCGTAAAGCGGATGGCGTGCCGGATCTCCCCCGAAGCCACCTCCTCCCAGTTCACCAGCCCCGGCACGATGGGTAGTCCTGCCGCATCGGCCGAAGTCCAACCGGACGGCCGCAAGACATTCGAACGGAGGTCGTAGATGGCGCCCGAGTCGGCCTTCCAGGCCGAACCTTGCGGGTCGGCGGCATAGAGTTCATAAAGGATACAATTCGTCGTATCAACGGCGATGGCGTGCCGGTCGCCCGTCGACTGGCTGCCGCCTTCGATCGGGGCGTTCATGGGCACCGCATACGGCCCAGGATCGCTTTCATCGTCGTAAAGAAATGTGGCCGGGTACTTCGCCTGTGCTCCGGTGACGGTAATAAAGGGAATCCCTATGGGGCCCCCGTTCCATAAACCTGATCCAAAATCGGCATGGACATATTTACCGGGTCCGATCGTATTTACCAGGGTTCCCGAGTTCGCCGCCGCCGGCAGTTTGTCCACCGGCGTATTCCAGATGTTGTTCGATGGCAGCACCGGACAGCCGCCGATGGTGGCCTGCCCGAACAGAAGGCCCGCGCTGGCCGTGAACGCAATTGCACTGAATAAAAACCGTCCCATAAGTGACCGAATGTGGAGCACGCGGAGGGCCTTCCGAAACCCCGGAGGCCCTGCCCGGTCATCTTACTCAGACGCCGCGCCGGGTAATTCCCCCATCCACCACCGCTTCACCAGCGCTCTGTCGGCATCGGTCAGACGCGCCTCCGGGTGCATCAGCAAGTAGCTCCTGGGTGGCATAACCTGCGTTTCCACAACATCGGCAATTGCCCCAATTTCTTCTTCATCCAGCACATATTCAATGGAAAAGTTTAATTGCCGGCGGGCCTGCGTGACGTGGTGCGCCATGAGCCACGATCCCGGACTGATGCGCGCGTACCACGGCCACTGTGTGTCATTGGAATGACAATTCGCGCAGGAACGGCGCAGCAAGGCGCGCACGCGAGGGTCTACAGCGCCGGTTTCCCAGGCTCCTTTTTGTTTCACCGGCGCCAATGGAGGCGTTTCAGGTTGGAACGCCTGCGCCAGAGTGGCCAGTCCCAGCACGACCAACGCCCCAGTCCCAGCCCATTTCCGTGTGAGAACTTGCATTTTCTGTGGGACGCAATCCAGGCGGTGGGTGTTACGGTCTGCGTGAGAACCCCGGCGAGTTACCCGTCTGGTAGCTGATGGCTACCACCCTTACCGTCCGCGTCCCCTCCCCTGGGCCGCCTGGGCCACCACGGGCGGCAGCAGGTGCAGCGTCTCCTCGGCGGCGGCTTCCACAGCCCTCCGCGTGTAGGGCATGGGATGATACCGGCCCTTCGCCCAGTCATCCAGCAGGTCCACGTAATGAGGGCTGGCGGGGTCGCCCACCTCGCCCGGCGTGTTCGTCATCATGCTTTTGTCCCAGTCGGAAAAATCCAGCACCATGCGGTAGGAGGCGCCCGAGGTTTGCCGGAAATTTGACCCTCCGGTGGCGTTCACGGTGTCTCCGTCGCCGGGACGCTCCACCGGACCGCGGTTCCAGGCGCGAACGCCCAAGGGATGGCGGAAGGAGGCGCGGTGCGCCGCTCCCCAGGTCCACTTTTTCCTGACGGCCCCGCGCGAGGCCGTCAGATCGTGGATGCTCAGCCGCAGAGTGCGCAGCAGCACGGCCGCGTCCGGACGGCGTTCCAACTCTTCCAATAGCACGGTCCGCGACACCCTGGGTCCAATGGCGGAGCCGAAGACGGCCGCGTGCAGTTTTCCCAGCCATAGTTCAAACACCATGGCCTCGACGGATGTTGCCAGCAACCGCGTGTCCCAGGCGAGGAACTGCCGCACCAGTTCGCGCTCTTCGGCATTCAGTCCTTTCAGCTTCGCCCGCTTGACCACCTGCTGAAACCGGCGCGCGGGAATCGACACCACATCCTGCTGCAGGGCCACCATATCTTCCAGGCGCAGCTTGGGCAGGGTCTCCGGCCGGGCCCGTCCTGTGACGCCCGCCAGCGGCAGAACGCCCGGCCCGGACAGCGCCTCGGCCACACGCTGAAAGCGAAACACCGGGGCGAACTCGTATCCCAACCGCTCTGGATACCCTTCGGGGCGGATGTCGTGGTTGGCCGTCGCCAGCCATCCCTGCGCCGGGTTCAGCATCTGCGGGTGCTGCTCCGGACGCAGCACGCCCGCCCATTCATACTCGCCCGTATCGCCCGGCACGGGCAGCAGACCATCCCAGTTCTTCCGCACCGGAGCGTGTCCGGAGGCGAACCAGCCGATGTTGCCCTCCCGGTCGGCATACATCAGGTTTTCAGACGGGACCTTGTAGTTCCCCGCCGCCCGCACGAACTCGCCCCAATTCCGCGCGCGGCCCAACGACAAGGCGCCCAGATATCCCGCGCCTCCCGGTTCGGCTCCAATCCACTTCAACGCGAACGCACGGTGCTTGCCCAACTCCTCGGCGATCACCGGACCGTGCAGCGTGTACCGCAGCTCCACGAACCTCTGCGCCACGCGGCCGTCCGGCTCGCGCACGGGAATCTGTTCGCGCACCACGTGCATCTTCCTCAGCTTGCCTTTGTACCAATACTCGTCCGGGTTGGTCTCGTTCAACTTCTCGACGTACAAATCGCCCTGGTCGATGTTCACGATCGTGAAGCCGTAGCCGATCTCCTCGTTGTGGCCCAAAGCCACGCCCGGAAGCGCCGGCTCACCCGCGCCGAACACGTTCCAGCCAGGCCCCACCAGGTGCACCGTTTTTCGTAGCGAAGGAATGAGAATGGGCCGGTGCGGGTCGCTGGCCAGCATTGGCTTGCCCGTCGCCGTCAGCGCTCCGCTCACGGCCCAGTTGTTGCTGCCCCACTGGCGCTGCTCGTCCTCGGAGTAGCCGTCGCGGCTATGCGCCCGCGCGTTCTGCGGCGCCGCGCCACGGCCCTTGCCCTCTCCCGGCGCTGCGTGTTCGGGAAACTGTACCGCCGAGATCGTCTCGTTGTACACGCGAAGAATGCCCGCTTCGATCAGGTCCAGGTCCAATCCGCGCGGCACGGTGAGCGGCACGGCGGGCGTGGCCGGCAACAGCTTCCGCACCTGCGCCAGCCCGAAGGCGCGGATGTCCACGGCGCGGCTCACCTCGCGCGACAGATTGCGCGTCATCAGCAGCCCGGCCACGCGGCCGGTGATATCCTCGGGCTCCCAGCGTCCCGGGTCGTAGCCGGCCACGCGGAACTCCAGCGGACGCACGCCGCCCAACCCTTCGATGTAGGCGTTGATCCCCTGGACGAAGGCCGTTGCAATTTCGCGCGCATCCGGCGAATACGCCCGCCATTCCGCGTTCCAGTCGCCCCGGTAGCGCACCAGGCGGGCCATGCGGTCCCGCGGCAGGGCGTGCGCGCCCAGCACCTCGGCCAGCCTTCCGTTGTTTACGCGCCGCCACAAGTCGATCTGAAACAGGCGGTCGCGCGCCGTCACCCAACCCTGCGCGAAAAACAGGTCGTGTTGCGTCGCGGCGTAGATGTGCGGAACACCCCAGCGGTCGCGCAGAATCTCGACGGGCTTTTCGAGGCCGCGCAGCGTAATCTCTTCCGCGCCGCCGCCCCCGGCGCACGCCAAGCCCAGCGCGCACACCACAGCCCAGCGGCGGAATCCGGTCGCGATCATGATCGGAAGCAGTATCCCACACCCCCGCCTGCGCTAGCATAGCCCCATGCTCGGTATCGACAGCCGCGTGGCGCGCGCCGCCTGGACCGTCCTGGCCATTGCCGCCCTCACCGGCGCGGCCTATCTGATCCGCCGCACGCTGCTCATCTTCATCTGCGCCATCTTACTCGCCTACTTACTCGCTCCACTGCTTCGCCTGGCCGACCGTTTCCGGCCCGCCCGCCTGCCGGCCACCGTCTCCCTGCTGCTGCTCTATCTCGTCATCATGCTCCTGCTCGGACTCTCTGCCTCGGCAGTCGGCACGCAACTGGCCGAGGAGGCCGCCAGCCTCTCCACGCGCATCCCGCAAGTGATCTCCGATCCCAACGCAATCCAGCACATTCCCCTGCCCGCCTGGCTTCAGCCCTACCGGACGCGCTTCGGACCTGAGATTCGCGCGCGCGTCGAGGAGTACCTGCGCGAATCCCTTCCGCTGCTCAGCTCGCTCAGCCGCCAGGTGCTGAGCTTCCTCTCCAACATCGTCTTCGTCATCCTGGTCCCGATTCTCAGCTTCTTCTTTCTCAAGGACGGCGCCGAATACCGCGCCTCGATCCTGGCTTTCGCGGCGGGCCCGCGCCGCTCCGCGCTGGACGACCTGCTGAATGATATCCACACGCTGCTGGTGCAATATGTCCGCGCGCTGGTGCTGCTCAGCCTCTCGACCTTTCTCTCCTACTGGCTTTTTCTCGCGCTGCTCGGCGTTCCCTACGCCGTGCTGCTCGCCCTGGCCGGAGCGATCGGCGAGTTCGTACCCGTCGCCGGCACGCTGACCGCCGCCGTGGTCATCATCGCCGTCGCCGCTCTGTCGGGCTACGACGGCTTTCTGGCGCTGATCCTCTTCCTGGCCATATACCGGCTCTTCCTCGACTACGTCCTGCAACCGCTGCTGCTGGGCTCCGGCGTCGAACTGCCGCCACTGCTGGTGATCTTCGCGGTGCTGGCCGGCGAACAAATTGGCGGCATAACAGGCATGTTCCTGGCCATCCCCGTTATGGCCACGCTCCGCCTCATTCTGGTTCGCTATAAAAAGAGCCAGGCTGCGCAAACCGCATGAAACGGGCCGCTCCCTGCTGTGTCGCGCTGCTGGCCACGCTGCCCGTGGCTGCCCACGTGGTCTCCATCTCCACAGGCGAGGCCCTGATCGAAGGCGCGCAACTGCGCTACGAACTGCGCATCCCCCTGTACGAAGTGCCCGACCCCGCGCGCGGGCTCAACCTGCTGGCGCAGGTCCAATTCCGCTCGGGCGATACCATCCCCACGCGCACCGTGGAAAACTGCCGCGTTATCGAAGCGGAAAATGCGTTGCTGTGCACGGCCACCTACCAGTTCCCCGCCCCGCCCGACCTGCTCACGGTCCGTTCCACGCTTCCTTCGGCCACCGTCCCCAACCATGTCCACATTCTCCGGGCCACGCGCGAAGGCAAGTTTGAACAGGTGGTGCTCGATCTCTCCTTCCCGGAGGCAGAACTTCGCTTCCGTCCGCTGACGCGCTCCGAAATTGCCGTGCGCCAATCGGGCGGCGCGGCCTGGCGCACGCTCAGCTCACCGTGGCAGTGGCTCTTTCTGCTCGGCATCGCGCTGGCCGCCGCATCGTGGGGTGAAACCATAATCCTCTGGCTGGCCTTCGCCGCCGGAGAATCCGCCGCCGCCCACTGGTTCGGCGCAAAGGCCATGCAACTGCCTCCGCGCTTCCTCGAAATGGCCGCTGCGCTCACCATCGCCTATCTCGGCGTGGAGATTCTCTTTCTGCCCCGCTCGCGCGCGCGCTGGCTGATCGTCGCCATCCTTGGAGCGTTTCACGGCCTCGGCCTGGCGCAGTTTCAGATCGCGGCCGATTACTCTCTCCCCATGGTGCTCGCTGGCGCCACGCTGGCCGCCGCGCTCCTGCTGGCCGCACTCACGGCCCTGGCCCGCCGCCTCGGCCAGCCCCGCTTCCTGTCGTGGGCGCTGCTGGCCACCGGCCTCGTCTGGTTCGCCTGGCGTCTGGCGGGCTGACGAGGAGCCGCCCCGCTGGACCCGGCCATGGCCCATCGGCCATCATGGTGTCATGCGTTCCCGCGGCCTGTGCGCCGTTCTCCTGTGCGCGGCCGCCGCCGCCCAGTCCACGCAGCCTCCCGCCCTGCCTCCGGCGCTGGAATCCATCACGGCCGCACATCTGCGCGGACATGTCTCCTTTCTCGCCAGCGACCTGCTGGAAGGCCGCGACTCGCCTTCGCGCGGTCTCGACATCGCCGCCGAATATATCGCTTCGCGCTTCCGGGCTCTCGATCTGGAACCCATGGGAGACAACGGCTACTTCCAGACCATTCATTGGGAGCTGCTCGAATCAGCCCCCACCGGCATCACGCTGTCGCTGGACGGCGCGCCCGTGGACCCGAAGTTTTTCCGCGTCACCCCCGGCGGCTCCATCGACGCCGAAGGCGCCATCGCCAACCTGGCCCCCGGCGAAACCGAAGGCCGCATCGTGCGGCTGGAGTCGGCCAAGCCGTCCACCATCGCCGGCGCCATCCGCGTACTGCGCAACGCGCCCCCGGCCGTCGTCCTGATTCCCGATGAGCACGACACGCTGCGCAAAGCCGGCGTCTTCCAGCCACGCGCCTTGATTACCCCCAACGACCCGCCTCGCGGCAGCTACGTCTACGTCATTCTTACGGGCCCGGCGGCGGCCCTGGCCGCTCAAGCCACCACGGCCAGCTTCCACATGCCACCGGCCATCCGCACGCCGGCCCGCCTTTGGAACGTGGCCGCCCTGCTGCGCGGCGGCGATCCCGCGCTGGCGGGCACCGCACTGGTTCTTACCGCCCACTACGACCACGAGGGCCTCCGTCCGGACAAGGCCGCCGACCCCATTCTGAACGGGGCCAACGACGATGCCTCCGGCGTCGCCGTGCTGCTGGAGTCCGCGCGCGCGCTGGCCTCGCTGCCCGAACGGCCCAAGCGCAGCATTCTGTTTATCGCCTTCGTCGGCGAGGAGAAAGGAATGCTCGGCTCAAAACATTATGTGAAGCATCCGTTGTGGCCGCTGGAGCGCACCGTGGCCAACCTGAACTTTGAAATGTTCGGCCGCACGGAGGAGGGCGAATACACGCGGCCCGGCCAGATGACCATCACGGGTTCGGGCTTTTCCACCGTCACCGATGCCGTCCGGCAGGCCACCACGGATCTGGGCGCCGTCTATTTCGTCAATCGTCAGGGCAACGAGGAGTTCTTCTCCCGCAGCGACAATCTCCCCTTCGCCCTGCAGGGCATTCCCGCCCACACGCTCACGCCCGGTTTCTCCTTCGCCGACTACCACGCGCCCGGCGACGAATGGCAAAAACTCGACTACGCGAACATGCAACTGGCCGCGCGGATCGCCACACTGGCCGCGCTCCGGTTGGCCAACTCGCCCGAGGAGCCCACGTGGAGCCCGCATGAACCCTCCGTGCAGCGCTATGCCGAACGCCAGGCCGAACGCCGCAAATCGGCGTCTCCCTCCACTGCGCCCGGGACGCACAACCCTCCGCCGCAATAGTCCGGCCGGTGATCACCGCGGCGTGATGCGCGGCCAGTGCAGCTCCACGCCGTGGGCCTCCAGCTCGCGCTGGAACGCCGCCAGCTTCTTCGCGTCGGCCCGCACGGCGCGCGGCCGCGCGCCCGTTGCCAGCGCGTGCGCCGCCAGCGCTCCGGCCGACTCGCCAATGTTCCACTCCACCGGATGCAGCCGGTAACAGCCGTTGGTGATGTGCGTCACACCCAGATTTTTCGAAGCCGGCAGCAGGTTCTCCACGCGCCGGGGAATCAGCGAGCCCAGCGGAATCTGGAAGGGCAGCGAGCTGACGTCGATGTAGTTGTCGCCGCCCGAGCTCGGGTGGAGATCAATGCGGTAGCTTCCCACGCCCACCGAATCGGCGAACACTTCCGCGGTTACCTCCTCGCGCTTCTTCCCCGTCGCCTTCATCCGCGCCTCGGTGCCTACATGCTCCTCGACCACGGTGAACTCGGCCTCAATCCGCCGCGACTCGCGAATGTAGGGATACAGCGCCAGGCCGTCGCCGCTGCCCATTACATCGCCCCGCAAACGCAGGCCCTTCCAACCCGCGCCGCCGTCCGGACGGGGCGCCTCGGTCTGCATC
This sequence comes from Bryobacterales bacterium, assembly GCA_020847045.1. GTDB lineage: Bacteria > Acidobacteriota > Terriglobia > Bryobacterales > Bryobacteraceae > JAFLBB01. The sequence goes on along the minus strand of JADLCT010000043.1, from coordinate 55,948 downwards.
CAATACAACAAAGAAAGGCTTAATTGTTTTCCGCGTTTCAGATGCCGCGCCGCCTCCTCCTGGCTCACCTCATGCAGGTTCCCCAGCCAGTAATCGTTCTGTGGCCAGTTCACCAGCGTGATGTCGCTTCCATAGGCCCCGGCCGCATGGTTCCTCCGGTTGGCGATCCGCCGGTAGAGGAACAGGTTCAGCCCAGGCGGCTGCGGCGAATCCACTTCCGGAGTGAAGAACACCGGCCGCCGTGCGAGCGTCTGCGGGTTGCTCATCGACCAGCTCAGCAGCTTGTCCGGCCAGTTCACCGGACGCAGCGACGGCATGTAATCGCGCCAGAACGCGTACTCCTCCGGCCGCTCGATGGTGTGGTCCTCGCCCTTCAGGTAGTCCATGGCGAAGCACACGGTGAATGACTGGATGTTGGCCGGCTGCGCCTCATCGGGCGCGTGCAGCTCGCCGGTTTTCTTCCGTGATTCGAAGCCCGTCACATACTCGGTGCGCGTAAGCGGCAGCAGGTCGCCCTGCTCGGTGGCGTCGATGAAATAGGAGGCCTCCAGCGTCCGGTCGCCGCCTTCGCCGCGCACGGTCACGGCGCGCACGATGGCGCCCTCCACGCCGGCGCGCACCGGAACATGGCGCAGCAGGACCAGCAGTTGCCCGCCCGACACATAGGGCGCCAGCATGGCCTCCAGCACCGCCAGCGACACCCTGGGCTCATGCGTCAGCCGCGAGACGCTTCCGCCGCCGGGATTCAGCAGCGTGTTCGCGCGCGCCTCCGGCGTCAAGGCGTAATGGTCGCGATAGTACTGCCGCACGGCCGCGCGGTAGTTCCGGTAGGCCAGCGTGCCGCCGAACTGCTCGATCCAGGGATGCTCGTCGGGCGGCACGCCCTGGCTGGTCAACTGTCCGCCAATCCAGGCCGTCTCCTCGGTCATCACAACGCGCCGTCCCGCCCGGCACGCCGCCAGCGCCGCCGCGCAGCCGCCCACGCCGCCGCCAATCACCGCCACGTCGAAGCGCATGCTCCGCGCGCCCAGAGCCCACCGGGGGATCGCCAGCGTGCTTGCCGCCGCCTGCCAAAGAGACCGCCGTGTCATTCGCATGATCCTTCAGCATGACACGCCTTGCGCGCTTCACCCAGCGCCCCCCGCACGCTATCATCAACAATGAATGGCGGTCATCGCAATTGCCGGCCAGCCCGGTTGCCGCGTGGACCAGCTTGCGCGGCTCACCGCGCAACGGCTCCAACTGGAGTTGATCACCGAAGCCAAGCTGCGCCAGCTTCTGAACGATGAGTTCGGCTCGGAAGCCGCCATCCCGGCCAAGGCCCTGCCACACGCCCTCACCTACCTGCTGGCGCAACTCGCCCGCCGGCACCATCTCTGCGTGGCCTCACCCGGCGTCGAACAGATTGTCCCGCGCTTCCCGGCCTCGCTGCGCGTCTGCGTTGTGGCCGCCGAACGCTTCCGCCTCGGCAATCTCATGCTCGACGACCACCTGGAGCGTGAAGCCGCGCGCGCCCTGCTTGCGCAACTGGAAGGCCAGCGGGAACAGACCCTCAAACGCTGCTTCGGCCGCGCCACCCTCCCGCCGGACCGCTACGACCTGATCGCCAACGCCGAAACGCTCGAGCCCGATCAGATCGTCGACCTGATCGAAGGCGCCGCCTACGCGCAGGGCCTTCTCCGGCACGGCCTGCTGCCGCCGGAGCGCGAGGCTGAGCTGCAGTTCGAAATGCGGTTGCAGTTCTCGCGCCACGGCCTTACGCCGGCAGGCAAGGCGGCGCTGGTCTCACGCCCCTTCGCCCATCGCAGCGAGCAGGTGTTCGCCAACCTGCTCGACTTCTACCGCATCGCCTGGGAGTACGAACCCAAAAGCTTCGCCGTCGAATGGGACAAGGCGGGCAAACCCACCGAGTTCTTCACGCCGGACTTCTACCTGCCGGAGCTGGATCTCTACGTCGAGCTCACCACCATGAAGCAGGCTCATGTCACGCGCAAGAACCGCAAGGTGAAACGCCTGCGCAGCCTCTACCCCGGCATCAACATCCAGGTCTTCTACCAGAAGGATTTCCAGAATCTCGTCTTCAAGCATGGGCTGAGCGAACAGGTGCTGTCGGCGTGAGCACTCCCGCCACGCCGCCCGTGGAACGGGTGCTGTTCACCGAGGACCAGGTGCATGCGCGCATCCGCGAAACCGCCGCAGCCATCGACGAGCGCTACAGCGGCCGCGATTTGAAGATGATCGGCGTGCTGAAGGGCTCGGTCTACTTCCTCACCGCGCTCACGCGGGCGTTGACCATTCCCGTGAAGATCGACTTCCTGGCCATCTCCAGCTTCTCGGCGGCGCACGGCGCGCACGGCCTGGTTCGCATCGCCAAGGATCTCGACGAACCCATCGAGGGCGAGGACGTACTGCTGGTGGAGGACATCGTCGATTCGGGACTCACGGCGCGCTATCTTCTGCAGACGCTGGCCGGGCGCGCGCCCAATTCGCTGGGCATCTGCACGATGCTTGATCGCACGTCACGCCGGCTGGTTCCGCTGCCCATCGAGTTTCGCTGTTTTGAAATTCCCGATCACTTCGTTGTCGGCTGCGGCCTCGACCACAAACAGCGCTACCGCAATTTGCCCTACATCGCCGTGCTGAAGCCGGGCGTGGAACGCTGACTCTCCCTGACGCTCAACCCGCGCTAGCCCAGTTCGCGTTCCCACAGCGAGGCGCCGGTCAGGTCGCGCAGGATTACCTTCAAACCGCCCGCGCCGCCGGCCTCCAGTTCACCGAAGAACTGGTAGCCCGCGCTGGGCGGAAGGTTTGATTGCCCCTTCGGCGGCGCCTTGGCGAACACCACCTCCGGCCCGAAGGTACCGTCGAGCGCCCCCGGGCCAAAGGTTCCGGCATTCAAGGGTCCGCTGACGAACTCCCAGAACGGATCGAACCCGGTGAAACGGGCGCGTTCGGGCGAATAATAATGCGCCGCCGTGTAGTGCACGTCGGCGGTCAGCCAGACGGCATTGCTCACGCGCGCCTTTTTCCAGGCGGCCAGCAGGCGGGCCACCTCCAACTCGCGCCCCAGCGCCGGGCCATCGCCATTGGCCACGGCCTCCCATCGCGCCCGCCCCTGCTCATCCTTCCCATCGCCCACCAGCAGACCAAGCGGCATGTCCGAGGCGATCACCTTCCAGCGCGCCCGCGAGGCGGGCACCACGTGTTCCAGCCACCGCATCTGCTCCGAGCCCAAAAACACCGTCTCCGGACCCTCCGCCGTCTGCCGGTTATATGTGTTGGCCGCACGATAGCTGCGCATGTCGATCACGAATACGTCCACCAACGGGCCGTAGCTGATCTTGCGAAAAATCCGCCGCACGCCCGGACGCACGCGCATCGGCGCATACTCGCAAAAAGCCTGCCGCGCCGCCGCGCTGCCCGCCGCCGCGCCCTCCGAAAAGCTGCCTGGCGACCAGTTGTTGCGGAACTCGTGGTCGTCCCATTGCCACACCTGCGGCACCTCGGCGTGAAACCGCCGCAAGTTGGCGTCCAGGAAGTTGTAATCGTAGGCGCCGCGGAAATCCTCCACGCTGCGCGCCGCGCGGCTCTTGGCCTCGGTCACAACGTTGCGCCACACCTGGCCGCCGGGCAACTGGATTTCGCGGGGAACCGGGTTGTCGGCATAAATCGTATCGCCCGAGTGGATGAAAAAGTCGGGCTGCCGCTGCCGCATGGCTTCGTAGATCCGCATGCCGCCCCAGTCCGGGTTGATGCCGTAGCCCTGCCCGCAGGTGTCGCCGCTCCACAGCAGGCGCACCCCGCGCGGGCGGGCCTCCACCATGCCGCCCGGCGTCCGGAACCGCCCTGTGAAAGGTTCGCTGCGCGCCGCGCCGCGGGCGAACCGGACGCGATAGAAGTAGTCGGCGCCCGGCCCCAGTCCCGTCAACTCCAGGCGGACCGTGTAGCCCTGCTCCGGCCGGGCCATGGGCCCGTTCAGCCGGATGGCTCCCTGGAAATCGGGCCGCCGCGCGTACTCAACCTCCATCGCCGCCGGCCGGTCTGTCCGGCTCCACAGTACGACAGAATTCGACACCTCTCCCGAGACCGGATCCCCCACCATCACCCCGCAGGGCATGGCCGGGCGCAGGCTTTCCGCGGTCACCACGGCGGGCGCGCCGAGGACAGCCGTGGCCGGCCCCGCCGCTACCAAATTCCGTAGCGCTCTCCGTCTTGTCATAGACCGTCCGTGCAAGCCATCCATCTCCCGCTATAATAAGGAAATTGCCGATGAGAATGTCACAACGCATCGCACTGGCCCTTCTGCTTTCCATCACACTCCCCCGGATGCAGGCCGAAGGACCCGAACTTCCCCGAACCGATCAGCAGTTGCAGCGCTCGCTCCGTGACGCCGTTCTGCGCCTCGGTTTGGAAAAGCCTCTGGCCGAGCACCGCCTGGGCCTGGCGCTGATCGACGTAACCGACCAGTCGCGGCCGCGTTACGCCGGGCTGAACGACTCCGATATGTTATACGCGGCGTCGCTGCCCAAAATAGCTATCCTTCTGGCCGGGTTTGAGGCCATTCGCGAAGGATTGCTCTCCTATACGCCACAGGTGCGCGACATGCTCGCCCGGATGGTGCGGTTTTCTTCCAACACCGACGCCTCGCGCGCCGTGCACGCCATCGGTTTCGACTTCATTGCCCGCACCCTCACCTCGTCGCGCTATAAGCTCTATGACCCGGAGGTGAACGGCGGACTGTGGATCGGGAAAGCCTATGGCGGTCCGAACGACCACTGGAAGCGCGACCCGTTGCACAACCTCTCGCATGGGGCGACGGCACTCCAGGTGGCGCGATTTTTCCTGATGCTGGACCGCGGCGAACTGGTCAGCGCGCAGTACAGCGCCGAAATGAAGACGTTGATGTCCAATCCGGGCATCCACCACAAGTTCGTCAAGGGGTTGGAGCGGCTGCCCGGCTACCGCGAGATCTACCGCAAATCGGGCACATGGAAGGATTCCCATTGCGACGCCGCGCTGGTGGAGGCCGACGGCAAACGCTACATCGCCGTGGCGTTGATGAAGGACCCCAAGGGCGGCGAGGCGCTGCCCAGGCTGATTGTCGAGATGGACAGGCTGATTCCGCGCCGGGGCTATTCGCAGGCGCGCCCGGCGCAGGCCGGGGAATAGCACACGCCCCCGCCCGCCACCCTTGACACCGGCCGCCTGGAGAGGCGGAATGGAAGCAGGAGGCGTTCATGCACCGTACAGCCGTTCGTGTTCTCGGCAGGCTCGCCGATTGGGGTTCTTTTAGCGTGGCTGGCATCTTTCTCTTGTTCGTGATGGGCGAGATTCTGGCCCCGCACGCCGGGGCTCCGTCGGGCGTGCGCGAGTGGTTCGGAATCCTGCTCATCACCGTGGCGTGCTGCGCTCCCGTGTACGGCCTGCGCCACGAACTCGGCGCTGCCGCGACGTCGCTGATCGCACTGGGATTGTTCTGCCTGCTGACGGGACTGTCGGACTGGCGCGTGGCCGGCGTCATCGCACTGCCCGGAGCGCTGCACCTGTTGCACGCCCTCCTGGACCGGCACGAACCGCCGTTGCACGCGGCATCGTAGCCCGCTTCAGGCGGTTCGCCCGCGCGCCCATGGCCTCGCGGCCCGCCACGCTACACTGGGGAGAGAATCATGCGTTTCCCCTTTCGCCCTTTGTTGATGACCAGTGTGTGCGCGGCCGCCCTGCTGGCCCAAAGACCGGCGGCGCCGCCCGCGGCGCCCACCAAAGCCTCTGCCAAAGCACCGGCCAAAGCCGCAGCCAAACCGGCCGCACGGACCACGCCACCAGCGGCCAAGAAGGCGGCCGCCCCCAAAGCCAAGCCCGCCCCGGCCCCACCAGCCCCGGGCGATCCCGTGGTGGCTTCGGCCGGTGAGTTGCGGATCACCAAGTCGCAGTTTGAAACCTTCATCGCCGGGCTGCCCGAGCATTTGCAGGCGATGACCGTCGGCCCGGCGCGCAGGAACCTTGTGAACCAGTTGCTCGACGTCATGCAGGTGGCCGCCGAGGCGCGTTCGGTGAAATACGATCAGGATCCGAAGGTGCACGCGCAACTGGCTTTCCAGGCCGATCAGGCGCTCGCCAACAGCTATCTGAACGCCGAGATGAAGAAGGCGGCCTCGGACGAGTCTGTTATTCGCGGTTTCTATGACCGCAACAAGTCCATCTACCGGCAGCTCCACGCCCGGCACATTCTGATTCGCGTTCCCGGCTCGGCCGTGCCCCTGCGCGAGGGGCAAAAGGAATTGACCGATCCAGAAGCCTTCGCCAAGGCGCAGGAGATCCGCAAGCGGCTCCTCGATAAGGGTGATTTCGAAGCCATCGCCAAGGCCGAGTCCGACGACACCGGCTCCGGCTCGCGCGGCGGCGATCTCGGCTTCTTCTCCGCGGGCCAGATGGTGGCCCCGTTCGAGCAGGCCGCCTTTGCGCTGCAAGTGAACCAGATCAGCGAGCCGGTGAAGACGCAGTTCGGCTACCACATCATTCAGGCGCTCGAATACAAAGAGCGCTCCTACGAAGAGGTAAAGACTGAAATTAAGGAAAAGAGCGGGCCGGAGCTGCGCGGCAAGTTCCTCGAAGAGCTGCGGCGCAAGAACCCGGTTACGCTCGACGAAGCCTACTTTGCCAAATAGACCGGGCCGCCCGCCCAACGGTCCGGCCGGCCGTCAGCGCCCGGCCGCTTTGTGATAGTTCGGGAACGGCGGCCGTGGCTTCTTCGCCGGTTGCGGCTTGCTCAATTCGGCCATCAGCACCTCCACGGCCTTCTCCAGCTGCACGTCGTGGCCCGCGCGCCAGGCCTTGGGCTCCATGTCGATCTCGATGTCGGGGTGGATGCCGACGTTTTCGGCCACCCATTCGCCGGTATCCGGATCCCACCAGCCTGTGCTGGGAGGCGTCACCACGCCGCCATCCAGCAGCGGCGGGAAGCCGCCGCCGCCGCCCACCAGCCCGCCCCAGGTCGTCTTGCCGATCAGCTTGCCGGCGCCCTCCTTGCGGAAGTACCAGGGCATGGAGTCGCCGCCCGAGCCGGCGAATTCATTGATCAGCATCACCTTGGGCCCGAAGATGCCGCCGATGGGCCCCTGGTAGTCCTCGCCATGCCGCGTCGTGCGGTAGTGGTTCAAGGGCCGGCGCAGGTAGTCGATGATGTAGTCCGGCTGCGAACCGCCCGCGTTGAACCGTTCGTCCATCACCGCGCCCGCCATGCCCGACTGGGCGAAGTAGTAGCGGTTGAAGTTCGTGTAGCCGCCGCGCGAGGTGTCGGGCAGGTGCACATAGGCCAGCTTGCCGCCGCTCAGACGCTCCACCGTGCGCCGGTTGCTCTCGATCCAGTCGAGGTAGCGCAGCCTGGCGTCCGTGGGCGTGGGCGTCACGGTCACCTCGCGCGCTCCGGCGCCCGAAGGATCCGGGCCCACGCGCAGCGTCACCTGCTTGCCCGCGGTTGCCTCCAGCCGTTGATAGATGTTGCCGGCCGCGCGCAGCTCCTCGCCATTCACCGCCAGCAGATACTCGCCCGCCAGTACATTCACGCCGGGCTGTGTGAGCGGGGCGCGCGCCTCCGGGTTCCAGTTCTCGCCGTTGAAGACCTTGGCGAAGCGGTAGCGTCCGTTTTCGATCGAAAAGTCGCAGCCCAGCAGGCCGCCCGGCACGGTGCGCACCTCGGGACGCTGGCCTCCCTGAATGTAGAGGTGGCCGGCCGTGAACTCGCCCATCATCTCTCCCAGCAGATAGCTGAGGTCGCCGCGGCTGGCCACGTTGCCGACGAAAGGCGCATAGCGGGCCTGCAGAGCCTTCACGTCCACGCCGTGCAGGTTCGGGTCGTAAAAGAAATCACGCTGCACGCGCCAGGACTCGCGGAACATCTGGCTCCACTCGGCGCGCGGATCCACCCAGGCCTCCATGCCATCCAACTTCAACGCTCCGTCGCCGGGCTTGGGCGGCGCGCTTGCGCTGGCGATGCTCCAGCGGTTGCCGCCCAGCGACACCAGCATCTTCTCGCCGTTGGCCGAAAGCACGGCCGCGCCCACTCCTTCCAGGAAACGGCCGGTTTTGCGCGTTTTCAGATCGAACTTGTAGATGGCCGAGCCTGCGCCGCCGGGTGCGCCGGAAGCCGCCAGGAACAGCACGCCGGTTTTGCCCGCCATCAGGGCCCGGTAGTCGCGCGCCGGAATGGGCAGGGCCAGTATGCGCTGGCTGATGCCGTCGAAGTCGATCCGGACCTCTTCGGTCTCCTTCTTGCTCTCTTGCGCCGGCGCGGCGGCTTTCATTTCGCCCGCCACCTTTTCCTCGTCGCTCTCCGGCGCCAGCGGTGAAGGCAGGTCTTTCCGCAGCACCACGACATAGGCCGACGCCGTCACGGGACGGTCATAACTGGACATGTCGCGCCAACCGATTTGCAGCCCGAGATTCGTCGAGGCGAGAAAATAGAGATGTTTGCCGTCGCGGTCGAAGACGGGCGAGTAGGCGTCGCTCAGACCATCGGTGACCGCCACCGGCTTGGCCGCGGCGAGCGAATAGACGTAGACGCGGCGCAGCGAACTCTTGTCCTGCTTCGTGTAGGCCAGCCAGCCGCCGCCGGGCGACCAGGCCACATGGCTCATCGCGCGCGGGCTGGCATAGCGGTCCTCATCCACCACGCGCACGCGCCCCGTGGCGATCTCCAGATAGGCCAGCCGCATGGCATTGTCCAGGAAAGCGAGCCGTTTTGAATCCGGCGACCAGACCGGATTCGAATAATAGCCTGGCGTTTCGCCCAGCCGGAAACGTTTGGTTTCCCCCGCGCCGGACTGCTCGCGCAGCACGAGCTCATACTCGCCCGACTCGTCGGAAAAGTAGGTCACCCAGCGGCCATCGGGCGACCAGGAGGGATCGCGTTCGGCCGCACCCGGCGTGCGTGTCAGGTTGCGCGTGTCGCCTTTTTCGAGGGGCACGGTGAAGATTTCTCCCCGCGCCTGGAACACCGCGCGCACGCCCGATGGCGAGATGTTGGCCCCCTCCACCCGTGTGATCTTCTGCAACCTGGGGCGGACCTCGAGCAGGTCTCCGGTCAAGGTGATGGGCGGCTGCTTCGCCTTGCCTGTCTTGGTGTCGAACAGATAGAGGCCGCCGAACTGTTCATAGGCGATTGTGTCACCATAGGCCGACGCGGACTTCCAATCCAGACCCGTATTGGCGACGGCGCGAGCCACCCGCTTCGACTTCGGATCATAGGAGTAGAGCGTGAACGGTCCTTCCCGGTCCGAAAGAAAATAGACCTTGCCCGCGACCCACATCGGATTAAAGTCGTTCGACTTCGTGCGTGGAATCTCGGTGACCGTGGAATTGGCGAGCGAACCCAGCCAGATTTTCGACATGCGGCCGCCACGGTAGCGTTTCCACCAGGTGAAGGCCGGGGGCATGGGTTCATAGGCGATCACGCCGCCACCGGGCGCCAGCGCGCCGCTGTCGGCGAGTGGGAAAGGAAGCTCTTCCGCCGCTCCATCTGTGGCGCCGTCGAGAGCCGCCGTGTAAAGCCGCGTGCCGCGCGAAGGCATGTTGCGCGAGGAACGGAACAGCACGCGCTTGCCGTCCGGCGTCCACCCGCGCGCCATGTCCGGCCCAGGATGAAAAGTGACGCGGCGGGGCACACCGCCTTCGGCCGCCACCACGAACACGTCCGTGTTGCCGTCATACTCGCCCGTGAAGGCGATCCACTTGCCATCGGGCGAAAAGAAGGGGTCGCGCTCGTCTCCCTGGGAGGCCGTCAAGCGCCGTGCCTGTCCGCCCTCGCGCGGCGCCGACCAGAGATCGCCGGCATAGTGGAACACCAACTGCGTCGCGCTGAGCGCGGGTTGCCGGAATAACTGGTGGCTCGCGGCGGGCAGCAATGCGGCGCAGGCCGCGAAGGCAAGCAGGACTTTCATCCCTCTGATTGTGTCACGCCGCCACGCCGCGGACGCCCGGTTCGGCTACGCGCCGGCTGGGGGAAGATGGCCGGCGGCGGGAAGCAGGAAACTGCGGCGCAGCAGGTCGAGCGCGGACTGGGTGGCCATGAAGCGAATGCGGCCGCGGTCTCCGAACAGCGTCAGCGTGCGCGCCACGGTTGGCCCGGCCGAGGCGATGGCCACCACGGCGTGTCCTGGCGCAAAGCCCTCATCGGGACCGGGCCCGGCCACGCCGGTGATGGCGATGGCATAGTCCGAGCCCGTTCGCTGGCGCGTAGCCGTGGCGAGCGCCCGGGCGGCCGCCTCGCCATAGACGAGGGGCCCGGAGATCTCCTCCATGGGAAGGCCCAGCAGCGCGTGTTTCAAACCGCGCGAGTAGACAACAAAGCCGCCGTTGAAATACTCGGAACTGCCCGGTACGGAGGAGATGCGCTCGGCCAGAAGACCGCCCGTGCAGCTTTCGGCCACCGACAGCGTGGCTTTCCGGGCGCGCAGCAGAGCTCCTGTGGCGGCCTCCAGCGGAGAGCCGTCGCGCGAATAGATGCGCTCGCCCAGCAGTTCCTCCACCTTCGCGCCCACCTCGGCCAGCAACGCGTCGGCTTCGGCTACCGTCTGGCAGCGGGCGCGGAAGTCCAACTCGACATCGCCCGGCTTGGCCAGGATGGTGGTCACCGGATTCTTGTATCGTGAGTAGACCGGCGCCACCAAGGAATCGACGTCGGACTCCCCCATGCCGGCAATGCGGAAGGTGAGCACGCGAATGTGCTGCGGCGGGATGAGCGCGGCCAGGCGAGGCCCCACCTGCGCCGTGTAGAGCGGCTTCATCTCGCGGGGCGGGCCGGGAAGCAGGGCGATGTGCCGGTCCGGCGCGAGCCGCAACCACTGCCCGGGCGCGCTGCCGTTCGGGTTGGGCAACGCCTCGGCGCCCTCGATGAGATACGCCTGCCGCTTGTTGTTTTCGGCCATGGCGCGGCCTAAACGGGTAAAGCGCGCCAGCAGATCGTCCAGCAACGGCTGCGAAAACCGCAACTGGCGGTGCGTGGCGCCGGCCACGCATTCACGTGTCAGGTCATCCTCTGTGGGTCCCAACCCGCCGGTGATGATCACGAGCTCGCTGCGGCGCGTGGCGTCGGCAATGGTTTCGGTGAGGCGTGGGCGGTCGTCACCGACGATGATCTTGGCCACCACCTCGATGCCGAGGCTATTCAACTCGGCGGTCAACCAAAGAGAGTTGGTATCGGTGCGCTGCGGTGTGAGCATCTCGCTGCCCACGGCAATGATCTCTGCGTTCACGTCTTCTGAGTATCGCCCATGACGCTCGCCGTCCGGCGATGGCGCGCCAAATGACGGCTGAAGCAGTTGGACCGCACCCTGCTGTCCCTTTGGTTCACGGGGCTTTCCATGGGCGGTGCGGCGCGGCCGGCCTGCTCCTGCTACAACAGACATATGAACATCCGATTCGAGCGGACGCCGCTCGCCCAAGTGGAAGCGGGAGCGTTGATCGTGCTCGCGTTTGAAGATGCCGCGCCGGTGACGGGCGCCGCCTGCGATGCCGTGCTGGCGGAGTTGTACGCCAGCGGCGAGTACAAAGGCAAGCCCATGGACCTGGTGTTGGTGCATGCGCCGGCTGGCCTGGCGGCGCGCCGGGTGATTCTGGCCGGCTGCGGCAAGCGCGACGGCTTGAAGGCGGCCACCGTGCGCAAGGCCGTGGGCGCGGCGCTGCGCCTGGCCAAGGGAAAAACGAAAAGCGCCGCCGTGGCGCTGGCCAAACCCGAACAGACGCCGGACCTGGTGGCGGCGGCCACATCGGGCGCGATTCTGGGCGAGTTTGAGCCCGAGCAGCACAAGACCAACGGCGACAAGGCCGAGAAGCGCATCGACGACTGCCTGATCGCCGTGGGTGGCGCGACACCGGGACTCGAGTCGGCCTTCCATCACGCCCGCGTCATCGCCGAAAGCCAGAACTTCACGCGCGAACTCGTGAACGAGCCGGGCAACCTGCTGCCACCTCTCGAACTGGCCGCGCGCGCGCAAGCCATGGCCGGTCCGCTGGGGCTCGGTTGCGACATTCTGGACCGCGACCGGATGGCCCAGTTGGGCATGGGCTCGCTGCTGGGCGTGGCGCAGGGATCGGCCTTTCCACCCGCGCTGATCGTGCTGACTTATGAACCCGCCGGACAGGCCGCCATGGGCCACCTGGGCATCATTGGCAAGGGCGTCACCTTCGACACGGGCGGCGTGTCGATCAAGCCCTCCGACGGCATGGAGAAGATGAAGTACGACATGGCGGGCGGCGCGGCGGCCATCGGCGCCATGCGGGCGATCGCGCAGTTGAAGCCTCCCGTCAAGGTAACGGCGCTGATTCCGGCGGTGGAAAACCACGTCGGCGGCAAGGCGCAGCGGCCCGGTGACATCGTGAAGTCGCTGAACGGAAAGACTGTGGAGGTTCTGAATACCGACGCCGAGGGCCGGCTGATTCTGATCGACGCCATCACCTATGCGCAACGCGAGCTGGGAGTCACGCACATGATCGACGCGGCGACCTTGACCGGCTCCATCGTGGTGGCTCTGGGCCATGTGCACATTGGCGCGTTTTCCAACGACGACGAGTGGTACGGCGCCGTGCTGGCGGCGTCGCAGTCGGCCGCCGAAACCATGTGGCGGATGCCCCTGGACGACGACTACAAGAAGCAGTTGGAATCCCCGTTCGCAGACCTCCAGAACATCGGCACGCGCTGGGGCGGGTCGATCACGGCGGCCTATTTCCTGAAGGAATTCGCCGACCCGACGCCGTGGGTTCACCTGGACATCGCCGGCACAGCGTGGCTCGACGAAGGCAAGCCGTGGATGGCCAAGGGCCCCACCGGCGTCTGCGTGCGGACTTTCGTGGAACTGGCGATGGGTTGGAAGGGCTGATACCCTGAAGCCCATGCTGAAACTGACTGTGTTGCTCCTGGCGCTCAGCTTCGTGCTGGGCGCCGTCGATTTGCCGTCAAAGAAGTTCCTGGATCTGGCGGCCGTGAAAAAACTGGTGTCCGTGGCCGAGGCCGAGGCGGCCAAGCGGGGCGTGCAGGTGACGCTGTGCATCATGGACGAAAGCGGCAACCTTCTGTTTTTGCAGAAAGCCGATGGCGCGGGGTTGAACACGATTCAATTCGCGCAGAAGAAGGCCAAATACGCGGCGCTCTACGGACGTCCGTCCAAGGCGGCAGCCGATGCGTTGAAGGGCGGCAACCTGCAGGTGCTGGCCTTCCCGGACGGCTTCCCGAACCAGGGCGGCCTGCCCATCAAGGTGGACGGCCGGACGATTGGCTCCATGGCGGCCAGCGGCGCGGCTTCGGAGGTGGACGAGGCCATCTGCCAGGCTGCGATTGACGCGCTGCTGCAGTAAGTAGGACAACCGGGCGGCATGGCACGCGGCGTGCTCTGACTAAGTGCGGAGTAATCCACCATGTCGCTACGATTTCACTTTCGCTCATATCTACTAGCGCCAGTTGTGGTGACGGCCGCATTGCTGGCCGCGCCAACGGTGTCCATGGCGCAAACCAAGGAGCTCAAGCAGGCGCCCATCCGCTCGACAGACCCATCCAGCGGAGCGGTGATGTACAAGAGTTACTGCGCCGTCTGCCACGGAGTGGCGGGAAAAGGGGATGGTCCGGCGGTGGCGGCGTTGAAAGTGGCCCCGGGTGACTTAACGCTGCTGTCGAAGAATAACGGCGGAAAATTTCCCCAGCTGCGCGTATTTGGGGTGCTGGAAGGAACGGTCCCGCTGGCCTCTCATGGAAGCCGTGAGATGCCGCTGTGGGGTGACTTGTTCCGCTCGCTGGCGCGGGGCGACAACTCGAGCCCTCACCTGCGCATGCGCAATCTTACCGAGTATGTGCGGACCATGCAGGTGAAGTAAGTCCGGCGCGCACACTCAGACGCCGGACGAACGCCAGTTCCGGAGAAAGTCGAGCACGAAGGCGTCACGCCGTTCCCGGACCGAGGCGGCGTCGCGGCGCGTCCAGTCATAGAAACCCCGGCCGGCGGCGGCGCCGGTCTCGCCCGCCTCGACCTTCTGCGCAAGCAGGACGGGCGGCGAAGGAAGGCTGTACAGATCGCGGGCGGCGTTGGAGAGCACGGCGCTGGCCAGCCCTAGCCCCACCATATCGGCGTGCTCCAACATGCCATAGACGGGAAGGCGCAGCCCAAAGCCGAGCTTGGCGGCGGTGTCGATGTCTTCAATATCGGCGATGCCCTCCTGCGCAATGTAGATGGCCTCGCGCCAGAGGGCCATCTGGAGGCGGTTGCCGAGCTGGCCAGGCCGGTCCTTCTTTACCATCACCACGGCCTTGCCGCAGTGCGCCAGCAGGGCGCGGAGCTGCTCGGCGAGAGCGGCATCGGTCCGCGCGCCGCGGACAATTTCCACCAGCGGCATGATGTGGGGCGGATTCCAGAAGTGCGCCGTCATCACGCGTGCGGCGTTGGCGCACGGCAAGGCGATCTCAGTGATGGAGAGTCCGGAGGTGTTGCTGGCGAGAATCGTTTCGGGCCGCGCCCAGGCATCGAGCTGTGCAAAGAGCGACTGCTTGAACGCCATGTCCTCGATCACCGACTCGACGACTAGCCCGGCCTGCCGGACGCTGTCCTCCAGGTCGGTTCCGGCGCTGAGGGTTTCGCGCGCAAAGGCGGCGCGGTCCGTCCCGATGAGGGCGTTCCGCTCCAGAACGGTGAGCTGCTCATGCGCCTTACGCAGACCCTCGCGCGCGCCCTCCTCCGACCGGCTGACCAGGCGCGCCCAGACGCCGCCAAGCGAGAGCGTCAGCGCGATGCCCGGCCCCATCATGCCGGTGCCGATGACGGCCGCGCGCTCGAAACGTCCAAAGCCCATCAGACACGGTCCTTCAGTTCGATCAGGAGCGAGCGGTAGGGTTTCGAGCCGAGGTTGCGCAGGATGGGGGCATCTTCGCCGCGGTCATGCCAGATGATCTCGCCGGAGGCGCGGCGCCGGACGGTTTTGGCGCCCGTCACCGAGTCGGTGCGCTCATACTCGCAGTCGTCCAGGAAGACGATCACCTGATCGGTGGGGCGGATATGGCGGGGGCGCGGCACGCCAGGGTCGTAGGTGACCTCGGAGACGCGGACGCGGACGTTTTCGAGAAGGAGCTTTTTCGCCATGCAGTTCATTATCCTTTCGGGACGTATTTTTCGCGGACCAGGAAGAGATAGGAGGCAATGCCGGTCATCAGGAAAAAGCAGATCGCCCACATGGGAGCATCGTAGCTGCCGGTCCATTTCAGGAGATAACCGGTGAGCGAGGCGGCGACGATGCCCGGAACATTGGCGGCGAAATTCTGCACGCCGACCAGGCGGCCAATCGCGGCGCCGGGGAGCAGGGTTTGCGTGAGAGCCCAGTAGTTGGCCGTCACCAGTCCAAGTCCGCTCAACGAGAAGATGGCGAAGAACAGGGCGACGTCCTGCGAGTCCGAGAGCGCGCCGATAATCTCGGTGGAGGCAGTGAGGAAGCCGGCCAGGATGAAGCCCTTCCGGACGCGCACGGGATTCCAGCCGCGGTCGATGAGGCGGTCCGCCGCGAACCCGGCCAGGATGGCGACGGTGGCCATGCCGAGCAGGCTGAAGGCCGTGTAGGAACCCGTGGCCTTGAGATCGAGACCGCGCCGTTCGACGAAATACGAAGGCAGCCACGTCATGGAGAAGTAGGTGAAGTACTGGTAGCAGAAGGTTCCGATCAATGTGCCGATGATGACAGGGCTTCGCAGCAGGCGTCCGAACGGAACCGCGGCGCCGGGTACGGCGGCTTTGCGGGCGGCGGCTTCCAACTGCCGGTCGTCGTCCTTGACCAGGGCGATCCAGGGGCCGATCCAGACCAGGCAGCCGAGTCCGAGAATCAGGAACATCTGCTGCCATCCGAAGTTGGTCATCAGGTGCGCGGCGAGATAGGTGCCGATGGCGGGCCCGAGCTTGGCGGCGCCCATGAAGATGCCGATCATGAGGCCGCGCTGGTTCTCGGCGAAGTTGTACCGGATCCAGCGCATGCCGGCCGGCGTGATGCAGGCCTCGCCCGCGCCCAGCAGCAGACGGATGGCGAATAGTTGCCAGAAGCCGCCGACGTAGGCCGTGGCGGCCGACAGCAGGCTCCAGAAGGTGAAGCTCCACACCCAGGGCCACTTCACGCCGTACCGGTCCACCAGCCATCCGGCGGGAATCTGGAGCAGGGCGTAGGTGATGAAGAAGCCCGAGTTGAGCCAGCCGCGCGATTCCGCCGTGAGCTGAAAGAATTGCTGGAAATCCTTGTGGGCCAGGGCGACGGAGAGATTCACACGGTCGAAGTAGGCGACCATGTAGCCGGCGCACAGCCAGATCATGATCATCCAGCGGCGTGAGAGCGTGGTGGTGGAGGTGCTGGAAGATGGTTGCATGGAAGTTGTTCACGATATCATGGCCGTGCCGCGGCGAGGGAGGACGGGCGGGGTGGAAACAACAAATGCGGTCATGAATGTTTCACTTGCCGCACGGCGCGGGGATGTAGAGAATATAGGTGGCTGATGCGTTTCCTGGCCAGGTTCGCGATTTATACGCTGTAGGAAAGAAGGACGACATGCAATTGAGAGTGCTGGCGTTCGTGCTCGCCGGAGGGAAAGGCACGAGACTGTACCCCTTGACCAAGGAGCGCGCCAAGCCGGCCGTACCCTTTGGGGGCCAGTACAGAATTGTGGACTTCGTGCTGAGCAATCTGGTGAACTCGGGAATCTATTCGATCTACGTGCTGATCCAGTTCAAGAGCCAGTCCCTTTTGCAGCACATGCGGGACGGGTGGGAGGTGAACCACCTGCTGAAGAGTCATTTCGTGATTCCGGTGCCGGCGCAGATGAGGTCGCCGGGCGAGTCGTGGTACCGCGGGACGGCGGACGCGATTTACCAGAACATCAACCTGATCGAGCAGGCCGACCCGCACGTGGTGGCGATCTTCGGCGCCGATCACATCTACCGGATGAACATCCGGGACATGATCGAATTCCACGAAAGAAAGCGCGCCGACGTGTCGATCGCGGCGATTCCGGTGGCCAAGGAGTACGCCAAGGAGTTCGGCGTGATCGAGACCGATCACGACGGCGCGGTGAAGAGTTTTGTCGAAAAGCAGGACGGAGCGCCGACGATGCCGGGCGACCCCGAACGCGTGTACGCCTCGATGGGGAACTACATTTTTTCGACACGGACCCTGTTGCGTGAGTTGTACGCCGACGCGCACGACGAAAACTCCTCGCATGATTTCGGACGGGACATCCTGCCGCGCCTGATCGGGCGGTGCCCGATGTACGCCTACGATTTTCAAACCAACCGGATTCCGGGCGATCCGGTGGGCGGCGAAGTGTACTGGCGCGACGTGGGGACCATCGACGCCTACTACGAAGCGAACATGGACCTGCGTTCGGTCTCACCTGCGCTGAACCTGTTCAACCGGCAGTGGCCGCTGCGCACGGCCAGCTACGACGATCCGCCGGCGAAGTTCACCTTCGACGACGACGGGCGGCGCGGCACGGCGGTGGACACCATCGTGGCGGGCGGCTCAATTCTCTCGGGAGGCACGGCGCGCAACTGCGTCATCGGTCGCGGCGTGAAGGTACATGCCGGAGCGGTGGTGGAGAACTCGATCATCTTCGATAACTGCGACATTGGACGGCGGGCGAAGGTTAGGAACGCGATTCTCGATAAGAACGTGCGCGTACCGGCCGACACCTCCATTGGGTATGACCTGGCCGCGGACGGAAAGATGTACCACGTCACCGAGTCGGGCATCGTGGTGGTGGAAGGCAACCGGTCGAGCGTGGACATCGCAACGCTGCAAATTTGAGGGCCATGACGGGCATCCTGTTGGTGGCGGTGGGAAGCGCGGCGGGCGGCGTATGCCGTCTGCTACTGTCGCGCTGGCTGCTGCATGCCCTGGGCGACGTATTCCCCTGGGCGATTCTCACGGTGAACGTGTCGGGCAGTTTTCTGATTGGCTATTTCACGGGTCTGCGGCTTCCTTCGCCCCAGCAACTGCTGTTCACGACGGGCTTCTGCGGTGGCTTCACCACCTTTTCCACCTTCAGCTTCGAGCTGCTCGACCTGCTGCGCCGTGGACACACCGTCAAAGCGGCGCTCTACGCGGCCGTCTCGGTGGCCGTGTGCGTCGCGGCTACGTGGTGGGGCTGGCGGTTTGGTTCCTCGGCAGCACAAAGCTGAGCAGCAGGCCCGCGGCCACGACGGCTGTGGCGCCAATCACGTTGTACCAGAGGAAGGCCACTTTGAACTGGAAGTGGACGGCGACAACAGCGGCCTCGCCGAGCAGGATGGCCAGGAACGCCGCGCGCGCGCCGACGCGGGGCGCGTAAAAGGCCAGTACGAAGGCGCCCAGCAGGCTGCCGTAGAAAAACGAGCCCACCATGTTCACGGCTTCGATCAGCGAGCCAAGCGAACGCCCAAAGCCGGCGGCGAACACGGCATAGATTCCCCACAACGCGGTGAATCCGCGCGAGGCCCACAGATAGTGTCCATCGCTGGCCTCGGGCTTCATGTGGCGCTTATAAATGTCGATCACTGTGACGGTGGCCAGCGAATTCACCTCGGCCGAGATGGTGGACATGGCGGCGGCGAAGATGCAGGCCATCACCAGGCCAACCAGCCCGGCGGGCAGATGATGCGTGACGAACGTAAGGAAGATGAAGTTGGTGTCGTTGGAGGCGCCGGTGGCGTGGCGCACGCTGTCGATTTCCGCCTGGGCGGCCTGGAACGCTTTGTGGTCAAAGCCAGTGGCGGTGTGGGTGGCCTCGCGGCGGGCCTCCCAGGCGCGGTTGAACCGCTGCTGCCATTGATCCGCGCTGGCGCTGTGTTCCACCTTGGCCATCTCGCCGGGGTGAAAGATGAGCGGCGGCTGGTGGTGAATGTAAAAGACAAACACCATCGCGCCCGTGAACAGAATGAGGAACTGCATGGGCAGCTTGGCGACGGCGTTGAACAGCAGGCTGAGGCGGCTCTGCGCGATGGAGCGGCCCGTGAGATAGCGCTGCACCTGCGACTGGTCGCAGCCGAAATAGGCGAGCGCCAGAAACATGCCGCCCAGCAGACCGCTGAAAATGTTGTACTGGTCGCTCCAGGAAAAACGGGTTACCAGCGCGTTCAGCCGTCCGGCGGCTCCGGCCGTGCGTACGGCGTCGAGAAAGCTGACATCGGCGGGCATCAGCCAGATGGCCGTGAACAGCGCGGCGGCCAGGCCCGCCATCATGATGAGCATCTGTTGAAAGTCGGTCCAGGTGACGGCGCGGATGCCGCCGAGCGTCGTGTAGAGAACCACCAGCGCGCCCATGATGGCCGTGGTGAGGTAATCGGGCCAGCCGAAGATGACGGTGAGCACGATGGCCGGCGCATACAACGCCACGCCGGCGCCCAGGCCGCGCTGAATGAGAAAGACGATGCTGACCAGAGTGCGCGTTCTGGCGTCGAAGCGCTGCTCCAGATACTCATACGCCGTGTAGACGCGGGCGCGGTGAAACACCGGCACGGCCGTCGCCGAGATCAGGATCATGGCCAGCGGCAGGCCAAGGTACATCTGCAGGAAGCGCATCCCATCGGCGTAAGCCTGTCCGGTGGTGGAGATGAAGGTGATGGCGCTGGCCTGTGTCGCCATGATGGAGAGCGCCATGGCGTACCAGGGCATCTCGCGGCCAGCCAGCAGGTATTGTTCCGTCGTGGTGGTGCGGCGGCTGCGCCACAGCCCGTAACCGATGACGAAGACGAGCGAGGCGGCCAGTACGATCCAGTCCAGCGTCCTCATCGCTCGAATCCCCACGTGAACAGGGCCAGAACGGCGATGAAGGCGCAAAGGTAGAGAACCACGGCGGCGTAGAGGCGGTTCCAGGTGCCCAGGATCGGGGGTGGGCCAATGGGCGCTTGCGTCCCGCCGGAAGCCGGTTCGGACGATGGCTTACCGGGCAAGAAGCCTCCCGGAGCTGACCAGGTTCGAGAAGATGCGGTGCGCGCCGGGCACACCGGCCGGAAGCTGCCGGAACCAGCTCATGGGCGTGAAGACATAGACGCCCTTTCCGTAGCGCGTCCACAGCGTGCCGCCTTGTGAAGGCTGCTCGCCGGGATCGTGCGCGGACCACAGCGGCGTATAGCGCGGATCAAATTTCGAGGCGAAGTAGAGGCCGCGCTCCTGCACCCAGCCTTCATAGTCGGCGGGCGTGATGCGGTTGGGCGCCGACAGCAAAGGGCTTTCCGGATCGAGCGGCGTGAGTGGGGCTTCTTCGACGGTGACCCTGTCGCGGCCCACGGTAAGCGGATAAGGACCGATGCGGTCCAACTCGTTCGACGCGCGTCCGAAGGGGCCGCCGGTGGCGACGTTGTACTGAACGACGAGCGTGCCGCCGCCGGAGACGTATTGCATCAGGCGGTCCTGGTTGGCGCGAAGATCGGGGCGGGTGTTGTAGGCGCGGACGCCGGTGACAATGGCGTCGTATGAGGAGAGACTGGCGCGGGCAAGGCCGTCGGCCGAGAGCAGCGTGACCTCAGAGCCCCACTGGCGCAGCGCCTGCGGCACTTCGTCGCCCGCGCCCATCACATAGCCGATGCGATTGGCGAGCGTCTTGACGCGGGCGGCGGTCACGTGCAGCGAAGCGGGCGTGAAGACGGTTTGCGGGGGGATGTGATCATAAGCGATGGTGTGCATGCCTTGGGCGCCAGCGATGGCGATTTCGCCCGTGGAGGCCGAGGCCGGCGGCGTGACGCGAAAGGCAAGGGTGGTTTGTTCGCCGGCGTGCTCGATGGAGTAAGTTCGTGAGGCGGGCTCGATGCGCCAGCCTGTGGGAACCGCCGGGCGGATCTCACCGGCAGTCTTGTCCAGATTGGCCCAGACGGTGATTTCCACCGTGCGCGAAGCGGGCGAAGGAAACAGCAGCGACTTCTCCGAAAAGGAGACGGCGGTGGGGGGCACGATGAGAAAGGGACGCCACAGCTCGCCGCGCACCTGATCCACATAACGGTGCACGACAGGACGCGTCAGCTCGATGGTCATCCCTCCAACGGTTAGGCGGAACCGCGCGCGGAAGACAGGCTCGGTGTCGGGCTCGCCCCGTTGCTGGAGCGAGGGTACGGCGTAGAGGTTGCCCTGCCGCGGCTCGCGCAGCCAGTAGGGTTGCGTCGGAGCCGCGCCGTCCGGGATGGCGGCGGTAAGGGTGTGCGTCCAGGGCTTGTTGTCTCCCGCCGGAGCTCCGTTTGCCGCGTGGTGCTGTTCACTGAGGCCGAGAAGGATGAGGCTCTCCACGGCGACAGGCGTCTCGCCCCGTCCCACGACGCTCACGCGAATGGCAGCGCTCGATCCGGGGGTGGCCGCCCATTGCGCGGCGCTGGCTTCCACGGCCACGGCCGCCGCGGCCGCCGCCAGTTCGTCGAGTTCCACAAGCTTGGCGCGCGCCCAGGGATGATCCATTGCGGCCACCAGCGGGCGCGCCTTGGCGAGGGCGGGCAGAATGCGTGCGGTGTGGCGGATGTCGAAGGCGCGCGAAGCCTCTTCGAGCGCGGCGGCGACGGCCGCGCCACCGGGCAGACGGTTCCATGTCGTGTCGATACCCGACAGCGGGTCGCCTTCGGCCGGCTCACCGGCCACGGTGACGAAGTACTGCGGCATGGATCCCTTGCGCTCGGCGGCGCCCATGCCCTGGGAGCGGTGCATGGAGCGGCTCATGCCGGCAATCTCGCCGTAGGAGTAGCCGAGCAGTGGATCGTACTGGCCGGTGTCGATCGTCATACGCGCCGTGCGGGCGGCCTCCTTTTCCATGTCGCGCGTGAAGGAGAAGGAGTTCCAGACGCAGCGTTTGGCGCGCCAGGGCTGGACATGTTGCAGCTGCTCGGGAAAGCGCGCCGGGTCGGCGGCGGCCTCGAAGGCCTCCTTGCCGAGGATGGCCGAGGACTGGTGATGCCCGTGGCCATCACGCGGCGTGCCGCTGAAGCGGAGGATCACCACGTCGGGCTGGAAGCGCCGGATGACCCAGACAGTATCGGCAAGCACGCCGTTGCGGCCCCATTTGTCCAGTGTTTCGGCGGCCGTCTTGGAGAAACCGAAGTCAATGGCGCGCGTGAAGAACTGCTGCGCCCCGTCCAGCCGCCGCGCGGCCAGCAGCTCCTGCGTGCGAATGACGCCCATGAGCGCGCCCTGTTCGGGACCGATCAGATTCTGCCCGCCTTCGCCGCGCGTGAGCGAAAGATAACCGGCGCGGAGATGGCGTCCGCGTCCGAAATAGGCGAGCACGGCGGTGTTCTCGTCGTCGGGGTGGGCGGCGATCATCAGCACGCCGCCGACCACCTGCAATTGATCGAGACGGGCCCGGACATCGGCGGCGCCCGAGGCCAATGGCCGCTCCTGCGCCGTGGCGATCAGCAGGTGGAAGCACACGAACAGAGCGGTCGCGAAACGGCGCATAGACCTCAGTGTAGTAGATTGCCAAGGATGGACGGTTCTGAAGGGTTGAGCGGTGAATCGAGGGACAGGCGAGAGGCGCAGGCGCGCGAGCGGGGGCACGCAAGCCTGTGGCGCTTCCTGTACGGCAGTGTGGATGGCTACCGGAGCGCGAAGGTCGGCCTGGCGCTGGGCGGCGGCTTTGCGCGCGGCATCGCGCACCTGGGCGTCTTGCAGGTGTTGGAGGAACGGCGCATTCCGCTGGCCGCGATCACGGGCGTGAGTTCGGGCTCGATGATGGCCGCGGCTTATGCGAGCGGGACGCCACTGTACAAGCTGGAGGAGCTGGCGCGGCGGATGAAGTTCAAGGATGTGGCCGGGTGGACGCTGTCGAAAATGGGGTTAATGTCGAGCACACGCATGGACGCCTTCCTTCGCCGCCTGCTGGCCGTGCACCGGTTCGAGGAGATGCGTGTGCCGCTCGGCGTGGTGGCGTGCGACTTGAAAACGGGCGAGCCGGTGCTGTTCTCCGGCCGCGGCGACGTTGTGCCCGCCGTGCGCGCCAGTTGCGCCTACCCGGGCCTGTTCCAGCCCATCGAAATCGGCGGCCGGCTTCTGGTGGACGGCGGAATGGCTGAGGATGTTCCGGCGCCGTCGGCGAAAAAATTGGGTTCGGCGCGGGTGATGGCCGTGTCGCTGGAAATGGACGAGGCGCCCGCCGATCCTTCGAACCTGGCGCAGGTCATCAACCGCTGCTTTCAGATTTTGCAGGCGCAGACGGGGCCGGTCTGGCGGCCTTCGGCGGACCTGGTGATCACGCCGAAGATCAACACTTTCGGCTGGGACTCCTTCGATGAGACGGACCGGTTGATTCAGGCGGGACGGCAGGCGGCCGAAGCCGCCCTGCCGGAGCTGGAACGCTGGACTACCGTGCGCTGAACGCGCCGCCGGCTACTTGCCGTCGTCCTCGTGAATCTGGCTGGAGAGGTAGTTCTGCAGGCCCATCTCCTCGATCATGTGAAGCTGCGCTTCCAGCCAGTCGATGTGCTCTTCCTCGTCCACCAGAATCTGCGCGAACAGCTCGCGCGAACCGTTGTCGCCCGCTTCGATGGCGGCGGCGATGGCCTTGTTCAGGCGCGGCACGGCTTCCATTTCGAGCGCCAGATCGTTCTGGAACTGATCCTTCACGCTCTGGCCGATGCGCAGCGTGAACAGCTCGCTCATGTTGGGAGAGCCGTCGAGATAGAGCATGCGCTCCAACACCTTTTCGGCGTGCACCATCTCCTCGATGGATTCCTTGCGGGTGTGTTTGTACAACCGCTGATAGCCCCAGTTATTCAGCATTTCGGCGTGAAGGAAGTACTGGTTGATGGCCGTCAGTTCGGCCTTGAGAACTTCCTGTAAATAAGCAAGAACCTGCGGATTGCCCTTCATGTCGATTCGAGTGTAGCACGCAGCGGATTCGGAATCCGGCGGCGGCGCGGCGTGGGACAATAAGGGATTCGCCTCACGTCCGTCACATGCTCAAACGCATCACCGTGCACGGAGCACGGCAACATAATCTGAAGAACATCGACGTCGAGATTCCCCGGAACTCGCTGACGGTGATCACCGGCCTGAGCGGCTCCGGCAAATCGTCGCTCGCCTTCGACACCATCTACGCCGAGGGGCAGCGGCGCTATGTCGAGACGTTGTCGCCCTATGCCCGCCAGTTTCTGGACCAGATGGAGCGTCCCGAGGTGGACTCGATCGACGGCTTGAGCCCGGCGATCTCCATCGAGCAAAAGACCACCAACCGGAGCCCGCGCTCGACGGTCGGAACGATCACGGAGATCTACGACTATCTGCGCCTTCTGTACGCCTCGATCGGGGTGCCGCACTGTCCCGATTGCGGGCTGGAGATTGTGCCGCGCAAGACCGGGCAGATTGTGGAGCAGATTCTGGCCGGGCGGCAGAATGAGAGGATCATGATTCTGGCGCCCATCGTGCGGGGCCGGAAGGGCGAGTACAAGAAAGAGCTGGAGAAGCTGGCGCGTCAAGGGTTTGTGCGGGCGCGCATCGACGGCGAACTGCGCGGCCTGGACGAGGAGATCAACCTCGACAAACGGCGCAATCACACGATTGAGATCGTCGTGGACCGCCTGTTGATCAAGCCCGGCGTGGAGCAGCGTCTGGAGGCCTCCATCGAGACGGCGACGAAGCTGGCCGATGGTCTGGTGACGGTGTGCGTGGTGAGCGGCGCGGGCGGCGAAAGCAAGCAGGAGCACATGTTTTCGCAGAAGCTGGCCTGCCCGGAGTGCGGGGCGAGCATTCCGAAGCTGGAGCCGCGGTCGTTTTCCTTCAACTCCCCGTATGGCGCCTGCGAAAGCTGCAACGGGCTGGGCAGCCGCTGGGCGTTCGATGGCGACAAGGTGATTGTCGACGCCGGCCGCCCGCTGCTGGAGGGCGGTTTGGGGCCGGGCGGATCGTCTTCGGCAATGATGCAGCGCGTTTCCGAGTTTGCGCGGAAGAACAGGATCAAGCTGGAGACGCCGTTCGACGAGCTTCCGGCAAAGTCGCAGAAGCTGCTGCTGGAGGGCTCCGGAAGCTTCCCCGGCGTGCTCGGCATTCTGCAGGAGACCTTCGATGAAACCGGCGACGCCTATCGCGAGCACCTGATTCAGTACATGTCGGCGGCGGCGTGTGAGAGCTGCGGCGGGGCGCGGCTGAAGCGCGGCCACCTGGCCGTGCAGGTGAAGGGAGCCTCGATCGGGGAGTTCACCTCGCTCGGATTGTCCCGCGCGCTCGACGTGGTGCGGGGCTGGAAGCTGGATGAACGCGAAGCGGCCATCGCCACGCGCATTGTCGAGGAGATCCGCGACCGGCTTCAGTTTCTGTGCGCCGTGGGTCTGGATTACCTGAGCCTGCAGCGTTCGGCGGCGACGCTGTCGGGGGGCGAGTCGCAGCGGATCCGCCTGGCGACGCAGATCGGCACGAAGCTGCGCGGCGTGTTGTATGTGCTCGACGAGCCGTCGATCGGGCTTCACCCGCGCGACAATGACCGGCTGCTGGAGACGCTGGGCGAACTGCGCGACCTGGGCAACACCGTGCTGGTGGTGGAGCACGACGAGGACACCATCGCCCGCGCCGACTATGTGGTGGACCTGGGGCCGGGCGCGGGCCGCCTGGGCGGCGAACTGGTGGCCGCGGGCTCGCCCGACGTGATTCGTAAAAGCAAGGCGTCGCTCACCGGACAATACATGGCCGGACGGCGCACCATCCCCACGCCCGCCTTCCGCCGCCACGGCACGGGCGAGAAGATCGTGGTGAAAGGCGCCACGGAGCATAATCTGAAGAACATCGACGTCGAGTTTCCGCTGGGCATGCTGATCGCCGTGACGGGCGTGTCGGGCAGCGGAAAGTCCACGCTCGTGAACGACATTTTGTACCGCGCGCTGTCGGCCGAAATTTATGGCTCCCGGCGGGCGCCCGGCGCGCACGCCAGGATTACGGGGATGAACCTGGCCGACAAGGTGATCGAGATCGACCAGACGCCCATTGGCCGGACGCCGCGCTCCAACCCGGCCACCTACACCGGCGTGTTCGGCCCGATTCGCGACCTGTACGCCATGCTGCCCGAGGCGCGCGAACGTGGCTACAAGCCGGGACGCTTCAGCTTCAACGTGAAGGGCGGACGCTGCGAGGCGTGCCAGGGCGATGGCATGAAGCGCATCGAGATGAATTTCCTGCCGGACGTATTTGTGATGTGCGACCTGTGCCGGGGACGCCGCTACAATCACGAAACGCTGCAGGTGAAGTTCAAGAACCTGTCGATCGCCGGTCTGCTGGAGACGACGGTGGAAGACGCTCTGCCGCTGCTGGAAAACTTCCCGGCCATCAAAGCCAAGCTGGAGACTCTGCACGACGTGGGCCTGGGCTATCTGCACCTGGGCCAGTCCTCGACGACGCTGTCCGGCGGCGAGGCGCAGCGCATCAAGCTGGCGCGCGAACTCAGCCGGCGGCAGACAGGGAAGACGTTCTACATTCTCGACGAGCCGACGACGGGACTGCACTTCGAAGATGTGAACCGGCTGTTGGACGTGCTACAAAGGCTGGTGGAGTTGGGGAACACGGTCGTGGTGATCGAACACCAATTGGACGTCATCAAGACGGCTGACTGGGTGATCGATCTGGGGCCGGAGGGCGGCGAAGGAGGCGGACACATCGTGGTGGCTGGCACACCGGAGCAGGTTGCGCGAAACCGGCGCAGCCACACGGGACGGGCGTTGGAGCGCGTACTGGGAAGGAAGCCCGCGTGAGCCGTTACAACGTGAAGCCCACCGATCTGGCGGGGCTGAAAACGGTTTCGCTGTTCGGGCGCGGCGGAAAGGTACACACGGGTTTGTTCGCCTCGCCGCCGCGGGCGGGCATGGCGCTCAGCGAGTGGCTCGATTCCCTGCCCCGGCTGCTGGCCGCCGATTCGCTGCGGGCGGTCGTGGAGGCCATCGGCGCGGCGCGCGCGGCGGGTAAGCCGGTGCTGTGGGGCATAGGCGGCCACGTGATCAAGTGCGGTCTGGCGCCGCTGCTGCTGGATCTGGCGCGCACTGGCCACGCCACGTCGTTCTCCATGAATGGCGCGGCGGCGATTCACGATCTCGAAATCGCCATGGCGGGCTATACGAGCGAGGATGTGGAGGCGGTGCTGCCCGATGGCAGCTTCGGCTCGGCCGGCGAAACGGGACAGGAGTTCAACGAGGCCCTGCGCGAGGCGGCGCGCGATGGCATCGGCGCGGGCGAGGCGCTGGCGCGCCGGACGGCGCAACTGGCCAACGCCTCCTTCGCCGCCTCAAGCCTGCTGTGCGGCGCGCATGAAGCGGCCATTCCGGTTACCGTGCACATTGCCGTGGGCACCGACACGCCGCACACGCATCCGCACGTGGACGGCGCGGCGATGGGCGCGGCCACACACCACGACTTCCGGCTGTTCTGCACGCTGGTGCGCGGCTTGGACGGCGGCGGCGTGTATGTCAATCTTGGCTCGGCCGTGGTGATGCCTGAGACTTTCCTGAAAGCCTTGTCCACCGTGCGGAACCTGGGCCACGAGGTGCGGAACTTCACCACCGCCAACTTCGACTTCCTGCAGCACTACCGGCCCAAGGTGAACGTGGTGGACCGTCCGCACGCGCAGGCCGGCGGCAAAGGCTATTCCATCACCGGCCATCACGAGATCATGCTGCCCTTGCTGGCGGCGCTGCTTCGGGAGCGCGCGGCGGCCCACGGTTCCGGGCCGGAGGCGGCGGCATGAGCGACTGGAGCCAGACGGCGCTGCCCGAGCAGGGCCCGGGCCGCGAGGCCGAACCGCCATCCGGCTACGCGGGCCAGGAGCATTATCCATTTTGGGGCTACGACGATCTGGCGCTGTTCATCGGGGCGGCCTTGCCGTGCGCGCTGGTGAGTCTGCTCGTGGTGGCCGTGCTGCCTTCCGTGCTGCCGGCCTCGTCGGGACGGGCGCTGCCTCTGCTGCTCGGCCAGTTCACGGGCTACGCGCTCTGGTTCACCACGCTGTATCTTATTTTGAAAGTGCGCCACGGCCGGCCGTTCTGGTCGTCGCTTTCGTGGAGCTCCTCCAAACGCGGCATGGCGCTCTGCTTCATGCTGGGCCCGGCGGTGGCTCTGGGCATGGCGATTCTCGGCGTGGTGTTGCGCGCCCCCGAAACGCCCACCCCCATGAACGAACTGCTGCGCGACCGGGGCAGCGTCTTCGCCATGGGCGTGTTCGCCACCACCATGGGACCTTTGTGCGAGGAACTGGCCTTTCGCGGCTTCCTTCTGCCGCTGCTGGCCCGCTCGTTCGGCAACGCGGCCGCCGTGGTGCTGGCGGCGCTGCCGTTCGCCGTGCTGCACGGTCCGCAATATAGCTGGTCGTGGGTGCATGTGGTGCTGGTGGGCGCCGCGGGCGTGTGCTTCGGGCTGGCGCGGTTGTGGACGCGCTCCACGGCGGCCGCCGTGGGCATGCACGCCACCTATAATTTGACCTTCTTCAGCGCATTTCTGATTCAGGGAGGATACACCCTCAACCCATGGTAGAAACCATTCAATGGACCCCGGCGGGCGTCGTCATGATCGACCAGACGAAGCTGCCGCGCCAGGTGGTCTACGTCACCTGCAAGAGCTACGAAGAGGTGGCCGTGGCCATCGTCGACATGATCATTCGCGGAGCGCCGGCCATCGGTGTGGCGGCGGCGATGGGCGTGGCCATCGGCATGCAACAGGCCGGTGCCTCGCGCCTGGACGAGGAGATGGAGCGCATCTGCGCGCGTCTGGCGGGAACGCGCCCGACGGCGGTGAACCTGTTCTGGGCCATCGACAGGATGAAACGCCTCTACGCGGCGCTGCGGGGCAAGCCCGTCGAGGAGATTCGCGCGGCGCTGGTGGCCGAAGCATGTTTAATCAAGGATGAGGACATCGAGATCAACCGCGCCATGGGGCGTCACGGCGCGCCGCTGGTGCCCGAAGGCAAGACCGTGCTGACGCACTGCAACGCGGGCGCGCTGGCCACGGCGGGCTATGGCACGGCGCTCGGCGTGATCCGCGCGGCCATCGAGGCGGGCAAGAAGATCGACGTGTTCGCTGACGAGACGCGGCCCTTTCTGCAAGGAGCGCGGCTGACGGCGTGGGAGTTGCAGCAGGACGGCATTCCCACGACGCTGATCACCGACAACATGGCGGGCTACTTCATGCGCCAGGGGCGCATTGGCTGCGTCGTTGTGGGCGCCGACCGCATCGCCTCCAACGGTGACGTGGCGAACAAGGTGGGCACCTATTCGGTGGCCGTGCTGGCGAAGGAAAACGGCGTGCCGTTCTACGTGGCCGCTCCGGTTTCCACGCTCGACCTGACGCTCGCCTCGGGCGACCAGATCCCCATTGAACAGCGGGCGGCCAGGGAGGTGACCGAGGTGTTCGGCGTACCCGTCGCTCCCGAAGGCATCGGCGTTCAGAATCCGGCTTTCGACGTGACGCCGGCAAAGTATGTGACGGCGATCATTACCGAGCGCGGCGTGGCCCGCGCGCCATTTGACGAGTCGCTGCGGCGTCTGGCCGCGCAGTAACACAGGCCTTGCCAACCTCCTCCGGGACGCGGAGGTACAATCGCGGGGATGATCCGCACGCCCGTTCTACTTGCCGTGGCCGCCCTGTGCGCCTGGCCGCAGTCGAAACCCTCCCAGATCCGCCAACTGGTGGATCCGCCGCTGACCAGCGCCGAGCAATCGGCGCGCGAACTACGGCAGTACTTCTTCTCGCGCATTCCGCCGCTCACCGCGCCCGCCTCCGGCGCCGCGTGGGACGGCGAGCAGAAGCGCATCCGCGAGAAGGTGCTGCGCGAGGTTGTCTACCAGGGTTGGCCCGCGGAGTGGGTGAATGCGCCACTCAAGGTAGAGGAGCGCGGCGTCATCCAGGGCAAGGGATACCGCATCCGCAAGCTGCGCTACGAAATCGTGCCGGGCTTCTGGGGCGCGGCTCTGCTGTATGAACCGGAGCGGCCGGCCGCGGACGCGCAGGGACGCGCGCCAGGCATCGTGAACGTGAACGGCCACGTAGGCCCCATTGGAAAGGCCGTCGACTATAAACAGAAGCGCTGCGTTCAATATGCCCGGATGGGCATCTATGCCTTGAACCTGGAGTGGCTCTGGTATGGCGAACTGGCGGGAGATGCGAACTCGCATTACAACGGCGCACACCTGGACCTGGTAGGCATGAATGGCCTGGGCATCTTTTATCTGGCCATGCGCAAGGGCGTCGATATTCTGTGGGATCACGGCAAGGTGGATCGCGCGCGGATCGGCGTTACCGGACTGAGCGGCGGCGGCTGGCAGACGATCATCCTCAGTTCGCTCGAAGAACGCGTTGCCGCCGCCATGCCCGTGGCCGGCTATTCGGCGATGATCTCGAAGCTGGAGAGAACCGCCGACATGGGTGACCATGAGCAGTCGGCCACCGACCTGCTGGCCGGCCAGGAGTATGCGCACTTCACGGCCATGCTCGCGCCACGGCCGGCGCTGATCACCGCCAACGCCGAGGACGATTGCTGCTTCCGCGCCCCCCTCGTGAAGCCGCATATCTACGACGCCATCCTGCCCTTTTACCGCGCCTACGGGAAGGAAAGCCTGTTCCAGTGGCACGAGAACCGCGACCCCG
Organism: Bryobacterales bacterium; assembly: GCA_020847045.1. Lineage (GTDB taxonomy): Bacteria > Acidobacteriota > Terriglobia > Bryobacterales > Bryobacteraceae > JAFLBB01. The sequence continues at coordinate 25,381 of JADLCT010000043.1, read as the reverse complement.
GCGATCACAACTACGAATGGGACAACCGCATGGCCTCCTACCGCTTCTTCGGCCGGGTGTTCGGCGTGCCCGCGCCCGCGGCCGAAAGCGATATGGAAGGCGAACTGCGTTCCAAGGAGGAGCTGGCCGTGGGCTTGCCCGGAGACAACCTGACGATTCTCGGCTTGGCGCGAGTGGCCGCCTCGAAGCTGGTCGAGCGGCGCGGCACGCGCGAGGATCTGCTGCGGCTGCTCCGCTATCAGCCGGCCGAGGTACGCCATGCCTGGGCGTTGCGCGGCAACCTCGCCAAGGGAGTGGAAAGCGAAGGCTACCGTGTGGATTTCACCAACGGGCTTTCGGCGACTGCCGTGCGGCTGTCGGCCTATGAGCGCCCGCCCGCACGGACGGCAACCATCCTGCTGGCCGATGGAGGCAAAAAAGCGGCCGCGACCGAGGCCAGTGACCGTCTGAATGCCGGAGAGACGGTCTTTGTGATGGACCCCGTGCTGATGGGCGACGAGGCCCCCTCCCGCGACGGCAACACCGGAGCGGGACTGTACGCGCGCTTCTTTTACATGACGGGCGAGCGGCCCCTTGCCGTGCAGGCGGCCCAGGTGGCGGCGCTGGCGCGCTGGGTGAAGGAGCGCTTCGGCGTGACAACGGTAAAGCTGGCAACACAAGGACCCAGGAGCCAGATGATCGGGCTTACCGCCCATGCGTTAGAAAAAGGACTCTTCAGTGGGGTCCATTCCCAGCAAGGAATGGCCAGTTTGGGGGAGGTGCTGGACAGGCCGGCACAGTACCTGGAGGTACCGGAACTGTTTGTTTTTGGATTGTATAAAGATTTTGACATCAATACTTTACAAAAATTTCCTCAATAAAATTCCGAGGCCAGGTGAGCAGGCCTGACGCAGGGGGTGTGTCTTGACACCACGCATGGAAATCGCTATCATTGATGTTTCGTTCTAAACTAGCAATACCGGGTTGCCGATCAGGATAAGTAAGGACGGTAAGCAGTAGAATCCGAGTCTGGAACGGCTCGGGCGGGTGCAGTAAGAGGCCCGCAGGCAGGCCTGGTGAGCGGATGGTTTCGCGGAACAGAGCCATCGTTCCCGAGTAGTCCGCGAAGTGGCTCCCCATGACGGTCAAGCTTCGAGCCCGGCGGGAACCCCGGCCCGCACCCAGAACGCGATGAAGCAGGAATCTTATTTTATTGTTGTCCTGGCCCACTCCTTCCACGGGCGTCTGCGCAGGCTCCACATCCCCCATCAAGCTGTCTATGTAGTGCTGGCGTTTGCCGTGCTCGGGCTGTTCTCCGTGTTGGGAGCGGTGGGTAGCTATGCCCGCATGGCCTGGAAGGTGGCCAACTATAACTCGTTGCAAAAGCAGTTCGATTCGCTGCGCGACCAGTATGCGCGGCTGGAAAAATCGAATGTCCAGAAGAACGAGCAACTGGCGACGCTGCAACTGCTGGCCAGCGAAGTGACGCTGGCCTATGGCGTGAAGCAGAAACTGGAAGGCCCGGCCGACATCTCCGCCGAAGGCGCCCTGCTGCCCAGTTTCCAGGAGACCTTGGAAAACTACGACTTTCTGAAGTCCGCGCAGATGTCGCGCAACTTCCGGAAATTCCCCCGTCTCTGGCAGGTAAACGTACGTCCCAGCCTTTGGCCTTTGCAGGGGCGCCTGCTGTCGACTTTCGGCAAACGGACCGACCCGTTCTCGGGCGAAGGCGCATTCCATACGGGCGTCGATCTCTCGGCGGGCGTGGGCACACCTGTTAAAGCGGCGGCCGACGGCGTTGTTTCCGTAGCGGAAGTTTATAGCGGCTATGGCCGTCTGGTTGTGGTGGACCACGGCAACGGTCTTCAAACCTACTACGCGCACCTTTCACACATCAATGTTGTACCGGGGCAGGAGATTCGCCGCGGTCAGATTGTCGCGCTGTCGGGCGCCAGCGGGCGCGTCACCTCGCCACACCTGCACTACGAAGTTCGCCAGGGGGGCACGCCAATCAATCCCTACATCTTCCTGGCGCGCTCGGCCAGCGGCGAGGCCGCGGCCAAAGACCTCCCCTTCTAGTTTTTATCCACCCCCCAGCCTAAGCCGGAGAGGCGGATTGCGCCCTCCTCCGCCCTTCGATACAATTCGGCAAACCGGTTGAGAGAGAGGCAGTGTCCATTCGCGCGAAGACGCACGGGTTGCTGCTGGCTGCGGCCACAATGGGCGCGCTGGGCGCGCAAACGCCGGGTGTGTCGTTCGAGCGGGATGTGAAACCGGTGCTGGAAGCCCGGTGCCTGAAGTGCCACGGCGTGAAGATGCAGTTGGGCAAGCTCGATCTGCGCACGCGTGAGTCGGCTGTGGCGGGTGGCGCGCATGGTCCGGCGCTTGTGCCAGGTGATGCGCAGGCTTCCCGTCTCTACCGGCATGTGGCTGGACTGGAAAAGCCCCTCATGCCGATGGGGGGCAAACTGGCGGCGTCCGAAGTGGCCGTCCTGCGAGACTGGCTGGCGCAGGGTGCGCCCTGGTCCGGCGCGCTGGCCGAGGTGGAAGCCCGGAAGGAACCGGAACCGGAAGACCGCACCATCGCACCAGAAGCGCGACAGTGGTGGAGCTTCCGGCCGTTGCGGCGCCAGGAGCCGCCGAAGAACGGCGACGCGCAGTGGGACGCCCATCCTGTGGACGCCTTCCTGTTCGCCAAGTGGCGCGAGCAAGGGCTGCGGCATGCGCCGGAGGCGGACCGGGGCACACTGGTCCGGCGGGCGTATCTGGATCTGACGGGACTTCCTCCGCCGCCGGAGCAGGTGCGGGAGTTCCTGGCCGATCGCGCGCCCGATGCCTGGGAGAGGCTGATTGACCGTCTGCTGGCCACGCCACAGTATGGCGAACGCTGGGGGCGGCACTGGCTGGACGTGGCGCGTTACGCCGACTCGAATGGCTACGAACACGACTTCGACCGCCCGAACGCCTGGCGCTACCGCGACTACGTCATTGAGGCGTTCAACCGGGATACCCCCTACGACGTGCTGCTGCGCGAGCAAATTGCCGGCGACGAGATGGAGCCGGCGTCCAACGCGCGGCTCATCGCGACGGGCTTCCTGCGCAACTACGCCAAGGTGGGTTTTCGCGAGAAGGACAATCCGCAGTTCCGCTTCGACTATCTGGACGACATGATCGCCACGCTCGGTCGCGGCGTGCTTGGACTCACCGTGCAGTGCGCGCGCTGCCACGATCACAAGTTCGATCCCATTCCACAGCGCGATTATTATGCCCTGCAGGCGTCGTTGTGGGGCTATGTCGAGGTGGACCATCCGCTCGCTCCCAAGCCCGAGGCCGATGCCTACGCGGCCGCCATGGCGGCGGTGGAGGCGAAGTTGAAACCGCTTCGGGAAGAGTTGCAAATGCTGGAAGCTCCCTATGCCAGGCAGGTACGGGAGAAAAAATACCGCGCATGGCCAAAACATATTCAGGAGGCTGTGTTTACGCCCGAGGAGAAGCGGACGCCCGGCCAGGTATTGCTGGCCAACCAGATCATCCGCACCACGGGGGCTTCGCCGTCCGAGATGGAGCCTCTGATGACGCCGGCGGACCTGGCGGCAAGACGCGCATTGGCGGCGCGCATCGCGGTGCTCGACAAGCAGCGGCCCGCCCCGATTCCCGTGGCCATGGGAATCACTGACGGCGACTACCGCTTCACTCCGGATGGCGCGGGCGACGAACCGGCGCCCGGCAAGGGCGTACAGCGCGAAGCGGTGGAAGGCGCGTTCTTGTGCGATGGAACAAGGCCGTACGAAGCGCCTCCGTCCTACTTCCTGCACCACGGCGACATGGACTCGCGCGGACGGCCGATGCGGCCTGGCTTCGTGCAGGTGGCCACCTATTCGGAGATGCCCGTGGAGATGCCGCCTCCGCACCACCGCACCAGCGGCCGGAGAACGGCTCTGGCCAACTGGCTGGTGGCCCGGGACAATCCGCTGACGGCGCGCGTGATGGTGAACCGTATCTGGCATCACCATTTCGGGCGCGGCATCGTCGCAACGCTGGACAACTTCGGCAAAACCGGCGAACCGCCCACGCACCCGGAACTGCTGGATTGGCTGTCGCGCCGCTTCCTTGACGATGGCTGGAGCATGAAGCGCATGCACAAGCTGCTGATGAGCTCGCGCGCCTACAGGCTGGCCAGCGGCTTCAGCGATCCGGAGAACGAGCAGCGCGATGCCGCCAACCTGTTTGGGTGGCGGTTCCGCGCCCAGCGGTTGGAAGCCGAGGTGGTTCGCGACGCCATCCTGGCCGTGGCGGGAAGCCTGAATCCGGCCATGGGCGGTCCTCCCGTGTTCCCGCCTCTGCCCGAAGAGACTCTGAAGAGCATGGACAAAGGCATCTGGCGGAGACAGCCGGATGGGCCTGAAACATGGCGACGCAGCGTGTATGTGTACCGGAAGCGTGGACTTCCCTTCCCCTTCTTCGAGGTGTTCGACCTGCCGGATCAGAACATCACGTGCGGACGGAGAAATGTTTCTACCGTGCCGACGCAGGCGCTGACGCTGCTGCACAACGAATTCGTCATCGCGCAGGCGGGACGGCTCGCAGCGCGCGTGATGGCCGAAGCGGGCCCCTCGCCCGAGGCGCAGTTGGAGCGCGCATACTGGCTCGCCCTGGGCCGGCCGCCCGAGGCCGGCGAGCGCGCCGCGGGCCTGTCGTTTCTGGCGTCGCAGCCGCTGGCTGGGCTCACGCACGTGCTGCTCAACCTGAACGAGTTTGTGTACCTGAGGTAACGGCGATGGCATTCACGGACCGGCGGAGATTCCTGTTTGAAGCGGGCGGCGGCTTGAGCGGCGTGGCGCTGGCGTGCCTGTTGAGCGAGCGCGGTCTGCTGGCCGCCGATGACGCCTCCGTGTGCGCGAACACCCCGGCGGACGGCTCACCGTTCCTGCCCAAGCAGCCGCATTTCGCTCCCCGCGCCAAGGCCGTGATCAGTCTGTTCATGAGCGGCGGCGTGAGTCACATGGACACCTTCGACCCCAAGCCGGCATTGGAGAGGTATGCCGGCCAGCCGCTGCCCGTGAAGGGAGAGGTTGTCGTGCGGCAGGGCCATCCGGGACCCTTGATGCCATCGCCGTTTTCCTTCCAACGCCACGGCCAATCCGGACTGCCCGTCTCGGAGCTGTTCCCCTGCGTGGGTGCGCACGCCGACGAACTGGCGGTGATTCGCAGCGTCGTGGGGCGTTCGAACGATCATGTAATGGCGCACTACGAACTGGCCAGCGGCACGGTGCGTATGGGCGCGCCGAGCGTAGGCTCGTGGGTCACCTATGGGCTGGGGTCGGAGAATCAGAACCTGCCGGCCTTCGTGGTGGTGTACGACGCGCGTGGAGGACCGTTCGGCGGACCCTCGAACTGGAGCGCGGGCTATATGCCGGCGGCGTTTCAAGGCACGGTGTTCCGGGCCTCGGGCGATCCGATTCTGGATCTGCGGCCGCCGCCGTCGTTGGGCGAGGAACAGATGCGGGCGCGGCTGCGGTTGCTCGAAACCTTGAACCGGAGGGACTCCGAGAGGAATCCTGCCAACAGCGAGCTGGCGGCGCGCATCTCGTCGTATGAGCTCGCCTACCGGATGCAGCGGTGCGCCCCACAAGCCGTCGCGCTGGAAAACGAAAGCCCGGCGGTGAAGAAACTGTACGGCCTGGACAACCCCGTGACCGGGCGCTTCGGACGCCAGTGTCTGATGGCCCGGCGTCTGGTGGAGCGCGGCGTGCGGTTCGTACAGCTTTATCACGGCGGACTGGGAAATCAGAACACCGACACCTGGGACGCGCACGGCAACGTAAAAGAAAACCACACGCAGCATGCGGCCGAAGTGGACGTGCCCATGGCCGGACTGCTGACCGACCTGCGGGCGCGCGGCCTGCTGGACGAAACGCTGGTGGTGTGGCAGAGCGAGTTCGGGCGAATGCCGATTTCACAACGCGGACTGGGACGCGATCACAACCCGGGCGCCATGTCGATCTGGATGGCAGGCGCGCGCATCCGCGGCGGACAGACCATCGGCGCAAGCGACGAGTTCGGCTACAAGGCCGAGCAGCAGATCGTCACCGTGCACGATCTGCACGCCACCATCCTGCACCTGTTGGGCATGGACCACACGCGGCTCACCTACGCCTACCAGGGACGCCGCATGCGGCTGACCGACGTCTATGGCGAGGTGATTCCACAGATCGCCGCGGCCTAGACTCGGCTCGCCTATTTGCCGCTCTCCTCCAGGCCGAGCTCGGAGAGTATCTTCGGCTTCACCTCCTCCATGGCGAGCAACTGGTGGCAGGCATTGCAATCCTGCTGAATCGTGTTTCCGGCCTGGGAGGCATGCTCGCCGTCGTGGCATCGGAAGCAGCCGGGAAAATCCGTGTGTCCGATCTGGTTGGGATAGGCGCCCCAGGTGACGTTCATCGCCGGGAAGACGTTGCGCTTCCAGATGCCGGTCAGCGACTGCGTGGCCTGTGCGATGGCCGTCTGCTTCGAGGCGGCGATGGCCGGGTACTTCTCCTTGTAAAAATCCTTCAGCCGCCCAGTGATCTGCCGCTCGGCCTCGGCCGGGTTGGGATAGCTGGCCTTGAGCAGTTCGACGGCCTGCTTCTTCACAAAGGGCAGCGCCGGCGAAATCGCGCCACGGTCCATCGCCGTGTTCACGGCGCGCTCGGGCAGCTCGAATGTGTGGCTGGGACGTGTATGGCAGTCGATGCAGTCCATGGTCCGCAGGGGCAGCTTTTCGGCCTCCTCGCGCTTGGCCCCGGAGGCGAGATAGACCTCCTTCGCGCCGTTCTTCTCGACCTCGACATAAGGGATGCTGAGGCGCTTCTCGTCGCCCGTGCGGTAGTGAATGACAACTCCATCGCCCAGATGCGCGCCGTGGATACCCGGACCGTGCGAGGAGCCTTCGCCGCCGCCGATGTGCATCAGCAGCACGGTATCGCTGCGCGTATTGGCCTCGTCGTCCGCGAAGCTGGCGATGCGGCGCAAACGGTCGGCGCCGTACTTCTGCGGCCAGTGGCACTGCTCGCAGGTTTCACGCGCCGGGCGAAGGTTGTGCACGGGCGTGGGGATGGGCTTGGAGTAGGTGTTCAGCACCACGGCGAACACCTGCCGCACGCCGCTCAGCTTGCTCTTCACAAACCAGTCCGCGCCTTCGCCGATGTGGCAGGCCGTGCAGGAAACCCGCGAATGCGGCGAATTCTGGTGGGCCACGAACTCGGGTTCCATCACGGTGTGGCACGTCTGGCCGCAGAACTGGACCGACTCCATATGACGGACCGCGCGATAGGTGAACTGCGATCCGATGAGCAGGTTGGCTCCCGTGGTGACGCCGAGAAAGATCAGGAAATGGCGCAAGGCATCCGGCCGGCGGGCGGCGCCCGAACGCCGCGCAAACCACCAGCCGATGGGAATCAACGCCAGGCCGGCGAAGAACACGCCCGGCAGGATCAGGAACGTCAGAATCCCCGTGTAGGGATTTGCCGACTCGCCGCGCAGCATGGTGGGAAGCAGGAACAACCAGAGAATGCCGCCGGTTGTGGTGAGGAAGACGCCCAGAGCGCCGATCCAGTGCGACGTCATCAGCGCCAGCGGATCAAGTAGTCTGTTGAGAACCTGTTTCATGGGTCTCCGTGCCTCCCGTTGGGGTGGCGCCGTCCGGCGCCTGTGGGCGAACGCTCCGGCCGGTGAGCCAGGCCGTATCCATGGGGTACACCTCGGGATCGAAGATGACACTGTAGAGGTGCCAGACGAGTATGGCCAGCGTGGCCAGAAGCGCTTCGTAGAAATGCAGCGTCGTGGCCAGGTCGAGCCACCACTTGGGCAGATACTGCAACGACCAGTTGTTGAACCAGAGCATCAGTCCGGTGATGCCCATCAGCGCCGTTCCCCAGGCAACCGCCCAGTACTCCAGCTTCTCAACGTAGCTGTGGTGGGAACGCAACGGCACCGTGCGGCGCAGTCCCAGGCGGTAGAGCGTGCCCTGAACGAGTTCGCGGGCGTCGCGCGCGCGCGGGATCAACTCCAGCCAGTGTTCGCGCAGACGCCGGCTTGTTAGTAGCGTCACAACGTGAAGGACGGCCAGGACGATCATGGTGGCCCCGGCGATGCGATGAATCCAGCCGCGTATGCTCCAGTGGCCTTCCAACCACATCAGCGGCTGGGCCCACCATGCCTCGGGATACTTCAGGGCGAAGCCTGTCCAGACCAGAGTGAAGAAGCTCAGCGCCAGCGCGCCGTGCAGAAGGCGCTCGGGAAGGTACATGCGCACCGCGCCGTCCCGTGGAGGGAGAACCGCAACGCTGCGCGCCCCCTCGGCCGGCAGCCGGAGACGGCGGAATTTGCGCACAAAGTCGCCGCCCTGGTGCAGCAGCATGAACCCGATGGTGGCCGGAATCAGGACGAGATAGAAGAGGCGGGCCCAGCGGACCGGCTCCGGCTCGCGGCTGCCTTCCATGAAGTGGATAGTTCCGATCGCAAAGCGGGCGCCAGCTCCAGGATGGCAACTGCCGCAGGTGGCGGCAAGGTTCTTCGGGTTTGTTTTCGACTTGGGGTCGGTGGAGGGCAATATGTCATGGAAGCCGTGGCAGGAGGCGCAATTGGCCACCGACTGCACGCCGGAGCGCGCGGCCAGACCATGGAATGAGGAATCGAAGCTGGTGATGCGGTCGGCGGGGAGGCCGAACCGGCGGGACAAGGTGAGGTTCCCGTGGCAGCGGGCGCAGGTGTCGCGGATGTGGCCGGCGTGCACGCGCGAGGCTGAATCGGATTTGGGCAGGATGCCATGCTCGCCGTGACAATCGGTGCAGACGGGAGCGTCGAGCCGGCCGGCGGCCACCGCTTTGCCGTGAACGCTCGCTTCGTAATGACCGGCCACGTCGCTGTGGCACATGCCACAGGCGGCGGGAACGCCCTGACGGAATTCGGCTGTATGAGCTCGGGCGGTTTCGTGCGCCGATCCGTGGCAGGTATCGCAACCCGGCGCGGCGGCATTGCCCGCTTTCAACTGGCGGCCGTGAATGCTGCGGGCGTGCTCGCCGGCCTGTTGCGCGTGGCAGGTGGCGCAAACCGGCTTGGGAACGCCTTCGGGATGAGGAAACTCCTCATGCTTGACATGACACTGCTGGCAGGCAACCGTGGCGTGGCCGCTTTTGGAAACCTTCTCGCCCGAGTCGTGGCAAGACGCGCATGGACTCTCGGCGGCTGCCGTGGCGGGCGGCGTTTGTCCGGACATCCGGGCGGCGCCGGGGAACAGAATCGTAAGAGGCCCCATCAGCAAGATGGCTGCGAGAATAGCGGAACCTGGGAACAATCTCGGCTGACATCCCATGACAAGGCCTCCCGGCGGCCAGCGCGCTCTACTTAGCCGCGCAGGACGACATTGACTTTTTCTCTTGATAGCACTTGCCCACGTCGTTCAGATCCTTCTTGCCCATCTTGACGTGGCACGCAGTGCACTTCTGCTTCTCCTTCTTGGCGTATTCGACGGTGGCGAAGCTGCTGACGCTCAGGCCGAACAGCAGCAAACCCGTAACGAAAAACGACGTTGACTTCAGTCTCATGTGGTGTTGTCCACCTCCTGTTGGTTATTGGCGCGCCTTCTGGTGTTGCTTCCGCTATGGACGCCCGGAATTCAGATAGGCGATCACATCCTGCATTTCGTTATTCTCAAACCTCGGCCATTTCCGATTTAGTTTCTGAAGGCCGGCCAGCATGGCCGGACCGTGCTTCCACAGCGCGCTCGCCATGGCGAGGCTGTCGAAGGAGCGGCCCGAGCCGGCCAGTTTCGGCGCCGCGCCCGTTCCGTGGCACCCGGCGCAGCCCTTCTTGCGGAACAGCTTTTCGCCGTGCGCGGCCTTACCGGGCTCTTCGAAGTATTGGATCGACCAGAGATAGCCCACCAGGTCCCGCATCTCCTGCGAGGAGAGCTCGGGCGGCATCTGCAGCATCTTCGGCGCGTGATTCCACATCCCGGCGGCCAGTGTGGCGAAGGTGCGTTTTTGCGCCTGCAGCCCGGCCGTAAGGTCCAGAGCGCCGTGGTGGCAACCCGAGCAGCCCCGGCTGTCGAAAACGGCCTTGCCATCGGCGGCGGGACCGGCCGCAAACGCCGGCGCCGCTCCACGCTTTCGCGTGAGCGACGAGAAGTAGACCGTCAGGTCGGTCATCTCGCTGCCGGTCAGTGTGGGCCAGGCAATTCCCCGCGCCTTCATTTTCGGCATCATCTGCGGCGCATGGTTCCACATCGCGCGGGCCAGCTCCACCGGGTTCTCCAGCACCGGCCAGGTGGCCACCGGCGTGCCTTCCTTGCCGGTCTCATGGCCCGTGGCGTGGCACCCGGCACAACCTTTCGCCTGAAAAATAGCCTTGCCGCGGCCGCCGTCCCCGGGCGTCTCAAAGTACCGGAGCGAGTAGAAGTAGGCGAACAGGTCTGCCGACTGCTGCTCGGTGAGCGTGGGCCGCGCGATGCCCGAACGGTCCATGGCGGCCCACATCTGTGGCGCATGGTTCCACATGAGGGACACCATGAGTGAGGGCGTGTAGGCGCGCGAGCCCTTTCGTCCCAGATCCGGGGCGTGGCCCGCGCCGCCACCGCCCGCTGTGTGGCAACTCAGGCATCTCTGCTCGCGCAACACCTGCTCGCCCCGCTGCGCATCGCCCGGAACGCCGGCCCGGGCAACGGGGCCGGGCAGCAAACCGGCCGCCAGCAGGATTCCAAAACCGTGGAGTGTGCTTATTCTCATCGCTCTCTCCTACAGTCCGATCCGCAGTCCGCTGGCAAGCATGTGGGTTCGGAACGCCTCGTATAGATACGTGGGTTGGGAAAACCCGTAATAGCGCCAGTCAGCGTACCATTCCACCCTATCGTGCACAGGGAGGCGGAGGCCGACGATGGGTTGATAGTAGTGGGTAGGCCGCGTGCCCGAGCCAATGTAGAACGAGCCGCCCAGTTGGATGCGCGGGCCCCCTACAAACCAGTTCCTGGGCGCCGCCAGATCGAGCAGCGCCGTGGCCGTGTGCCCGTACTCGACGTAGCGCGAAGCTTGCGCGCTCAGGATTTGCGGAGCGAGATACTGCAGGTCGCTGCGCAGCTTCGAGTGGGTGTACTCGCCGGTGAGTGAGCCGAATTTGCCGCCCTTCGGCGTCCAATGCAGCGCGAGGCTGGCGGCCTGCGAAACCGACTTCCACTGTGTGGCGGCGCGAAAGCTCTCCGATGCGAACGGATTGCGGTTGTCCATCAGGTAATAGTTGAAGCCGAGCAGCAGCGAGGAGTGCAGCGGCTGGCGGCCGCGCAGCCGCAACCGGTGGTAGTTGGCCAGGCTGGTGCGGAAGTAGACCCGGCCGGCCGATGAACCTTCGTACTCGGCGTTCCAGGAGGCGCCGGCCGAGGGCCGGAAGTTGATGCCGGCGATCCCCACGTTCTGCCGCAGTTCGCCCAGTTCGCGCGGACCATACGGGTTCACCTGCCCGGCGCGCAGTTGGGCATCGCCCCACACGCGGCGGTAGCCGCCGCGAAACGTCAGCCTGCGGGCAACGTCGTAGAAACCATCCACCTGATAGCGGTGGTTGTTCACAATGAGACGGTCCGTGGCAAAGGACGTTGCCACTTCCGTGAGCGTGGGCGAAAAGAAGATGGTTTCGGCCAGCAGCGCCGAACCGGCATTGTGGAAGCGGTCGGTGAACAGCGTGTTCACCATGCGCAGGGGACCGGCCTGGAACTCGACGCCGCCCGAGGCCGAGGTGTGCGGCTGGTTGGCGGCCGAATCGAGCAGCGTCCGGCCGGTGTTGAAGAAGCGCGACAACCCGAGAACAAACAGCCCCTGGGCGTCCGCCGTATAGCGCACCTCGGTCTTGGGCCGGCTGTAGAGAAACTGTCCGAAGGCGTGCAGCCAGGACAGGGGCGAGGCGGTGACCATGGCCTTCGAATAGAGACTGTCGCCGCGCACGGCGTAGGCCTGGTCCAGGCTGGCCAGATAGAGTGTCTGCCCAAAGATGGCGCCGGTGCGGTTACCCAGGTTGCGGTCGCGCGTGAACACCGACTGGTCGTCTCGATACGTGATGCCGCCCTGTTCCAGTGTGGCGTGGAAGCGTTCCATCTCGATCCGTACGCCGCCGCGGTAGGTGTTGGCCGAATCCGACAGCCGCGTGGAGACCGGATACTCGTTGCCCGAAGCCACGAAGGGGGTGACGCCCGTGCCGTCGCCCGAGTTACGCGAGAAGCCGGCATAGGGCGTGATGCGCCGGCCGGGCAGCAGTTCCAACTCGACATCGCTCGTACGGCGGCGCTGGTCGTAGCCGCGCTGGTTCAGATAAAGGTCCGGACCTGTGGAGGGCGTGGCGAGTCCGGGCTGAGCCACGCGCGGGTTGGCGAACGAAGGCAGGAAGTTGAAGTAGAGCATGGACCGGTAGTCCGCCGACAGCCGCCACCAGCGCGAGCGCTCGGCCGTAAGATGAAGCGTGGAGAAGGGGTCGCCGCCCCAGTTGCGGGCCGACAGCGAAAAGCGGTTCAGCAGCTTGGCGGACGGATTGTTGTAGCCCGCCTCGAAGCCGAACAGCTTGGGGCCCTCGCCGAGATTGACCACGCTGCGGTAGGAACGGAGATCGCCAGAAATATCGGAGACCCAGCGCGCGCCGGCGTCGATCGTCGCCGTGAAATTACGCTCTTTCGTGGGCTCGGGCGATGATTCCTCGGCGGCTGGAGCGGCAGCAGGCGCGGCTTCCGTGGCCGCTGCTTCCGGCTTCGCGGCTTCGGGCTTTGCCTGCTCCTGCCCCCAGGCAAGGGTCACCGGAAGGGCGCAGGCTATGAGGAATGCGAGTGTTCTCATCATGCGTCTCCTTTACCTGAGGAACGAGCGGTTCACGTGCGAACCGTGAATCTTCATGTGACAGCCGGTGCAGTTGGCGTAGCGCGGGCTGCGCAGGTCATGGAAGGCGGGCGGTATGCCGCCCAGGGTTCCTCCCGCCGCCGTGCCCGTGCCGGGCTGGCTGGCGATATTGGAGTGGCACTCCAGGCAGAGCAGACGCACCTGCGGACGAGTCAGCATGCGGGGATTCGCCGAGCCATGCGGCTCATGGCATGCACCGCATCCCTCCGTCCTCATGGGGGCGTGCTCGAATGCGAATGGGCCCCGTTTGTCGGAGTGGCACTTCAAACAGCCGGGCTCATTGGCCGAGGCGAAGCGGAGATTGGCGCGCGCCGCCGCGCCATGCGGATTGTGGCAGTCCAGGCAGGACATGCCGTTGTTCCCCGCCGAGGGTATTGTGGAAAGCGGGTGGGCATGGGGCTTCTGGAAGCTGGCCAGAGCGTTCAAATGGCATCCCGTGCACTGCTGAACGACTGCCGAGTGGCGGCCGTTCCGCGAAGCCTCCGCGGGCTTGTGGACCGAATGGCAACTGGTGCACGCGATGGCGCTGCGTGCGTGGCCGCTGTCGATGCGGCCTGCGTGCGTGAGTTGGTTGCGGTGGCAGCTTAAACAGGTCTTGTCCGCTTGTGAGGGCGCCAGCTTGGCGGGTTGCCGGATGTCCGCCGCCGTCATCGACTCTGCGTGTTTTGACCCAGGACCGTGGCAACTCTCACAAGCCTTCTGCTCCCATCTACGTTTTTTGTCGGTCTCCAAACGGTAGTGAGGATTCTTCAAAAATGCCTGGAAGATGTCCTCGTGACAGGCCTGGCAAGTTTCCGAGTTCACATAGGTGGGCTTGGCGCCTTCCCCGGCAGCGTCCGCGGCTGGTTTTGCCGGCTCCTGTGCGGAAAGCGCTCCCGCCAACAGGCCAAGTAAAAGTGCGAGGTATTTATACATCCGTGGTATTTGACCTCACACCAGCCGATGCACGCGCCGGGCCAATCGGGAAGCGGCCCACGAACACGGACAAAATGACAAAATCTTCTTGAACCATCGCACTTTCGCGGGCGGGCGTCATTCGCATCTTTGCATCGTACCGTTTCACGGTGGAAAGAGGGAGCCGGGACAGTGCCGGGAAGCGGCGCGCGTGGCATGATATCTTTTTCCGGGACCCATGCTTCAGCCAACGCCGGCACACACGCCACCGCTCGCAATGAGTATGCGCGCGGCCTCGCTCTATGCCGCCTTCGACGTCTTCCCCAGGGCCAAGGGTTCAACCAGCCACATCGCCTCGATGGTGCGCGGCCTGGAACGCGCCTTCGGCAGCGTACGGCTGCTGTGCCTGGGCGCACCAGAGATGCCGGCCTACCAGCGCGAGGGCGCCATCGAGATCTTCCGCTACCGGCGGCGGCAGCGCGACCTGCTGACGCGGGCCACCGGCTTCGCGCGTTTCGTCGCCGGGCACGTGCGGGCATTGCGGGGCGGCCTTCGTCTGGCCGTGTTCCGCGACCCGTGGGGGGGCTACCCGCTGCTGCGCTCGGAGCCCGGCTGCCCGTGCGTGTTCGAGGTCAACGCTCTGCCCAGTTGGGAACTGGGCTACTCGCGCCCCGGCCTGGCGGCCGATCCCGTGCTGCTGGCCAAGCTGCGGGACATGGAACGTTTTTGTCTGCGCGGCGCGCGCCGCCTGTTATGCGTGTCGGGAGTGACGAGGCGGGCTTTGATGGCCGAGGGCGTGCCGGGCGGCCGCGTGGAGGTGATTCCCAACGTGGCGCACGATGCATTTTTTGCCGCCGCTTCGCTTCCCTGTTCCATTGCCGCATTGGAGAATGGCGAATGGTGCGGCTATGTGGGCGGCTTGCAGGCATGGCAGGGCGTGGAGACGCTGGTGGACGGCTTCGCCCGGATGGCGGCGGAGCGTCCGCGGACGCGCTTGCTGATCCTGCACGGCGACACGCCGAAGATGCTGAGCGCGGTGGAGCGGCGCGTGGCACGGGCTGGCTTGGGCGATCGTGTACTTCTCCATGCACCTCTGAGTCAGGAGGGCGTGGCGGGCGTGCTGGGGCGTCTGCGGTTCACGGCGGTGCCGCTGGCCGACACGCCGCGCAATACGGTGCAGGGCTGCTGCCCTGTGAAACTGGTGGAGTCCCTGGCGGCGGGCGTGCCCGTGGTGGCTTCGGATCTGGCCGTGAACCGGGAGTGGGTTCGCGATGGCGAGGAAGGGTTGCTCGCTCCGCCAGATGATGCGCGGGCCTGGGCGCTGGCTTTGAGGCGGATGTTCGACGGAGGCGCGGAACGGGACAGGATGGCGGCGGCGGCGCGGCGGCGCGCCGAGGAAACATTTTCCTGGCGTATTGTGCATGAACGGTTGCACAATATGTTCCATTACACCGCGAACGGAGGAATGTGATGAGCGAAGCCGGACAGACGGTTGCCAGGAAGAGTTTCAGCGGGCAGTTCAGCCCCGAGGCGCAGGAGGCGATCCGCACGCGCGCCTTATCCGGCAACTGGGAGGTGCGACGGTTGATGAAGGTGCTGGGCGAACTGGCGCACTTCGATGAGGTCAACGAAAAAAAGACCCGCAGGACGATGGTCTGGATGATCGTGCTCTACGTTCTATCGTTTCTGGGGATCTTCGCGGCCGCAATTTCAGGGGAGTTCTTGGGTACAAATCTGGTGTGGCTGCTGCCGCCCGCGATGCTTGTGCTGGCGATCTGGCAAACGGTGCTCTACCGGAAATTGAAGAAGCAGGATCTGATCAACGATTTCCGCACCTGCCTGCGGCCGGTTCTGCGTGACCTGGCGAACGATCTCGACCCAGAGCAGAAGCTCCGCGTGCAGATGGATCTGTCCGGGCCCGTGGACCGCAAGAAGACCAACGAGCGCCCGGCGCCGCCGGGAAACTACGTCAAGGGCAAGGAGCACACCTTCAAGGATCCCTGGTGCGAGGTGCGCCTGCCGTTGGTGGACGGCGCCACGGCTGTGCTGCAGTTCGACACCACCTGGATCCGGCTGAACGTGACCAAGCGGAACAGACGGGGCAAAACCAAGTTCAAGACCAAATGGCGGAAGGAGTGCGTGGCCCGCGCGACGCTGATGCCGCCCGAAGCCGTGCGCTGGGACGAGGCCTCTCTGCAAGCCCGCATGGATCCGAGATTGGAGAAGGTGAAACTGGTGGAAAAGGACGGCGTGATGTGCGCGCGCATGGAGCGCTTCTGGAGATTCAAAGGATCGGGCGACGCGCCCGGCGATGCGCCACCGGGACGTGAGGTGGTGGGGCTGTTGCTGCGGCTGCATGGAGCGATGATGCCCTCGACGGAGGTGGGTTCATGAGTTGCATGGCAAGCGCCGGATTGCTGGTTTTGCGCGGTTGCGGGCAGCCCGCCATCGGGGCGTGTCCGCAGTGCGGGAAAGCCCTGTGCGCGATGCACATGGCCGGCGGCATGTGCACGGACTGCATGGCCCTGTCGGGGGGCTTCAACGACAGCGAAGCGGGGCGCGAGGCGGCCATGCGCCAGAACTACTACAGCACCTATGGCGGCGAGAACGAGTTCGGCGCGGCCACCTACTTCACCCCGGGCGACCGGGCGTCGGTGACGCCGGGGACGGCCGGCATGGCGCCCCCCCATCAGGACGATTACGACCCTTTCGACACCTAAGCCCGGACGATGAAGCCAAGCAGAATTCTGTGGGTCACCGAAAGGTACCCGCCGGCCAAGGGCGGCATGGCCGTGAGTTGCGCGCGGCAGGTGCGCGGCTTGCGCCGGCGCGGCCATGAGGTGGATGTGGTGGTGCTGGGCGGCGCGGCGGTGGAGCCTGGCGAACGCCCCACCTGCGGCGGCGTGGATCTATACTTCCGGCGGCAGAGTTCGCCCGAGATCGCGCCCAACATGGCCTGGACGGCGGTTCGTGAACGTCATGCGCGCCAAGCCTACCAGTGCGTGGTGGGCTTTGGCGCTTCGTGGGCGGGCTGCAACGCCTCCAGTTTCGCAGCCTGGCTCGGCCTGCCCTCCGTGTGCCTGGTGCGCGGCAACGATTTCGACCGCGACTGGTTTCTGCCGAGGCGCGGTGGCTGGGTGCGCGAAGCCTTCGCACGAGCCGCCGCCATTGGCGCCGTGTCACAGGAGAAGGTGGACCGCATCGCGGCTCTTTATCCCGGGCGCATTGTGCGCTGGACACCGAACAGCGTGGATGCGGCGCGTTGGGAGTTGCTAGCGGGCGATGCCGCCCGGCGGAACGAGGTACGTTCGCTTTTGCACGCCGGAGAATGCCGCGTGTTCGGCCTGATCGGCGAGTTGAAATTCAAGAAGCGGGTTCCGTTCTGGTTGGAAGCCGTGCGCGATGCCGGGCTGTTGGGGCGGATCTCGCTGCTGATCGTGGGAACGGCCGATGAGGAGACCTCGCGCATCCTGGGCGACCCGGCGCTGGCGCCGCCTTCCCTGCGGCTGCCCTTCTGCGCACCCGGCGAACTGCCCGCCCTGTATGCCGCGTGCGACTTCGTGGCCATGCCTTCGGCGTTCGAGGGCATGCCCAACGTGCTGCTGGAGGCGATGGCCTGCGGCGCCGTGCCCGTGGCTTCCGATGCGGGCGCCATGGCAAGCGTGGTGGAAGATGGCGTCACCGGCTTTCTGTTCGCCGCGGAGAATCGCGCGGCGGCGGCAGAGGCCACGCGCCGTGCGGCAGGGCTGAGCGATGACGCCCTGGCGGCCATGTCGTCGCGCGCGCGGTCCAGCGTGGCGGAGCGGTTTACGCCGCGAGCGGAGTTGGATGCGATCGAAGCCCTGCTGGAGGCGGCCACGGCGGCGGCCGGATGAGCCGGTCCCTGCTCTACTTCGCGCCGGGCTCTGGGCTGGGCCATCTGACACGCGCCGTGGCGCTGTGCATCGAGCTGCGCGAGTTGGGCTTCGAACCGGAGATCGCCACGAATTCGCCGTTTGCCCAGGCTGTTGCGCGGATGGTCCGGCTTCGTGTGACGAGGCTTGCTACGCGCTCCTGGGCCGTGGATGCGCCGCGATTGCTGGCCGAACGCGCGCCGCGCGTAGCCGTGGCCGATACGTTTCCACAAGGCTTTCGCGGCGAGTGGAAGCTCCGGCCGGAGACGCCGATGGTCCACATGGCGCGGCGGCTGCGGCTGGAGTCTTATGATGCGCCGCCGGATGCCTGGCGCGGCTTTGCCCTGACGGTCGCCATTGAGCCGCTGGCCCCGGAACATGACGCGCGATTGTCCGGCGAACTGGTGCGTGTGCCTGGACGCGTGCGTCTGGCGCCCGGGCGAATTGCCACGCCGCCTCCGGCGCCCCTGGTGGGGGCTCTGGATGAGGGCGCCGCGCTGGTGGTGCACAGCGGACCGCCGGCGGAGGTGGAACGGCTGATGGCGTGCGCGCGCGGCCTGCGCGTGGTGGCCATCACGACGGCCGCCGGGCTAAGCGCGCCCGTGTTCGACTACTTTCCGGCGGCGAATCTCTACCGGCGCGCACGGAACATTTTTACGGGCGCCGGGTATAACTCAATGGCCGACACCATGCATCTGCGTTCGCGCCACACGGCGATTGCTTTCCACCGGCGCTTCGACGATCAGCACGGGCGGCTGGCCGTCGTGGCCGGCGAGTCAGGCATAGACTCCACGCGCGCGGCCGCCGAAGCGCTGGCTTCCGTGGCTCTCTGAGCCACGGCAAAGCGGCACTCGCCCCGCGGGCGCCGTTGCGCTACAGCGAGACCGCGCACATCCAGTCCAGCATGGCGCGCATGACGAACCGCGCGTGCGTGCGGTTCACAATGATGGTTTTCTGGTTGGCGCCCGGCACCGTGTGCGAAACCGATTGCCGCGACAGCGTGCCGAGATCCTTCTGCATCTCCCGCCAGTAGGGCATCCATTCCGGGCGGACCGGTCCCGCGGCCGATTCCGAGGAAAGCACCAGCAACGGCAGATCACGCAACGGGCGCGCCTGCGCCACCTGCTTCAGGGTGGGAAACCATTCGGAGGTCTCGCGCTCCATGGATTCTATCTGACGGGATGACCGTTCGAAGCTTGTGGCGGCGGGCTGCGCGGGCGCGGGCAGATCCTCCCACGCGGCCATGCGGGGCAGCAGCACGGGGGCAAGCGGCAGCACCGCGGCGCGGCGGCACAAGGAAAGGCGGACGGACAGCGAATGAACGCTCTCTTCCGCGCCGGGCATCCGTTCGCAATAACCGGGCTGAACCGAGTCGATCAGGATGAGCCCGGCCACCTCGTTCCGGTACTGATCGCGGAAGAGCCGGACATAGGCGCCGCCGATGGAGTGTCCCGCGAGAATGTAGGGCCCCTGCTCGCCCGCGGCGGCCAGAAGACGATGCAGCAGGCGCGCCTGCGAGCGGCCATCGCGCGGATGGGCCAGCGGTTCGGACCAGCCCATGCCAGGGCGGTCGTAAGAGCATACGCGAGTGGAACGCGCCAGCTCCGGCTGAAGCCACGCCCAGGAAAGCATTGTGCCGCCGAGCCCGGCCTCCAGCACGATGGTGGGCGAGCCCTGGCCGGTGCACCATAAATGGAGACGCGCGCCGTCCACCGTCACGAACCGGCCCGGAGGAGGGAGATCCGGCTTTTGCGGAACCAGTACCGCAATGCCTGCCGTGGCGGCGGATACCAGGAGGAGTATGGCAGCGGCGCGCATGAGCGTCTCACTGAAACACGCGCGGTGGCGCGGGAAAACAGCGCAAACGGCGGCGCGCCGCCGGTGATATGCTGTCGCGAATATGCGTTCCGCTGTGGCCGGTTCCCTTCTCTGCCTGCTGGCGGCCTTCTCCGCGGCCGGGCAGACGGCTCTGTTTTCAGTGACTCACGGTGGCATCGGCGAAACGCCTCTGGCCGGCGGCGTTGCCTTCGAGGCCGCCACGGGCGAGTACCGCGTGACGGGCGGCGGCGAGAATATATGGGCGGCGCGCGACGCCTTCCACTTCGCCTATTCGCGCCTAAGCGGCGATTTCACGCTGACGGCCGATGTGCGTTTTCTGGGCGAGGGCGGTAATCCGCATCGCAAGGCCGTGCTGATGGTCCGGCAGGATTTGACTGCTGATTCGGCTTACGCGGATGTGGCTCTGCACGGCGACGGTTTGGCGGCGTTGCAGTACCGCGCCACGGCGGGTGGACGAACGGAGGAGCGGCGCTCACTGGCGCAGGCGCCCGTGCGGATCAGGCTGCAGCGGCGCGGTGCGCAGTTCACCGCACAGGTTGCGGCGCCGGGAGGCGAATGGGTGGCGGCGGGGCCGGTGACGGTGCAACTGAGCGATCCCGTGTATGCGGGGCTGGGCGTATCGTCGCACGATGCGAGCCGGCTGGAGACGGCCGTCTTTTACAACGTGCGCCTGGAGCGGCAGCCGCGTTACAGAAGCAAGGTGGCCATCTATGATGTGCGGAGCAGAACGTCGCGGATCCTGTATGAAACCGGCGATGTCGTGGAGGCGCCCAACTGGTCGCGTGATGGCGGCTGGCTGCTGATCAACACGGGCGGCACTCTCTACCGCCTTCCGCTGGACGATCCGAAGCCGCAGGCGATTCCGCTGGCCGGCGGCGGCTACCGCTGCAACAACGACCACGATCTTTCGCGCGATGGCCGCTGGCTCGGGTTTTCAGCGTCGAGCCCGTCGTCGCGGCAGTCCCAGGTTTATGTGGCCACGGCCGGGGGCGCGGACGTGAAGCTGCTGACTCCACTCGCGCCCAGCTACTTTCACGGCTGGTCGCCGGACGGCAAGTGGCTCGCCTTCGTGGGGCAGCGGAACGGGACGTTCGAACTGTTCCGCGTGGCGCGCGAGGGTGGCCAGGAGCAGAGGCTCACCTCGGCGGGCGCCTATGACGACGGCCCCGACTATTCACCCGACGGCAAGTGGATCTACTTCAACTCAGACCGCAAGGACGGTTGGAACCTCTGGCGCATGCCGGCCGCGGGCGCGGGCGCGGGCGACAAGCACGCGCAGAGGATCACGAACGACGCCTGGGAGGACTGGTTTCCCCACCCCTCGCCGGACGGAAAGCGGCTGGTCTTCCTTTCCTTCCCGCCTGGCACGGAGGGCCACGGGGGCCGCATGCCGGGCATGGCTCTGCGCATGATGAACCTGCCAGGGCGGCGCGTGGCGGCCCGGCCTGAAATCGAAACGCTGACCACCTTTTTCGGCGGGCAGGGATCCATCAACGTGAACTCCTGGGCGCCGGATTCCCAGCGCTTTGCCTATGTGATCTATGAAATGCTGCCTTAACGCGCGGCGCGCGGCTTTTTCACCGGACCGCTGTCGAGCGTGCGAGCAAACAGGGGCATAACCTCGGTCACAATCCGCCCGGCGATACGGTTCAGGTGATCGCCGTCGTAGATGGCGAACCGATGCGTGATGCCGTAGGCTGTGAGCCGGGCATCCAGCACGCGGCTGTCGCGGGCTATGCCGGAGTCCTTGTCTCCGGCGTCGAAGGCGATGGCCTTGTAGCGCTTGAGGTGCGCGATGTACTGATCGAGGAACGCGAGCGGGGCGTTGGCGGTCCAGCGCTGCTGCACGCTGGCGACAAGGGCGCCGTCCTGAAACGGCAGATCCACATAGAGCGGCGGATTCGCGGGATTGGGTGACCATGCCGCTGAAGCGGCCAGCATTACCTTGCCGCCAAAGCTGAGCTGGGCGACATCGGCGTCCGTGCGAACGTGCGAAAAATCCAGCGTGGCGCCGCGCCCTCCCGTGCCGAAGCCGGGAGACAGGCAGCACGGGCTTAGCGCGTACAAGGCGCTGAAGACCTCGGGAAACTTCATGCCGATGCGAATCGTGCCGTAGCCTCCCATGGAGTGTCCGGCCAGCGCGCGGCTCTCGCGGCGGGGCAACGTGCGGTAGTGGGAATCCATATAGGACACCAACTCGCGCGCGACAAAGCTCTCCCAATCGCCCGTCGCCGGGGAGCTCGAATACATGCTGCCGCCGAAACGCGTATAGGCGTCCGGCATGACGACGATCATGCCGCCAGAGCCAGCGGCGGCCGCCTCATCGAGCGTCTTGGGCAGGTTGATCCAGTGCTTCTCGTCGCGGAACCACTTCTGGTCGCTGTCGCTGAAGCCATGCAGAAAGTAGACGACGGGGTAGCGGCGCTTGGTCTCCTTGTCATAGTTGGGCGGAAGCCAGACGGAGACGCTACGCGCGGCGGGGTCCGAGGAGAGGTTGCCTTCGAGCGAGGCGGCATGGACCGTGATGCGGACGGGCGTGCCCTTGGGAGTGGCCTGCTCAGGCAGAGGCGCTCCAGGCAGGAGCGCCGCGGCGAGTAAGAGTGATGCGGTGGCGGTGCGCATGGACCCTCATAATACACAAAGCCCCGGACCGTAGTCCGGGGCTTGCGATTTCCGTTGTGTGGTGGCTATTGGGCGCGGCTATTCGGCGCCAGCCGCCGCGTCGTCGCCCGGCGCATCGTCGAGGCTGCCTGAGAACAGGTCGCTCGCGTCGTCGTCGTAACCGGTGGCTCTTTCCGCCATGGCCGCCTCGCTTTCGGGCAGCAACTCCTCTTCCACCACGTCCTCGCCCGCGATCTTCACGTGGCGGTAGTAGTCCAGGCCGGTTCCGGCCGGGATGAGGCGGCCCATGATGACGTTTTCCTTGAGTCCGCGCAGGTAGTCGACCCGGCCGTTGATGGCGGCCTCGGTCAACACGCGCGTGGTCTCCTGGAAGGAAGCAGCCGAGATGAACGAGTCGGTCGAAAGCGAGGCCTTGGTGATGCCGAGCAGTGTGGGCTGGCCTTGCGCGGGCCGGCCGCCGGCGTCGAGAACGCGGTCGTTCTCCTCGCGGAACTTGAAGCGGTCCACGATCTCCTCGGGGAGGAACTCGCTGTCGCCGATGTCGGTGATCTTGATCCAGCGCATCATCTGGCGCGAGATCACCTCGAGGTGCTTGTCGTTGATGTTGACGCCCTGCAGCCGGTAGACCTCCTGAATCTCATTGACCAGGTACTTCTGCAGCTCCTTCTGGCCCTTGACCTTCAGAATGTCGTGCGGATTGAGAGGACCGTCCATGAGCGGCTCGCCGGCCGAGACGCGCTCGCCTTCCTGCACGCGGATGTGGACGCCGCGCGGCAGAGCGTACTCGCGCTGCTCGCCGTCCTCGCCGACGATGTAGATTTTGCGCGTGCCCTTGCTGATTTCGCCGTACTTCACCGTGCCGTTGATTTCGGCCATGACGGCGGTTTCGCGCGGCTTGCGAGCCTCAAACAGTTCCACCACGCGGGGCAGACCGCCGGTGATGTCCTTGGTC
The DNA here is from genome assembly GCA_020847045.1 of Bryobacterales bacterium. Lineage (GTDB taxonomy): Bacteria > Acidobacteriota > Terriglobia > Bryobacterales > Bryobacteraceae > JAFLBB01. The sequence goes on along the minus strand of JADLCT010000043.1, from coordinate 2,297 downwards.
TTCGTGGTGGCGCGGGGGATCTTGGCCAGCACGTCGCCGGCGTGAACCTCCTCGCCTTCGCCCACCATAAGGTGCGCGTGAGTCGGCATGAGGTAACGCTTTTCGTCGGCCTTGTGGCCGCCCGGCGGGTGGATGAGAATCGCCGGCAGCTTCTTCTCGTCGGGCGAATCCATGACCACCCACTGCGACAGGCCGGTGATCTCGTCCACCTCTTCCTTCATCGTGACGCCTTCGATGAGGTCCTTGTTCTTCACGACGCCGCTGATTTCGGTGAGGATCGAGAAGGTATAAGGATCCCATTCCAGCAGCACGGCGTTTTCTTCCACGCGCGCGCCGTCCTCGTACAGCACCTTCGCGCCGTACACCACCTCGTAGCGTTCCCGCTCGCGCCCCTTTTCGTCGAGCACGGCGAGCTTGCCCGAGCGGTTCATGGCGATGATTTCGCCCTTGGCGTTGCGGACCGTGTTGATCTCGATGTACTTCACGAAGCCCGCGCTGCGGGCCTCCTGCGTGGACTGCTCGGCGACTCGCGTGGCCGCGCCGCCGATGTGGAACGTACGCATGGTGAGCTGCGTGCCCGGCTCGCCGATGGACTGCGCCGCGATGACGCCGACGGCTTCGCCGCGCTCCACCAGACGGCCCGAGGCGAGATTGCGCCCGTAGCAGAGCTGGCACACGCCGCGGCGGGATTCGCAGGTGAGCACCGAGCGGATGCGGACGCGCTCAATGCCCGCTTTTTCGATCTGCGTGGCCACGTCCTCGGTGATCACCGAATTCACGGGCGCCAGCACCTGGTTCTCGTAGTCGCGGATGTCCTCGAGCGGCACGCGGCCGACGATGCGGTCCGACAGGCGCTCGATGGTTTCGCCGGCTTCCGTGATGGGCTCGACCTCGATGCCCTCGCCGGTGCCGCAGTCGTTCTCGGTGATGATCACGTCCTGCGCCACGTCGACCAGACGCCGGGTGAGATAGCCGGAGTCGGCGGTTTTCAGCGCCGTGTCGGCCAGTCCCTTGCGGGCGCCGTGCGTCGAAATGAAGTACTGCAACACGTTCAGGCCTTCGCGGAAGTTGGCCGTGATCGGCGTTTCGATGATCTCGCCGTTGGGCTTGGCCATCAGGCCGCGCATGCCAGAGAGCTGGCGGATCTGCTGGCGCGAACCGCGCGCGCCGGAGTCGGCCATGATGTAAATGGGGTTCAGGTAACGGCCAGTGCGGTCGTCATCCTCCATCGACTTGAACATCTCGTCGGAGACGCGCTCGGTGGCCTTCGACCAGATTTCGATGATCTTGTTATAGCGCTCGCCCTGGGTGATGGCGCCTTCCTGATACTGCGCCTGCACCTCCATGACGGCCTTTTGCGACTCTTCCACCAGCGTGGACTTGCTCTCGGGCACCACCATGTCGTCGATGCCGATGGAGATGCCCGCGCGGGTTGCGTAGAGGAAGCCCATCTGCTTGACGTCGTCCAGCATGTGCACGGTGGTGTGCAGGCCGAACTTCAGATAGCAGAACTGGACCAGTTGCGTGAGGCCCTTCTTCTTGAGCAGGCCGTTGATGAACGGCATGTCGGCCGGCAGAACGTCGTTCAGAATGACGCGGCCGACCGTGGTGTCCATGTACTGCTTGGCGTACTCCACCGGCTCGGTGTGCAGAATGTTCTGGCTGTCGAAGGCCTTGGAGAGGTCGATGACGCGTCCGGTGTAGCGCAGCTTGATGGGCGTGAGGGTTTCCACCTCGCCCATTTCGAGCGCGATCAACACGTCGTCGATGGAGGCGAAGGTGCGGCCCTCGCCCTTGGAGCCGTGGCGCGACTTGGTGAGGTAGTACAGTCCCAGCACCATGTCCTGCGACGGGGTGGCGATGGGTGAGCCGTGCGCGGGCGACAGGATGTTGTTGGCCGCCAGCATGAGCGTCGAGGCCTCGATCTGCGCCTCGGGCGAGAGCGGAATGTGAACCGCCATCTGGTCGCCGTCGAAGTCGGCATTGAAGGCCGTGCAGACCAGCGGGTGGATGCGGAGCGCTTTGCCCTCCACCAGCACCGGTTCAAAGGCCTGGATGCCGAGGCGGTGCAGCGTGGGCGCGCGGTTCAGCAGGATGGGATGGTCGCGGATGACCTCTTCGAGGATGTCCCAGACGACGGCGTCCTGCTGCTCCACAAGCTCTTTGGCCTGCTTGATGGTGGTGCAGTGGCCACGCTGTTCCAGGCGGTGGTAAATGAACGGCTTGAACAGCTCCAGAGCCATTTTCTTAGGAAGACCGGCCTGGTGCAGCTTCAGTTCCGGACCGACGACGATGAC
>JADLCT010000042.1 GCA_020847045.1 Bryobacterales bacterium | reverse complement strand
TGGGGCAACGTCTTTTCCGCCACTCCGAGCGGCGCATGGCTGCCCTCGGTGATCGCCGGAGACACGGGCATTCCACTCAGCACGCGCGGCCAGAGTTTTGTTTTAACAGAGGGTCACGCCAACCGCATTGCCGCGGGCAAGCGGCCGCGCGTCACCTTGAGCCCTACTCTTGTGTTGAAGGACGGCGAGCCGTTTCTGATCATGTCCACGCCCGGCGGCGACAACCAGGATCAGGCCATGTTGCAGGTACTGCTCAACGTGATCGACTTCGAGATGGGCGCCCAGCAGGCCGTGGAGGCGCCACGCTTCCAAACAGAGCATTTTTACAGCTCCTTCGCCACGCATGAATTCGTGCCCGGCCGTGTCAGCCTGGAACGCCGCATGGAGCCAGCCGCCGCCGAAGGCATGCGCGCTCTGGGCCACCGGATCGAGATGCGCGGAGAATGGAGTAACGGTTCGGCCCCGGCGTTGATCCTGATGAAGGACGGTGTGCTCGACGGGGGCGCCGACCCGCGCCGCGGCCGTTTTCTGTTCGGGCGGTGAGCGCGCCGGCTACCCGCGCCACTTGCGGGCAATCTCCCACAAGCCTTTCCACTTGCGGTCAATCAATTCGGCGATGTTCAGCAGCACGGCCAGCAGCAGCAATCCGGGCCAAAGCCGCAGCGTGGAGGCGGCGCTGCGGCCGGCCGCGTCGAACGCCAGATTCGCCGCCGGTTGAAACCGCCCGCCGGTGAACGCGGCGATGCGCCGCATGAGGGCTTCGTTCGAGCCGTACTCATGCATCTCGCGCTCCTCCAGGTAGAGGCCCACCTCGGGGAAGGCGCGTGATTCGGCCAGCGGCCGTGCGCGGAACAGGCCCGTGCGCGCTCCAACGGCCACGGCGCCGGTGTAAGTTCCCGCGGCCACCTTGCGCAGCGGCGCAGGCCGCTGGAAGCCTTCGGGGCCGAACAGGAACACCTCGGGCGGCTGCGCCGGATCGGGAACGCCGCGCCCGAGGCGGTAGTGGGCGGCGATCTCGCTGGTGGCGCTGTCGTGCTCCAGCCACGCCTCGACGGGCTGGGCGTGCGGCAGCAGGTCGCGCATCACGTTGGACCAGAAACGGTCGAAGCCCTCCCAGTTCACCCAGTCGGCCGCCCAGCGGGCCTTGGCGTCGGAGGCGAACACGGCCGAGCGCCCCAGTCCGTACTGCCAGCGCACATAGAGTGGATCTTTTTCGTCGATCTTCAGAATCGTCTCGGCCGTCGGCTTCGCCGTGAAACGCACATAGCCTTTCAAAGGCGGCGCTTTCGCGATGGGCACGCCTTCCAGAACCTCGGCTTCGGTAGCCACGATGGGCGCCGTGGGCTTTTCCACCGCGGTCGAACCGGTGTGCTCCATCACGTCGCGCAGCAGAATCTGTTCGAGCCCTGACGGGTCGGTGAGAAAGTACGAACGTCCCTTGGCGAACACGGCCACCTTTTCCAGATAGGCGCGGTTCACATCCTGGCCCAGTCCCACCGTGGAGATCGTGGTCTTGTTGCTGGCCGCCTCCTTGGCCAGCGCGATGCTGTCGCCCTCCTCGGAGATGCCGTCGGTGAGCAGCACGATGTGTTTGAACGTGGCCTGCACGGGGGCGATGCGCCGGTAGGCCTCGGCGAGCGCCGGGGCGATTTGCGTGCCGCCGTCCGGCGTGATGCCGGCGATCAGACGCTTGATCAGCCCTTTGTCCTCGGCCTTGCGTATGGGCACGGCCCACTGGAACGAGTTGTCGAAGATGAGCACGCCCACCATGTCCACGGGACGCAGGTTTTCCACCACGCCGATGGCGGCGATGCGCGCCAGCTCCATCTTCTTGCCTTCCATGGACGACGACTTGTCGACGATGAGCACCACGCAGGTGCCCTCGGGCGAGCGGGGCGGCGCGAGCTTGGCGGGCAGCACGCGGTCCAGCGCGTCCTCGATGCCCTTCTTGTCGAGATAGGAATTGTGGTCGCCGCCGATCACCAGCAAACCGCCGCCGCGTTGCACATATCCCTCCAGGACGGCCTTGCGCTGCGGACTCAGCGTCTCCATGTCCCAGTTGTTGAACACCAGAACCTGATAGTCCTCCAGCGGGCCGTCCGGCCACGCGGCGGTCTCGGTAACGTCGAACTGAGATTGCCGCATCGCGTCGCGCCAGTGCGCGTCGGGCGTCGTGTCCTGGCTGAGCGCCAGCAGTTTCGGACGCCGCAGAGTGACGGCCCTCGTGAAGCGCAACTCGCCCATGCCCTCGGCCGCCACCGATCCGGTCAGTTCCACGACGCCCGCGGCCGATAGGCTCGCCTGCACGTGAACGGTGTTCGCGCCGGCCAGCAGCGCGGCGTCCGTTCCTCCCAATGTGTGGCCTTCGGCGGCCAGGGTCAGCTTAGCCGCCGTGGCGCGTGGTGAGTGAATGTTCAGCTCGATCGGGAAGCGCTCGCCGGTGAACACGAGGGGCGGCGTGCGCACGCCATCCAGGCGGAGCGCCGGCCGCTCGCGTCCCGGCAGCAGGTAGGTGTCCACGGGCACGCCGAGCGAACGCGCCTGCCACAGCGCCCGCGTGACGCTGCCTTCGTTCTCATTGCCATCGCTCATCAGGGCGATGCGCGGCACCATGCCCTCGGGCGGCGCGGCCACGGCATCGCGCAGCGCGGCTTCCAGGTTGGTGGCCCGGCCAGCCTCGCCCGTGGTGGCGCGCAGCCGGAGCCCGCCCGCCTGCTCGGCCGCGGTCAGCGCGCGGACCCGCCGCGCGAACGGCAGAACGGTGATCTCGTTGCGGCCCCGGGCCTGCTGTAAGGCGGCGGTCAGGCCGCCGGCGCGCTGGAGGTCACGCTCCGGAATGCTGGCCGACGTGTCAGCCAGTACGGTTAGCGCCACTTTGGTTTCATTCACGCTCAGCACCGGACCGGCCAGCGCCAGCGCGATCAACGCGAAACACACGGCCTTCAGAACGAGCGCGCGCTTGCGCGTCACCATGGCCCATTGCCACCACATCCACAGCAACGGCAGAGGCGTGAGCAACAGACACCAGGCGCGTTCGAAGATCACTGGGCCCTCCCGGCCAGGCTACGCGGCAGGGGCCACCGCCACAGGGAGCCGAAACGGCCTGAACCCGATGGCGCGAACAATATCCAGTCCAGCATCAGGCCAAGCGCGCCGAGCGCCGCCAGCCATGGCCACAGATCCCGCGCTTGCGCGAGTCCCGCCACCTGCGCCGGAACGCCGCGGCGAGCCTGTTCCGGCGGCGTCCACACCGAGCCGGGCACCTCGGGCAGCGCCAGCGAATAGGTTTGCTCACGCCCGTTCTGAATCACCCGCACCGCACCCGTGTGAGCGCTGTAGGTGCGCAGTTGGCCGCCACGCACCGTGTAGGGAAGCGCCGCGCCGCTTTCGTCCACCACGCTCGGATCCTCGCCGTCTTCACGCACCGGGGCCGTCACGGCGCCCACCGTGCCGGCGTAGACCTCGGTCCGCTGGAAGGTTTGCGGCGACAGCCAGCGCAGCACGTTGGCAAACAGCAGCGGTGTGGCCAGTGCAAACTTCAACTGGCTGCGCAAGGGATGAAAGCCCGCCACCACCACCTTGGGCTGCCCGGCCCGCTCGTGGGCCACCAGCACTGGACCCGATGGAGCAAACGCGATAGCCGTGTCGCCCGCGCCCGGTTGAAACACCTTGGCCCCCGTGAGCCGGAAATCCTGCGCCCGCAATCCCGCGGCCAAGGGATGGCCCTGCTCCCACCGGTCGATGCGTTCGGAGACGCCGCTCTTGACCACCGGCACAGGCGAACGTCCGGGCGGCGGCTCCAGCAGCAGGGACGGGCCGCGGAAACCGGCCGCGGGTGCGGCGCGGTCATAAATGGCCACGCCCTCGGGCGGCGCGGCTTCGCAGTGCGCACGCGATCGCGTCGTGACGGCCAGCACAGGCAGACTGCTGAGCAGCGGCCGCAGCAGCTCCGGCTCATCGCTGCACACAGTGACGGCCAGTTCGGGCTGCGACGGCAGTTCTAGAACGGCGCGGTCGTCGCCGCGAAATCGGTCGCCCGCGGCGCGCACACGGGCTTCCAGCAGTCCCGCCGCGCGCGTGCGGTACTCCATCGCCGTCTCCACCTCCTGTCCCGGCGCCAGTTGCAGTGTCCGTCCCCCGGCCGGCGCGCCGCCGAACAACAATGTCAGTTCCGCCGTATGAGGACGCGCGCCATAGTTGCGGACCGAGACGAGGATGCGCCACAACCCGGCCTCCTCGGGCGAAGGGCGCAGCCCGATTTTCCGGATGCCCACATTTTCGGGATTGCCCGTGGGCAGCAGCAGCCGCAGGTTCGCCGGCCACTGCGAGGGCAGGGAAGTTTCGCCCGTCATGATGCGGTTTCCGCCCGCCAGCACGATTTCGCCCGCCGAACGCGCATGCCGCCGCAATGCACCCCGCGCGAACTCCAGCGCTTGCGCCAGGTTCAATGCCGACTCGCCCGGCGCCGCGCGCCGCAGCGCCTCCACGGTTCTCCGCCGGTCGCTTTCAAAGGCTGTCACGGGAGTGGCCAAACCGTCCGCGTACGCTACCATGACGCGGTCCGCCGCCGGCAGCGCGCGCACATAGGCGAGCGCCATGCTCTTGGAGCGGTCCAGCAGTGTTTCCGTGCCGCCCTGGCCCGCCGTGCGCGCCGCGCTCCAGGCCGAGGTGTCCAGCAATAAAACATGATCCCGTGCGCCTGTTTCGCGGCTTCCCCAGCGCAACTGGCTTGCCGCCAGCAGCAGCGCGGCGATACTCAGCAGTTGCAGCAGCAGCGAGGGCCACTGCCGTATGCGCCGGCGCTGCTCGGATTCCACGGGCCGCGAGGACTGCGTCCAGAAGCGAAGCGCCGCCACGCGCACCCGCCGCCGCGAACGGTCCAGCAGGTAGAGCGCCACCACCACGGCCGAAGACGCCGTAAACAGCGTGAGAAACTCCGCCAGGCTGAAGTTGAGCAGGTGCATGAGCTGCTACCGCACTCCCTGCACGCGCACCAGCGGTCCGAACACGGCCTCTTCCACGGGCAGCGAGGCCGGAACGGCCGCATAGCGCCCTCCGTGCCGCAACGCCGAGCGGCGCAACTGCTCGCTCCAATCATCGAAGGCGGCCGTGTAGCGTTCGCGCGCCTCGCCGTCGAAATCCAACTCCAGGCGCTCTCCCGTCTCGGCCTCCTCCAATTCCAGTTCGCCCGTCCACGGCGGCGTACGGTCCTGCTCGTCGTACACCTGAATCAACAACAGCTCGTGGCCGAACTCGGCCAGGTAGTCGAACGGCTTGGTCGAGCCGGCTTCGGTCAGAAAGTCGGAGAGCACGATCAACAGTCCGCGCTGCGCGTAGCGCTCGACGAACTGCTTGGACACGGCCAGAAAGTCCGTCCTGCCGGCCGCCTGCGCCGCGCCCAGATAATCGGAGACCGGACCAAAGCGGTGCCGCCCGCCGGAGCACAACCGCGCCTCGCCCAGCGTATCCGTGAAGGTGTGCACCACCATCGTGTCCAGCCGCACCAGCCCCACATATACAAGCGCCGCCGCCAGCCGCCGCGCCGCGAGAAACTTCTCCTCGCCCGTGGCCGCCATCGACGCGCTCGCATCCACCAGCAGCCGCACCGGCACGCGCGGCTCAATCTGGAACATCTTGAGGAACATCTTTTCCAGACGCATATAGGCGCGCCAGTTCACCGCACGCAGGTCGTCGCCCTGGTGAAAGTGCCGGTGGTCCAGAAACTCCTGGCCAGGACCGGCGAAGCGGGACGTGTTATGTCCGCCCACGATGCCGCTGAAGGACTGCTGCCAGTGTATGGCCAGCCGTTCCAGACGGACCAGAAAATGTTTGTCGATCAGTGGACCCTGAGCCAAGTTCGCCGCCGCCTTCGCGCCGCTCAGTTCCCGGCGGCCTTCGTTGTGGCGGCCACGGACTGAATGACGGTCCGCAACAGCGTCTCGGTGCCCACGCCATCGGCATGCGCGTCGAAATTCAGAATGATGCGGTGCCGCAACACGGCCGGCGCCACCTGCCGGATGTCGTCCAGGCTCAGGTGGAACCGTCCCCGCATCAGCGCCAGCACGCGCCCGCACTCCACCAGCGCCTGCGCGCCGCGCGGCGAACTGCCATAGCGGATATACTTCTTCGTCGAATCCGGAGCGTTGTCCGAACCGGGCTGCGTCGCCATCACCAGGTCAATCGCGTAATCCTGCACATGCTGCGCCACCATCACCTGATGGCACACCCGCCGCAGCTCCAGAATCTCGTCGCGCGCCAGCATCTGCGACACGCTGGCTTCTTCCTTCACGATCGTGCGTTCGACAATCCGGTTTAGTTCGTCGCGCGAAGGGTACTCGACCAGAATCTTCATCAGGAAGCGGTCCAACTGCGCTTCCGGCAGCGGATAGGTGCCTTCCATCTCGATGGGGTTCTGCGTGGCCATCACCAGGAAGGGCGCCTCCAGGTGGTGCGTCGTGTGGCCGCTGGTCACCGTGCGCTCCTGCATGGCCTCCAGCAACGCCGACTGCGTTTTCGGCGTGGCGCGGTTGATCTCGTCGGCCAGCACCAGATTGGAGAAGATCGGACCCGGCTGGAAGCGCAACGACTTCATGCCCCGCTCATCGGCCTCCATCATCATGCTGCCCACAATGTCGCCCGGCATCAGATCGGGCGTGAACTGGATGCGCGAGTACTTCAGGTTCAACACGCGGCCGAGCGTCCGCAGCAACGTGGTTTTGCCGAGGCCGGGAACCCCCTCCAGCAGCACATGGCCGCCGGCGAGCATGCAGATGAGAACGCCCTCCACCACCTCGACCTGGCCGACAATGATCCGGCCGATTTCCTGGCGGACCTGTTCGAGTTGATTGGTGGCGGATTGCAGGGCGGCGTCGGTTGGCACGAGACTATTGTATGCAAGCGGGCGGGCCGGACGTAAGGCGCATCGCGCACTTCTGGCGCGGGTGCCGGGGCCGCTTCACATGGTTGACGCGAGCGGGACCGGTTGGTGAGCAAACCCAGTGAGGGTGGAGCTAGCAGCGCTGCGCGGCGAGGGCTTCGCCGAAGGCGTTGGCGTGGTGTTCGACGATTTGCGACATCTCGACCAGAGCCTTGCGGGCGATCCGTTCGGAGAACTTCGAGGCCACCGCGTACTGCACGTTCAGCCAGCGGAAGCTCATGCCCAGCATGGCCCGCTCCAACACATACGCGTCGGACTCCTCATCGTTCTGCTGAGGAATCCCCGAGCGCAGCAGCCCGCTAATCTTGTCGTAATCCCGCCGCAACCCCGCGCGCATGTCCTCATAGGCCATCGCGCCGCCAGATTCCAAGCTGTGCTGGATTTCCAGGAACTGAAGCTGCCGGCTACGCGCCACGTCGGCCGCGTAACTTTGAACCGTCTTGGTGTTCAGAATCAAGACGCAGCTATACCGGAACCAGTAGACGAATAACGCCGCCGAGACTATTATGATAATCGTGCTTGCGAGCATTCCCGTTCGTTCCTAAGCTTCCCCTGGGTCAACCGGCCCGCCTTGGCGAACCGGCAATTACTTCCACACGCAGAATATCATCTCCATCAAGTTGTTCCCATACCTCTTCGCGGTTCTAAGTGCGTTTCTAGGGGTGTACTACGAGACGCTTTCTTGCACCCTTTCTCAGCCGGCGCATACGCCTGGACCCCGTTAGTCCCTGGTCTCATCCGGCCGCTCGCGATAGGCTTCAAAAGTCATATCGGCCGCAACCTGGCCGCGTTTGGACATTTCTTCCTGATGCAGACTCAAATAGCTGCGCGTAATATAGTCGCCCACGCCGAAACCCAGCTCGGCGGCGGTCCGGTCGATCCACTCCGGAGGCCCTTCCAGCTCCAAGAACATGCCCAGCGGCGTCTCGTCCACCAACGCCAACCCCGGATCCCCTTCGCGGCCATACACAGACCGGTACTTTTCATAGCGGCGTACCGGAAACAGGCCCGCCGCCGCCAGCACCGCGGCCAGAGGCGCCTCGTCCGCCACGGCCGTCTCCAGTTCCGGGCGGTGCTTGTGCCGGCTGCCCGCCACGTTGCCCGGTTGCTCGCCTCCCCGCGACTTATAGGTGAGCAGCACCTGTCCGGCATACCGGCGGATGCGCACCAGATCCCCCCGCCGGCGCAGACTCTGTCCGGCATCATCATATAAGGTGTTCTGTTCGAGCGCTCGTGGCCGCCGGAGAGTGAATCCGGCCAGATCCAAACGCCTGTACCCCTCGCCCGCCGACGGCAAGCGCAACTTGATTTCGATTTCCGGAATTCCGGCCACACGCTCGCTCATGTCCTCATCCTACACACTCCGGAACTGCGCGGTTGGGCAGATGTCTGGCTCTCGCCTGCGCCAACACACCCTCCCTGGGAGACCACACCCAGACGCGGGCGGGTCAGTTGCCCCGCCGTCTCCGCACGCTACTCCCCACCTGCTGAAAATTGCAGCAGTTTTCGGTGTTTCGCGGGGGATTTCGGACAGGCAGGAGTTTGGCACGGAGGATGCATAGTAAAGGTCAACATGCATCGGTCGCAATGATCGGTACATACCCGGCGATGAAGCCCAGTTCATCGCCTGCCCCTCATAAGGAGGTCCCGGGTTGCCCAGGCCCGGGACCTCATGTCCTTTTAAGGCGCGCGATTCTCCAACATGCGCCGCTCCGGTTCGAACTGACTCACGGATTCATAAGCCCCCGGTGATGGGGTCCTGGGGGTAGACACGGTGGCCGGTTAGCCGGCCACCACCCTTTCGGCCTCCACCACGCCCGCCACGGCGTGAAGAACGGCGGCAATCCGCACGGCCGCCGCCACCTGCTCCTCGGTCAAGCCCTTTTCGCGCACCACGGCCTCGTGCGAAGCCACGCAGGCCTGGCAGTTGTTGATGGCCGACACGGCCAGGCACCAGAGTTCGAAATCGGCGTGCTCGACGCCATGGGTCCGGATGGCGTTCATGCGCAGACGCGCCGGAATGGTCCTGTACTTTTCGCCGCTCACCAGGTGCAGGAAACGGTAATAGATGTTGTTCATCCCCATCAGGGCCGCAGCGGTCTGCGCCGCCGTGAAGGCGGTTTCGCTCAGCTTCGTCCGCGCCTCGGCCGCAATGGCCGCCAGAAGCGTGGACGAGCCGGCGGCCATGGCGCAGGCCAGCGCCGTACCCCAGCGTTGCTGTTCGTTCAAATCCGGTTGGGCGAGCACGTTGCCCAGGTTCAACTTCATGTCTTTTGCGTAGTCCGGGAGCGAGTCCCGCAGATGGTCGAGGTTCATGATCTGTCTCTTTCTCAGATGACGGGCCGCGCCCGCCGGATGCGTCTCCCAAAACAAAAACGGAGATGGCCGCGGCCATCCCCGTTTCTGTTGCGCGCAGGCGGCCGTTAGACGGACAGCGTCGCCTCGCCTTTGTTCCAGTTGCAGGGGCACAGCTCGTCGGTTTGCAGGGCGTCGAGCACGCGGAGCACCTCGTTCGGATTGCGGCCCACGCTCAGGTCGGTCACCATCACGAAACGGATGACGTTATCGGGATCCACAAGGAAGGTGGCGCGCTGGCAGACGCCCGCGGCCGGATCGAGAATGCCGAGCGCGGTGGACAGCTCGCGCTTGATGTCGGCCAGCATGGGGAAGGGCAGGTCCTTCAAATCGGAGTCGTGCTTGCGCCAGGCGTGGTGCACGAACTCGCTATCGGTGCTGCCGCCCAGAATCTGGCAGTCGCGGTCGGCGAACTCGCGGTTCAACTTGCCGAACGCGGCGATCTCGGTCGGGCAGACAAAGGTGAAGTCCTTCGGCCAGAAAAAGTAACACTTCCACTTTCCGGCGTAGCTGTCCTGGGAAATCTCAGTGAACTCCTTGCCCTTGTCCAGGCTCACGGTGGCGCTCACCTGGAAATCGGGAAACTTGCTTCCAACACTCAACATGCTTTTTGTTCTCCTCGGGTCTTACTCGGGTTTGGGGTGTGCTTGGTTTTTCCACGGGCGCACCGCTCACAGGTTCCATGCAAGGTGATTTCCACGTCCCGCACGGCGCGGCCTCCGGCGGCGGCCTGCATGGCCTTCCCCGGCAAGTCGAACCAGGCGAGATCCTCGATGTCTCCGCAACGGTCGCAAATGAAATGATGATGACGGTCGAGCGTCGAGTCAAAACGCGACGCCGCTCCTTCGACGGCGACGGGCCTCACCAGCCCGCTTTCCACCAGGGCGTGCAGGGCGTTGTACACCGTGGCGCGCGACAGCCGCTGGTTGCTCCGGTTGACAGCCTCGTAGATCTCCTCGGCCGTGGCGTGGCGCTTGTGCCGCACCAGCCAGGCCAGCACGTCGTGGCGCTGCGGCGTCCGCCGCAGGCCGGTCCGCGCGAAGGCTTTCTGGAGCTTTTCCCTGATGCCGTCCACATTCTTAGACTAAATCTAAAATTGGATTTTGTCAAGGATCATGGCGCACCTCCCGGCCCGGCCGCGGGCTGGATGCTAAACTGGAATTTGTCCAATCCAGCGCAGCCCAACGGGACCCGTGCGCCCGCCTCGTTCCCTGGCGCGGGCGCCCCCACCCGTCCCCGCGTCGCCGCCGTCAGCTACCTGAACACCGTGCCGCTCGTGTGGGGTCTGCTCCACGGGCCGCAGCGCGGTGTCTGCGACGTGCATTTCGACCTGCCCAGCCTGTGCGCGCGCGAACTGGCCGAAGGCCGCGCCGACCTGGGCATCGTGCCCGTGGCCGAGGTGTGGCGCAACGGCTGGGATACCGTACCGGGCGCCTGCATTGCCTGCCGGGGCGAGGTGCGCAGCATCCTTCTGGTGTCGCGCAAGCCCTGGGACCGCGTGGAGACGCTGGCCGCTGACCGCGGTTCGCGAAGCTCGGTCCTGCTGGCACGCATCCTGTTGAGCCGCCGGCACGGCGCCCATCCGCGCGTGTTCGAGCGCGCGCCCGATCTGGAGGCGATGCTCGAGGAGTGCGACGCCGCGCTGGTGATCGGCGACGCCGCGCTGCGCATCGATCCCGGCGCTGTCTCCCATCCCGTGCTCGATCTCGGCGCTGAATGGCTCTCGCTAACAGGGCTGCCCATGGTGTTTGCCACCTGGTCCGGTCCGGCCGCGGCTCTGGCGCGGTTTGACCGCCGCGTGCTGGTGGACACCTTCCTCGGCTCGCTCGACTACGGTCTGCGCCACATGGCCGAGTTGACCGCCGCCGAATCGGCCGCGCGCGGCTTCGACGCCGCGCTGGTCGAGCGCTATCTGACGCGCAACGTGGTGTTCACGCTCGGTCCGGACGAGGTGGCCGGGCGCGATCTCTATCTGCGCTACGCTGAAGAATTGCAGCGCCGCTCGCCCGAGGCCGCGCTTGCCACGGAGCCCCCCCGATGAACATCACACGCAGCCAGGCGCTGGACCTGTTTGCCAGCCCCGATCTGATCGGCGCCGGCATGGAGGCCGACGCGTTGCGCCGCCGCTTTCACCCGGACGGCGTCGTCACCTACATCATCGACCGCAATATCAACTACACGAACTTCTGCACCGAGTACTGTTCGTTCTGCGCCTTCTACCGGCCCATGGGCCACAAAGAAGGCTACATTCAGCCGCTCGAGGTGACGCTCGGCAAGATTCAGGAGACACTCGAACTGGGCGGCACCGGCGTGCTGATGCAGGGCGGGCTGCATCCGGATTTGAAGATCGAGTGGTACGAGGAGATGCTGCGGGCCATCAAGTCGCGATTTCCCCAGATCTGGCTGCACTGCTTTTCCGCGCCCGAGATCACGAACATCGCCGAGGTGAGCGGTCTCACGCTGCGGGACACGATTGCGCGCCTGCGCGACGCGGGATTGGACTCGATTCCCGGCGGCGGCGCGGAGATTCTCGACGACGAGGTGCGCCATCGCATCGCGCGCCTGAAGTGCCGCTCGCAGGAATGGGTGGACGTGCATCTCACGGCCCACAGGTTGGGCATGCGCACCACGGCCACGATGATGTTCGGCTGCGGCGAAACCATCGAGCAGCGCATGAACCACCTGGAGACCATCCGCAACATACAGGAGGAGACGGGCGGCTTCACCGCCTTCATCCCCTGGAGCTTTCAGCGCGAGAACACCTCGCTCGGCCGCTTCGTGAAGGAAGAGGCCACTGCCGTGGAGTATCTGAAGACGCTGGCGATTTCGCGGCTTTATCTCGATAACATCGTGAATATCCAGTCGAGCTGGGTTACGCAGGGCTTGAAAACCTGCCAGGTGGGCCTGCGGTTCGGCGGCAACGATGTGGGCAGCATCATGATCGAGGAAAACGTGGTGTCCGCCGCCGGCGCCCGCAACCACGCAAGCGAAGAGGATTTGCGGCGCATGATCCGCGATGCCGGTTTTCGCCCGCACCAGCGCGACACACTGTACCGGACCTATTTCCTCAACTGATCCGGCCGCGCCCCTGGAAAGCAAAAAAGCCGGGATGGTTTACTCGAAACCATCCCGGAGCGTGCTCTGTCCAGCTTCGGAATGAGAGGTTGGGCGCGCGCTAGGCCGACGCCGCGGCCTGCGCATGGAGAACGCGGATCTGCGCCTGGGTCCAGACGGCGGCTTCCACCAGTCCGCGCGGCGACACCGGCCGGAGCGCGGACACCGGCAGCGGAAGGGCGGCCAGAGTCAGTCGCAGGCGTACTTTCCAAAGGTTCCAGCGAAATTCGGCGCCGGAACGCACCAGGGCCACCGCCAACTCGGGCCGGTCGTGCTCGAGGTCACGCACGAGCGTGCGCGCCAGCAGGTGCAGTTGACGAAACTCACGTTCCAGACGGTCCAGATACCGGCTGGCGATCTCCCGCCGTTGTTTGCGGAATTCTCCGCCGATCTCCGGCTGATAGCCGGGCAGGCGCTCTAAGAAACGTTGGTCGTCCTCGCCGAGAATCCGCTCCAAGGGCCGGTAATACTCGCCGTTGAAAGACTGAACGGTCTTCCAATCGATCTGTTGACGAACGTGCGCAGTGCGCAACCGGCGGTGTCCCCATACGGCCGCCGCCAGAAGCAGCGCCGACAGTGCCACCACCGCCGCTACCACGTTGGGGTGAGCGAGCAGGGCTTGCATATTGCAACAATACTCGAATTACCTCCGGCGGGCAATCGAAGAATCCAAAATATGCCAGGAGTTTTCTGAAATGTTCAAATAATAAAATAAATATCAGGGACGCCGGGCGTTACCGGCCAGGACCGCGGGTAAGCACCTCGTTCAGCCGCCCCAGGCGGCGCAGCATCTCCTCGGCCTGCTCGTTCGGGACCGTTGGCCGCCGGCCGCCCGGTCCCGGGATTTCCGGCGCGATCCGCAGAAACCACAGCGACACAATCACCAGATTCAGACCCTGGTTCACCGTGCTCAACACCTCCACCGTGGCCGGGCCGAGCAGGTTCCGCAGGAGTAATAGCAGTGCTTTGCCGAGAAAGTACAGCGTGAGTCCGGTGACCAGCAGCAACGAATTCCGCCGTAACAGAACGGGAAAATACAGCAGAAAACCTGTCAGAACAGCCAGCAGCAGCGTGATGGTGGTCGCCACGGCGCGCTCGGCGACATGGACGGCAAACAGGACAGGGAACCTCTGCGTGCCCGCCGAAAGGTCCACCAGCAGCGTCACCGAGGTGGCCAGCACGGCCAGAACCAGTCCGCCGCTCACCACCCAGCGGCCCGCCGTCGCGATGCCGGGGTGATCCTCAAGCGCACGCCGGTAAGCTTCATACGCCAAGGCGAAGTAGAAGCCCCAGTTCAAAGGGACAAGGGCGAAATAGACCTGCGCGTAGAGGTTGGTTCGCCGGGGCAGGAAGTAGAACCCGATCAGCGTCAAGGCGCTAAAGGCCAGAAACGCCGTCAGTACGCCATAACGCCTACTCATGCCATTGCGCAGCAACCGGGCCGCAAGCGCCAGGCTGACCGCAACATAGCATCCTTCCAACAACCTGGAGAGGTTGGCCCAGTTCCAGAAATCCTCAGGTGGCATGGGCGCTCCCGAAGCCGCCCACTGTCAGACTCCTTACGGACGGCTCCCCTATTTTACAAGGCCGAGCCGTTTCAGCAACTAAGAGGTGGATTGGGACGTGGAATGGGCCGGTCCGCAGAGCCGGCCCGCCACGATTGCCCTTGCCCAGGCATCATGCCGGGCGTCCGGAGCCTAGTTGCCGCTGGTGACCGCCGAATCGCAGGGGTAGCATTCCGGCCAGGGAGCTTCCGCCGTCGCCATGTTCAGGGCCGAACCCAGCATCAGGGCCATCATCATCGCAAGTACCAGCTTCTTCATGGGATATCTCCTTCGCTTTCGTCTCGTTCCGGTTTCGCCTGCTGCAAACCGCCGCCAGGCAGTTCTGAACGTACTAGAGCAATCGCCTGAGCGGGGAATCCCCGCATAGATTTTCTTTTTTCAGAACAGCCACCCCTATTTCCTGTAGAAATACCCTCGCGCGCGGGTGGAACCGAAGTACTGCTTTCGCGGCTCCCGGGGGTAAATGCAAGCCGCGCCACCTCCTTTCCTGCGGGCCGGACGGACGCTGAAGAGTCCGCATGATATCCTGATCCAGACAGGACAAGGCACATGGGAGAGGGCGCCGGGATGCTTGGTCGGGAGAAGGCCGCGGCTGATCTCTGGAAACACACGCTTTCCCAAATTCACACCATATTTGGGCGCTTGGCGTACCTGTCCTCATTGCGCGACGGCAACACCGGCGTCTATCAGCATCACGGCCTGTCGATGGCCTCCGGGCAGGAGACGGCCGGCCGGACACTGGCCGAGAGCCACCTGGACTGCTTCCGTGCGTGGCTGGCCCTGCCTTTACGCGCGCAACACGACGATCTTCGGGAGTATTTTTCGCAACAAGAGGCGGAATTAAAAGTTATTGTGAGCGCCTGGGGGCGGCTGGGTTCCTACCGCAATCTGATTCCCGCAGGCGCCGCGGCGGCCGAACGCCAGCTTTTCCTGGCCGACCTGGAGAGTCTGGTGGCCACGCTCAGGAACGAATGCGGCGCCGGACGTTCGGATCCCAGCGAGTAGCCAGACCGGCCACCTGGCCCAGAATGTCCACGTCGCCCTGTGGAAACACGCGCGGCTGTTCCTCGGAGGCAGGGTGCGGGATCACGATCAGCGTGTCGTTCACCGTAGACGCCCACGAACAGATGTAGCCTTCCCGATGCTCCAGAAAATAGATTGGCCGCTCGAACTCGTTCGACCATCCTACATTCTGCACACGTCGTTTGCTTTCATCGATTTGCACGAGTGCGCCGGGTTGCAGCAAAGGATACATCGTCCAGTCGTCCGTGCCGATAAAAGCATAGCGGTGATTCTTGGGATCCAACCCGCTCAACAGCATCAGCGGCAGCGTGCCCCAGCGCTGAATGAGGCGGCTGAGGTAGGTGGTTTTCGTGGTGTCGATGCCCGGGTCCAGGGCCAGAGGAAACAGGGCCGTGCCGAATTCCGGCGCCGGGAACCCGATCATATGCGTGCGCTCAACGGGGATGGCCGCCGCGTCGCCGGGCAGTTGCGTCAGATCGACGCCGTACCATTGCAGCAGTTCGCTGAAATCCAGACGGTAGATGGCGCTCAGCGTGTACAGACGGAACACGGGCGGAACCACACCCTTGTTTTCGATGTCCGACAGGCGGCTGATGGGGATGGCGAACTCGTCGCTGTTGTGCCGGCCGGCAATCAGCAAACTGGCTTCCTCAACGTCGCGAAAGCGCATATTCAGGCGTTCGCGCACGCGTTTCAGCTTCTGGCCCGCTTCCTCCATGTCAGCCGGCGGCGTGCTCCGGGCGCGCCGTCCCTCCATTGCCGGCGTAAGGCCGGTTCCGCCCAAAATCAGAACACCAGGGAGTCTTCAAAGCTGCAACCCGTAGTATACTCGCCGCATATTCGCCCCGCAAGAACGCTGGGAGCCTGAATTGTTCTAGATTCAGAACAGACCTTTTAAAAACATGCACAATTCCAGAAAAATCGTGGTGGGCATCTCAGGAGCTTCCGGCTCCATTTATGGCCTCCGCCTGCTTGAAAAGCTGCGCACCTTTGCCGGCGTGGAGACGCACCTGATTCTGACGCGCAGCGGCGAACGCACGGCATTTCTGGAAACCGGACAGCGCGCGGCCGAGATTCGCGCCCTGGCGCATCATCACTACGCGGTGGAGGACATTGGGGCGGCCATCGCTTCGGGCTCCTCGGCCGCCGACGCCGTGGTGATTGCGCCCTGTTCCATTCACACCATGAGCGCGCTGGCGGCCGGCATCAGCTCGAACCTGCTCATCCGCGCGGCCGATGTGGCGCTGAAGGAGCGCCGCCGCGTTGTCCTGATGGTGCGCGAGACGCCGTTCCACCTGGGCCACCTGCGCACCATGACGGCTCTGACCGAGATGGGCGCCATCATCGCCCCACCCATTCCCGGCTTCTATCACAAGCCGCGCACCGTGCAGGACATCGTCGATCACAGCCTCGAGCGCGTGCTCGACCTGATCGGCTGCCCTCTGCCCGAGGCCCGCCGCTGGCGTCCTGGCGACGAAGCATAACCCGCCGCCGTACACTGGGAGGGTTCGCCACACCACACGATCATGCCTACCCGTTCCGACCGCATCGCCTTCCAGGGAGAACTGGGCGCCTTCAGCCACATGGCGATACGCCAGCTTCTGGGAGCCTCGGCCACGGCCGTTCCTTGTCCCAGCTTCGAGGCCATGTTCACGGCGCTGGCCGAAGGCCGGGTGCGCGGCGCGATGGTGCCCATTGAAAATACGCTGCACGGCTCCGTGCACGAAAACTACGACCACCTGCTGCGCTTCAACCTGCCCATCGTCGGCGAAACCAGCGTCCGCATTGTGCACAACCTCATCGTGCCCGCCGGCGTCAAGGCCGCCTCGGTGCGCCGGGTTTACTCGCATCCGGTGGCGTTGAATCAATGCCTGAACTTCTTCCGCGAGCATCCGGACATCGAGAAAGCGACCTTCTATGACACGGCCGGCAGCGTGAAGATGATCTCCGAAGAGCGGCCCGAAGGGGCGGCGGCCATCGCCGGCGCGCTGGCGGCCGAGCTCTATGGCTGCCGCATTGTGAAGCGGTCCATCGAGGACGACAAGGAGAACTACACGCGCTTCTTCCTGCTGCGCCGGAAGCCCGTGCCCAAGTCCGCGCGCGCGCCCAAACGCGGCTATAAGACGACGCTGGTATTCACCGTGCGCAACGTTCCCGGGGCGTTGTTCCGCGCCCTGGCCGCTCTGGCCCTGCGCGACATCGATCTGAATAAGATTGAATCGCGGCCCTTCAAAGGCCGCCGCTGGGAGTATCTTTTTTATGCCGACTTCCTGGGCCACACCGAGGAAGCGGCGGTGCGCCACGCCCTGTCGCACTTGAGCGAGGTGGCCGACATGGTGAAGGTGCTGGGTTGTTATCCGAGGGGAGATTGAGAGTGCGCGCCGCGTTGCCGTTGTTTCTGCTGGCCGTTTGCGCCGCGCCGCAGCCTGTTCGCGCGCAGCAGCCGGGGCGATTCGACTACTACCTGCTGGCGCTTTCCTGGTCGCCCGAATACTGCGCCTCGCGCGACGGCGGGCGGGACCGCCTGCAGTGCGTCGAGCGCCGCTATGGATTCGTCACGCACGGTTTGTGGCCGCAATTCGAGAAGGGCTACCCTTCGCGATGCCCCACCAGCCAGAACGTCTCGCGCGGTACCGTTTCCGCGATGCTCGATATTATGCCCAGCCCGGCTCTGGTGCGGCACGAATGGACCGCGCACGGCGCCTGCTCCGGCCTCACGCCTGAGGACTACTTCGGCGCGGTGCGCCGCTTTTACTCCTCTGTTCGCATTCCGCGCGAGTTCCAGCAGCCGGCCACGGCCGTGCTGATCGAACCAGCCGCGTTGAAGAAGCGCTTTCTCGACGCCAACCCGCCGCTGTCTCCGGCCTCGCTCGCCGTTGTCTGCTCCGGCCGGAACCTGCGCGAGCTGCGCGTGTGTTTCACCAGGGACGGCAAGCCGCGCCCCTGCGGCCGCGACGTGCGCGACCAGTGCCCGGCGGAAAAGGTTCTGCTTCGCCCTGTGCGGTAACCGCCGCTACTCCGCGGCGCCGGCCGATTCGGCGACGAAGCCAAGCTGCACGCTGTTCACCGGCGCGAACAGCGGAGGCAGAGCGCCCCGTTGCAGACTGAGACGCAGACCGTAGCGCATGGCGCCTGTCCCGGCGAAGAAGGCCTTGGCGTCGGCTTGCAGCCAGGCCCGCACCCCGCGCCGTCCCCACTCCGGCCGCGCCAGCCAGCGGCCCACGGCCTCTGCCGTAAACTCCCAGCGGCGAATGGGGGCGGTCTGCTCTCGCGGCGCAATCATCAGCGCCGCGCCCGCCCCCCACTTCACCCGCGCCTGCTCCCGGCCGGCTTCCACGCCCGCGGCTAATAGCCGGAAGCGGAACCAGCCCGGCGCGTCCGGCAGGTTCACCCGCCGGGTGGTGGACTGCAGGCCCCATCCCGCATCCACCAGGCCGAGCCAGCGGTTCACTCCGGAGGCGTCGCCTTCCAGCTTCACGCCCACCTCAACCGTGTGCCCGGCAAACCATTTCGACTGCAACTCCTGGAGCGCCCCGGCGCCACCGGCCCAATCGCCGCGCCGCAGGGCTTTCCTTACGAGGGCCCGTTCGGCCCGGTGCATCAGGATGCTGCGCCGCCACATGCCGCCCGCTTCCATGTGATGCGGGTCCATCCCCGCCAGCGAACCACGTTTCAAACGCACGAAGTAGCTCACATCCCGGGCGCCCGCGTCGCTTCGCACCAGGCTGATATCGGCCGAGCCCACCGTCGAGCCCTGCTGGCGCGACATGTAGACACTGGCCAGCACGCTCTTTTCCCGCTCGGTTTTGGGTAGCCGCGACAAGCCGTCGAGCGCACGCCGCAACTCCGCCGCCGCTTCGCGCTCCCATCGCGCCTGCCCGCATGTCTCCCGCACGGGTTGCCCCGCGCCCGTCTCCAGCGACACGCACACGCGCAGCAGCGTATGGGCCTGCGGCGTCCCGGCCGCCAACATCACCCGCAACTGGCGCGGCCTCCCGCCCAGAGCCGCCCACGAGGCCACCTCGCGCTCTTCCCACCGGCCCGCTTCGGTGGAACTCTGCGCGCGCGCCCCCCGTACGCGCGCCCACTCCACGGCGGTGGTGAAGGTCACCTCGGCGTACTCGACGCCACCACCCGCAAACGCCTCCACCAACGAGACGGCGGGCAGATCCGACGGACGGGCAACCGCGCACAGCAGCGCCGCCAGCAGGCACAAGAATCCCCACACACGCGCATTCGAGCTCATTCTATGTT
This sequence comes from Bryobacterales bacterium, assembly GCA_020847045.1. Classification (GTDB taxonomy): domain Bacteria; phylum Acidobacteriota; class Terriglobia; order Bryobacterales; family Bryobacteraceae; genus JAFLBB01. Next base: position 27,140 of record JADLCT010000042.1, on the reverse strand, counting down.
TGATCCTTCCGGCGCGGCGCGCGTCAATCCCCGTACGAAGCCGCGCGCAGTGCGGCGTGTAGAAAGGCCGCGTAGCTGCCAATCCTCAGCCCGGCCCGGTCCAAATCCGCGGCGTGCGCGGCCAGATCGCCGGCAATGCAGGGGAGCGAGAGCCGCAGCTCCTCGCGCAGCAGCTCCATCTGGTTGTCGTCGAGGCCTACATTAGAAAAGGTGCGCTCGAACAGATCCGCCGGGTTGGTCATGAAAGGGTCGCGCGAGGCGTCCACGCGGACCAGGGCTGTCAAACTCGCCACCGCCATGGCCAGTTCCACAGCCCCATCGCGCACCGTGCGGTGAGCTGGCGCGCCGCCAGCCCCAGGCTCCCGCGGCTCAGCGGAGCCAGCCGTCTCAACGTGCTGATTCGACTTCTTTCGTTTCTTGTTTTTCACAACGTTGGACGGCTCCTCACGAACACACAATCGGGGAGGCGTATGGGCGGGCCGCCGGGGAACGAACTGCAAGTTTAAGAAAACAAATTGAATCTGGATCCTTATCCGTGGTGATCGCGGACGGCGCTGGTGCTTGTGGGGTCCCCTGGGCGTAAGGTTTTGGCCTTAGGAGGTCATACGATTTTTTTCCTACGGCCCCTAAAGTCGCGCTCCCCCGCCGCCGATCTCCCTTTTGTAAAGGCCGGAGGAAGCCGTTTCCGCCGCCGTTCCAAAGAATCTCCAGGAGGTCAACGCCGTGTTCAGTACCGTGTCGGAAACCACGCTTCGGGAATCCACGCCAGCCAGCAACGCCACACCGCCGCCGCTGGCCCCGCCACTCACACCGGAAGACTCCCGGCTGATTCTGGGCAACAAGCAGTTGGCCGCGACGGCCTTCATGGTAATCGCCTTCACGACTCTGGTCGCCACGCTGAGCTATGTCGCAGGACGCGCCACAACGCCCGCGCCGGCGCCGGAACCGGTCCAGGCGCGGCAAACGGCAGCCCCGGTGCGCCCGCCCGTGCAAGCCGCCCCGGCGGCGCCCTCACGCGCCGCTGAGCAGGTGATCGTGGTGGATCCGAAACCGGCCGCCGCGCCACAGGAAGCCAGGCCGGCGAACGAGGACCTCACACCCGCGCCGGGCGCCATCTATTATCAGGTGGCCAGCGTGGACAAGGGCATGGCGGATGTCTCGGTGCAGTATCTGCGCGACAAGGGTTTCGCCGCGCGGCGCGCCCCCGGCGCCAGTCCGGCCGTGTACCGCGTCCTGGTGGGGCCGCTCGGCGCGCAGCCGATGCCCTCGCAAACCGAAGCCCGGCTCAAGAGCCTCGGCTTCAATCCGTTCCCTAAGAAATACTGACTGTCTCCTTCTGTCCGCGAGCGGCGCGCGAGTTTGCGGAGTCTAGTGCACCGCTCGCGATTTTCTGTTCATGTAGTCCATCAACAGATACTGGCCCAGCGTGTAGGGCGTGGTGAAGTAGGCCTTGCCCCGGCACATTTCGGTCACCTTCTGCACGAACTGCACCAGGTGGTAGTCGCTGGCCAGCATGAAGGTGTTGATGAGGATGCCCCGCCGTTTGCAGTGGTTCACCTCTTCGAGTGTCTTGGAGATCACCAGCGGATCCAGGCCGAACGCGTTCTTGTAGATCCGCCCGTCTTCCAATGTCAGCGCCGAAGGCTTCCCATCGGTGATCATGATGATCTGCCGCATGTCCTTTTTCTGCCGCTCCAGCAGGCGCTGTGCCAGAATCAGGCCGTCGCGGGTATTGGTGTAGTACGGACCCACCTGCACGCGTGCCAGTTCGCTCACTCGTAGCTGCTCGGCCGAGTCGTGAAACAGCACGCAGTCCAGCGAATCGCCGGGATACTGGGTGCGGATCAGATGCGCCAGGGCCATCGCCACGCGCTTGGCCGGCGTGAAGCGGTCCTCTCCGTACAGGATCATGCTGTGGCTGCAGTCCAGCATCAGCACCGTCGCGCAGGAGCTTTGATACTCGCTCCGGTGCACGTGCAGGTCGGGGTAGTCCAGATCCAGGGGCACCTGCACGCCCTCGCGCTGCATAGCGGAAAACAGCGTCGCCGGAATGTCCAGGTTCAGCGTGTCGCCGAACTCGTAGGGCTTCGAGCCGCCGCTCGCGTCGATGCCCGTGGCCAGTTCGCGCGTGTCGTGCGCGCCGAAACTGGCCCGTCCCAGCGACCCCAGCAGGTCCTTCAGCGTCCTGAAACCGAGGAAGTCCACCGATTGCGAGGTGAGGGCAAAGCGGGCCTCCTGCGGCGGGCCCACGCCGCCCGGCCCCGCTTGCCGGGGCTCGCCAGGCTCGTCCACATTGAGGTAGCCCTCGTCCACCATCTTCCGCACCAGCCGGTCGAGCAGGCTCTCGCGGTCCTCCAGCGTCATGTTTTCCAGCCGCTCGCGCATCTGCGCCGCCTGGTCCTGGTCGAACAGCTCGCCGCTTTCGAGCGCCCGTTCGATGGCCTGCTTCAACGCCTCCATGGACTCCGGGTCGAACTCCTGGAAGCCTTCGTACGGGTTCTGAAAGCCGCTTTGCAGAAAATAATCGGCCAGCGCCCGCATCAGGTCCTCGGCGCTGATGCCCAGATCCTCGCCCGTGTACCGCGAATAGGTGACGCGTTTCACTGGTAGTCCCGTTTCGAGCCGCGCCGCCGCGGCTCCTCGCCTGCGTCCCGCTCGCGTCCGGCCGCCGGCTCCCGCCGTTTTCCGTCGGAGCTGAACACGCGGTCCTCGCTGCGGTTGATGCGCCGGTGGGCGTATAAGCCCTCCAGTACAAACTCCGCCGCCGCCGCGCGTTCGGCCGTGGCCGCTCCGGGGCCAATTCCCAGCGCGCCCGTCTTGTCCATCAGCCCCTGAATCGAGGCCAGCTCCTTGATCAACGATCTGGCCGGCGCGGTCTCGTCCAGTTGCAGCGAGCCCCCCAGATCGAACCACTGGATGATCTGCTTGAAATCGACGCCATCGTAGTAGTGCGTGAAGACGCGGCCCACGGCGCCGCGAATCAGCTCGCGCGCCACCGATTCGCCGCCCTTCAATTCGCCCTCGTACTCCAGCTCGATCTTGCCCGTCATCGAAGGCATCGCCGCGAACACGTCCACCACGCGCGCCGCCGTCTCCTTCTCGCCCGCCCGCAGCGCGCGCCGCTCGGCGTTGGACACCGCGTTTTCCAGCACCGTGATCGGCAGCCGCTGCGACACGCCGGAGCGCTTGTCGATCTTCTTGTCCTCGCGCGCCAGAAAGGCGATCGACTCCACCACCTCGCGCACAAAGCCCGGCACGGCCACTTCGACCGTCTTGTCACGCCGCGTCCAGGACTCCTGCGCCGTAATCGCCATGCCCTGTTCCACGGTGGCTGGATAGTGCGTCCGAATCTCGCTGCCAATGCGGTCCTTCAGCGGCGTGATGATCTTGCCGCGCGCCGTGTAGTCCTCCGGGTTGGCCGTGAAGGCCAGCAGCACGTCCAGCGCCAGCCGCACCGGATAGCCTTTAATCTGCACGTCGCCCTCTTGCATGATGTTGAACAGGCCCACCTGGATCTTGCCCGCCAGGTCCGGCAGTTCGTTGATGGCGAAAATCCCGCGGTTGGCCCGGGGCAGCAGGCCATAGTGCATCGTCAGCTCGTCGCTCAAAGTATGGCCCTGGCGCGCCGCCTTGATCGGATCGATGTCGCCGATCATGTCGGCGATCGTCACATCCGGCGTGGCCAGCTTTTCCACATACCGTTGCTCGCGCGACAGCCAGTCCACCGGCGTGTCGTCGCCCATCTCGGCGATCATCAGCTTGGCCTGGCGCGACAGCGGCTGGTAGGGATTGTCGCGCGTCTCCGTGCCGGCCACGTACGGTACGGCCTCGTCCAGCAGCGTGGTCAACATGCGGATCAGACGCGTCTTGGCCTGCCCGCGCAGCCCCAGCAGAATGAAATTGTGGCGCGAAAGCACGGCGTTCACGATTTGCGGCGTCACCGTGTCCTCGTAGCCCACAATGCCGGGAAACAGCTCTTCGCCCGATTTCAGCCGCGCGATCAGGTTCGCCCGCAACTCGTCCTTAACCGATCGCCGGCCCAGTTTGGCCTCGGAAAATACGCTCCGGCGCAGCGCGCCCAACGTGTGGGGAAGATCAGGCCGCATTCTGTCTCCACCCTATCACGCCCGCGCCTCAACCCTTGCCGCGCAGCGCGTCCACGCTCCATGGCCCGCCACCCGCTGCTGAAAAGTACAGCCACACGAAACAGAACAGCGCCGCGTCGATACCGCCGTTCACCAGCGGCCAGAAACCGTTCGGCGCGTGAAACTGGAAGTAGGCCACCGCCATCATGCCCGACATCAGGAACGCCATCGGGCGCGTCCACAACCCAGCCAGCAGCAGCGAGCCGCACACCACCTCGAGCATCCCGCCAATGCCCGCCTGCGACCATAACGCCGCCGTGCCTCCATTGGGCGGCATGCCTATGGGAAACGCGAACAGCTTCATCGTTCCCAATTGGACAAAGAGAAACGCCGCCACCATGCGCAGCATGCTTTGAAAGCGTGGCGCCCACGCCGTGTATCCGGAAAGAGTCATTGTGAACCCCGGGAAAAACCGTGCATCCGTCACCTGCGCGCAGGGGGGCGGCGCCGGTCCGCCCCCGTCCGGCCGCCTACTTCTGCATCTCGTAGTTCAGCATCCAGTGCACGCCGAACCTGTCCTTCAACATGCCGAAATAAGCGCCCCAGAACTGGTCGCCCAACGGCATCGTCACGGTTCCGCCCTCACTCAACTTGGCGAACAGTGCGTTGGTCTCGTCCTTGCTGTCGGGCAGAATCGAGATGGAAAAATTGTTCCCCTGCTCGAAGGGCATCCCCGGCAGGGTGTCCGACGCCATGATGACCACGTTTCCCCTGGTGACGCTGGCGTGCAGCGTGCGGTTCTCCGATCCCGGCGGCGCGCCGCCCGGAACCTCGGTGAACGGATACGACACCAGTTCGCCGCCCAGACATTTGGCGTAGAAGGTCATGGCTTCCAGGCAATTGCCGTCGAAGTTCAAATACACATTGACCGATTTCATCGTTGTCTCCCAGAGTGAGGTTTGCCCAACCATCCCGGCGCAACACGTGGCGCCGCCCTATTTGTCCACACCCAGTATCGCGGAAATCGTCGCCGGAGCGTTCCCCTCCAGCCGGTTGTTTACAAATACGAAGGCGGCCGCGCGCCCCTCCTGCGCGCCGTCCACAATGGCGCGCAGCGCCTCGCGAACCTCCGGCTGCTCATCCTGCACGCGCTCGTAGGGCTGGAATCTGCGCACGGCCTCCTCGTAGCCGCGGCCGGGACGCAGCAGCGCGCGCGTCACGGTGAACTCCGCCGTTCGCGCGCCCGGCATCTCGATCTGCGCGCTCAGGCCCGGCATTCTCGTCCATGAGTTATAAACGTGCGCCACGCCATGCTTCCGCAGGCAGTCCAGGTAGCCTGCCTCCAGATACGCGTCATTCCGAATCTCCACGGCGTAGCGCCACCCCCGGGGCAGGGAAGCGAGAAACGGGTCCAGCCGCTCCAGGAACTCATCCACGCCGCTGAATTGCGCCTTCGAGAAGGAGCCAAACTCGAACATCAGCACGCCGACGCGCTCCCGGTACGGCTCCAGCGCTTGCGAGAAGGCCGCCTCGAACAGCTCCGCGTCCAGAAAGTGCTCGTTCTCGGCGCCCGCTTTCTGCCCGTACCGCGCATGCCCCGGCCAGGTCTTCACCGTGATGTGCTCGGGCACCTTGAAGCCGAAGCGCAGACTCGCCGGCGAGCCCAGAAACAGCTTGGCCCAGTATTCCCGCGACGGAAACTGGTAGAAGGCGAAATCCCCGCAAACCACCGGAAATGTTTCGGCGTACTCGGACAGGCAGTTCTCCTCGAACTTCTTCTGCGAAAACTTGCCGCGCGTCTGATACCGCTCCGGCGAGTAGATCTGACCCAGCCAGCCCGGATACTTCCACGAGCTCGTGCCGATCCACACGTTCCGTGCGGCCAGCTCCCGCAGCCGCGCCGCCAGCCGGAGACGCCACTCCGGCGCCTCTTCAAACAATCCCGGTTGCATGGCGCGCCAACCTCCCGTTGACAAGCATTCCGATTCCTGTGAAACACTCTAGTCGTGACGCTGACCGCCCGCCAGCGCGAAATCTACGAATTCATACTCGCCTTCCGCCGCGAGAACGGCTGCTCGCCATCCATTCCCGAGCTCCAGCGCGCATTCGCCATCCGCAGTCCCAATGGCGTCGCCGGGCACCTGAACGCCCTGATCGCCAAGGGCCTTCTCCGCCGTGCGAGGCGCGGTTCCCGTAACATTGATCTCACCGGGGATCTCACTGGGGATCTCACCGGGGATCCCGCCGGGGATCCCGCCGGGCCGCCGCGTTCTGTCTACACGCTGCCCCTGTTCGGAGCCATTGCCGCCGGTGCGCCGGAGATGATCGCGGGCGCTGTCGCCGAAGGCTCGCTGAGCGCCGACGCCGCCACGCTTGGCTTTGAACCCAAGCCCGGCTGTTTCGTCCTCCGCGTGCGCGGAGATTCCATGAAGGACGCCGGCATCCTGCCGGGCGACGCCGTCGTGGTGGACCCCAATGCTCCTCCGCGCGAGAACCAGATTGTCGTGGCCCTGATCGATGGGGAAAGCACGCTGAAGCGGCTGGTGCGCGTCGAGGATGACTACTTCCTCAAAGCCGCCAACCCGGCCTATCCCGAACTCCACCCGCGTGAGGGACTCACCATGCAAGGCGTAGTGCGCGCCGTCATCCGGCACGTCGAGTAAGCCGGTTCCGGAGAGGGCAGCCACGCCAGCGTTCTCACCAGGCCTGCGAGTTGCGATAGCCGAACGGGTCCGCGCCCGCCTCCATCACGTTGTTCAACTGCAGCCGGATCAGCGTCGGCGCCGCGCCCGAACTCCACTTCGAGCGCAACTGCACCTTGTGCCCGCGTCCGGCCAGTTCGCGCACGATCGAGGCCGGCAGCCGGTCGTCCAGCAGCAGATCGCCCGGATACATGGCGTGATTGTCGAAGCTCGACACGTAGTGTCTGGTCTGCAAACGGGGCGCCTCCACGGCCGACTCGGCGTCCATGCCGAACTCCACCACGTCCAGCAGAAGTTGAACCAACGCCTGGTCCTGGTTGTCGCCGCCAGGCGTGGACAGCGCCAGATAGGGTTTGCCGTTGCGCAGCACCAGCGATGGGGACAGCGTGATGCGCGGCCTCTTGCCCGGCGCAAGTTCGTTGGGATGGCCCGGCACCAGATAAAAGCTCTGGGCGCGGTTGGAGATCGCGATCCCCGTTTCACCCGCGACAATCGTGGGCAGCGAGGCGCCCGAAGGCGTCGCCGAAAACATGATGCCGTCCTTGTCCATCGCGTTCACGCAGGTCGTATCGCGCGATACCAGCCAGTCGTCCAGACGCACTCTGGCCGATTCGCTCTCGCTCGGATGCCTGGCCGGCTTGCCGTCCATCCGCCCCGGACGGAACTCGAGCGACGCCCGTTCGCCAATCAGCTTCCGGCGCTCGGCCGCGTACTCCTTGGACAGCAGGCGCGCGGCCGGCACGCTGGCGAACTTCGGATCTCCGTAATAAGTGTCGCGGTCGGCCAGGGCCAGCTTGTAGGCTTCCGTCACCGTGTGAATGTACTCGGTGGAATTCAACCGCATGGAGCGCAGGTCGATTCCCTCCAGAAGATTGAGCATCTGGATCATCACGGGCCCCTGGCTCCAAAAGCCCGGCTTGTATACCTGCAGGCCTTTGTAGGTCCCCATCACCGGCTCTTCCGCACGCAGCCGGAACGCCGCCATGTCCTCATACCGCAGCAGCCCGCCATGAGCCTTCATGAAGGCGTCGATCTGGCGCGCCGGTTCGCCGCGGTAAAAGTAGTCGCGCACGGCGTCGATGGCCATCTCGCGCTTCTGCCCCGCTGCTCGCGCCTTCCGCTCGGCCTCGATCATCGCGCGCATCGTCCTGGCCAGCGCGGGCTGGCGGAACACCTCGCCAATCACCGGACGCTTGCCGTTGGGCATGAAGACGCTCATCGCGTCGGGCCACAGCTCAAAGAAACGGCGCGAATACGAGATCGAGCCCGCGCGCATCTCGTCCAGCGGCATGCCATCGGCCAGCTCCACGGCGGGCGCCATCACCTCGGCCGCGCTCTTGGTGCCGAACTCGCGCAGCGCCAGCAATTGCGCATCCACCGCGCCCGGCACAACGGCCGCCATCACGCCCGCCACGGGCACCATGGCGCGCAGACCGTTCGGCTCCAGCTCCATCACCTCGCCCATGCGCAAGCGCCGGCCGCGGAAAAAATCCGCCGTGGCCGCCTTCGGCATCGTGCCAATGCCCGCGATGGACACCACGCGCCCGTCCCTGGTCCGGATCAGAATGGGCGCTTCGCCGCCAAAACCGAAGTGCGAAAACTCGGTCACCATCGCGGTGAACATCGCCGCCACGCCCGCGTCCACGGCGTTGCCGCCGGCGTGCAGCATCCTCATGCCGGCTTCGACGCTCGCCTCGGTGCCGCCGGCCACCGCGCCGCGCACACCGCGCGAGGGATGCCGCGCGGGCCGCTCCCACATCATCTTCTGCTGCACCACGGGTGCGGCGGGCGCCGCCGTCTGCGCCCAAGCGGCCGCTGTGGCGGCCAGAGCCGCAACGGCCCAGGCCATCCGGGAAACCATCCAGCAATTCATCCAGCAAACCATCCGGGAAACCCTTGCGCGGTGGTGCTTCATAGTGGTCATTATAATTGTCAGTGAACCCGATGAAACCGGAACCGCCGCCCACTGGCCAGACGCGGCCCCCCGACCCGAGCGAGCAGGAACCCATGCTCTACTGCCCGTGCTGCGACGCCCGGCTCGCCGAGCTCAAGTGCAAGCTCATCTGCCGGCGCTGCGGCTACTACATGAGCTGCGCCGATTACTACTAACAGACGCGGCATCATCATGGCTGTCACCTTCGATCCCGAACTCCGCTCCGAAATCGAGGCTCTCATCGAGCGCTTCCGCGTGGGCGCCGAAATGACCGCCGCCGTCACGGCCGGCGCCAGTTCCGCCGAGGCCGACTTCACGCCACGGGCCGGCGGCTGGTCCATCCGCACCCTGGTTTGCCATCTGTCGGATTCCGAACTCGTCGGGGCGCATCGCTTCCGGCTCGTCATCGCCGAAGAGGAGCCGACGCTCACCGCCTACGATCAGGACGCCTGGAGCGCGCGGCTGAACTACGGCGCGCGCAAGCTCTCCGAAGCGCTCGACAGCTTCCGCACCCTGCGCGCGCTCAACTTCGAGCTCTTGCGCGGCCTTCCCCTGGAGACCTTCGCGCGCACGGGCCAGCACGCCGAACGCGGCCGCGTGTCGCTGCGCGAGTTGCTCCGCATCTACACGGAACACGCCGAAGGCCACGCCCGCCAGATCCAGTCCGTCCGCGAGAAGTACCGCGAAGCGCGCAAAGGCGCCTGACACCCGCGCCGCCGTCCGGCGGACGGATTCGATACAATCACGCGACGCATGTTCGTTCCCCTCACCCCTCTGCGCTTTCTCCATCGCGCGATGGATCTGTTCGGCACACGCACCGGCGTCGTCTCCGGCAGCCGCTCGTTCACCTATGCCGAATTCGGCGATCGCGCGCAGCGCCTGGCCTCGGCTTTGGAATCGCTGGGCGTGCCGCCGGGCGGCCGCGTCGCCTACATCAGCTTCAACAACAATGCTCTGCTGGAAGGCTACTATGGCGTCATCCAGGCGCGCGCCATCGTGATGCCTCTGAATGTCCGCCTCTCGCAACTCGAGATGACCAACATTTTGAACCACGCCGAAGCGGACGTGGTGTTCTTCGAGAATGATTTCGCTCCGCTAGCCGCCGCCCTGAAACCCGGCTGCCCCTCTGTGCGCCACTGGATCTCCATCGACGACGGATACGAAGACCTGCTCGCCGGCGCCGCATCGCATCGCGCCGACATTCTTTCCTACGACGAACTGGCCATCGCCGAGCTCTTCTACACCTCGGGCAGCACGGGAACCCCCAAGGGCGTCATGCTCAGCCACAGGACGCTGTATCTCCACGCCCTCGATATCGTCACCGGTTTCCGCGACCTGGACTCGATGGTCGATCTGCACACCATCCCGCTGTTCCACGCCAACGGCTGGGGCCGTCCGCAGATGTCCACTATGCTCGGCGTGAAGCAGGTGATGGTGCGCCGCTTCGAGCCCGCGCTTGTGCTCTCGCTCATCGCAGAGCACAAGGCCACGCACATGTGCCTGGTGCCCACCATGGCCAATGCCCTGCTGAACCACCCCGGCGTCGAAAAGTACGAGTTGTCCAGCCTGCGGCAGATCACCATCGGCGGCGCGGCCTCAAGCCCCGAATTGGTCCAGCGCCTGGAAGCCGTGTTTCCCTGCCAGGTTCTCTCCGGCTACGGACTGACGGAAACCGCTCCCGTCATCACCACATCGCGCGAAAAACGCGAACTGGTCTATGCATCTGACCAGGAGCGCTACCGCCGCCAAGCCATGGCCGGCTGGACCGTGCCCGGCGTCGAAATTCGCGTCGTCAACTCGAACCTCGAGGATGTGCCGCGTGACATGGCCTCAGTGGGCGAGGTGATCGTCCGCGGCGACCATGTAATGGATGGCTACTACAATGAGCCCGCGCAGACTGCCAGTGTCATGTCCGGCGCCTGGTTTCACACGGGCGACATGGCTGTGTGGGACGGCGAGGGCTTCATCCACATCGTCGACCGCAAGAAGGAGATCATCATTTCCGGTGGCGAGAACATCAGCTCCATCGAGATCGAAAAGGCGATCTTCGCCCATCCGTCCGTGCTGGAATGCGCCGTCGTCGCCGCGCCTGATGAAAAGTGGGGCGAAGTGCCCGCCGCCATCGTCGTCCGCAAACCCGGCGCCGCGCTGGAGGAGACCGAGTTGCTCGCGTTTCTCGCAGACCGCCTCGGCCGGTTCAAACTGCCACGCCTCGTGCGATTCTCCGAGGAGGCCCTGCCCAAGACGGGCACGGGCAAGATCCGGAAAAACATTCTGCGCGAAGCCTTCTGGTCGGGGAAAGCCAAACGCGTGCAAGGCTGATGCATTCGCTGCTGCTGCGCACGACGGAGCAAGAGAAGGACCTGCTGGTGGCCGGGTTGTGGGAGCGGGGAACGCTGGGGGTGCTCGAAACAGAACTACCCGGCGATGTTTGGGAGCTGCGCGCCTTCTTCAACGAGCCATTCGACGCCACAGGGCTTTTCCAAGCGCAAGCCGGACCGCCGCCCGCCTGGCGCGACGAAGGCTCGCCCGATTGGGAAACCGGCTGGCGGCAGGCCTGGGAGCCGCTGCCCGTAGGCCGGAAGCTTCTGCTGCTGCCGGCCTGGATGCAGCCGCCACCCGGTTATCCTGACCGCCTCATTGTGCTGGTCCATCCCGGACAGGCTTCCGGTTCCGGCTACCACCCGCCGACCCAACTGGCGCTGGAGGCGATGGAAACACATCTTCAGGAAAATGATTCGGTGCTCGACGCCGGCGCGGGTACCGGAATATTGCTGGCCGCCGCCGCCGCTCTCGGCGCCCGCACCTTGTACGGCTGCGACATCGACCGCGCCGCCGCCGCCATCGCGCACGCCAATCTCTCCGGCTGCGGCATCGGCGCTCATATCTGGACCGGTTCGCCCCGTTCGCTTGCGCCGCGCGCCGTGTCGCTGATCGCCGCCAATCTGAACGGCGTCACGCTGGATCTTCTCCGGCCGGAGTTCGCGCGCGTGCTGCGCCCCGGCGGCCGCATCATTGCGTCCGGTTTCACGGAACGCTGGCGCGCACGCCTGGAGGCAGACTATGCCGCGGCCGGCCTTCACCTGCTGGACCGTCTCGAACAGGAGCGCTGGCGCGCGCTCGTCTTCAGTTCCGCACCGTGATCACCGGGCGGTTGCCCGCCGCGCCGCCGATGCTGATCTCCACCGCGTATTCGCCGGCGCCCAAGGCCGGCACGATCACGTTCGCCTGCGCCAGGCCAATGAAGCCGGGCGTCAGACCCAGGTACAGCACCTGCGCTTCCACGCCGCCAATGGTGGCCCGCACGCCCCCGGCCGCGCGCGACAACGGTTCGGCTGGCGCCGCCGCTCCCGTCGTCACGGCATTGTCCAGAGCGCCGATTCCAGTCAGATACACCGTCACCACCTCGCCCGCGCGCGCCGGATTGATGGACGCGTTCACCGAACCATTCGCATTCTGCGCCACCGCACGGTTCACGCCGTACTGGAAGATGCCAGGCGCCGCCGGCTGCACGACAGCCTTGCGCGCTTGTGACGCCACGCCATCCACCGTCACCACCACATCGGCTTCGCCCGCACCCAATTCAAACGGAACCTGTCCGTTCACCTGTCCAGGACTGACGTAGTTCACCGGAACGGCCGCGCCATTCATCGTCACCGTCACGCCGCGCAAAGTTCGCGGCCACGGCGCGGACGATGCCGTCTCCACGCCGCCCGCCAGGTTCGCTCCGAAGATGCTGAACAAACCGCCCGGCGACAGCGCCACAAAACCATCGGCCGCGCTCACCACGCCGCCTTCGCTGATCGCTGGCGCCGCGCCCGCCCGTGGCGCCAGCACGCGCACGCGGTGATTCTGCGTGTCGGTGAAGTAGATGTGGCCGCCGCCGCCGGTTGCCACGTCGGATGGTCCGCGCAGCATCGCCGCCACGGCCTGCGAGCCTTCGCCCGAAAAGCCGGCCTCGCCCGCGCCCGCAATCGTACTCAACTTCCCGCCGGGCGTCACCATGCGAATCCGGTTGTTGCCACGGTCGGCGATGAACACGTTGCCCGTTTCATCCACGGCTACGCCCGAAGGGCCGTTCAACGCCACTTGCAACGCCGGTCCTGAAGCGGCTTGAAATCCCGCCTGCCCGTTGCCGGCCACCGTGCGAATCTTCTGATCCGCCGCTGACACCACGCGCACGCGATTGTTATCAGTGTCGGCAATGTACAGGTCGCCTTTTGCATCCACGAACACGTCGGAGGGCGAGCTCAGGCGCGCCTGCACGGCGGACCCGCCCTCGCCGCGGAACCCCGCCACACCCGTTCCGGCCACGGCGCGCGGCGTCCCGTTGCCCACGGCGATCACCACATGCTCCGTTGGCAGCGCAATATAAAGCGTGCCATCGGCGCCCAAGGCGATGCCCCGCAAATTTTCCAGCCCCGACGCGTATGTGCTCACGACGCCGTTTTCTACTTTGCGGATGCGCCTGTTTCCCGCGTCGGCAATGTAGAAGCCGCCAGGAGCCAGCGCCAGTCCGCGCGGCTGTTGAAACGTGGCCAGCCTCGGATCGCCGCCATCGCCTGCCACGCCAGGCTGCCCGGTTCCGGCCGCTCTGCGGATGACGCCATCGCCGCCAATGCGCTTAATCGTGTGATTTCCCGTGTCGCTCACATACACCGCGCCGTCGCCAGCCACCACCACCGAATCCGGACTGCTCAACGTCGCCCGCGCCGCCGGACCATCATCGCCCGTGTTGGCCGGCGAACCGGTGCCCGCCAGCGTCGTCACAACATACCCAGGGTCCGCTTCGGCAGCCGCCACCGTCAACTTCACCGGCACCGTCATCGGCGAATTGGCCGCCTGCGACGAACGCACCGTGATCGACCCCTCATATTCGCCCGCCGTCAAACCCGCCGCCGACACCTGCACAATCGCCTTGGCCGGCGTCGTTCCGGCGACATTCGTCAGCCTCAGCCAGGCGCCGCCCGCCGTGTTCGCCTCGATCGGCGCCGACCATAGCTGCGTCTCGGCCAGTCCCAGTGTTAGCTCGAGACTCCCGGTTTGCCCCGGCGGCAGCGTGAACTGATAGCTTGTCTGCGGCGCCGCCAGCGTCGGCTTCACCGTGCCGAACGTGGGCGTCCACTCCGCCCCGCCGTTGCGCGTTTTGAACAATCCCGCCGCCGTGCCCGCCATCAGTTGCGAGGTGTTTGACGTGTTGAATGCCAGTGTCGACGGCCCCAACGCTCCGGGAATGCAGGTGCGCCCCCAACTGAAGCCCTGATCCAGCGTCAGATCAATGCACGATGCGTTGCCCGGCCCCAGTGTCGTGATCAGCAGGATGCGCGAACCGGGCGAGGGATACCCGATCGAGAAGGCTTGCGCCGCCCGGCGCTGCACCACCACGTTCCCCGGATTCATCACGTCCAGACGGTATACGCCCACGCCCGGCGCCTGCCCCGCGGCCGAGATGTATAGATACGCCGGATCGAAGGCGTCCATCAGCATGCCCGTCACCGTCGAGCCTTCCGCGATGGGCAGCGACGATTTCGTGCTCACGGGCCAGGTTGCTCCCGCATCCGGCGACCGCGACACCTGTGCGCGCGTCGCGAACATCCACAATTGCCGGTCGTGCGGCGAGATCAGGAACCGCAGCGGCGTCTCCGGCAGCGCCGCGGCCTTGGTCCAGCTCGCCGCGCCGTCCACGGTCTTGTACACCCCGTTGGCGATCACGCAGTAGATGGTCCGCGGCTGCCCGGGCTCAAACTGAAATGAGTGCACGAAGCCGCCTTCGATGGGCAGTCCCTGGTTCATCGGAGTCCATGTGACCCCAGTGTCCACCGACTTCCACACGCCGCCTTCGGCCGCGTCCGCCGTCGCATACATCACCGCCGCGCTGCCGGGCTCAAACAGAATCTGCGTCAACTGCGGTTGTGGCGCGCCCGGCGGCCGCAGATAAATAGTGTCGAACTGGTGGCCCAGGAGCTGATATTCGGCATGCTCGCTGCGGAAAAATCCCGTGCCCACCGTGGCGAACAGCACAGGTGAAGGCGACGGGCTCAACGCCACCAAGCCCACCGGCTGGTTCATCCGGTTCTGCGCGCCGGCGTGCGAGGCCAGCAATAAGGCGGCCGCGATCAGGGCTGTTCGCGTGGGGAAGGGCATCCCATCATCTTAGCGGCAGCCCGCGCCGGGCTTAACGCAGCTCCCAGTGATCTCCTTTATAAACGGCGTTGGTTTCGTCCCAGGTGCCGAACTTGCATGCCATCTGCCCGCCGTCCACCAGAAGCGCCGCGCCCGTTACGAACGAAGCCAGCGGCGACGCCAGGAAGGCGGCCGCCTGCGCCACCTCCTCCGGTTCGCCTCCCCGCCCGAGCGGAATTTGCTGGAAGTAGGGCTGGCCGATTGTGGGATCGTCGAACGCCCTGGCCGTCAGGCGCGTGCGAATCATGCCCGGGCATACGGCGTTCACACGCACGCCATGCGGACCCAACTCATTCGCCGAGGTGTGCAGCAGACCCAGCACGCCAGCCTTGGTGGCGTTGTAAGCCGTGTGCAGTGCCTCTCCGTCGAAGCTGTTGGTGGACGCCGTGATCACGATGGCCCCCGCGCGCCGCCGCATCATCCCCGCCGCGGCCGCTTGCAGGGTGAGAAACACGCCCGACAGATTCACAGCCAGCGTCTGTTGCCACGCCTCCCAACTGGTTTCGCGCAAGGGATGAAAGCGGCAGATGCCGGCATTCAGAATGGCGATGTCCACCTCGCCCGCCGCCGCGAACGCCGCCTCGACCTCGCCGGGCCTGGTCACGTCCATTGCATAGCCCCGCCCGCCCCAGGCCCGCGCGGCTTCTTCCGGGTTTTCCTGCGCCAGGTCGAACGCCCACACATTGGCGCCCGCCTCCGCTAGCGCCTGCGCGCACGCCCGGCCAATCCCATTCGCCCCGCCCGTTACCACCGCGGTTTTTCCGCTCAAATCAATTCGCATCCCGACAGTGTACTCCCGCGGCCGCGTGGTACAATCAGACCTTTGGGCCTGTAGCTCAGTTGGTTAGAGCGCTACCTTGACACGGTAGAGGTCACAGATTCGAGTTCTGTCAGGCCCACCACACCCCCGCCACCAATTGGCGCCTTCCCCTCCCCCCACCCCATTCGGTGCTACGATTCCTATCTCCATGCACCGCACTCCCGTTCGCCTCCTCGCCGCCCTCTGCGCGGCCTTATTCTCCGCCGCCACGATCTCCGCGGCGGATCGCAAGGTCATCGTCATCTCCATCGACGGGCTGAAGGGAGGAACGCTCGCCAGCCTTGCCTCGCGCGGCTGGCAGACGCCCAACCTGAACGAGTTCACCACGGCGGGCGCCGTCAGCGCCGGTCTCATCGGTGTCTATCCCACCGTCACCTACCCGAGCCACACCACCATTGTCACAGGCCGCACGCCTGCCGCTCACGGCATCCACAGCAACACGCTCTTCGATCCCGAACGCGTCATGAACGGCGCCTGGTATTGGTATTCAGAACAAATCGCCGTTCCGGCGTTGTGGGACCTGGCGCGCGCCAAGGGCTTGAAAACCGCCGCCGTCTACTGGCCCGTCACCGTGGGCGCCGCGCTCGATTACAACATTCCCGAGTTCCGCAGTCCGCGCACCATCGAGGACCGCATGCTCGTCCGCGCCGTCTCCACTCCGGGGCTGTTCGCCGAGTTTGAAGCCCGCCATGGCGCCGTTCCCATCACTCGCTACCCCGACCGGATTCGCGCCCAGATGGCCGCCTTCCTCATCGAAAGCCGTAAGCCCGACCTGCTCTTCATCCACCTCACCGACTACGATCACGAAGAGCACGCCTTCGGTCCCGACGCCCCCGAGACGCTTCCCACGATCGAGGCCATCGACGCCGCCATCGGCCTCATTCGCGGAGCCGTGCGCAAGGCCGGCCTGGAAGCCGCCACCACCTTCGTCATCACCAGCGACCACGGCTTCCGTCCCGTCCAGAAAGCGCTCCACCCGAACGCGATTCTGAACAGCCTCGGACTGGCCGCTCCCGCTGGAAAACCGGCCGCCTGGCGCGTGGCTGTTCATCCCAGCGGCGGCTCGTTTGCTCTCATCGCGCGCGATCCGAACGACAGCCAGGCCATGGAACTCGCCACCCGGGCCTTCAAACTCCTGGAGCAGGAAGGCATGTGGGGCATCGAGCGCGTGCTCGACCGCGCCGCCACCACCACGGCGCGCGGCTACCCGGCCGCCTTCCTCTCGGTGACCATGGCCTCCGGCTTCACAGCAGGCTCGGCTCTCGACGGTCCCTGGCTCACCGGCTCGGGCAGCACGCGCGGCACGCACGGCTATCTGCCCGGCTCACCCGAAATGGATGCCTCGTTCGCCGCCTTCGGCGCGGGCATCAAGCCCGCCAAACTGCCGCGCGGCAAACTCATTGATGTCGCCCCCACCGTCGCCGCGCTGCTCGGGCTCACGGTTCCCAACGCCGAAGGCGCGAACCTTCTGCAGTAGCCTCACTGCTTGCTCCAGCGCCGTCCCGTCTGGCATCCTAAGCCCAGCCATGCTCCCTTCCTTTGCCTCCTCGCTCCTTCGCCGCCTGGGCGCGGTGAACCGCCGTGAACTCTTCCGGCGGAGCTCGCTCGCCTCGCTGGGCGGGCTGTTCTCAGCCGCCGCGCCTCCTGCCCCCGCCGCCACCGGTCTCCAATTGGGCGCCACTCCGCAGGCGGTTTACAACTCCATCGGCGTGCGCCCGCTGATCAATTGCCGTGGCACGCTGACCGTCATCGGCGGCTCCATCGAACTCCCCGAGGTGCGCGCCGTCAAGGACATTGCCAACCAGATGCATGCTCCCATCGACGAAATCATGCACGCCGTGGGGAAGCGTCTGGCCGAGCTTACCGGCGCCGAATGGGGCATGGTCAGCTCGGGCTGCGCCGCCGCCATGTCACACGCCACGGCCGCCTGCGTGGCCGGCGGCAACCCCGATCTTCACGTCAAAATCCCCAACCTCGCCGGCTTCGCCAAGGACGAGGTCATCATCCCCACCACATCGCGCAACGTGTACGACGCCGCCATTCGCGCCATCGGCGTCAAGATCATCGAAGTGGATTCCGTCGCCGCGCTGGAAGCCGCCATCGGTCCCAGAACCGCGATGATTTACATCTTCGCCGGTCCCCGCGCCGAAGCCGGACCGCCCTCCTTTGACGACACCGTGCGCATCGCCCGCCTTCACAACGTGCCCGTGTTCGTGGATGCGGCCGCCGAAATTCTGACCATCCCAAACGTCTACCTCACGCGCGGCGCAACGCTGGTCGGCTACAGCGGCGGCAAATACATCCGCGGCCCGCAAAGCGCCGGAATCATGCTCGGACGCAAGGACCTTGTCCAGGCCGCCTGGGTGCACAGCGCGCCGCATCACGGCTATGGACGCTCCATGAAAGTGGGACGCGAAGAGATGCTCGGCATGTTGATGGCCGTCGAATCCTGGGTGAAACGCGATCACGTGGCGGAATGGAAACACTGGCTCGCCCGGCTCGATCACATCGCCCGCGCCGTCACGGCCATTCCCGGCGTCACCACGCGCGTTCACGAGCCCACGGAGCGCTCCAACCGCAGCCCGTCGCTCGCGATTCGCTGGAAGGCCGATGCGCTGAACCTCACCGGCCAGCAGCTTTCCACGCTGCTCGACACCACAGAACCCCGCATCGCTGTTGGCGGCGAAGGCTTCCGGCGGCCCCCTTCCACGCCCGCGGCCGAAACCGGCATCTCCATCACGGCCGCCATGATGGCCGATGGAGACGAGCGCATCGTCGCCCGCCGCCTGGTGGAGATCCTCTCGGCCAAGCGTGCCCCCATCCCCGCCGAAACACCCGCTCCGCCCGCCGGCGACCTGACGGGCCGCTGGGAGGCCGAGATCACCTATGCCGCCTCCACCTCGCGCCACGTCCTCTTCCTCGAACAGAAGGGTAGTGTGCTTCAGGGCACGCATCAAGGCGATTTCACCGCGCGCGATCTCACCGGTTCCATCAACGGCGTGGAGGTCCGCTTCGGCAGCTACGTCGGCGAACAGCACGGCGAAGCGCTCAGCTACCGATTCAGCGGGACGCTCACCGGCAGCGGACCCGGCGCGGCTCTCTCAGGCACGCTCGACATGGGCGAGTATCTTGCCGCCAAGTGGACCGCCCGCCGCAAACCTTACGGACGCGCCTGAGGGCGCACATGCTTGCAACCGGAGCAGCGCCCACGCGTCCATACAATAGAACTGATGCGTCTCCTTGGACTGCTCCTGGTGTGCGCGCTGCTGTTGCCCGCGCAATCCGCCCCTAAGAAAAGCACACGGCGCAAGGGCGCCCGTGCGCCGCGGTCGCTTCCCGCCAAGCCGCCCGCCGCAACCTCCGCCACTCCCGCCGCTCACACGGCCATCGCCAGTCTGCGCGCCGAGGGCAGCAAGCTCTACCCGGAAGCCGCCATCCTCGCGCTCAGCGGACTCTCCGCCGGCAAGCCAGGCTCCAAGGAAATCTTCGACGCCGCGCGCGACCGCCTGCTCGCCACGGGCTTCTTTGAAACCATCGGCTACCGCTACGACTCGGGACCGGGCGGCTTCGCCGTCACCTTCGAAATCGCCGACATCGCCCAGGTCTACCCCGTCCGCTACACGCGCCTCGGCATTCCCGATGACGCGGCCAACGCCGCGCTCAGCAAGGCTCTGCCCCTGTTCAACGGCAAGCTGCCGCCCACCGATCCGGTGCTCGCCGCCGCGCGCAAGGCGCTTTCCGAACTGGCCTCGGCCAAAGGGCCCTCCGTTGCTGTCTCTTCGCGGGTCACCTCGGACATGCCCACCGATCTCCACGTCCTCTTCTACCCCACCGGCGCGCCGCCCATCGTCGCCGAAGTTCACTTCCGGGGCAACAAGGTGGTTCCCTCGCCTGTTCTGCAACTGGCCATTCACGGCGTCGCGGTCGGCACGGAGTACCGCGAACCGTTCTTCCGCCAGATTCTGAGCAACGCCATCCTACCGGTGTATGAAGCGCGCGGGCGGCTGCGCGTGCGGTTTCCAGGCATCACCATCGCCACGGCCGAAAAGGTGAAGGGGATCTCGGTTACCGTCGATGTCGAGGAGGGAGACAGCTACAACTTCGGCCACGTTGCTGTGGCTGGCGCCGAACCCTACAACGAGGATCTGCTCGCTCTTTCAAAGCTCAAGGAGGAGGAGCTCGCCAATTTCGATGAGGTGCGCGCCGCACAGGCCCGCATCCGCGACAACATGCGGCAGCGCGGCTTCCTGCGCGTCACCTCGTCGGTGGAACGTACGCTGCACGAGGATAAGCACACGGCCGATCTCGTCCTCCGCGTCACGCCCGGCGCGCAGTACCTGTTCGGCAAGCTCACCATCACGGGACTCGATCTCATTGGCACGCCCGCCGTGGAAAAACGCTGGGCCCTGGAGCGCGGCAAGCCCTTCAACGCGTCCTATCCCGAGTTTTTCATCAACCGGATTCGTGAGGAGCGCATGTTCGAGGACCTGGGTGATATCCGCCACACACTGGACATCCACGACGATACGCGCACCGTCGATGCCACGCTCATCTTTCTGCCGCGCCAGCGCGAGCCGAAGAAAGACAAGTTCTAAAAGCGGGCCACGCCGTTAGCTTCCATCACGCACCACGCGGCAGGAGTCGATGTCAAAGGTCACCTGGCCGATGCCCAGCCTCGTCTGATCGCGAAAGCCTTCGGCGAATTCGACAAATTTCGACACATCGTCCCAGTTGCTCACCATGCCCATCGAAACGCGGATCGCCCCGGCGCTCTTGTTCCTGCCGCTGTCCTGCATCAGACGCAGAAAGCTGTGCAGGTTGATGTCATCGCCGAGGGCGTAGCCGGCCAGCATCTCCGCCCCGGTCAGCCCCTCGGCGCATTCCCCCGCGCCAGGGTTGCAGAAGCATCCTGTGCGCAGCGAGATGCCCTCCGCGCCGGCCAGTTCCTCCACGCGGCGGTAGTCCAGCAGATGACCTTCGGGGTCGTACAAGTTCAGCGTTACGGTGCCGCCCCGGTGTTCCACCGTCGCCGGACCATACAGCCGCACCATGGCGCGTCCGTTGGAGTGGCGCAAGGCGAGCAGCTCCTCCAGCAACCAGCCTGTGAGTGCGCGCACGCGCGTGGCGATGGTCTCCACGCCTGTGCGCTCCATCAGCTCCAGGCCCATCTCCACGGCCGGAATGGACAGGTAGTTCAGCGTGCCGTCTTCAAAGGCCGCCTCGCCACGCGCCAATCTGTGCCGTTGCGCGCCCACGGAGGCGAAGTTCACCGTTCCGCCCGCGAACCAGGGACGCCGCAACAAAGCCAGCGCCTCGTGGCGGGCCAGCAGTGCGCCCACTCCTGTCGGATACCCGAACATTTTGTAGAACGAGACGGTGACGAAGTCCGGCCGCACGGCGCTCAGATCCAGCCGGTTCGATGGCGCGAACGCCGCCGCGTCCAGCAGCACCCGCCAGCGCCGTGCGCGCGCCTCCTCCACCAGTTCCAGCGGATGCTTCACGCCCGTGAAATTGGATTGAGCCGGAAACGCGAACAGCCGCTCGCCCGCGTCATCCTCCTCCAACAGGGCGCGCACAGCCGGAAGGTCCAGGCGCAGTGCGGGCACGGCCAGCGGCGCATAATCCACGCGGGCGCCCCGCGCACGGGCGAACTCGCGGATGCCGTTCACCGAGTTGTGATTGTCAGCCGCGGCGAGAAACCGCCCGCCGGGCGCGAAAGGGAAGGACTCGCCCACCAGCTTCAAAGCGCCCGAGGCATTCGGTGTGAAGATCAACGCGTAGTCGTCCCCACCGTGGAAGTAGGCCAGCGCCGCGCGCCGGGCCCGTTCCACCAGCGCCGTCATCGCCGACGACGCCGGGTTGGCCGAGTGCGGATTTCCGAACACGCCGGAGAGCAGCAACTCCATGTGCCGCTCGATGTGCGAACGCGCCGGCAGCGCTCCGCCGGTGTAATCCAGATAGGTTTGGCCGCGCTCGTCCAGGCGCGCAAAATCGGAGGCGCGCAACTCGTCCAGCGAACGCGCGCTCGCATATTCGGGAAAGCGCGACAGGAACTCCTCGTAGCTCCGGCGCCGCGCGGCCTGGGTCACAGGCTTCAGCTTACTCCGGTTGCGGAACGATGCGCAGATAGGGCTTCAGCTGCTTCCAGCCGCCGGGAAACTTCGCCCGCGCCTGCTCCTCGTTCAAGGCCGGCGAGATGATGACATCGCCGCCCGGCTTCCAGTTCACCGGCGTGGCCACCTGGTGCCGCGCCGTCAATTGAATGGAATCCAGCACGCGGAGCACCTCGTCGAAGTTCCGCCCCGTGCTCATCGGATACATGAGCATGAGCTTGATCTTCTTGTCCGGACCCACGACGAACACGGTGCGCACCGTGGCGTTGTTGGCTGGCGTCCGCCCTTGCGAGGTTTCTCCCGCACCGGCCGGCAGCATGCCGTAGAGCTTGGCCACCTTCAGTTCCGGATCGCCGATCATCGGATAGGTCACTTTGTGGCCCTGCGTCTCCTCGATGTCGGCGGCCCACCGTGCGTGGTCGTCCACGGGATCGACGCTCAGTCCGATGATCTTGCAGCCGCGTCGGGCGAACTCATCGCGCAGCCCGGCCATGTAGCCCAGCTCGGTGGTGCACACCGGCGTGAAATCTTTCGGATGCGAAAACAGAATGGCCCAGCCATCGCCGATCCACTGGTGAAAGTCGATCGGGCCCTGCGTCGTCACGGCCTGGAAATTCGGAGCTTCATCATTGATGCGTAGTGACACGTTTGGTACCCCAGTTTCTACCCGGAACGGGTGATGTTGCTACACCTGATCTTATGACACTGGCCGGGGCCGCGCTTACAGCTCCCACACCATCGCGTTGAACACGCGGCGCGTGGCAAAGCCGATCCGTTCGTACAGGCCGCGCGCGCCCGTGTTGGCCGAGGTCACCGTCAGGCTCGCCTGGCGGCATCCGGCCAATTGCAGCTCGCGCAGGGAACGGCGCATCATCTCATATCCCAACCCATGTCCGCGCCACTCCGGGTGCACGCACACCTGTGTCACATGGCCGGTGTCGAAGGCGATCAGCGACGTCAGGCACAGGCCCGTCATGCGTCCGGTGTCACGGTCGAAAGCCGCCATCGAGGCCGGTGGAAAGAAGCTGCCGCATCCCGGGTACTGCACG
Source organism: Bryobacterales bacterium (assembly GCA_020847045.1). Lineage (GTDB taxonomy): Bacteria > Acidobacteriota > Terriglobia > Bryobacterales > Bryobacteraceae > JAFLBB01. The sequence goes on along the minus strand of JADLCT010000042.1, from coordinate 4,255 downwards.
ATGTTGTGCAGGAACCGGCGCGCGCCCGCTTCGGAGCGGTACTGGTCATTGATGTCGGCGTCGACATGTCCGGCGTAGCCTTCGGCGATCAACCGCGCCGCCTGCTGCGTGAAGCCGTCCTGCCAGCCTTCGATCCGCACCTTGCCGGCGCCGGGGTGGCCGGCGAGGGAGACGGGCGCCAGCAGCGGCGCCACCATGTAGTCGCGCGGGAAGGCGCGGCCGCGGTCCGGGAAGGGAAGCGGCGATTGCGACTCCGGGCTCATCAGCATGAGCTGTGACTCCAGGCGGCGCACATGCGGCACGGCGAGTAGCGTCCGCACGGTGGCTTCGAGCAGCCGCGCTTCCAACTCCGGAGCGCGGTGCTGCGCGCGCACATAAAGGTCGCCAATCACACCCTTGTAGTCTTCGCAAACGAAGTAGGCATAGCCGATCACCTCGTCACGCAGGCACAGGGCATGTCCGTTCAGCGCCTGCAAGCCAAGGAAGCGCCGCACCAGTTCGGCCGACGGCCGGAAGTCCCAGTGCATGTCCTGCTGCCAGACGGCCTCCTCTTCGGCCAGCAGTTGGAAGAGGTGCTCCGGACGCAGTTGCCGCAACTCGAGCAGAGTGGACACCCCCGCGGTTGCGGCCATGTCTGGATTATACGGGAATCATGACGAGGTCACGATGCGCCGTGGTGGGGAAAAGGAGTAAGTTCAGGCGAATACCTTATGGGATCTGAGGCCGCGGCCGCCGATAGGTAGTCTGGAGGTAGCTCATGCTTACGCCGTATTCCGGGCCGTGCCGGGCCTGTTCCGCCGTGATTCTGACGTTGTTGTGCGCCTTGCTGGCCGGAACCGCCGCGGCAGAACCGCAAAGCGCCTCGCTGCCCACGTATTGGCGCTATGCGCATCCGGAGGCCAAGGTGCTGATGGGCTTTGACGTTCGCGGCATGATGAACTCGCCTCTCGGCCAGAGGCTGGCGAAGAATTTCAAATCGGCGGGGTCGGCCTGGACCGCCTCGGCAAGGCCAGGAGATATGGACCTCTTCCAGGGCATAGAACGCGTGCTGCTCAGCGCGCCCGCCGAGGCCCTGAACGGCGCGGAGATGGATACGCGGCGTGGAGTCATCACGCTGCAGGGCGCATTCGACCTGGCGAAGCTGCGGAAAGCGCTGGCGTCGCGGGGTGAGAAGAAGACCTATCGCGGCGTGGAACTCTGGTCGGAGAATGGCCAGGCGCCGGGACGCGGTTTTGGACAGGTGGGGCTGGTGAGCCCGCAGGTGGTGCTGATTGGCGATGGCAACTCAGTCAAGGCCGCCATTGACCATTACGCGTCGGCCGATGGCAGCAATGCATACGACCCGGTGTGGCTCCGCGCGATGGAACTGGCGCCCTTGTATGAGATGTGGTTTGTCGGGAACATGCCGCCCAAGCAGCTCTCCGGTGGGGAGGGCGCCGCTGCGCTGGGGCCGCTGGCCGCGCTGGACGGTGTGGACAGCTTCGAAGCGGGCGTGTCCATGAAGCAGGGCGTGCAGCTACAGTTCAACCTGAACACCGCGTCGCCCGCCGAGGCGTCAAAACTGGCGCAAGGGCTGGCGGGCATGATGATGCTCGCGCAGGCCAGCCAGTCCGGCAAACCCGAGATGGGCGAACTGCTGAACCGGGTGAAGTTCGGCAGCGCCGGCGCTCAGGTGCAGGTGAGCGCGGCCTGGTCGCTGCCTGAAATCGAGACGGGATTGACTCAGTTGCAGGCGCGCATGGGGCAATCTCTCGGAATGCCGGGCGCGCCGGTGCCAGTGCGTCCGGCGGCCAGCGGAGTTTCGGAGTGGAATGTAAATCCTAACGCCACGCCGCGCCCGTCCATCGCCAATGCCGAACCGGCCAGACCCATTGAGCCTCCCGCGCCCGCCGGTCCGCTCACCGTTAAGATTCTGAACGCGGATGGCGGCAACCAGGAAGTGGTCATTAAACAAGCCAAGCCATAGCCTGACCGCAGCGCCATCGAGGAGCCCGCGCCGGGGCCGCGACGTACAATAGGAGTCCATGCCGCGCCGTCCTCTCCTCCTGGTGTGCGCCTGTTTACTGGCCTCTTGCGGTGATTCCGCGCCGGAACAGCCGTTTCCGGCCATGTTGCAGGAGTTCGTCACCACAACCCTGAGCTTGTCTCCGGTGGCCGCCACGGGCGCGGGCTATCATGCGCACAACGGCGTCCCGCTGGACGAGCAGCTCGATAGCTTTTCAGACGAAGCGGTCCAGCAGCGCATCGGCTACTACAAGAGCTTCGAGAAACGGCTGGAAGCCAAGGTCCGCGCCGGTGGTCTCTCCGCCCAGGATATGGCCGACTATGAGCTGATGCGCGATCAGTGCCGCTTGGCGCTGTTCGAACTCGAGGTGCAGCAGCGCTACAAGCATGACCCGGCGCTCTATGTGGAGATGGTGGGCAACGCGCTGTTCACGCCTCTGGTGCTCGAGTACGCACCCCTGGAGAAGCGTTACCAGCACATCAACATGAGGCTGCGGCAGGTGGCGCGTCTGCTGGGCGAGGCCCGGCACAATCTGGCCGATTCGCCGGAGGTGACGCTTCAGGTGGCGCTGCAGGAGAACGACGGCAACCGGGACCTGATTGTGAACCGGCTGCGGCAGGCGGCGCCGCCCAGCGAACGGGCGCCTTTCGAACGCGCGGCCAGCGAGGCGCTGAGCGCGATCGACTCGTTCAATGCTTTCCTCACCGGCGAGCTTTCGCAACGCAAGTCCGGCTGGCGTCTGGGCGCGGCGAACTACGCCCAGAAGTTTTCCGCCACCATGAGCATTGGCCTCTCCCCCGGCCAGGTGCTGGCCGAGGCCGAAACCGAACTGGAGCGCACGAGGGCCCGCATGCACGATCTGGCGCGCGGCATGTACGCCAAACTGGCGCCGGGACGCACGCCGCCCGCCGGTGACGACGCGCTCACGCGCGAGGTGTTGGACCGGATCGCCACGCAACATGCCACGCGGGAGTCCTACTTCGACGATGCGAGCAAGGGGCTGGCCGAGGTGCGCGAGTTTGTGGGCCGGCGCGGCTTCGTCCCACTGCCGCCCAACGATAACCTGAGCATCGTGCCGACGCCTGAGTTTATGCGCGGAATCTATTCGGTGGGTGGATTCAACGGGGCCCCTGCGCTCGAACCGAAGCTCGGAGCGTTTTACTGGCTGACGCCGATTCCCGAAACATGGGACGGCGCGCGCGCCGAATCGAAGCTGCGCGAGTACAACCACCAGGGATTGCGCATCCTGACGATTCATGAGGCCATCCCCGGCCATTACCTGCAGTTTGAATTCGCCAACCAGGTGGAGCCACGCTGGCGCCGTGTTCTGCGGTCCGTGTATGCGAATGGACCGTATGTGGAAGGGTGGGCGGTGTACGCCACGCAGTTGATGCTTGAGGAGGGTTATCAATCGGACAATCCGGAATTTGCGCTTACCTTTCACAAGCAGATGCTGCGCGTGATTTCTAATGCGATTCTCGATATCCGGCTGCACACCTCCGGGATGACCGATCAACAAGCCATGGACCTGATGACCGGCAAGACCTTCCAGGAGCGGGAAGAGGCCGAAGGCAAGTTGCGGCGGGCCAAGCTCAGTTCGGCGCAGTTGCCGTCTTACTTCGCAGGATGGCGCCAGTGGCTGCGCACGCGCGATGCCGAACGCCAGCGCCAGGGGCAATCGTTCCAACTGCTGGACTTCCATCGCCGCAGCTTGCTGTCAGGCGCTGTCACCATGCCGTCGCTGCGGCGGTTGCTGTCCGCCGGGCAGCCCGCGGCCAAGTGAGCGGGTCGGTGCCCGGCGAACCGGCACAGTTTTCCGCAACGCCCCCGCGCGCCGGCGCGTCATTCCGGTTAGGAGCCGGCTGTAGCAGAGCTCCTGATGGATCTTCCACCGGTTTGCAGTAGCAGTTCGAAATCGAGGGAAGACCAGTGGGGAGGGCGGCTATGGTGCGCAGGCAGGCAGCGCCATAGCCCCGCCCCAATTATGTTCCGGCGCGGGCGAGAGTGCTGTCAGGAATCGTGCGAACCACTTGGCGGTTGTGTTGACATTCCATTGCCGCTGCGAGACTATAAAAAGGTTGTCCCCCCATCGTGCGGATGTGGCGGAATTGGCAGACGCGCTAGATTCAGGTTCTAGTGCTCGCAAGGGCGTGGAGGTTCAAGTCCTCTCATCCGCACCAAAAAGAAATCAATAGCTTACAACCATCAACGGCCCCTCCGAGAGGAAGGGCTTTTTTCTGCTTGTGTGCC
>JADLCT010000041.1 GCA_020847045.1 Bryobacterales bacterium | reverse complement strand
GAATCCACTGGCGCTCTGCCCGCGATGCTGAACAGCGTGGCCGAGTTCTACGAAGAGGATGTGAACACGCGCATGACGGCCTCGCTCGCGCTGATCGAGCCGGCGATCATGCTGTTCATGGGCATCTTTGTCGCCTTCGTCCTGGTGTCGCTCTACCTGCCCATCTTCTCGCTGGCCGACACGCTGGGGCGGTAGGCGGCGTGCGCTACGCGCGCTGGCCGGATAGCAGGCTCTCCAATTGCTCAGGTTGCGTGCGTATGCCCAGGAAGAACTGCCCGAACAGCGCGTAGATGGCGCTCACCTCGTCGAAACGCATCTCGTAGATCAGCTTCTTGAACTGCACGGGGTCGTCGGCCCACAGGTCCACGCCCCATTCCCAGTCGTCCAGACCGATGGAGCCGCTGATGATCTGCTTCACGATGCCGGCATACTTGCGGCCCACCATGCCGTGCTCGTGCATCATGCGGGCTCGCTCATCCAGCGGCACCTGGTACCAGTTCTTCGCTTCGCCCCGGCGCCGGTCCATCGGATAGAAACAGAGGTAGCGCGCCGGAGGCGTCTCCGGGAAAAGGCGCGGAGCCATGGCGGCGCGGCTGCGTTCGAGTTCTTCACCCGCTGCCTGATCCCACTCCGCCGAGCCCTGCTGCAAGCCGCGCTCGGCGAGCATGCGGTTGATGCGCTGCGTGGATTCGTAAAGCCCCAGCTCGACCACGCTGACGTAAGAATGCGCTGGCTCCAGATAATCGGCCAGCCCGGTCTGCGCCAGTTTCAACTCGGCGGCGTTCAGGGCATCCAGAGAAGGCCGGAAGTGCAGGAACATGAGATCGCCCTTGTGTCCCAGCATGGAATACAGCGACGTGCCTTCCTCCCGCATCCCGGACAGCACCTCGCGCATTCCGGCCAGCAGAGTCTCGCGGCGGGACTCGTCCAACGACTTCCACGCGCTCCAGCGGATGCGGAACATCTGATGAAGAAGGTATGCGCCTTCCAGAGTGTAGGGAACCATCGACTATCAGTGTAACTTTGATAGGTAGAGATGGATTTCGACGCGCTGCTGGTTGTGAGCTTCGGCGGCCCGGACCGTCCCGAAGACGTGATGCCGTTTCTCGAGAACGTCACCCGGGGCCGGCGGATCCCGCGCGAGCGTTTGGAAGAGGTGGCGGAGCACTATCATCACTTCGGAGGCAAGAGCCCCATCAACGCGCAGGTGGAGACGCTCATCGCTTCGCTGCGCGCGGAACTGGAGGCGCGTGGCCCGCGCCTGCCCGTCTACCTCGGAAACCGGAACTGGCATCCCACGCTGCCCGATACGCTGCGCCTCATGAAAGCTGATGGCGTCCGCCGGGCGCTGGCGTTTATCACGTCGGCATGGTCCAGCTACTCCAGTTGCCGCCAGTACCTGGACAACATCGCCGAAGCCCAGGCTGAGGTGGGCCCCGGCGCGCCCGAGGTGGAGAGGTTGCGGCTGTTTTACAATCACCCTGGTTTCATCGAGCCCATGGCCGCGCGCGTCCGCGATGCGTATGCCTCGCTTCCGGAACCGGATCGCGGCGAGGCGCCGCTGCTGTTCACGGCGCACAGCATCCCTCTCACCATGGCGGAGAATTGCCGGTACGTCGGCCAGTTGACGGAGGCGTGCGGACTGGTGGGGCAACTCGCCGGGCGCGAGAACTGGCGGCTCGTATACCAGAGCCGGAGCGGACCGCCCACGCAGCCCTGGCTGGAACCGGACATCAACGTTGCCCTGCACGAGGCAGTCGCGCGAGGTGCAAGAAATGTGGTGGTGGCCCCCGTTGGTTTCCTGAGTGATCACCTGGAGGTGCTCTACGATCTGGATTACGAGGCCCGGCAGGTGTGTGATCAACTTGGCCTGCGCATGGCGCGCGCAGGAACCGTGGGGAATCACCCACGCTTTATCACTATGATCCGGGAACTGATGCTGGAACGTATGGAAGGAACCAGCCGCAAGTCGATGGGGCTGCTCGGACCCATGCCGGACGATTGTCCGGCCGGATGCTGCCCGGCGCCGGTGGGCAAGCCCGGCGGGAGCCGGCGGCCATAGGCCTCCCGGAAGAGGGTAAGGCGGCATAGGAGAATAAATATCGAAGGGTAGCGTTCATATTTTGTCCGGGGCGTCCGATGGATGAGCAAGTTTGGACTGAGGAAGGTGGCGCCCAACATGGCAGCACATCCGATTCCAGCGGCGCACCGGATCCGCCTGATGTGGCTACTTCCGGAGCCGGGCCTGCCAGGTTCCGAAAGCGGCGCTCGAATCCCATCGATTGAAGCAGGCGGCGGGGATGCCGGGCAGGCGTCCGTGGAGTTGGTAACCGATTCCGTGGAAGCGCTTGCGCGGTTTCGCATGGCGCGGTACGACGCTCTGCTCGCCAGTTTTCCCTGTCAGGGTTGGACTCCGGGCCAACTGCTGGAAGAGGCGCAGCGCCTGGGTCCTGGCGTGCCCGTGGTGATTCACGATCCGTCACTGACCGATGATGCCGTGGCGCGGCTCATCCGTTTGGGCGCCTTCGACGTCTGGCGGGAAAGCATGGACGCGCGCGTGGCGCCGGAGCGCCTGGAAGCTTTGCTCGAGCACGCGCGGCTCCGCGAAACGGTGTGGCGCCTTACCGAGGCGGCCGAGCCCTGGCGCAGGAGCCTGGTGGGCGGCAGTCCGGCCATCCGCCGTGTGCTCGATACGATCCGTCTTATCGGCAACCGCCGGTGTACGGTGCTGATCCAAGGCGAAACCGGGACGGGCAAGGAGATGGTGGCGCGCGCCATTCATCTCGCCAGTGGGCGGGCGGCGCTGCCGATGGTGGCCGTGAATTGCAGCGCATTGCCGGAGAACCTGATTGAGGCCGAGCTGTTCGGCCATGTGAAGGGAGCCTTTACGGGGGCGGTGCAGAACCGTCAGGGACGCTTTGAGCAGGCGCACAAGAGCACGCTCTTTCTGGATGAGATCGGCGAGATGCCGCTGGAATTGCAGGCCAAGCTGCTGCGTGTGCTTCAGGACAGGGAGTTTCAACGTCTGGGTAGCTCGGAGACCATCAAGGTGGACGTGCGCGTGGTGGCGGCATCGAACGCGGACCTGCTGGAGAAGGTGCGGCTGGGGGAGTTTCGGGAGGATCTTTATTACCGGATCAACGTCGTGCCCATCCTCATGCCGCCTCTGCGGGAGCGGGGCGGGGATGTGCCACTGCTGGCGCAGCACTTCATTGAGAAGGTGTGCCGGCAGGAAGACCTGCCGGTGAAACGAATCGCCCCGGAGACGCTGGACAGGCTGTCGCGATTCTCCTGGCCGGGTAACGTGCGGCAACTGGAGAACGCCGTGGAGATGGCCATCGTCCTGTGCGGTTCGCGCGACGTGCTGGCGCCGGGAGATTTCCCGTTGCCCTCGGCCTCGACAAGGCCCCTGCCGCAAACGGACAAGCCGTATGTGTTCGTGCCCGATGAGGGGCTGGACTTTGAAGCCACCGTCGGGCGCATCGAACTGGGCATTCTGGAACAGGCCCTACGGAAAACAAACGGAAACAAGAAACTGGCCGCCGAGCTACTCAGGTTGAAGCGGACTACACTTACGGCAAAGTTAAAAAGTCTAGAGCAACAAGCACCCCAATGGGCCTGTTAGCCGGCGTCTTACGGAGATATACTCTCCTTACAGAATGCCGCTCGACCCACTCACCTCACTGATCGTCCGCTGGCCGGACGGCGAGCCGAAACCAGAGGCGCTCTTCCGGGAAGCCGGCGTGGAAGCCGTCATGGGAACGGGACCGGAAGCCAAACCTCCGGCGGGGATTCCCGAGTTGCACAAAGAGGCGCTGTGGCCGGGCATCCGGACTCCGGGCACACGCGTCGATTGGGTGGAAGAGGTCGGAAGCGCGAGCCGCGAGCCGTGGATCGATTCCAATGCCTGGACCGTGGCCTGTCAGCGCGCGCTCCACCCCGGAAGGCCGGTGGTGCTCGGCTACGAGGCGAACAAGGATTCGGGCGTGGACGGCGGCCGGATGGTGCCGTACGAATCCCTGGAAATCGGGCTTATGGAGGCCCGCGCGATGGGCGGCAACTGGGTTGCCGCGCCTGACGAACGTTTCCGGCGTCAATTACAGGCGCAGGACGCGGCGGCGATTCAGGCATGGAAGAGATTCGGATCGTTGGCTGCGTGGCTGCGAACCAACCGGGCCTTGTTCGGCCACCCGATGTATTCGACCATCACAATGATGGTGGACGAGGGAGAGTCGCAGGAGTTGGCCAACCTCATGTTCCGCCGCGGCGCGTCCCAGCGGGTGGTGCGTGGCGAGGATGTTCCCACACCCAGCCCCGGCTGTCTGTGCATGGTCGCGGCGGGCATCGCGGACCCCTCGCCCGCGGTGCGGACTCGTCTTCTGGCGCATGCGCGCGCCGGGGCGCAGCTCGTCGTGGACGCGCCGGGTGACAAGGCCTGGTGGCGCGAAAAGGGTATGAAGCTGTCCAGGGAACAGAAGGACCGCAACTTCTATTCATTGGGAAAGGGACTCATCGCCGCCTATAAGGAACCTGTGGCCGATCCGAGCGAATTCGCTCTCGACGTGATCGACCTGGTGACCTACCGCAACCGTCCCGTGCGCGCCTGGAACGCAGGCACAACCGTATATATGGCGTCCCGTCGAGGCGCCGAAAGCGTGGCGACCCTGCTGAACTACGGCCGCTCCCGCACCTTTGACGTTCAATTGCGCATCCGGGGTAATTTCCGCGCGGCCAAGCTGTATGCGCCCGAGCAGGAGCCGCGGACCATCGAGGCCCGGAAACGGGAGAGTATGACCGAAGTCTTCCTTCCCGAACTGGGCCGCATGGGGGTAGTCGTTTTCAGTTAGACTGAGAGCAAAGGAACTGGGACTATGATCAGCCGACGTAACTTCCTGATGTCCGGAGCGGCGCTGCCAATGGCCGCGGGTTCGTTTGGAGCAGGCCAACTGGCAGCGGCTCCAAGGTTAGGTAAGTCCTTTTTCGGGGTTCACCCTTTTGTGGAAGCGAACCCCAACGCCGTCTTCATCATGAAGACCAGCGTCAAACACAAGTTCGATAACGATGCCAAGCGGAACGAGGGTCTTCGCTTCGCCCGCGAGGTGCTGATTCCGATGGAGGGCGCGCCCGGCGTTCCGGTGTCGCACCGTGTGGTGCTGAAGCCGAACTGCACCAACGTTCGCACGCGGAACCGTCCAGACGAGGACAACTGGGGCACGGGAACCGACCCGCAGTTCTACGAAGGCGTCATTCTCGGCATGAAGGAGTTGGGGCTGAAGAAGTTCCACTTCCTCGAAGCCAACAATTTTCACGCCTGGAACTACCGCGGCATGGCCGACATCAACGAGCGGCTCGGCGTCGTGTGCAACGAGCCGGACCGGCGCGAGCGGAATTTCCTCGAAAGCTATGAGATGAACTGGACGAAGGTGCCTGAGCCCGTCGTCTACACGAGCATTCCGCACTATGCCCCGCTGGGCGAGCCGGACACATGGCTGCTCAATATCGCCAAGTGGAAGTCGCACGGCATGTGCATGACGCTCACCACGAAGAACGAGCAGGGCCTGGTGGTGAAGCCTTACGTGCGTTTCTGCCCCGGCTGGCGCATGGTCACCGGCGTGCCCGATCACATGAAGCCCAACATTCACCCGAACGTGGAACGCGTGGTGAACAAGTTCTTCGAGGGCCACATCTCCAAGGGATATCCCCGGTATCAAAGCAAGGCCGAACTGGCGCCGATCAATCACGAGATCTGGGCGCACAAGACGCTGGATCACTACCAGACGACAAAACCGGGCCTGGCCATTATTGAAGGCATCTACGGGCGCGACGGCAATGGATTCGGCATCGGCAACGACTACATGACGAACCTGATCATGTTTTCGAAGAACAAGCTGCGTCTGGATATGGTCGGCATGTGGCTGGGCGGGCACGAACCCGGCAACGTGAACCTGTTCCGCATCGCCAAAGAGCGTGGTTTCAGCGATACGGTGAACCCGCACGAGGTGCCCGTGTACGAATGGTCCGGGGGGAAGGCGTCGCGCAGGCAGTTGACCGATTTCGAGCGCACGCCGATGAAGACCTACTATCTCCAGATGGACGGCGAGCCGGAATACCATCTGGTGAACGACCCGATCGACTACGACAAGGTCCGCGTCTAGCGATATCCTGGCGGGAAACGCTGGGCCGGAAACGCTGATCCGGAACGAATGATTCATATTCTTGGCGGCGGTTTGGCGGGCTGCGAGGCGGCCTGGCAGGTGTCCCGTGCGGGTGCGCGGGCCACACTGTACGAGATGCGGCCGGAGCGCATGACGCCGGCGCATAAGAGCGCGCAACTGGCCGAACTGGTCTGCTCGAACTCTCTGAAAAGCGAGTCGGAGAACTCCGCGCCGTGGCTACTGAAGCAGGAACTGCGGCGGATGGATTCCCTGCTGTTGCGAGTGGCGGCGGAGGTGCGCGTTCCCGCCGGGCATGCTCTTACGGTGGACCGCGAGGCATTTGCCGCCACCGTAACCGAGGCGGTGTCCCGCGCGCCTGGCATCGAAATTCGCCGCGGCGAGGTGACCCATCTGCCGGAAGAGGGCGTGGTGGTGGTGGCCACGGGTCCGCTCACCAGCGACGCGCTGGCCACGGCGATCGCCCGGATGACCGGGAGCGAACGATTGTTTTTTTACGACTCGATCTCGCCCATCGTCGAGGCCGGCTCGATCAACATGGACGTGGCGTTCCGCGCGTCGCGATACGGTAAGTCGATGGACGGTTCGGACGACTACATCAACTGTCCGTTCAATAGGGACGAGTACGAACGATTTCTCGCGGCGCTGCTGGAGGCGCGGCAGCACACGCCACACATCCCCGATGACATCCCCTATTTCGAGGCATGCCTTCCCATCGAGGAGATTGCGAGGCGCGGCCCGGACACTCTGCGCTTCGGTCCGATGAAGCCGGTTGGCCTCACCGATCCGCGCACGGGACGCTGGCCGTACGCCGCCGTGCAACTGCGCCAGGAGAACTTGCGCGCCGACAGCTACAACCTGGTCGGCTTCCAGAACTACCTGCGCTATCCGGATCAGAAGCGTGTCTTCCGCTTGATACCAGGCCTCGAGAATGCGGAATTTGTCCGCTACGGCCAGATCCACCGCAACACCTACATCAACGCGCCGGCCATCCTGCTGCCGACGTTGCAGATGCGCCGTGAGCCGCGCGTGCTGTTCGCCGGACAGATCGCGGGCATCGAGGGCTATGTCGAATCCATCGCCACCGGACTGCTGGCCGGACGCAACGCCGTGGCCGTCGAGCGGGGCGAATCCGTGCGCGCGATGCCCCCGGCCACCGCGCTCGGTTCACTGTGCCGGTATGTGTCCGGCGCCGATCCGCGCGGGTATCAGCCGGCCAACATCACCTTCGACCTGTTGCCGCAACTGGATGAGGCGGCCAGGCGGCGCATGAAGCACGACAAGCGCGCGCGGCACGCCGAGGTGTGCCGGCTCGCCCTGGAGGCGCTCGATGAGCATCTCGCTGTCTCCGCACCGTGAAGCTTTTCTGGACGAGCTTCGGCGCGAGAACGCCTCGCCGCACACGCTGCGCAACTACGGCATCGACCTGCGCGAGTTCTGCGAGTTTTTCGAGGGAGGAACCGAGCCGGACCTGACGGCGATGCGCATGTGGCTCTCGTCCTTGTATGAGCGGGGACTGGCCGTGCCGTCGATCCGCCGCAAACTGGCCTCGGTCCGCACGTTTTTTCAATACCTGATGCGCGAAGGAGCTGTGCGGTCGAATCCGGCCAAGCTGCTGAGCACTCCCAAAATGCCCAAGCGGCTCCCCAACGTGCCCGGCGCCGAGCAAACCAACCGCCTCCTGGACGAGGTGGCCGAAGGCAAACTCGACCGCCCGTTTCCTGAACGGGACCGCGCCGTGTTTGAGGTCCTGTATGGCTGCGGGCTGCGCGTCAGTGAGCTATCCGGCTTGAACCTGTCCGACATCGACCGCGCCGAGCGTGTCCTGCGTGTCCGGGGCAAAGGCAGGAAGGAACGTATGGTTCCCTACGGGTCCAAGGCGGACGCGGCGCTGGAGGCGTGGCTGGAAGCCCGGCGCGCGAAACCGGGCGAGCAGGCGGTGTTCGTGAATCATCGCGGCGGCCGTTTGTCGGACCGCGCCATGCGATCCCTGGTGAAACTCTATTCGATGCTCCTGGCAGGTGATTCCAGCCTGCACCCGCACGCCCTGCGGCACGCCTTCGCCACGCATCTGCTGGCCGATGGCGCCGACTTGCGCAGTATTCAGGAGCTATTGGGGCATGCGCAGCTCTCCACGACACAACGCTATACGCAGGTGGCGCTGACGGACCTGATGCGGGTCTACGACCAGGCGCATCCGCTCGGGAGGAAGGCGGAAGACTAGCGCCGGGCCGGGGCTAGAGCATCACCCGGATCGCGGGAAGTATAAGCAGCCCGGCGAGCAGCAGCATAAGGGCCAGCTTGTAGAACGGGTCGAGAACGCTCATCCACGGCCAGAATAAGGGCCGCGCCTGTAAGTTTGGATAGAGCCCGGGTAACGGAACGGCCAGAATCCCGGGTGTGCCGGGCGGACCTTCCGGTACTAGGACAATTTCTTCTTCAGCAAATCGTTCACGATTTGAGGGTTGGCCTGGCCGCGGGAGGCTTTCATCACCTGGCCCACAAGGAAACCGATGACGGTGGTCTTGCCGCCTTTGTACTGTTCCACCTGGGCCGTGTTCTTCGCCAGAACCTCGTCGATGATGGCGTCGAGCGCGCTCGTATCGGAAATCTGCCGCAGGCCTTCGCGATCCATGATGGCCGGCGCGGAGTCCCCTGTGGCCCACATCTTGGGGAAGATCTCCTTGGCCAGCTTGCCGGAGATCTCGCCCTTGCCGATGAGCGCAACCAGTTCGCCGAGCTTTTCGGCGGTAATGGGGGACTCGGTGATCTCCCGTCCTTCTGACTTAAGCGCGCCGGCGAGATCGCCCATAACCCAATTAGCGGCCGTCCGCGCGTCGCCGGAAATTCCGGCGGCCGTCTCAAAGTAATCGCTCATGGCGCGCGTCAGCGTAAGCACCTGGGCGTCGTACTCGCGGACGCCGTACTGCTCGATAAAACGCTGGCGCTTGGCCGGAGGCAGCTCGGGCATGGACGATTTGAGCTCGTCGAGCCAGGCGCCGGAGATGCGCAGCGGCAGCAGGTCGGGCTCGGGAAAATAGCGGTAGTCGTGTGCGGCTTCCTTCGAGCGCATGGAGTAGGTTTCGCCTGTGCCGGGATCGTAGAGACGGGTCTCCTGCACCACCGTGCCGCCGGATTCGATCAGCGCGATCTGACGCAGGATCTCGTAGTCCAGAGCCAGCTTGACGAAGCGGAACGAGTTCACGTTCTTCACCTCGGCCTTGGTGCCGAACTTCTCCGCGCCCCGTTTACGGACGCTGACATTGGCGTCGCAACGAAGCTGGCCTTTTTCCATGTCGCACTCCGAGACGCCGATGAACTGCATCAGTTGCTTCAGCTCGGTCAGGTAGGCGTAGGCCTCGTCGGAGGTGCGTAAATCGGGCTCCGAGACGATCTCGATAAGAGGCGTTCCGGTGCGGTTCAGATCGACGTAGGTGTAGAGATCCGAGTCCCGGTAGCCGTCATGGATGCTCTTTCCGGCGTCGTCTTCCAGGTGTGCGCGCGTGACGCCGATCCTCTTGTGCTGCTCGCCGGCGATGATGTCGATGAAGCCGTGTTCGGCGACCGGACGGTCGTATTGCGAGATCTGGTAGCCCTTGGGGAGGTCGGGATAAAAGTAGTTCTTGCGGGCGAAGATGGACTCCTCCCGGATGACGCAATTCAAGGCGAGTCCGGCCTTGACGGCATACTCCACCACGCCGCGGTTCAACACGGGCAGAGCGCCCGGCATGCCGAGGCAGACCGGGCAGACGTTCGTGTTGGGCGGAGCGCCGAAACCGGTGGGGCAGCCACAATAAATCTTGGTCTTCGTGCCCAATTGGACGTGCACTTCGAGGCCGATTACGGCTTCGTAGGTGGCGAGCACTTCGGCGGGCACAATCAGTTCGGTCGGCGGCATGGGAGTTCTTTCAGTGTAGCGAAGCAGGGCTGAAGTGTAGCGAAGAGGACAAGGCCGGATGCCAGCCTCTGATACGCTGCATCTGATGACGGACCGTATGGACGAGGTGTTACGGCGGAAAGCGGCGGCTCTGGCCGGCGGAGGGCCGGAACGCGCGGCGCGGCAGCACGCCGAGGGCAAGCTGACGGCGCGCGAGCGGATCGACATGCTCCTCGACGAGGGTTCGTTCGAAGAGATGGACGCCCTGGTGCGCCACCGCTGCCGTGATTTCGGCATGGGTGAGCAGGTGATCGACGGCGACGGCTTCGTCACCGGACACGGACTGATCCATGGCCGTCTCGCCTATGTGTACGCTCAGGATTTTACGGTGTTCGGCGGGTCGCTGTCGGAAACCAATGCCCGGAAGATTTGCAAGATCATGGATCTCGCTCTGAAAAACGGCGCGCCCGTGATCGGCTTGAACGATTCCGGGGGAGCGCGGATTCAGGAAGGCGTGGTGTCGCTGGGCGGCTATGCCGACATTTTTCTGCGCAATACGCTGGCCAGCGGCGTTGTGCCTCAGATATCGGCCATTCTCGGACCATGCGCGGGCGGCGCCGTCTACTCGCCAGCGATCACCGACTTCGTGTTCATGGCCTCGGGCTCCAGCTACATGTTCGTCACCGGCCCCGACGTCATCAAAACCGTTACCCACGAGGAGGTGACGAAAGAGGAACTGGGCGGCGCGCATACGCACAACGCCGTCAGTGGCGTGGCCCACTTCCAGGCGCCGGACGACGGGGCCTGTTTGCGGCAGATCCGGCGGCTGCTCACCTACATTCCGCAGAACAACCAGGATGACCCGCCGCGGCGATCCGCAAACGATCCGCCGGACCGCGAGGAGCCCGCGCTGGACCGCATCGTGCCCAGCGAGTCGAACCTGCCCTACGACATCAAGGACGTCATCCATCATGTGGCCGACGCGGGCGAGTTCTTCGAGGTGCACGAGCATTTTGCCCGGAACATCGTGGTGGGCTTCGCCCATCTGGACGGCCGTCCCGTGGGGATCGTTGCCAATCAGCCCGCGCATCTGGCCGGGTGCCTCGACATCGACTCATCGGTGAAGGGCGCGCGCTTTGTCCGTTTCTGCGATGCGTTCAACATTCCCATTGTGACGTTCGAGGATGTGCCAGGCTTCCTGCCGGGAACCGGGCAGGAGTTCGGCGGCATCATCCGGCACGGCGCAAAACTGCTGTACGCCTATGCCGAGGCGACGGTGCCGAAGATCACGGTGATCACGCGGAAGGCTTACGGCGGTGCGTATTGCGTGATGGGATCCAAACACCTGCGGACGGACATCAACTACGCCTGGCCGTCGGCCGAGATCGCCGTCATGGGGGCCGAGGGCGCGGTCAACATCGTGTACCGGCGGGAACTGGCGTCGGCGGCGGATCAGGAGGCCGCGCGCAAGGCGAAAATCGACGAGTTCAACAGCCGGTTCGCCAGCCCGTTCGTGGCGGCCGAGAACGGCTTCGTCGACGACGTGATCGTGCCTCGCCAGACACGGCCACGTCTCATCCGCGCGTTGCGGATGCTGGAGAACAAGGTGGATGCGATGCCGCGCAAAAAGCACGGCAACATACCGCTGTAGGCGCCGGATCGCGGCGGGGTGAAGGTCAGTACAGCCGCTTCACTTCCACGCGCTGATAGATGGCGCGCGTCTGTTCCAGGCTGGCGAAGCTGACGCCGGGCAGAATGGCGGAGGCCGTGCCTGCGGCCACGCCCCAGCGGGCGGCGTCGACAAAGTCGTCCTTCTGCGTCATGGCCCAGGCAAAGGCCGCATCCAGGGCGTCGCCCGCGCCAATGGGGCACACGGCATCGACCATGGGCGGCACAATCTCGTAGCCCGACTTGCCGTCAACGATGAGCGCGCCGCGGTTGCCGAGCGAGAGCAGTCCATAGGTGGAGCCCATCCGTTGAATCCGCTCCACGGCGTCGCGAAACTGGTGCCGCGTGATCAGCGACTTGTTCAACAGCGCTTCGGCTTCCTGCTGGTTCGGCGCCACCACCGTGGGCTGCTCTTCGAGGACGGCCTGTAGGAATGCGCCCTCGGTGTCCACGTAGGTCTTCACCTTGTGTTTATGCGCGGCCCGGATCAAACGGCAGTAGAAATCGACCTTTACGTCCGGAGGTAGGCTGCCGCACAGCAGAAGCCAACTGGCGCCGGGCAGCGACGCCTCGACGGCCTCTTCAAAGCGCTTCAACTCGCGCGCCGACAGATGAGGGCCGGGCTCGTTCAACTTTACGGTGAGTCCGTTCTTATCGGTGATGATGAAGTTCGACCGGATGGATTGTTTGATGGGGACCGCGACGTAGGGAAACCCCAGCCGCTTCAAATCCTCCTCAAACCGCCGCCCAGTGGAGCCGCCACTGGGGACAACGGCCAGCGTGGGAGCGCCGAAATTATGGACAACGAGTGACGAGTTCAAACCCCGGCCGCCCGCCGCCTCACCGCGGGAAAGGATGTAGCCGCGGTCCTCGAACGCGAGCCTGTCCACGCTGATGATGCGGTCGATCGCCGGGTTGATGGTGACGGTGACGATCAAGCCCTTCAATTGTACCGAAACCACCGGATGCTACCCTGAAAATTGGGCTCTCCCCACCCGGTTCGCGCCTACATCGCCCTGGCCTCGGTGTCTTTTTTCTGGGGCACCACCTACCTGGGCATTCGGGTGGCGCTGGAGTCCTACCCTCCCCTGCTGCTCGTCTGCTTCCGCTTCTGCCTCTCCGGCGCCATCATGCTCGCCCTGTGCCTGGCGCTCCGGCAGAAGATGCCGTCCTGGCGCGGCGCGCTCTGGTCGCTGGCGCACGGCATGTTGATTCTCGGCGTGGGCAACATGGCGCTCACCTCGGCCGAGTTGTATGTGCCGTCGAGTTTCGCCGCGTTGATCATCGCCATGTCGCCCTTCTGGCTCGTCGGACTGGAGTCACTGATGCCGGCGGGCGAGCCGTTGCGGAAGCCCACGCTAGCGGGCATGGGGACCGGCCTGGCGGGCGTGGCGCTGCTCATGGTGCCCGGACTGGTCGAGCATGGTTTGGCGGGCGGTGAGTGGAAAGGCTTTCTGATCCTCCAGGTGGGCATGTTCAGTTGGACGTTCGGCTCAGTGATTCAAAAACGGCACGATACGGGCGCGCCGCCGCTGGTGAACGCGGCAATCCAGCAGATGGGCGCGGGCCTGATGTATGTCGCGCCGGCGCTGCTGTGGCCGCAAAAACCCGTTGTGTGGGATACAAAGGGACTAGTGGCGATGAGCTACCTGGTGGTGTTCGGCTCGATTGTCGGCTATAGCAGCTACATCTATGCGCTGAAGCACATGCCGGTTTCACTTGTGTCGGTTTATCCGTATCTGAACGTGGTGGTGGCCGCCGTGTTGGGTTGGGCCGCCTACCGGGAGCCGTTCGGCGTCAAGCAGGCGGCTTCGATGCTGATGATCTTCCTGGGCGTGGCCGTGGTGAAACGGTTCAGTCACGAACCAGCGGTCCGCGAAACGGAGAGCGCCACCGGCTAGAACGTCACGCCCACGCCGAAACTGCCTTCCAGCGTGTGGAGCAGCCCGCCTGTATCGATCCCTTTGCTGGACGACGTCGGATCGGGGTAGCTGAGATCGTACGGCTTGCCGGTCATGTAATGACGAAAGTCGAGACGGACAAAGAAATTCTGGTGGGGGAAGAGCTTCAGGCCGCCGCCGTAGTTGGCGCCGTAGCGGCGTGACCCGCCGCCGGGCCATGTGGGAATCCTGGGAGCGGCGAACTGCGCGCCCGTGACTCCTCCGGTGACGTAAGGCCGCCATTTTTCCCGGTTCGGCATCATGTAGATCAGGAAATTGTAGCTGGCCAGGTAGGTCTTCGCCTTGCCCGTCTCTTCCCGAAAGCTGCCGTCGGCCAGTTTCAGGTTCGTCCGGAACTTGGCGTTGGTTTGCTGAATCGTAAGCTCGTGGCCGTAGTAGCCCTTGCTGTTGAACGTAAACCGCGCGCCAAACGCCGGCCCCGGTCTCAAATTCGAGTCGTCCTTCTTGATCGTATCCGCGTTCAGGGAGCCGAGACCGGACTTGGAAATGCGGTCGTAACCGCCAAAGGCGCTGATTTCGAAGGTTTGCGCGGAGAGCGAGGCGGCACAGATGAGTGCCAGGGCCAAAATGGTGTGTATCTTCATACGTTGTGCAGCCGAAGCGTGTGAGACGAGTGCGGGGACGAGTCAGGTTTCCGGCAGTGGTCCTCATTGATTATAAAACAGGGAGGGGAAGGCATCCGCGAACGGCGCATGGTATATTTATTCACAACAATGCATAAATTTGCAGGACACGGCGGACGTGTCCTGTTTTGCGTTTCGCGCCGCACTGAAAACGGCGCGGCTTGTGTGAGCCGCTTTTGTGGAGAAAGGAACCTCGCCGGAAGATGAAGACCCCTGTTGGTATCGTCGGCTTTCGTGGATATAGCGGGCAGGAGCTGATCAGGATCCTGAGCCGGCATCCGCGTGTGGAGATCGTGTTGCTTGACCACCGGTCGGATTCCGAACAAAGGCCGATGCCGAAGAACCACGAGGGGCCGCGCCGCGCGGCGTTTTCGGCGGAGGAGGTGCACCGTTCGGGGCTGGCGGTGGTGTTTCTAGCCACGCCGCACGAGGTGGCCATGGAGGTTGCGCCCGGACTGCTGCACGCCGGGGCGAAGGTGGTGGACCTGAGCGCGGCGTTCCGTCTGCGCGAAGCCCCGGTGCACGAGCGCTGGTACAAGGATGCGCACACCAGCGTGGGATTGCTGCGCGAGGCGGCCTATGGTTTGCCCGAGTTTTATCGCGAGAAGATCAAGCCGGCGCGTCTGGTGGCCAACCCCGGCTGCTATCCCACGGCGGCCAACATCGCCATCGCGCCTTTGGTGGAGGCCGGCGTGGTGGACCTTGGCGCCGGCATCGTGTGCGACGCCAAGAGCGGCGTCTCCGGCGCGGGCCGGAAGCCGTCGTTGAAGACCAGCTACTGCGAGGCCAACGAAAACTTCAGCGCGTACTCGATGCTGATGCACCGGCATGTGCCCGAGGTGCTGCAGAACTCGGGGATCGAGGAGAGCCAGTTCAGCTTCACGGCGCATCTGCTGCCCTTGAACCGCGGCATTCTGGAGACGATCTACTTCCGGGCCAAAGGCGTGAAGTCGGCCGCGGAGATCGTGGAGTTGTATGAGAAGCGCTACGCGGGCGAACCCTTTGTCCGCGTGTTCGAGGCCGGCAAGGCGCCCGACCTGATGCATGTGCAGCACACCAACTTCTGCGACCTGGGCGTGACGCTCGACGCGGCCACCGGGCGCGCCGTGGTGGTGTCAGCGATCGACAATCTGGTGAAGGGCGCGGCCGGACAGGCCGTGCAAAACATGAACCTGATTCTGGGATATCCGGAGACGGAGGCGCTTCTGTAATGGCGGCCGCACGGATTCTGGTGAAGCTGGGCGGAACGCTGCTGGACGAGCCGGACTCGCGCCGGCGCCTGTCGCAGGAAATCGCGGAACTTGCAAGCTCCGGCGCGCATCTGACTGTGGTGCACGGCGGCGGCAAGCAGATGACGCGATACCTCGCCGAGCGCGGCGTGGAGTCGCGGTTCGTCAACGGACTGCGCGTGACCACGCCGGAGGTTGTGGACGCGCTGCTGAAAATATTCGCCGGCAGCGTGAATCACGGGCTGGTGGCGTCACTGGTGGAGGCCGGGTCGCTGGCCGTGGGTTTGAGTGGAATTGACGCCCTGCTGGCCGAGGCCGAGCAGATGGATGAGCGTCTGGGCGCGGTGGGCCGCGTTGTGCGTTCCAACGGCGGCGTGCTGGAGACGTTGACGGCGGCGGGCTATTTGCCCGTTGTCGCGTGCGTGGCGGGAGATCGCGCGGGCCGCATTTATAACGTAAATGCCGATCAGATGGCGGTGGCGTGCGCGGGCGGATTCCGCGCCGGACGGCTTGTGTTCCTCACCGATGTGGAAGGCGTCTTGGATGCGTCGAAGAGGCTGCTGCCGCGGTTGACGCGCGCGGACTGCCGCGAACTGATCGCCACGGGCGTGGCCACGGGCGGCATGCAGGCGAAGTTGGAAGCCGCCATGGCGGCGCTGGACGCGGGTGTCGGGCACGTGCACGTCGTGGGCGGCGCGCGGCCGGGCGTACTGGCCGCCGTGGTGAAAGGCGAAGCGGCCGGCACGGTGTTGGAGGGTTGAACAGGAGGTCGAGCTCATGATTGCCGAGACCATCTCTCTGGATGAAGAGGCCGCCGTGGAGACGGACGCGGCCCGGCCGGTGACGGTTCGCAAGGCGCGCATGCAGGACATCTCCGCCATGGCGCGGCTGATCAACAGCTATGCCAACAACGGGATCATGCTGCCCAGAAATGAACTCG
Organism: Bryobacterales bacterium; assembly: GCA_020847045.1. GTDB lineage: Bacteria > Acidobacteriota > Terriglobia > Bryobacterales > Bryobacteraceae > JAFLBB01. Next base: position 27,200 of record JADLCT010000041.1, on the reverse strand, counting down.
ATCTGGCCGAAAGCGTACGTGATTTCACGGTGGCAGAGATCGGCGGCCGCCTGGCCGGCTGCGCGGCGCTGCACTTCTATACGCCGGTCGCGGGCGAGGTGCGCTCGCTCGCCGTGGCCGCCGCCGACAAGGGCGCGGGCGTGGGCCGCTTGCTGGTGGAGGCGTTGGAGCACGAGGCCCGCGAGTGTGATCTGGCGACACTGTTCGCCTTCACCTATGTGCCGGGCTTCTTCACGAAGCTGGGCTTCACCCAGGTGGACCGGAACCTGTTGCCGCTCAAGGCGTGGAAGGACTGCCTGAGTTGCCCGAAGTTTCAAAGCTGCGACGAGATCGCGATGCTGAAAAAGCTGCGCGAGGTGGATCTGAAACCAGCGCCCGCGCTGGGGCCGTTCGTGCAGTTGCCCGTGGTGCGCGGCTAGAATCCGGCCAGCACGTCGAAATCGACGTTTCCGCCCGAAACGAGAATGCCCGTGCGGCGCAGGCCGGCGGGCAGCTTCCCGTGCAGTACGGCGGCGGCCGCCACGGCGCCGCTGGGCTCAACCAGCATTTTCATGCGCGTGAGCAGGTACTTCACCGTCTCGCGAATCTCGTCCTCGGTCACCAGAACCACCTGCTCCACACGGTCGCGAATCACCGGGAACGTGAGTTCGCCCGGCATCGTCGTGCGAAGTCCGTCCGCGATCGTGTCAGGTGGCGGGATCTCCACGCGCATTCCTTTTTGCAGCGAGAGCCACACGTCGTTGGCGAGGGCGGGCTCGACGCCAAACACGCGAATGCCAGGTTTTGTTTCCGTGGCGGCTATGGCTGACCCCGCGATGAGGCCGCCGCCGCCAATGCAGACGGCGAGCGCGTCGAGGCCCGGCGCCTCTTCGAGCAGTTCCAGCGTGGCGGTTCCCGCGCCGGCCATGATGAGTTCGTGGTCAAAGGGCGGAACCAGAGTGGCGTTGGTCTCCGCCGCGATGCGCCGTCCGATGGCGGTGCGGTCCTCCGTCAGCCGGTCGTAGGTGATGATCGTGGCGCCGTAGGCGCGCGTGGCGGCGATCTTGCTGCGCGGCGCGTCGGACGGCATCACGATGGTGGCGCGGGCCCCGGCGTGGCGGGCGGCGAGGGCCGCGGCCTGGGCGTGATTGCCTGAAGAGAACGCCACGATGCCGTTGCGTAGCTGCTCCGGCGTCAGCGAGAAGATGAGGTTCGACGCTCCGCGAATCTTGAACGAGCCGCCCTTTTGGAAGTTCTCGCACTTGAAGAAGGCTTCGCATCCGGCGCGCTCATTGAAGCCGGCGCTGGTGAGAACGGGCGTGCGGCGGGCAATGGGGCGGATGCGCGCTGCGGCGGCGTGAATGTCATGGAGCGTAACCATGCGCGCCTATTGTTTGTCGAGCACGATGACGGTGTCGATCCCGTCACGCTGGGCCGGCAGCCGGAACAGCACGGAAGTTCCCGAGGCCGACATCTCCACCTTCTGGCCGTTCAGCAGCCGGGCATTGTTTACCTTGCCCAGCGACGGCACGGCCAGCAGCTCATCCTGCCAGTCGAGCACATGGACGTAGACCTTGGTGGCCGTCTGCGTGGTGACGCCCCAGTTGCGCGGCCCCACCGGGCCTCCGCGCGTCGAGTAGATGGACTCGCCGTGCGCGCCCATCCATTTGCCGATTTCACGCAGGCGTACGGTGAACTCCTCCTGAATCGTACCGTCCGGTTTGGGGCCGACGTTCAACAGGAAGTTGGCGCCATAGCCTGCGGCGCGCACGACGTACTGAATGAGATCCTTCGTGCTCTTGAGCGACTTGTCCTTGGCGTTGTAGCCCCACGCCTTGTTGATCGTGTCGCAGGTCTCCAAAGGCAGGGTGCCGATGACGGACTCGGCGCTGTGGCCGGCCGTGTTCTTGCCGGGCAGATCCTTTTCAAACATCTGGAAGTCCTCGCCCGGGAAGGGCTTCAGGTGGTGGTTGCTGCCCACGAGCGCGGCCGGCTGCAGACGGTGAATGAGACGGTAGGTCTGGTCAATGCGCCAGTTGGCGTCGCGCTTGTCCCACATCCCGTCAAACCAGATGCCGGCGATGGGGCCATAGTTGGTCAGCAGCTCGGTGAGCTGGGCGTCCATGAAGTCGAGGTAGCGGTCGAAGTCGCCGGACTCGGGGCGTCCGGTGGTTTGGCCGGTGCGGCCGCGGGGGAAGTAGTCGGGGTGATGCCAGTCCAGTTGCGAATGGTAGAAGAAGAGCTTGATGCCCTGCTTGCGGCACTCCTCGGCGAGTTCCTTCAACGGATCCCGTTTGAAGGGCGTGGCATCCACAATGTTCCACTTGTTCTGCCGGGTGGCGAACATGGCGAAGCCATCGTGATGCTTCGAGGTGATGGTGATGTACTTCATCCCGGCGGCCTTGGCGAGCGAAACCCACTCGGCGGCATTGAACTTGGTGGGATTGAAGCGCGGCGGCAACTGTTCATATTCCGATACGGGCATCTTGCGGACGTTCATCACCCACTCGCCGTCTTCCAGCACGCTGTAGACGCCCCAGTGAATGAACAGGCCGAAACGCGCGTCCTGGAACCACTCGCGGGCTTTCAGATTTTCCGGCGTCGGCGTGTAGGGTTGCGCGCCGAGCGTGGCCGCGGCGGCAAGGAGCAGCGCAATAAGTTTCATAAGAGGACCTCCAGCGGACTAATACCCGGCGCTCTTGTCCACCACGTTTTTCAGTGGCTGGCCGGCGGCGAAGCGTTCGAAATTTTCGAGGAAGAGTTCCATGGCATCCTGCAGCCAGGTGGCCGTGTGGTCGGCCGAATGAGGCGATATGAGCACGTTGTCCAGATCCCACAGTGGAGATTCCTTGGGCAGCGGCTCGGTGGCGAACACGTCCAGCGCCGCACCTCGAATTTTCCTTTGCTCGAGCGCTCGGGTCAAGGCCTGCTCATCCACCACGGCGCCGCGGCCCACGTTCACGAAGACGGCGGTAGGCTTCATGGCCGCGATGGCGGCGGCGTTGATCAGCCCCACGGTGTCCGGCGTGTGCGGGGCGGCGCAGACGACGAAATCGGATTCGGCCATGAGGTCCAGCAGCCGGTCCGGCGTGTAGGTGGCGCCGATGTTCGAGTCCCCGTGGGAGAGTTCGGGACGCCGCCGCAGCGCGATGACCTTCATGCCGAAGACGCGCGCGCGCTCGGCGGTAAGCTGGCCGATGCGCCCGTAGCCGACGATGCCCATGGTCTTGCCGTGCAGCTCTTCGACATCGAAGGCTGTGAACTCGCGAGCCGCTTTCTGAACGGCCAGCCGCGCGAAGGCTTTATCGAAATAGAGGCAGCCGGCGATGACCCATTCGGCCAGCGACCGTGCGAACACGCCGCGCGAGTTCGTCATGGGAATCGGACTGGCCGACAGTTCGGGGAACAGCGAGTTTTCCAGCCCGGCCGACAGCGAGTGGACCCATTCGAGCGAGCGGCACTGCACGAATACGTCGTGGAAGAGCGCGCGCGGCATCATGCCGTTCATCAATATGTGCGCCTCCGGGGCCGCGTCGCGGAACATGTCCGCGTTGTCGCCCACCACAATGCGGGTGGTTCCGGGCAGGCGGTCCAGCAACGAAAGATGACGGGCGGTGGGTTTCGACAAGACAAGAAGTGTGAGTGGTTTCATGGCCGGGTGAAGTAACTAGGATATGCTGAAGGCGTGGCGGAGTTTTGCAGTTGCGGAGCGCAGTTACCGGAAGACGCGTTGTTCTGCCACAGGTGCGGCAAACCGCAGCGGGAACTGCCCGATGCCCTGGCGCCGGAGCCGTTTGAAGAGGAGCCTGCCGCCGGGCCCGCCCCTCAGGCGGCGGACGCGTCCTCGTTGGAGGCGGCGTTCTCTCCGGAGATCAACTTCCACAACCGCGTGGCGGTTCGCATCTGCCTGTTCTGCGCCGTGGTGGCAAGCGTGGTGTCGTCGGTGCCGCTGGGCGTTCTTTCCGTGTTCTGGCTGCTGGTGACGCTGCTGGCCTCGGGGTTTGTGGCCGTGTATCTGTATCACCGGCGGTCGGGCATGTTCCTGGCCACGCGCGCCGGCGCGCGCATGGGCTGGATGACCGGACTGTTCTACTGGTTGATCTCGATGATCGTCTTCGCGATGAAAATGGTGGCCGTGTCCGGGCGGGGCGGGTTGGGCGCGCTGCTGCGTGAGCAGATGGAGGCCTCGGCGTCGCGCGACGACGTGAATCTGCAGGAAGCGTTGCGGATTCTCGACTCCCCACAGGGGATGGCTACGATGGTCATTTTCGTGCTCTTCTTCGCCTTTCTGTTCTTCACGGCGCTGCCGGCCATCGGCGGGGCTCTGGGATCGAAAGTGCTCGAGAGAGAGAACTAGCACGGACGCCGCAAACGGCGGGAACCCGCGGCGGGTGTGATTCGTCTATAGTGTCACCATGGCAGACGGGAATCGTGTGTTAACCGGGCATGTGGAACCAGCCTCGACGGCGTTTCTGCGTCCCCTGAGCGCGCTTACGATCCTGGTGATCGACTGGTTGCTATTCGGCGGAACGGCGGTGACACTGGGCCTGGGAATGATCTTTGAGCTCTTCCTTGGGGCGATGCTGGCGGCTTCAGTGGTGGCAATTTTGCAAAGCCGCGCCGGAGATGCGCGCTGGTACTGGAAGTCGCTGCTGGCCGCGGCGGTGGTGGGCATTCCCACGCCCGTGGCCGGCACGTCGTACGCCGTGGCGATCCTTAGTCTCGCGGGCGTGAAGGGAGCGCTGGATCTTCTGCGCGGTGAGAAGCCGGCGCAGCCTCAGCCGCCTTCGGGGGCGGCGCGCTGATCTGCACCAGGCTGGCGGACGGCGGAGCGGGGGGCGGTTGCCTCCGAGGCGGCCGCAGCCAACGCTTCGGCAGCTTCGCCAGATAGACCGCGCGTTCCACCCAGGGCAGCAGGCGGCGCACGGTGGCCCCATGCAGCAGAAGACTGCCCGCCACCAGCGCCGGATGAGGAATGGTGGTGCAGCACCGGGCACAAATGGAGATTTCGCCCGCCCTGCCCTGAACGTGCAATCGCCGCATCTCGCGCATCGCCTCGCCGTTGAAGATCTCCGGCAGGGTCTGCCGCCCCACGTTGCCCACCGGTGATCCCTCCAACATGTAACTCTGGCAGCAGGGATAGACGTCACCGTTCCACTTCACATACATCGGCCCGCGCCACAGGTAGTGGCAGGGATGCTTCCATTCCTCGCCCGTATGGCCCGCGTCGGGACGCATCAGGTTCGTCTCGTCCTCTTTCACGCGCACCTCATCGACGCCGGGAACGGCTGACCAGTAGCGGACAAAGTCGTCCACCTCGTGCGCATTGCCCTCCATGCGGACCATCTGGACGACGATCTGCGGACCGCGTCCCAGCTCCTTTTTGCGGCGGGCGAAGCGGATGAAATTGTCGCGGACGGTTTCGAATTTCGCACCTTTGCGGTAGAACTCGAAGCTCTCCTTGGTGGCGCCGTCAAAGCTGAGCGTAATGTGGGCCAGCGGCGATGCCAGCAGCTTGCCGGCCGCCTCGTCGTGCAGCAGTGTCCCGTTGGTGGAAAGCAGCGTGTGGATGTTGTGCCGCTCGCAGTATTCGATCCGGTCGAAGATGGCGCGGTCCAGCAACGGCTCGCCCAGGCCGATCAGCATCATATGTTCGGCCGAGCGGCCGCTTTCGCGGACCAGCCGGTCGAATATGTCCGCCGTCATGTCCTCTTTGGGCTGCTTGAAGGTTTCGCGGGGACACATCGGGCAATAGATGTTGCACTTTGCCGTTGTCTCCACGATGTACTCCACCGGCAGCGCCCGCACGTCGTCGCGTCCCGTGAGGTACGCCCAGAGGAGTTTGGCCCGGTTCCAGGCTCTCATGTAGCTATCCCTATTGTATCCGCCGGCGGCCGGGACGGCCCTTTCCGCTCCGCCGCGAGAAAGCGCGAACTACAATGGCAGGGGTGCGTAAGAAAAGAGCAGGATGCGTGTAACCGTCACCGGCGCTTCGGGATTCATTGGCTCACGGCTTGTGGCGCACCTGAATGCGCACGGGCACGAGGTGCGCCTGGTGGGGCGCGCTCCCAGAAAGGGAATGCTGGCCTCCGCGCGTTTCTCCATTTGGGATGCGGCGGCGAGTGAGCCTCCCGCCGATGCGTTGGAAGCCGCCGATGCCGTGATTCATCTGGCCGGAGAACCCGTGGCGCAGCGCTGGACGCCGGACGTGAAACGCCGCATCCGGGCCAGCCGCGTGGATTCCACGAACCTGCTGGTGAACGCGCTCGGGAAGGTGGGCGCGCGGCCGCGTGTGCTGGTGTGCGCCTCGGCAACCGGCTACTACGGCGACCGTGGCGAAGAGACGCTCACCGAGTCGTCCACGCCGGGAACCGGATTCCTCCCGGAGGTGTGCGTGGAGTGGGAGCGCGCGGCGTCGCGCGCGCGCGAAATGGGTGTACGCGTGGTTCCCGTGCGCACCGGAATGGTGCTGCACCCGGAAGGCGGAGCGCTGGATCAGATGTTGCCGCCGTTCCGCTGGGGCGCGGGCGGCAGAATCGGCTCGGGCCAGCAGTGGATGAGTTGGATCCACATGGCGGACATGGTGCGGCTGCTGGCGCACGCGGCGGTAACGCCCGGGCTGGACGCTCCGCTGAACGCCACCTCGCCGAACCCGGTGCGAAACGCCGAGTTCACGCGGACACTGGGGCGAACGTTGCGGCGGCCGGCCATTCTCCCTGTTCCTGAGTTCATGGTGCGAATGCTGTTCGGGGAGATGGCCTCCGTGGTGACGGCAAGCCAGCGCGTGACGCCGCGGGCCGTGCTCGACAGCGGTTTCCGCTTCGAGCACGAGTTGCTGGGACCGGCTCTCGTGAACCTGCTGGTGGAAAAGCAGGCAGAATAGACTGCATGCGATTCGCGATCCCGATCTGCCTGCTAGCGCTGGCCGCAAGCCTGCCCGCGCAACGCCCCGTGAACGAGCCCGCCGCGTTTCCCCTGTGGAAGGATGGCGCGCCGGGCGCCAAAGGGACATCGGAGAAAGACATTCCCACGTTGACGCCGTGGCTGGCGCCGCCGGAGCGCGCCACGGGCGCGGCGGTGGTGGTTTGTCCAGGGGGCGGGTACGGCGGGCTGGCCGTGGACCACGAAGGCAGGCAGATTGCCCAATGGCTGAACTCGCTCGGCGTCTCGGCGTTCGTGCTGCGCTACCGCCTGGGACCCACCTACCATCACCCGGTCGAGCTGGGCGACGCGGCGCGAGCGATGCGCACCGTGCGCAGCCGCGCGGCCGAGTTCGGCGTGGACCCGAACCGCGCCGGCATCTGGGGCTTCTCCGCGGGCGGACATCTTGCCTCCACGCTGTCCACGCATTGGGACCGCGGCGACTCCTCCGCGAGCGACCCGGTCGAGCGCGTCTCCTCGCGGCCGGACTTCGCCATCCTGTCTTACCCGGTGATCACCTTCACGGAAGCCTGGGCCCACCAGGGCTCGAAGCGGAATCTGTTGGGGGACCGCCCGGACCCGTCCCTGGCCCGGTGGCTATCCAGCGAACAGCAGGTGACGCCGGAAACGCCGCCCACTTTTCTGTTCCACACCAACGCCGATACGGGCGTGCCACCGGAAAACAGCGTCTACTACTATCTGGCGTTGCGCCGCGCGGGCGTGCCGGCCGAACTGCACATTTACGAGAAGGGGCCGCACGGGGTAGGGTTGGCATGGTCGGATGCGGTGCTGGGCGCCTGGCCGCAACAGTTGGCCGGCTGGCTGCGCACGCGTGGAATTCTGAGATAGAATCCCAGTCACTGGACTGAAACACTGGGGCAACGCCGCGTTCATTCGCGCATGCGATACTCCAGGTGTTCTTCGGGAGGTCTGAACTTTATGAAGCAACTCTGGCTCGCCGTATCCGCTCTCGTTTTGACAACGTTGCCAACGTTAGCGCAGTTTGAAACCGCCACCGTGCTGGGCACGGTGCGCGACCCATCCGGTTCCGTGATTTCCGGCGTGAAAGTATCGCTGGAAAACGTGCAAACCGGCGTCGTGGTGACACGGCAAACCGATAGCTTGGGCGCCTTTGAAATCGTCAACGTGCGGATCGGGCGGTACAAGGTGACTGCCGAGCACGAGGGCTTCTCCCGCGCCATGAGCGAGGAGTTCACCGTGACGGTGAACGCGCGGCAGCGCGTGGATCTTACGTTGCAGGTGGGCCAGGTGGCCGAAAGCGTGACGGTGACGGGCGCGGTGGCGGCTCTGGAAACCGATTCGAGCGACCGGGGCCAGGTAATCGGATCACAGCAGATCGTGAACCTGCCCTTGAACGGACGTTCGTATGCCGACCTGGCGCTGCTGGCGCCGGGCGTGCGCAAGTCGGCCATCTCCACTTCGCGCGATGCCTCGTTCAACGTGAACGGCCTGCGCAGCTCGCTGAACAACTTCGTGGTGGACGGCGTGGACAACAACTCCTATGGCACCTCGAACCAGGGCTTCTCAAACCAGGTGGTTCAGCTTTCGCCCGACGCCGTCGCCGAGTTCAAGGTGCAGACCAACAATTATTCGGCCGAGTTCGGACGCGCCGGCGGCGCTGTGATCAACGCCAGCATCCGCTCGGGCACCAACCAGTTTCACGGCGCGGCATGGGAATACCTGCGCAACACGTCGCTGAACGCCGTGGGCTTCTTCAAGCCGCTGGAGAATCGCAAGCCCACGCTGACGCAGAACCAGTTTGGCGCGGCGCTCGGCGGCCCGATCAAGAAGGACAAGCTGTTCTTTTTCGCCGACTACGAAGGCTACCGGCGCATCACGCGCCAGTTGACTCTCTCGACCCTGCCCACCATGGAGCAGCGCGCCGGCAACATTGGCCTTCCCGTGAGGAATCCGCTGACCGGACGCGAGTATGCAAACGGCATCATTCCGCAAAGCGACATGACGGCGTTCTCTCGTAAGGTGCTGAACGAACTGCCCGCGGTGAACCGGCCCGGCATCTCGAACAATTACGAGGCGCTGCCGCGCCGCTCCGACGTGAACGACAAGGGCGACGCGAAAGTGGACTACTACGCCAGCTCCAACTGGACCTTCTTCGGCCGTTACAGCCACCGTTTGATGAACAACTTCGAGCCTCCGGCCATCCCCGGCCCTTCGGGAGGCAACTCGAACGGCAACGTGCGCGTGTTGAACTACCAGGTGGCCGGCGGCGCCACATGGACCATGGACGCACGCTCCGTGATGGAGTTCCGTCTGGGCATCGGCAAGACGGAAGGCGGCAAGTTCCCAGTGTTCATCGGCCAGCCGCCGGCCAGCGCCGCCTATGGCATCACGGGGCTTCCCGAGGACCCGCGCTTCGCAGGCGGCCTCTACGCGCAGATCGTCAGCGGCTATACGCAACTCGGTCAGCAGCCCTCGAACCCGCAATTCCAGAATCCCTATGTGGTGAATCCCAAGGTGAACTGGACGCGCATGCAGGGACGCCACTCGATCAAGGCCGGCTGGGAATACCAGGCCATCAACACCGAGATCGACGACTTCAACCCCAAATACGGCCAGGACAACTACGGCAGCCGCTTCAGCGCGCCCGCCTCGTCGACGAATAACCTGTACAATCTGGCCGACTTCATGTTCGGCCTGCGCAACGCCTACGCCCTGAACAACGCGATCATCGTCAACCTGCGCCAGCGGATGAACTTCCTCTATGTGCAGGACGACTTCAAGGTGACGCCCAAGCTGATCTTGAACATGGGCATGCGGTATGAGTATTCGACGCCGCAATGGGAAAAGAACAACGTGCTGTCGAACTTCAACCCCGAGACACGCACGCTGATCCAGGCCAAGGATGGCTCCGTATATGACCGCACGCTGATCAGACCGGACCGGAACAACTTCGCGCCGCGCTTCGGGCTGGCGTATACGCTGCGGCCGAAAACGGTCATCCGTTCGGGCTTCGGCGTCAGCTACATTCACTTCAACCGCCTGGGCGGCGAAAACCTGCTGAGCTATAACCTGCCGGGCATTTTCAACATCTCCATCAACCAGCAGCCGGGCCAGGGTGCCTGCGCCGCCAACCAGGCGCCGAACACCTGCTTCCGCCCGACGCAGGACGGCTATCCGCCAAACCTGCTCGACCCCTCCCGCGTCAGCACGGCAACGACGCGCACCAACTACATTCCGGCCGACACGCGCACGGCGTACACGATGAGCTGGCACTTCACCGTGCAGCAGGAACTGGCCAAGGACCTCGTGCTCGACGTCGCCTATGTGGGCAACCGCTCCAACAAGCTCATCGTGCTGTCGGACGTGAACGAAGCCCGCCAGAACGTCCCCGGAGCAAATCTCACGGTGGATCAGCGCCGCGCCATCACCGGATTCTCCTTCATCCAGGGCGCCTTCAACGGCGGTTGGGCCAACTACAATTCGCTGCAAGTGAAATTGGAGCGCCGCTTCGCTGCCGGTTTCTACCTGCTGAACTCGTTCACCTACGCCAAGGCCATGGACAACGCCAGCGGCCACCTGGAGGTGCAAAACGGCGACGACTCTCGTGTGTTGTTCAGCCAGCTCCAGCAAAACAAGGCCGTCAGCGGCTACAACCAGAAGTTCAACAACACTCTGACGTTCGTCTGGGACCTGCCCTTCGGCAAGGGGCTCCGTTTCGGCTCGGGATGGAACGGCGTCACCAACGCCATTCTGGGAGGCTGGCGCCTGACCCAGATCTCCACCATCACCAGCGGCACCCCTGTGAATCTGCGCTATTCGCCGGTCACGCGGCAGCAGGTGGCCAGCGCCGGCACCTACCGCCCGAATGTCCTGGGCGATCCGAAGACGGCCAACGGCGAATGGTTCAACTACCTGAATTCGAGCAACGTGGCGATCATCCCCACGGCGGAGAGCAACCCGTTCGGCAACGCCGGACGCAACACCGTGGTGGGTCCCGGCTTGTACCAGACCGACCTCGGGCTGCACAAATCGTTCGCGCTTCCCAAGGAAGGCATGGCGCTGGAGTTCCGCGCCGAGTTCTTCAACCTGACGAACAAGACGAACCTGAATACGCCGGAAGGCAACCGCAGCAGCAACAACTTCGGGACCATCACCTCGACGGCTCCGGCGCGCCAGACGCAGTTTGCTCTGAAGCTGGTTTTCTAAACATCCGCCAGAAACGGAACGAGGCTCCGGGCTACGGCTCGGAGCTTTCGTTTTTTTGATAGCCTGTCTCGATCATGAAACAGCTCGCCTTGAGTGCCCTCCTGATTGCCGTCACGGCCGCGGCGCAACCACCTCCCGTTCTGTCTCCGGCGCGTGTGAAGACGTTGAAGGCCGGTTTGCAGGAGATGGTGGACAAGAAGGAGTTCGCCGGCATTCAGGTGATGGCGGCTCGGAAAGGACAAACGGTGCTGTCGGAATCGTTCGGCTACCGCGACCTGGAAGCGAAACAACCGATGACGGCCGGCGCGATCTTCCGCATCTTCTCCATGACGAAGCCCATCACCAGCGTGGCGGCGATGATCCTCTACGAAGAGGGGAAGTTCCTGATGGACGACCCGGTGTCGATGTACATCCCCGAGTTCGCCCACGTGAAGGTGCTGCGGAAGGAGGACGGGCCGCAGGACGAGGTGGAGGAGTTGAAGCGGCCTCTGACCATTCATCACCTGCTGACGCACACCTCCGGGCTCGTGAACATGCGCGGCTATATGGAGAAGCAGGTGCTTCGCGGAGCGCCGAACCTGGAGGAGGTAGCCAAGCGGTTCGCCACCGTACCGCTCTCGCACCAACCGGGCGATGCGTGGCGCTACGGCCAGGGGTTGGAGATCGTCGCACGCCTGGTGGAAATCTGGTCCGGCCAGCGGTATGACCGGTTTCTGGCCGAGCGCATCTTCACTCCACTGGGCATGAAGGACACCGCCTACTTCGTGCCGAAGGCGAAGCTGAACCGGGTGTCGAAGTCGTATGTGCTGAACAAGTCGGGCGTGGTCGAGCCGGGCCGCGCCGACGATCCCTCGCGCGAGCCAACCTACTTTGGCGGCGGCTTCGGGCTGTACTCGACCGCGGGTGACTATATGCAATTCCTGAAAATGCTGGTCAACGGCGGCTCGCTCGCGGGCCGGCGCATGTTGGCTCGTTCCACCGTGGATTTCATGTTCCGTAATCATGTGCCGCTTTCCGTGATGCCGCCCGGCGGACCCAACGGCCGGGGCGGACATGGTTTCGGCATCGGCGGAGCCGTGCTGGTGAACCAGGTCGAATCCCAGGTGGTACAAGCGGAAGGCAACTGGGAGTGGGGCGGCGCGGCGGGTACCTACTTTTGGGTGGACCGCAAGAACGATCTCGCCGCGGTGTGGATGGCGCAGCGCCCGCCGTTCGTCCCGGGCCCGAGCAAGAAGTTCAAAGTGATGTTGTACTCGGCCCTGGAGTAGGCGGGTTAACTCAGCACGCCGCGCACGACGCGCCCGGAAACGTCGGTGAGGCGGAAGTGCCGGCCCTGGAACTTGAACGTCAGCCGCGTGTGATCCAGCCCCAGCAGGTGCAGGATGGTGGCGTGCAGATCATGCACATCGACGGGGTTTTCGGTGATGTTGTAGCTGAACTCGTCGGTTTCGCCATGCGTGAGTCCGGCTCGGACGCCGCCACCGGCCATCCACACGGAGAAGCAGCGCGGATGATGGTCGCGGCCATAATCGCTGGCCGTGAGTTTGCCCTGGCAATACGCCGTTCGCCCAAACTCTCCGCCCCAAACGACCAGGGTGTCCTCCAGCAGTCCGCGCGCGGCGAGGTCGGCAACCAGCGCGGCGCCTGGCTGATCGACGTCGTGGCATTGTTTGGGGTGGTTGGCCGGCAGGTTCACGTGCTGGTCCCATCCGCGATGAAAAAGTTGGATGAACCGCACGCCGCGTTCGGCCATGCGCCGCGCCAGCAGACAGTTCGCCGCGAAGGAGCCCGGCTTGCGGACCTCGGGGCCATACAGCGCCAGCGTGGCCTCGCTCTCCTTGGACAGATCGGTGAGTTCGGGCACCGAGGTCTGCATCCGGTAAGCCATCTCATACTGGGCGACGCGTGTGGAGATTTCAGGATCGCCAAAGTCGGCGTAATGCTCTTCGTTGAGCTGCGCCAAGTCGTCGAGAAAGCGGCGGCGGCCGGCCGCGGAGAGCCCCTCGGGATTGGAAAGGTAGAGGACGGGATCGGCGGCGGCGCGGAACTTCACGCCCTGATACCGCGTAGGCAGAAAGCCGGAGCCCCACAGGCGGTCGGCCAGCGGCTGGTCGCCGGAACTGGCCGAGCCTTGCGAGATCAGCACGATGAAAGCGGGCAGTTCCTTGTTCTCCGAACCCAACCCGTAGGCCAGCCAGGAGCCGATGCTCGGCCGGCCGGCAATCTGGTGGCCCGTTTGGAAAAAGGTCACGGCGGGGTCGTGGTTGATCTGCTCGGTGTGCATCGACTTGATCACACAGATGCGGTCGGCGATGGCCGCCGTGTGCGGCAGCAAATCACTTACCCACATGCCACACTGGCCGCGCCGCGCGAACGGGAAGATGGAGGGCGCCAGGGGAAAGCTGGCCTGCGATGCGGTCATGCCGGTCAGCCGCTGGCCCATGCGGATGCTGGCGGGCAGCTCCGCCGTGCGCAACTCTTCCAGCTTGGGCTTATAGTCGAATGTTTCAATCTGCGACGGTCCGCCCGACATGAACAGGAAGATCACGCGCTTCACCTTGGCGGGGAAGTGCGGAACGGGAGCGCCGGAGTCCTCGGCAAGCAGCGAGGCCAGCGCCGCCGAGCCCAACGCCATGCCGGTCCGCGAGAAGAACTGGCGGCGGCTGGCGTGGTGCAGATGGCGGCGAATCGGATCCATGGCCGGTTATTCCTTTGTAACGACCTCGTCGAGATTCAGGATCATGCTGGCGACGGCCATGTAGGCGGCGTGTTCGGCCACCGGCAGCGAAGAGTCGCGCGCTGCCTCGCCCTGCGCCAGCAGCTTCACAGCGGCTGTGGTGTCCGAAGCGTAACGGTCACGGTGGTGGGCCAGCGCGCGCGTGAGGATGCCCAACTCCGTCTCAGTGGGATACCGCGCCGTGGCCAGGCGGAAGCCGTAACGGAGCCGCGCCGCCGCATCCGCGCCGCCTTCCCGCATCATCCGCTGCGCCAGAAACCGGCCGGCTTCCAGAAACTGCACGTCGTTCATCAGGTTGAGAGCTTGCAGCGGCGTGTTCGTCCGCGAGGCTCGCACCAGGCACACCTCGCGCCCCGAAGCATCGAAGTTCATCATCGAAGGCGGCGGCGCCGTGCGGCGCCAATACGTGTAGAGCGAGCGGCGGTACAGGCTGCTGCCATGGTCCTGCGCGTATTCCATGCCGGAAAGCTCTTTCCAAAGCCCCTCCGGCTGATAGGGCTTCACGCTGGGCCCGCCCACGCGGCGGTCCAACAAACCGGCGATGGCCAGCGCCTGGTCGCGCACCATCTCGGCGGAGAGCCGCGCGCGCGGTCCACGGGCAAGCAGCCGGTTCTCCGGATCGCGCTTGACCAGCTCCGGCGTGGCGCGGGAGCTCTGGCGGTAGGTGGCGCTGCTGACGATGGTTTTCAGCAACTGCCGGACGTTCCAACCCGAATCCATGAACTCCACGGCCAGCCAGTCCAGCAACTCGGGATGGCTCGGCCATTCGCCCTGCGAGCCGAGATCCTCGACGGTCTTCACCAGACCGGCGCCAAAAATCATCTGCCAGTAGCGGTTCACAATTACGCGCGCGGTCAGCGGATTCCGGCGCGACACCAGCCAGCGCGCCATCGTCAGCCGTGTGGGCGCGGGCGCCGTGCTGAGCGCGGCGGGCAGCGCGGGCGTCACCTCTTCGCCGGGTTTGTCGTATGCGCCACGCATCAGCACATGGGCGCGGGGCGGCGCCGGGTTGTCCTCCATCACCATCACGGTAGGGAAGCCGCGAATGAGCCGTTCCCGCTCCTGGCGCAGGTCGAACAGATTGGTGAACGCGCGGCGGAGTTCTGGCGAGGCGGCTTCGAGGGGAACCGCCGTGCGGTCGCCACTGGCGAGCCAGGAGATCTCGGCCGGATCGAGCACGCGGCCATAAAGCCGGGCTTCGCCGATCGTACCCTTGAAAAATTCCTTGGCGGGATCTCCCGGGCCGCCGCCGCCCCCAATGCGGATGGGTTCCTTGGCGCGGAACTCCTGGTTCAGCTCATCCACCAGAACCTTCACCGGGACCCGTTTGCCATCCACATAGATGAGAATGCCCGCGGCCACCCGCGAAGCATCGTAGCTGACCGCGACGTGATGAGGCTGGCGCAGCGAAACCGGCTCGGACGTTTCGACGTGCAGCGCGTCGTCCAGCCAGCGCGACGAGAAGTAGACGCGGAGCTTGCCATTCTGCAGCACCACGCCCCAGCCCGTGGGTTCCTGCTCCAGCTTGGCGCGTGTGATGATCGGGCCGTTGGCCGATTCGGCGGTGAAACGCGCGGTAATCGTGAACCGGTCGAAATAACCGAGCAGGGCCGGTTTCGATCCGGCGTCGAGCAAGCGCGAGCCATCGAAGGTTTCACGCGGCTGGGCGTGAAACAGGATGTCCCGCGTGGCCGTCCAGGCCGGCGGAAGCGCGCCCGCCGCGGCCGGTTGCAGGCGCGCCCACTCCCGTTCGGCGCTGGCCAGCCTGGCTTCCACGGCGGCGAGTTTGGTTTCGTCGTCAGGCGTGGGGGCCGGCGTCAGCGGTGGCGTATTGCCGAACTTGAAATACCGGCCACGCTCGGGAATGTTCGAGAAATACGAAAATAGCTGGTAAAACTCCTTCTGCGTGAACGGGTCGTACTTGTGGTCGTGACACCGCGCGCAGCCGATGGTCGAGCCCAGCCAGACGGTCGCCATGGTTTCGACACGGTCGGCCGCGTACTCGGCCAGGTACTCTTCCGGCACAATGCCGCCTTCGCCGTTGCCGCGATGATTCCGCTGAAAGCCCGTGGCAATGCGCTGCGACAGCGTGGCGTGGGGCAGTTGGTCGCCCGCGAGTTGCTCGATGGTGAACTGGTCGAAGGGCATGTTGCGTGCAAACGCGCCGATCACCCAGTCGCGCCAGCGCCACATGGACCGTTCGCCGTCGGTCTGATAGCCGTTGGTGTCCGCGTAGCGGGCCGCGTCGAGCCAGCGCGCGGTCAGCACCTCGGCATGGGCGGGAGAGTCGAGCATGCGGTCCACAGCCCGCGTGTAGGCGCCTTCGCCGGAATCAGCCAGGAAGGCGTCCAACTCTTCGGGAGTGGGTGGAAGGCCCGTCAGGTCAAGCGAGAGCCGCCGCAACAGGCGTGCGGGGCTGGCCTCTTGTGAGGGAGCCAGACCGGCTTTTTCCAGCCGTGCGAAGACAAACGCGTCGATCGCGTTGCGTTCACGCGCGGCCCAGGCGGACTTTGGCCGCGCAGGCCGCTCCGGCGGCAGGTAAGCCCAGTGCTTCTCCCACTGAGCGCCTTGCGCCACCCACTGCCGCAGCGTTTCCACCTCGGCCGCGCTTAAAGGTGGACCCGAAGCGGCGGGCGGCATGCGCAGTCCCTTGACAGGGGACACAATGCGCGCGATCAACTGGCTTGCGGCCGTGTCGCCCGGCACGATCGCCCGGCGTCCTCCCCGCAGGACAGCCGTGGCGGCTTCGAAGGAGTCCAGCCGCAGCGGTATGTTCTTGTTCTTCGCGTCCGGACCATGGCAGGCAAAGCAGCGGTCCGACAGTATGGGACGTACGTCGCGGTTGAAGCGCACCTGCGCGGCCAGCGGTTCCCAGGCCGCCGGGAAGGCCAGAACGGAAAGCGCGATGGTCAGACAACGCGGCATGGCGGGAGTGGCAGCGATTATATCGCGCCTCCGGCAGGGCCGGCATGTCTGGCCGGAGGGTACCCGGCGGGCGGCGCTATTCCTTCAGGGGCGAAACGTGCTCCAACAGGCGGCGGCGCGCCGTCGTGAGACGTCCGTCGAGAATATGCGCCAGCCTGCGGTAGACGTGATAGCCAAGCTCATGGTCATCTTCGGACATCTCGCGAAGCCGGATGCAGTTGATGGCGATGGCCTCCACGTCGGTCAGTGCGCGCGCGTCGAAATTCCAGTTGTGCGAGGCCACCATGCCCGCTCCGCCCAGCATCTCCCCTGCCGAGACCGACTCCACGGCCAGCGGGCCGTGCAGTGGAACATAGATCTCCAGTGCCAGATGGCCGCTCAGAATCAGGTAGCAGAGTTCGTGCTGCTCCCCCTGCCGCCAGATGTGCGTCCCAGCCCGAAAACTCACGGGCTCCGAAACTGTGGCAATCTTCTGGATCAGTTCCGGCCCGAAGCCAGCGAAAAAGGGCTGATGGGCGGCGAGTTGTATGACTGAATCGGACACAAGCATTACAAACAAAAACGGGAGATAAGCCCACTCCCCTCAATGACACTAAAGCAATTCATACGCCACTTCCCGCGCAGCCTGAAGACCCGGCTGTAAACGCAACGAGATGGCGCGGACCGGCCAGAAAAGCGGCAAAACCGGGCGCCTCATGAACACAACATCGAGTGAGAACACCCAAAATTGAGTGTATATCCTCCGCGCACAATCGAGTTCGGTATACTTCCTCCCTAGAGATTGCCGTGAATATGAGCATCTTCACCCAATTGGATGGCGAATTGCGGACAGCGTGGGTGGGCACACCCGCATGGACCCTCGCCGGATGGACGTGATCGCCATGAACCAGATTCCCACCGAATCCGGACTCCTCTCCCGGATCCTGGACCTGGCCGAAGATGCTGTCATTACAATCGGACGCGATCAGCGGGTTCTTTATTTCAACGCAGGCGCCGAACACACGTTTGGCTACCAGCGGGAAGAGGTGCTCGGCCGGTCCATCAACATATTAATTCCGTCTTCGTTCCGGAGAGCGCACACGGCGCATGTGAAGGTGTTCGAGGATTCGCCGGAGGCCTCCAAACGGATGGGAGACCGGGCCGAAATCGTCGGCCTGCGGCGTGATGGCACGGAGTTTCCCGCCGAAGCATCCATCTCGAAGGCCGAGCAGGGCGGCGAACTGCTGCACATGGTGATTCTGCGTGATATCACCAAGCGAAAAGACGCGGAGCGTAAGATTGAGCAGTCGCTGCGGGAAAAGGAGGCGCTTCTCCAGGAGATCCACCACCGCGTGAAGAACAACTTGCAGGTGGTGTCCAGCTTGCTCGGGTTGCAGTCGCGGCAGGTGGCCGACGAGGAGATCCGGCGCGCCTTCCGCGAAAGCCAGAATCGTGTTCATTCCATGTCCCTGATCCACGAGCAGTTGTACCAGTCGGAGGATCTAAGCAAAATCGACTGCCAGGAGTACGCCGAGCAGTTGGTGGGGCACCTGTTCCGCTCCTATGGGGTAAGCCTGAGCCGGGTCAAGCTCGAAATGGATTTTGGCGGCGAGAGGATGCCGATGGCGCTGGCCGTCCCCATAGGCTTGATCCTGAATGAATTGCTGTCAAACTGTCTAAAGCATGCTTTCCCGCAGGGGCGCAACGGTGAGATCACCGTCCGGCTGGACCGCCAGCAGGATGGCAGGTTGTGTCTCCGCGTGTCGGACAACGGCGTCGGCCTGCCCAAGAACGTGAATTTGTGGAATGCCCGCTCGCTGGGCCTGCGCCTGGTCCGCATTTTGAGTGAACAGATGGGGGCCGAACTGAACATGAATTCCGAAAGCGGCACCTGCATGGAGCTGGTATTTCAGGGTCAGGCCGCCGCCGGTGCGAAGGAAGCGGCGGTAAGCCAGGGGGAGACTAAGAAGACGTGACAAACCGCGCCCGCATTCTCGTGGTGGAAGACGAGCGGATCACGGCCGAGGACCTGCGCGACATCCTGACCCAGTCGGGATACGAGGTGACGGCGGCCGTCGCCAACGGCGAAGAGGCGCTGCGCCGGGCCGAACTGGACCGCCCGGATCTGGTTCTGATGGACATCCGCATCGAAGGCAAGCTGGATGGTCTCGAAACGGCGCGCCTGCTGCGGCAGCGCCTGGACATCCCCGTGGTCTACCTGACCGCCCATGCCGACGACGAGACACTGGCCGCGGCCAAACTGAGTGAGCCGCTGGCCTACATCGTGAAGCCCTTCCAGGAGCCGGAACTGCACGCCACCATCGAAGTGGCGCTGCACAAGGTGGCCACCGAGAAGGAGGCTCGCCTGCGCCAGCGCCTGCTCGAACAGACGCTCTCGGCCATGGAGACGGCGGTGATCACGCTGGATCGCGACGGCCGGATCTCCCTGATGAATGCCGCCGCCGAACGCTGGACCGGGTGGCGTTTGTCTAGCGCTAGCGGCAGGCCGTTCGAAGAGGTGTCGCGTCTTCTCGACGCCCAGGGCAACCTGCTCGATGGGCTGATTCTGCGCACCCTGGACAACGGAACCATGAGCGAATTGCCCGCCGGCGCCATCCTGTCGGGTTCCAGCGGCCAGGAGCGGCGGGTCTCCGGCAGCCTCTCGCCGATCCTCGACCATGAGGGGCGGCCCCGCGGCGCCGTCATGGCCTTGGAGCCCATTTCCGAGGAGCCCGAAGAGGAGCGCGGCAGCGGCGCCCCCCGGCCCGCGGCGAAACCGGAGTTGGGCGGTTTTGAGATGGTGGTGGAGTCACCACTCATGCGGCAGGTGGTGAACTTCGCCCGCCGTGTCGCGGCCAGCGAGGTGTCCACCATTCTGCTGGAAGGCGAGAGCGGAACCGGCAAGGATGTGCTCGCCAAGTTCCTGCACTACCACAGCACGCGCACGGCGGAGCCCTTCCTGGCCATCAACTGCGCCGCTATTCCGGAAACGTTGCTCGAAAGCGAACTCTTCGGTTACGAGAAGGGCGCCTTCACCGACGCACGTTCGCAAAAGCGCGGCATACTCGAGCTGGCCAGCGGCGGCACCGTGTTTCTGGACGAAATCGGCGACCTTCCGCTGGCGCTCCAGGCCAAGCTGCTGCGCGTGCTGGAGGAGCAAAAGTTCCGGCGGCTGGGCGGTGTGAAGGACATCGAGGTGGATCTCCGCGTGGTCACGGCCACGAACCGGAACCTGCGCGAGGCGATCGAGCAGGGCCGCTTCCGGCTGGATCTGTTCTACCGGTTGAATGTCATTCAACTTACCGTGCCAAGTTTGCGCGAGCGGACCGAGGACATTCTCCCGCTGGCCGCGCACTTCCTCCGCCTGTTCGCGCAACGCTTCAAGCGGGACATCCGCGGGCTCTCTCCGGCGGCGGAGTCAGCCATGCTCCAGCATGTGTGGCCGGGCAATGTGCGCGAGCTGCGCAACACCATCGAGCGCGCCGTTGTCCTGGAAGAGTCGGCCTGGATTCAGCCGGAGAGCCTGGGCATCACCAGGGCGCATGAAGCTCCGGTATCGGCCGCGCCCGCGCCCTTGGGACTTCCCACGCGTCCCGCCACGCCGTCGCTGGAGGGGATGTCGCTCGAAGAGGTTGAGAAAGCCATGCTCGTAAGCGCACTGGACAAGACAGCATGGAACCAGACGCAGGCGGCCAAACTGTTGGACATCACGCGTGACACCTTGCGCTACAAGATGAAGAAGTACAGCCTCAAGCACCAGAAGGGCGGCTAGGACGCCCGGTGGAGGCTGGCCGCCGCGGTCCGTTCCGCTATTGGAAAATGCGGCACTCACGGCAAGGCGGCGGTTGGCCAATAACGTGCTTAATCGACCGGTGATAGGGGAGGTCCGAATGGGACGGCTTCTAAATATAGGTAAAGCTTTAGTAGTATTCGCACTCATTGGACTGGGGTGGCGGCTTGCGAGCGCCCCCGGTCCGGAGTTGACGGTGAACGACAAGGCATACTACGCCAATGAGAATCTGCTGAATTTCGTTCGTCCGGGACTCATCATTGATGTGACCGGCCACGAGGTGGCCAACGACGGCACGGTGAAGGCCCATGTGAAGCTCACCGATTTGCGCGGCGCAGGGTTGGACCGCCTGGGCATCCAGACGCCGGGAAATGTGGGCGTCAGCCTGATCCTGGCCACCATTCCCGCCGGACAGTCGCACTACACCGCAATCACCACGATTGTCCAGTCGAGCTCGATCACGGGGAAGTCGGCCACGCAGGCCAGCTCCGACACCGGAGGCTCCTGGCAGCAGGTGGGCGATGGCGACTACTGGTACACCTTCGGCCGGAAGTTGCCCGCCGGCACGGCCCGCGACATTGTCATCGCCATTGGCGCCTACGGGTCGAGGAACCTGAGCGAGTTTGATCTGCCCACCAACTACGACGACGACGTGTACCACTTCCGCCTGGATAATGAGGCGGTGAAGGTGGGCCGCGACGTGGTCACCACGGCGAGCTGCAACAAGTGCCACGACCCGCTGGCCCTGCACGGCGGATCACGCCGCAGCGTCGAGTTGTGCGTCATGTGCCACCAGCCGCAAACCGTGGATCCCGATACCGGCAACACGATGGATATGCCGGTGCTCGTCCACAAGATCCACATGGGCGCGCAACTGCCCAGTGTGCAGGCCGGCGGGAAATATCAGGTGATCGGCTTTGGCCAGTCCGTGCACGACTACTCCTCCGTGGTGATTCCCTCCGACGCACGCCGCTGCCAGGTGTGCCACGACGGCAAGGCGGCCCAGCCCGACAAATGGCTGAAGCCGAGCCGGGCCGCCTGCGGCGCCTGCCACGACGATGTGAATTTCGCCACTGGTGAAAAACACGTGAACCTGCCCCAGTTGAGCGACAACCAGTGCGCCAACTGCCACACTCCCCAGGGCGAGCTGGACTTCGACGCCTCCATTCTGGGCGCCCACATGATTCCGGAAGATTCGCAAATGCTGCCCGGCGTAAACTTTGAACTCCTGAAGGTGGACGACGGAGCGGCGGGCAAACGGCCCACCGTGACCTTCTCCATCACCGACGACAAGGGCAACCCGGTCAAACCGTCCGAGATGACGCGGCTCGCGCTGGTGCTGGGCGGTCCAACCAGCGACTATTCGACCTTCCTCTCCGAAGATGTCCGCGCGGCGCAGGGCAGTGGCAGCACATTCTTCTGGACCTTCCAGAATCCGCTGCCGGCCGACGCCAAGGGCAGCTACACGGTCTTCATCGAAGGCTACAAGAACACCAAGCTCCTGGCCGGAACCACCCGCGAAGTGACGGCGCAGGACCAGGGCGTGAACAAGTCCATCTACTTTTCCGTGGATGGCTCGGCGGTAGAGCCCCGCCGCCACGTGGTGGACATCGCCAAGTGCAACTCCTGCCATGTGAACCTCACGCTCCACGGCGGCAACCGCAACAGAGTGGAAGCCTGCGTCGTCTGCCACAACCCCACCAAGACGGATTCGGCGCGCCGTCCGGCTGGCGACAAACCCGACGAGTCCATCAGCTTCTCCCACATGATCCACAAGATCCATTCCGGGCATGAGCTGGGACAACCGTATGCCGTCTACGGCTTTGGCAATGTGAAGCACGAATATTCACACGTCCGGTATCCGGGCGACCGCCGCAACTGCAATGCCTGCCATGTGAACAACTCGCAGAACCCGCCGCTCAGCGACAAGCTGCAACCCGTGGTGAACCCGCGCGCCTTTGTCAGTCCGATGCAACCGGCCACGGCCGCCTGTGTCGGCTGCCACGTTTCCAGGGATGCGTTCAGCCACGCGCTGGTCAATACCTCGCAATTGGGTGAAAGCTGCGGCGCCTGCCATGGGGCGAACGCCGACTTCAGCATCGCCCGGTCGCACGCCAGATAACGCAACCGTCTTCCCGTCCCTCCCCCCTGGGGACGCCCGGCCTGCCGCACACACTCCTCCGTGCGGCAGGCCATTTCCTTATTGCGCGGGGGCGGCTTCCGAGAGGGAAAGATAGGATTCGACCACGCCTTCGTCCACCAGGTCGCGAATCTGAAAGCCGGCCTTGCGCGCCAGGGCGATCATGCCCCGGTTCTCCGGGTGAATCTGGCCGGCCACAGCCGCCACCCCCTCGGCTCGCGCCACGCCGGTCAGCCTCGACAGCAGGTGCAGACCGATGCCCTGGCCCTGCCAGGAATCGGCCACCAGCACGGCGAACTCGGCGTGATTCGTACCATGCAGCCGCGACAGCCGCCCCACGCCCAGAATCTCGCCGCTGGCGCGCTCGGCCACCAGAGCCATCTCGCGGGCATAGTCGATGAAGCAGATGCGCGTAAGCCGCTCGTGCGCCGTGCGCTGGGAGAGATTCAATATCTGGAAGTAGCGGAAATATACGGAGCGCTCGCTCAAGCCTTTGTGGAACTCCACCATCGCCGGCTCGTCCTCGGCCCGGATGGGGCGGATGCGGACCGGTTCGCCATTTTTCAACACAGCCTGCG
This sequence comes from Bryobacterales bacterium, assembly GCA_020847045.1. GTDB lineage: Bacteria > Acidobacteriota > Terriglobia > Bryobacterales > Bryobacteraceae > JAFLBB01. The sequence goes on along the minus strand of JADLCT010000041.1, from coordinate 3,963 downwards.
TGACGTACTGTTCCGGGTAGGGGCGGATGGCCAGCGGGGGCAGCGAGGAGTCCGGCAGCGAGAACGGATGGAGCGTCATCGCGCAGGAGCCGGTGTAAAGCCCGTCCCTGGCCAGCCACGCCGGGTCCAGCACAAGCTCGCGCAGGCGCCCGAACTCGGACACAAGCGCGCTCAGCCGCACGAGCGCCTCCTCCAGGGCCTCTATGGGAAGCGAGGCGCGGACCAGGGCGGGCCTCAATCCGCTCCGGTCCACCATCAGCCGCGCCAGCGTTGAGTTTAGCGGAGGCAGCCCGAGCGACTCCCCCGGAAGGAACGTGCGCAGGCCGCCTCCGGCCGAAAGCGCCAGCACGGGGCCGAACTGCGGGTCCACGCGTGAAACGATGCGAAGAGGCACCACGCCCTCATGCAAATCAGAAGCAGCGCCGCGAATGGCCGCAAGGCCATAGGCTCGCAACAAGGAAGCAACCTCGCCGGACGTGAGATCTTCCCGGCCGCCGGCCCGCGCCGAGTCGAGCGCCGCTCCGAGCACAGCCAAACGTTCCTCGCTCATCCCACGCCCGGCAATCTGCGGCGTCTCGTAAAGGTTCGCCAGATTCCGCGCAAACCGGACCATGTAGGTGAACGAGCGCGCGGCCGTGTCCGGATAGGGCACCGTGGGAATACCCGCTTCATTCAGAATCGCCACGCCGCCCGCCGCCTCGCGGCCTCCCAGAAAGCTGGCCAGCAGCGGCTTGCCCGTGGCATGGGCATGCGGGCGAAGAGCCTCGGCGACACTTGTGGGAAACTCGGCGCTTTGTGGCGTCAGAACCGCCAGCACGCCATCGGCGGCCTCGTCGCGCGCCGCTTCCACAACGGCGGCGGCGAAGGCGGAGGGCGGCTCGCCAGGAAGCAAGCCGAACGGGTTGGCCGCGCGCCGCGCTAGTTCTCCTCCATTCGACACGAGAGCATCCACGGCCAGCACCGAGGGGCCCGAGGCATTGGTTACGATGGCCAGCCGCGGTCCTCTGGGCAAGGGCTGTTTGGAGAGCACCTCGCTCATGTAGAACAGATCGCTGATGCGCTCCACGCGCAGAACGCCGCAGCGGCGGAAGGCGGCGTCCAGCACATGATCGTCGCCCGGCGCCTGTAGTGTATGCCCAGCCGCCGCGCGCGCGCCCTCGGGCGTCCGTCCGGCCTTCAGCACGATGATGGGCTTGGTGCGCGCCACCTCACGCGCCGCCGACAGGAACGAGCGCGGGTCGTCCAACGACTCCATGTAGATCAGGATCGAGCGCGTCCGCGCGTCATCCCCCAAACGGTAGATCAGATCGCCCCAGGTCACGCCCGGCAGGGTGCCCAGGCTCACAAAAGCGCTGAAGCCCACGTTGGCGCGCAGGCTCCAATCGAGAATTCCCGCGCCGAACGCGCCACTCTGCGTAAGAAAGCCCACCGGACCGGGACGCGGCCGGTGAGGGAACGTCGTGGCGTACAGCCCCAGCCATGGCCGCAGAATGCCCACCGAGTTGGGTCCCAGCAGGCGGGGCGACGCGATGCCGGACAACGCGGCAAGCCCGGCGCCGCCCGGCACGGCGTGTCCGAAGAGGACGGCGAACGGAATGCCCCGCGCCGCGCAGGCGGGAAGCAGCAAAGGCAACTCGGCGAGCGAGGCCGTGATCAGCGCGAGGCTGGCAGGCGGCGAGGCGCCGTCCAGCTCCGAGGAGACGCTTCCCTGAAAGCCATCTTCGCGCAAGCGGTCCCGCAAGCGCGCCGCGGCGGCGCCTCCGGAAGCGCCTCCCAGCACCACGAGGGAGCCCGGCTCAAACAGCGGGTCGAGCAAACCGGGTTTGTCGAGAAAGCCCTCCTGTCGCCGGGAGCCGGTCATGGCAGGATACCCATGGCGGTCCGCCCCGTGTTCAGATGCTGACGACGGGCACGGGAGACTCGCGCACAATGGCGTAGGCGTGCGTGCGCAGCCTTCCCAGTATGCCCGCGCTCACATGGCGTCCGATCACCACCAGATCGGCGCCCAGCTTCTGGGCCGCGTCATGAACCACACGCGCGGGATCGCCGTGTTCCAGGATCACGTCCGCTTCGAGCTGAAGATGCGCCAGCAGCTTGGCCGCCTGCGCGCGCGCCTGCCGCGCGATGTTCACCTGGATCTCTTCATCCAGATACCGCGCCTCGCCGGAGCTGAGCGCCGGCAGCGCGTGCACCAGGTGCAAGGAGGCCCCGTAGCCCTGCGCGAATTTGCTCGCCCAGAGCAGCATGGCCTCCGACTGTGGGCCAAAATCCACGGCGCACAGCAGCCGGCGGATCATCAGCCGGTCGGAAACGGGCGTCTCGGCCAGATGCGTTCCCGTGAAGACGGGGCACTCGGCGTCATGCAACACCCTGGCCGTGACCGAACCGATCAGGAAGCGGCGGAACGGGCCGTACCCGTGCGTCGGCATCACGATGAGGTCGCACTTTTCCTGCTGCGACAGCGAGACGATCTCCTCGGAGGGGTTGCCCTCGAGAACGATACGGCGAACCTGGAGACCCTCGAATTCATGTGCCTGGAACTGGTCGAGCTGCTTCTTCCAGTCGTCCAGGCGCGAGGCATACCACTCCGCGCCCACCGCGCCGGTGAGCTCAGCTCCGCCCATGGCATAGTCCAGAGGGCGGACGACGTGGACCATGATGACTTCGGAATTAAACGGAACCGCGAGCGCATGCGCATAATGCGAGGCGGTCACGGAACGCTCGGAGAAATCGACGGGCAGGAGAATTTTGGCAAGGCGCATGAGGAACTCCTCCTTCACTTACTAAGGTAGCAGCACGTCCAATGCCAAGCGGCTCAAACTGCGCCGCGCCAGTGCGCAAATGGAAGGGCCCGGGGCGTGGGTTCCGCTGCCACACCCCGGGCGGAGGCGAACCGGAGCGAAACAGGGTTTCTCTACCGGTTCGGGGAGGAGTCGAGACGGCCGGCCAAACTTCCGGCGCGCCGGATTCCTCAAACCTTATTTCGGCATCAACATGCTGCCCACCCAGGCATCCCGAATCGCCCAGGCAACCAGCCCCGCGCCATACACGACGGCGATTACCGTGAGGCTCTTGCCGATCTTGTCCAGCACTTCGAGCTTGTGTGCCAGGGCGATCTGCACGGCCGATGCCTGCGCCTCGCTGGCGCTCAGGTGGATCTGGTCGTCTTCCCTGGACCCAATCGCCATGCGGTAAATGGCAACCACAGCCACGGCCAGAGCCAGCACACCCCAGCCAATTGCGGGAACGAGAAACTTGCTATCCATGGGTTCCTCCTCACATGTTCCAAGTGCAACTTTGTGGCCACGCCGCGCCGGGCTTCCCGCCATCCCGTCTGCCGCGATTCCAATCAACTCCCTGGGGCGCTAGGCGCAATGGGCAGAGCGATCTGGGGATGTTCGCGCAAAATTGTGGACAACCCGCATGGCGGCTGAGGCGAAGATCCGCGCACAGTACGGCCATCAGCACCGTCTCGAGCGAATCCTCCTCCTTGACGACGCTGACCACGCCGGCTCGCATGGCCTCATCCCACACCTCGTTCGGCTGCGAGGCCAGCAGCACGATGCGCTCCGGGTGAGCCAGCCGGCTGATGGCGGCTCGAAAGGTGGGCTCATCCATCAACAGCACCTGGTGGCTCCTCGGGCTGGGCGCCGGACTGCGCCGCACGCGAAACTGTGTTTTGGCTGTAAGGTAACGGCCGATTTCACGCGCGCGGCCAGAGTCCGAAATCACGATCTGAACCGAATGCATCGCACATCCATACGGTGCGGCAACGCCGTGTTCCGCCCCGCTGGCCTCCACGCAAGGCAAAAGCAATTCAACGGCCAAGCGAAATCCAGGCGCGCGGCTCAGGCCTGCGATACACTGAAAGGAAGTTCCCGGCGCGGTAGCCAAGTGGTAAGGCAGAGGTCTGCAAAACCTTTATTCGGGGGTTCGATTCCCCCCCGCGCCTCCAACAGTTCT
>JADLCT010000040.1 GCA_020847045.1 Bryobacterales bacterium | reverse complement strand
TGCCCAAGGATCAACGCAGCGTCAACCAGTGGTTCAACGTGAACGCGGGCTTCAATCGCATCGCGGCGCAGCAACTGGCCTCGAATCTGCGCACCTTCCCCCTCCGCTTCGGCGGCGTCCGCGGCCCCAATCAGGACCGCTGGGACTTCTCCCTGATCAAGAATTTTAAGATCAAGGAACGTTTCAATACACAGTTCCGCGCCGAAACCTTCAACGCCTGGAACCACCCGAGCCTGTCGGATCCGAACACGGACCCTACCAGCGGCAGCTTCGGCGTCATCACGGGCCAGGACGCCACGCGCTCCTGGCAGTTCGCCCTGGTCGTGAAGTTCTAACGCCAGCGCCCCGCTTGACCCCACCCGCCGGACAGTCCCCAAGGGCCGTCCGGCGGTTGTGTTTCCATCGCGCTATACTTAAAAATGGCTGGAAGCCAATCCGCTTTGTCCCTCACGCTGTTGTTGGTCCGCTGATTCCCTCTTCCCGCACAATTCTGAATGAATAATTTCAACGAACTCTCTTTGTGTCCTGCGTTGCAGGCCAATCTCACCCGGCACGGCTTTAGCGTTCCCACGCCCGTGCAAGCCCAGTCCATCCCCCCAGTCCTGGAAGGCCGCGATGTGGTCGCCACCGCGCAAACCGGCACAGGCAAGACCCTCGCCTTCCTTCTCCCCATGGTGCAGAGCCTGCTGTCGAAGACCGTCAGCAAAGGCGCCCAGGCCATTGTCCTGAGCCCCACGCGCGAGCTCGCGCTGCAAATCAATGACACCTTTCAACTGCTCACGCAAGGTACGCCGCTGCGCGCGGCCGCCGTCGTGGGCGGCATGAACGAGAACAAGCAATTGCACCAGATCCGCGCGGGCGCGCAAGTGCTGATCGCCACGCCCGGCCGTTTGTGCGACTTCCTGCAGCGCGGCTTGCTCACGCTGGACCGCGTACGCTTCTTCGTGTTGGACGAGGCCGACCGGATGCTCGACATGGGCTTCCTGCCGTCCATCAAGACCATCCTCAAATCCGTACCCGCCACGCGGCAGACGCTATTTTTCTCGGCCACCATCGAAAAGTCGGTGGCGCACCTGATCGAGTCCCATGTGAAGAACCCGGCCCGCGTGGCCATCGGTTCGGTCACCAAGCCGGCCGAGCAGGTGGACCTGCATGTCTACGAGGTGGACAGCGAACGAAAGCTGCCGCTGCTCGCGCACCTGCTGGAGCAGCACGAGGGTTCATTCCTCGTCTTCTCGCGCACCAAGCATGGCACGGACCGCCTGGCGAAGAACCTGTCGCGCTTCGGCGTGAAGGCGGCGCGCATTCACGGCAACCGTAGCCAGAGCCAGCGCAACCAGGCGTTGGATGGCTTCAAGTCCGGCGCCTACCGCGTGCTGGTGGCCACCGACGTCGCCGCCCGGGGCATCCATGTGGACAACATCGCCCACGTTGTGAACTTCGATCTGCCTCAGGCGCCGGAGGATTTCATCCACCGCATCGGCCGCACGGGACGCGCCGGAGCACGCGGCATCGCCTCGTCGTTCCATGGCCGCTCCGAACGGCAGGAGGTGCGGCGGATCGAGCGCACTCTCGGTGTGCGTCTGGAAGCCAAACCCATGCCCGCGGCGTTGCCCGAACCCCGTCATGCCGCCACCTTGCACGATGAAAAAGTGGTCGTGTTGCCGCGCGCGGGTAAGGGCGATCGCGGCCGCCGGCCGGAAGTGAAAACGTTCGTGCCCCGCCGTCACAAGCGGCCCGCCGCGCGCTAGCATCACAGGATGGCCCTCGCGCTGCTGCTGGATCCCCTGTTCAAGAACCATCTGACAGGCCAGGGGCATCCCGAGCAGCCTGCGCGCTATGATGCCGTCACCCGCGCGCTCGAAACCGCTCACCTGATGGAGAACGCCGTCCGCGTGGTTCCCAGGCCGGCGCTGGATGACGAACTGGCGCTGGTCCACACGGCGCCCTACATCCGGTTCGTACGCACAGAGCTGAGCGCGCTTGCCGGACGCCCCGATGCTGTCGGCGAACTCTCGACAGGCGATGTCGCCTTCTCCGAACAGACTCTCGATGTGGCTCTCCAGGCCGCCGGCGGGGTCTTGAGCGCTGTGGATGCCTTGTTCCGGACCGAGGCGCGCACCGCCTTCTGCGCCGTCCGCCCGCCGGGCCACCACGCCACGCCGGGCCGCGGCATGGGCTTCTGCCTGTTCAATAACGTCGCGCTGGCCGCCCGTCATGCCCAGCGCAAGCACGGCGTGGACCGCGTCCTCATCATTGATTGGGACGTGCACCACGGCAACGGCACCCAGGACACCTTCTACTCCGATGGCAGCGTAATGTTCTTCTCCACGCACCAGCACCCGTGGTACCCCGGTACGGGCATGTCCGGCGAAAACGGCGAAGGCAAGGGCAAAGGACGGATTCTCAACAGCCCGTTGCCCGCCGGTTCGGGCGGTGGCGAAATTCTAGCCGCGTTCCGCGAACGGTTGCTGCCCGCGGCCAACGCCTTCCGGCCTGCGCTCGTCATCGTCTCGGCCGGCTTTGATTCCCGCATGGGGGATCCTCTGGGGCGCTTTCAGCTCACCGACGCCGATTTCGCCACGATGACGGGCATCGCCATGGAAATCGCCCAGCGTCATGCGCAGGGCCGCGTCCTCTCAGTACTGGAAGGCGGCTATTCGTTGGAAGGATTGTCCGCAGGGGTCACGGCGCATGTGCGCGCACTCCACTCCTGAGCGCCTGCGGCGCGCCGCGTGACTGGCATCACCGACAAAATCCTTTTCGTGATCCATCCTGGTGAAAGAGCATTACATGACCACCTTCCCGCCTGAAGCCACTCTCGGCAGGGCTACCACTCGATCCATGGCCGCAATCGGACCTGCTCCGGACGCCGAAGTGGACTGGAACACGGCCCCGATTCCGGACCTGCTCGACCATCTGGTCTCCACACACCATGATTTTCTGCGCAGCCAACTGCCGCTGCTGATCGAACTCGCCGCCAGCCTGGAACGTCTCCAAGGGGCGCGGCGCACGAGCGGCCTCGAAGGCCTGCGCCAGATTCTGGAAGCCTACCAAGCCGACGTGCAATCGCATCTCGAGACAGAGGAGTTGCTTCTGTTTCCCGCCATCCGGCTCAAGGTACGCGATCACGAAGCCGGGATCGAGGACAGGTCCATCAGCACCGGGGGCCTGGCCCAGACGATCGCGCGCATGGACTACGAACACGAAGCAACCGGGGCAGTCCTGCAACTTTTCCGCGAAATGACGAACGGGTTCACCGTGCCAGACAGCGCCTGCGCCACACACCGGGCCCTGATCCAGGGCCTGCGGCGCCTGAATGACGATAGCATCGAGCACTTACGTCTGGAGAACGACTTCCTTTTTCCGCGGGTGCTGGCTCTCTGAATTGAACCAGTAAGCCCGCGGGCCCGCACCGGCTGGTTTCCAATCGTGTACTTTATAACAAAAAGTACTTGACGTAAAGATGCAACCGGCTGACAATGGCCTCATGTTCCTTCGACTGCTCGCCATTGCCTTCATCTGGGGCGCCACCTCGGTGGCCTGGTTGTTCCTGGGCTCCACCATTCAATACAGAACCAGCCAATCGGATTCGGCGCTGAAGTCGAAGGTGGAGTCCACCTGGGGCGGCAACCAGCAGCAGACGCCACCGTGGGCCGCCTACACGGTGCAACAGGAGCGCGAGCGCGAGGAGGTGATCGACGGCAAGAAGGTGGTCCGCCGGGTCACCGTGGATGTGCAGCGGAGGATTGAGCCGGAGTCGTCACGCGTCTGGGTGGAGGTTGCGTTGCATCCCCGGCAGAAGGGGCTGCTTTGGTACAGCACCTATGGCTACTCGTTCCGCGGCGTCTACCGGCTGCGAAACGAGCGCACCGAGCCGCTTCCGGTCCGCGTGGCGCTGCCGTTTCCATCCGGACATGGCGTGTACGACGACGTCCGTTTGCTTGTGAACGGCAAACAACAGGCCGTGCGCCAGCAGGGCCAGCACGCCGAAACCGACGCCGTGATCCCGGCCGGCGGCGTGATCGAGGTGGAGGCCGGCTTTCGCGCCCAGGGTCTGGATTCGTGGCGCTACAGTTTCGGCCAGGGTGTGGGCCAGGTGAAGGACTTTCAACTGGTGATGACGACCAACTTCGCCGCCATCGACTTTCCCGAAAACACTTTGTCGCCCACCGCGCGCACTCGCCAGGGCGATGGCTGGCGGTTGGAATGGAACTACCGCAACATGGTGTCCGGCTCGCCGATTGCCCTCACCATGCCGGAACGGCTGCAACCGGGGCCGCTGGCGGGCGAGATCAGCTACTTCGCGCCCGTCTCCCTCCTGTTCTTCTTCTTTGTGATTCTGCTGTTGACGACGCTGCGCGGCATTCCGCTCCACCCGATGAACTACTTCTTCCTGGCGGCCTCCTTCTTCGCGTTCCACCTGCTGCTGGCCTATCTGGCGGATCAGATCCCGATCCACGCCGCTTTTGCCATCTGCTCCCTCGTCAGCGTCTTTCTGGTCGCCAGCTATCTGCGCATCGTCACGGGCGCGAAATTCGCCCTGCGCGAGGCCGCGGCCGCGCAGTTTGTCTACCTGATTCTGTTCAGCTACGCCTTCTTCTTCCGGGGCTACACCGGACTGGCCATCACGATTGGCGCGATTCTGACGCTGTTCGTCGCCATGCAGGCCACGGCGCGCGTGGACTGGGCCCGCCAGTTCGCTCCGGCCGCGCCTCCGGGCCCGCAGCCCAACGCCCAGTGACGCTACACTGAGCGGTTGGCGATGAATTACCTTACCTATTCGGGCAACAACCTGATCGACGTCCGCTTGCCCGAGGGATCGAACGTCCTATATGCTCCGCGGCCGCAGCCTGGCCTGAGCCGCGTGGAGATTCCGGCCGCCGTACGGCGCGCTTTCGAATCGCCGGTGGACATGCCGCCGCTCCAGTCGATGGTGGATGGGAACTCGAAGATCCTCATCTGCTTCGACGACAACTGCCAGCCGTTTCCTCCCTCGTCGCGGCCCGACATCCGGCAGTTGATGCTGGAAGCCGTGCTGCCGATGTTGTATGAGGCGGGGGTGAACAAGCGGAACATACGTCTGATGTGCGCCGTGGCGCTGCACCGCAAGATGAAACGGCACGAGTTGGAGTTCATGGTGGGCCCCCAGGTGATGAGCGAGTTCTATCCGGCTCAGCTCACCAATTTCGACGCCGAAGCGCCGGACGAGCTTGCCTACCTGGGCGAAACGGCGCAAGGCGAGCCGGTGGAGACCTCGCGGCACGCCGTCGAGGCGGATCTGCTCATCTACCTGGACGCCGTGCAGATTCCACTCAATGGCGGACACAAAAGCGTCGCCGTCGGGTTGGGCACCTACAAGACGATCGCCGCGCACCATTCGCCGCACATGACCAAGGAGGTGCCGCACGTGATGCAGCCCGAGGGGTCCTGCATGCACGCCTGCATCGAGCGCATCTCCCGGGTGGTGTCCCAGCACGTGAAGATCATGGTGTTGGAGGCGGCCATGAACAACGCCACCTATCCGGGCTACATGAACCATCTGGGCATTCCCGATTCCGAGTGCAACCCGGTTCAGCTCGTCATCAAGAAACTGACGCCGCTCAGCATGATGATCACGCCGGAGCCGCTGCGGCGGAAGATCTTCGCCTCTGTGCCGGGCGCGAACCTGCCCATGGAGCTGAACGCGGGCACGATTGACGGCGTGCATCCGAAGACTGTCGAGGCGATGCACCGCCAGTTGAAGGTGAACGTGCCCCGGCAGTACGACACGCTCGTGTTCGGTCTGCCCGACCTGAGCCCGTACGCCATCGACGCGCGCATCAACCCTGTGCTGGTGCTGAGCGACGTTCTAGGCTACGTCTTCAACTGGTTCTTCAATAAGCCGCTGGTGAAGCGAGGCGGCACGGTGATTCTGTTGAACCCCGTGTTCGAGATCTTCCATCCGGAATATCACACGGCCTACGAGCAGTTCTGGCATGAGGTGCTGCCCCAGACGGCGGACCCGATGGAGATGCACAAGCGCTTCCAGGAAAAGTTCGCCTTCGACGAGAAGCTCCGCGACGACTATCGCAACAAATTTGCGCACCACGGCTTCCATCCGTTCACGGTCTGGTATTGGGCCACCTATCCATTGAAATACCTGTCGCAGGTGATCATGGTGGGGCCGAAGACGGACGCGGCGCCGAAGCGGCTGGGCGTGAAGTGGGCCCCCTCGGTGGACGTGGCCCTGGAGATGGCCCGGCAAAACGGCAAGGACGACGTCGTGGCGCTGACGCTGCCTCCGTTTTTCTATGTGAACGTCGCGTGAGGACCGCCGCCGGGCGGCTGCTTAGCGGTACGCCGGAATTCCCGTAACTCGCTCTCCGATGACCAGGGCGTGGATATGGTCCGTGCCCTCGTAGGTCTTGACGGTCTCCAGATTGCACATGTGGCGGAAGACGGGATAGTCGTCGATGATGCCGTTCCCGCCCAGAAGGTCGCGCGCCGCGCGGGCGGCGTCGAGGGCGATGGCAACGTTGTTGCGCTTGAGCATCGAGACGTGGGCGGCTTCCAGCTTGCCCTGGTCTTTCAGCCTTCCGGCGTGCGCGGCGAGCAGTTGCGCCTTGGTGATCTCGGTGATCATGCTGGCCAGCTTCTCCTGCACAAGCTGGTGCGAAGCGATGGGGCGGTTGTCGAACTGCTTGCGGTCGATGGTGTATTGCCGTGCCGTTTCAAAGCATTCCATGGCCGCGCCCAGAACGCCCCAGGCAATGCCGTAACGCGCCTGCGTGAGACAGGCCAGGGCCGAGCGCAAACCCTTCGCGCCGGGCAGCATGGCCGAGGCGGGTACGCGGCAATCGGCGAAGGACAGGCTCGATGTGACGCTGGCGCGCATGGAGAGCTTGCCGTGGATGTCCGACGTGGTAAACCCCGGCGTCCCTTTCTCGACCAAAAAGCCGCGAATGCCATCGCCGGTTCGCGCCCACACCACGGCAACGTCGGCGATGGAGCCGGAAGTGATCCAGGTCTTTTCGCCGTTCAGCACCCAATCGTTCCCGTCGGCTTCGGCGCGCGTCTGCATGCCGGAAGGGTTCGAGCCAAAGCCGGGCTCGGTCAGGCCGAAACAGCCTAGCTTTCGTCCCGCCGCCATCTCGGGCAGCCAGCGCTTCTTCTGTTCCTCGCTGCCGAACGTGAAGATGGGGAACATCACCAGGGAGCCCTGCACGCTGCAGAAGCTGCGCAGCCCGGAGTCGCCCCGTTCCAGCTCCTGCATCGCCAGGCCATACTCGACGTTGCTCATGCCGGCGCATCCATAACCTTCCAGATTCGCGCCGAGAAACCCTATCGCGCCCAGCGTGGGGATGAGTTCCGTGGGGAAGCGGCCCTCGCGGTAACAGTCGCGGATGAGGGGCAGAAACTCCCTCGTGATGAATTCGCGCGCCGTGCGGCGCACCAGAAGCTCGTCCTCGCTGAACAACGAGTCGATGTGCATGTAGTCGACGCCGCGGAAGGCCATATGGCTTCAGTGTAGCCTCGGGCGGGAGGACTACTTAACCGCCAGAAGCTCTTTTTGCAACTGGCGCGAGCGCGTGGACAGGGCGCGAAGCTGGCGCATGTCCTCGTCGGCCGAGGAGAGGGCCGACTGAATGCGCGAGATATCCGTGCGGCCGATGGGAGCCTCCTCGGTGCGGTTCTCCAGTTGCAGCCCCAGTGTGCGCAAGGAGTCCGTGGCCTCCCGGTAGCGCCCGAGGATGTTGGCCATGTAGACCTCGCGGCGCCGTGCGAGATCTTCGAGATCCTCGCTCAGCGAGCGGACCCGCTGCAGGCTGCGAGCCTGCTGCTCCCCAGCCGCGCGCAATGACTTGAGCGCGGCGTCCTGCTCGCCGAGACGAGTGTCCTTTTGCTTGGCCGATTGCTGCAATTCGACAATCTGCTCCGTGTTCGCATCGATCTTCTGGCGAAGCCCGGCCTCGGTATCGCGCAACTGTTTGTCCTGCTCCTGTACGGCGGTGATGCGCTGCTCGAGCTCGGCGTACTTGGCGCGAAGCTCACCGAGCGCGGTCTCCGAGCGGGTCAGTTGCTCGTCCTTCAGGCGGATCAACTCGGCCAGGTCGGCTTCGCGGCGCGAATAGGGGGTAACCGCACCGGGCGTGTGAGCCGGGCCGGACTCCTCGCGGGCGCCGGCAGCGGGCAGGGGATGGCCCAGTTCGCTCAACCGCTTCTCCGCCTGTGCCAGGCGGGCGCGCAGATCGGCTTCGGTTTTGCTCCATTGCTCCGCATCGGCGGCGGTGGGCCGGCCGGCCGTCGCCTTCCAGAACAGGATGCCGCCGGCGGCAAGCGCCGCGAGGGCGAGGGCCAGCAACCACGATTTCATTTCTGTCCTTTCCCGGAGAACTGCCGCCGCGCGCGTGAGTGTATCTCACGGCCCCCGGCGCTGACAAGCTGATCGACCGTGCGGCCGCGGTTGGCCGGCGCCTCCACCTCGGCCAGGTACTGGCTCTGCGTGATCCAATCGAAGGCGCGGTCCAGCGAGGTGGGCACCTCGGCGATCGAACGGCAGAATTCGGCCTCGCCCCCTGTGGAGCGGATCAGATCCTGCAGGCCGGTCTGGTAGGCCGTGTTCAGCACATCGCTTAGATATTGCAGGTGGACCAGGTAGAGGGGCGTTTCACCGGTCTGCATGCGGGCCTTGATCTGCCGGATCTTTTCCTTGATGAGCCCTTCGGGGAAGCGGCGGCTCATGTCGCCTGAATCGCTGGAGTTGACGACGGGGTTGGAGTAGTCCTCGCGGTAGTTCACCACGTTGCTGTCGCTCACAATCAAAGCGGCTACACGCACGCGCGCCCGCGCGGCGATGGCATCGGCGAGCTCCTGCGCGCCTTCGATCGAGTTCAGCAGGCCGGGACGCGGCGCGATGGTGAAGGCCTCGATGGCGGCCGTCAGAGTCTCGCGCGTCGCGGCGGCATCGACGGCCACCCGCAGGCTGTCCTGCGCGCGCATCAGCGCCACGCGCGCGTTGGGCGGCAGGGCGGCCAGCCGTTTCAGAATCGTTTGGCGCGCCGCATCGGCCAGTGAGAGATCGCCCGACAGATCGAGCGTAAGCAGCAGGAACAGATCGCCGCCAGGATCCAGCAGACGAACCACGCGCGCGGGCTTTCCGTCGAGCGAGACGGACACTTGCGCCGGCGTGAGCGGCGAGCCGGGGGAACGGAAGGGAACGCGCAGCACGCCTCGCGGCTCCGGTGGAGCCGCTGCCGCCGCCATGGCCAGCCATTGCCTTCGCGTGGGCGCGCTCAAAAACTGAACCTCAATCCCAGTTGAATCACCCGTCCGCCGCGCGAGCCGATGATCCGCCCGGAGTTGACATTGGGCGCCGTGGCCGGACCGATCATCATGTCGGGGTCGTTCCAGTTGGCGTGGTTCAGAAAGTTCAAACCCACCATGCTGAACTCCATGCTCTTTTCGAGCGACAACGAAATGCGCTTGTTCACCGAAAGGTCGTGGTTCTGGGCGCTCGGGCCGCGCAGGCTGGGATGCGTGCGCCCGGCGTCGCCAATGGTGAAGTCATCGGGCTGCGCAAAGGCGGCGGGGTTGTACCAGAGATCAGGCGAGGGGTCGGCGACATGGGGATCGACGCCTGGCACAACGTTCACGCGCAGGGCATCCACGACGCGGCCCGTGTTGTTGAATTGTGGCCGCAGAGCGAGAGGGTCGCCGCTGACCAGCGTCGTGACGCCGCTCAATGACCACCCCTCCACCAGGTAGCGCCGCCAATCGGTGGCCGGGAAGAGCAAGCGGTTGGGACCCATGGGCAGCTCATAGGAATAGGACACGGTGAGCCGGTGCGGATTGTTGCCCGAGGTGAGAGACCATTCGTTGGCCCGGTTGTAGTAATCCTGCACGCCGTAGGGCCCCGAGTAGTTGTCCATTTGTTTGGAAAGCTCGTAGCTGGCGGCGAGAGCGAGTCCGGAGGAGGCGCGCTTTTCCACTCGCAGAGAACAGGCGTCGCGGCGGTACTTGCCCTCCGGCCACGACGCGTACACATCGAACCTCTGGTACTGCGGGTATGGGCGCACGGAGCGGTTGAAGTTCTCGTCGTTTAACTGAACTCCATACTGCAGCGCCGAAAGCGGAATGGCATTGGGATTCGATGATCCGCTTCCGAGCAACAGATTGTGGCCTCCGGCGTGGCCCAGGCCCAGTGTGAAAAGAAACGCGCCCGGCAACTCGCGTTCGAAGGAAAGCGAGAAGGATTGGTATGTGGGTTGGATGCCATTGGGCTCGACCAGATCGGCCACGGTGTTGTTGGCCGACTCGGGACGAAGGTCGGGAAAGGTGCGGTCTGTGGCGGGAAGGCCATCGTTGAGCACGGCGGCCGGAGCGAGTTGCGGATTTGCCGAGACCCATGTGGGCGTTCCATTGAACGCCTGCGTGCCCCACTGCACCGAATAAATCGGAATGGGTGAGTAGGAGCGGCCATAGCCGAGGCGAACCACCGTTTTGGTGGCGCCGAACGGGTTCCAGGTGAGGCCGGCGCTTGGTTCCACCGCGGCGACATACGGCTGGAAGGCGCGGCCCTGCCCGTTCACTCCCGCGGCAATCAACGCTCCCGGACGGTTGTTCACCGGGTTGATGGCGGCAAACGAGACGGTGGACTGGCGGTTGTACCGCTCCTTGCGTGGTTCGGAGATCTCCACCGAAACGTTGACGCTGAAGATCAGGCCCTTGCGAATCTCCCACTGGTCGGAGCCGGAGAAGTTATAACGGCTGCGGCGGAAATAGGAGGGCGAGATGACCACGCTGCGCTCGGCGTACTCGGCCATGCCCAGCAGGAAACTCGCGAAGGCATGCCCGGTGTTGTTGATGCCCGGCAGGCTGGTGAGGCCGGAGCCGAAGCGGAACATTCCTTCCGGATAGGTGGGCGAATAGATATTGACCTGTTCGCGGAGGAACCGCGCCCAGGTGCGCAGGCGGTGCTGATTCCAACGTACCGAGTGGCTGTTGCTGACGACGAACTGGTTGCGCGCGCTTCGCAACTGCGAAGTGGAGCGGCCCATGCCGAGATAGGGCGAGAACTGGTAGAAGGGGAACACGGGGCCATCGCCGGTCTCCGGCTCGTTCTCCAGCTGCGAACTGGAGATGTCCACCGAGAAGGTGTTGATGCGCTGCGGCGAGAGGGTAAAGATATGCTCGCCGAACACGCGGCGGCTGCGGCGGCTGCGGATGGGTGCGCCGGGGTTGGCGTCATTCAGGAACAGCGGGGAAGCGCCATCCTGGCCGTTTGAAAAATTCAGTCCGAAGCCGAGGCGGTGGCGCTCTCCGGCGGAGTGATCGACGCGCGTGATGATGCCGTTGGCGCTGTTGACCTCCGGCGAAAATACGAAAAAGTTGTTGCGGAAAAAGGGGCCGGCGTTCGAATTGGGCGCCGGGTAGAGCGTGAGGACATCCGTGGCGCGCCGGTCGAGACGCGCCGCCGGGATGATGTTCCCCGTGAACGGAAGGCGCGTGTATTCGAGGTTCGCCAGAGAGACTTCGCGGCCGGCGTCGTAGTTGGGGTTGCGCGCGGTGCTGGCGGGATCGTACAACGCTAGACGCTCTCCGGCCGAGTCCACCGTGGAGGACCAGTCGCCCGTGCGCTCCGGCAGCGTGGGGATGGTGCGGAGCGAGGAACGGCCAATCTTTTCGCGCATCCCTTCATAGGTGAAGGTGAAGAAGGTGGTGATGCCACCCTCGTAGAGGCGGGGCAACAGCACGGGTCCGCTCACGTTGAACCCGAACTGGTTCCGGCGCAGAAGGTTCTTTTCTCCGCCCCGCTGGGCCACCTCGTGAGGCACGGCGTCCAGGAAGTCGTTGCGCAGGTTTTCAAAGAGCCGGCCATGCCAGCGTGACTGCTTGCGGTCTCCGCCACGGCGCACGGGCACGGCGCCCTCCACCATGCCAAGGCGCTTGGTCTGGATCTGAAACTCCTCCACAGCCTTCTCTAACTCACTGCCGGTGGCCGAGGGGGCCTGCTGTTGAGCAATGGCCGCGCCCACGCTCAGCATGAGAGTGGCTGCGATGATCCGCAGTGCGCTCATATTAGATAGTGTATCGGCAGCGCCGCGGTGGCGGTGACAAGGTCCGGCGTTGTATGCTGAAAGCTGAGCGCCGTCGGGGCGTGGCTCAGCCTGGCTAGAGCGCCTGGTTCGGGACCAGGAGGTCGGAGGTTCAAATCCTCTCGCCCCGACCATTCAATCTCTGTCCGACCCGGACACATGGGTAACAGAATGTTCCTAGGACATGGGTGACACTTTTGGGCCGAAGGGGTTTTCAAGCGGCTGCAAGGTTTTTTCCTCCAGGTCAATATAGCCCAGATCGTAGTTCATAAAGCTGACCAGCCAGATTCCGGAGTCGACTTCCTTGATGCCGACGGCC
>JADLCT010000039.1 GCA_020847045.1 Bryobacterales bacterium | reverse complement strand
GGAGGAATTGCTTCAGGGGTCTATCAAGTGAGGTTAGTCTCGCTTTGGTGGGAGTTGCCTCCCCGGCTTGATTCCAATATTAGAATACCGATTTTGGAATGTCAACAAAAATCGAGATCCAAAATCAAGAAGATTTGACCTCGACCCCCACGATACCCTCTAACACCTTGATAGTAGAGCAAATATCGTCCTCGCCCAAGCCCTGTGCAATCGCCGCTTGGAACATTTGGCGGGTGAGCGCGGTGAGCGGAACGGGTACTCCCTGCTCGCTGGCGGAGTCGAGCATGAGCCCGATGTCCTTGTGCATCCATTTTACGGAGAAGTTTGTGGTGAAGTCCCGGCGAAAGATGAACGGAGCCTTATAGGAGATGAGACCGCTTTTTGCCGCCGAGTTATCCAGGATGTCCAGCATGAGGGCCGGATCGACGCCCGCCTTGGTGGAGAGCACCAGTCCTTCGTTGAACGCCTGGAGCAGATTGGAGAGCACGAGGTTCTGGGTGAGCTTGGCGTGCAACCCCAGCCCGGGGCCGCCGCAGTAGTAAAGCTTCTTGCCCATCGCCTCGAAATAGGGCTTTGTTCGCTCGAAGATACTCTTTTCGCCGCCAATCATGAAGGTGAGGGTGCCGCCCTCGGCGCCGGGCCGCGACCCTGTGCAGGGCGCCCCCAGGAAGTGGATCCCTTGAGTGGCCAGACGGTCTCCCATGGCGATGCTAAACGAGGGGGAGACGGTGCTGGTGTCGACAATTACGCCACCGGCGGCCATGCCCGCAGCGAGACCGTCCGGGGCGAAGACAACGCGCTCGGACATGGCGGTGTCGCCGACGCAGAAAAAGGCGCACTCCACGGCGGCGCCGGCTTCTTTCGGTGTGGCGCAGGCGATGACGCCCTCCTCCCGAGCCAGCCGTTCGGATTTTGCGGAGGTATGGGACCAGACGTACACCTCATGTCCGGCGCGGCGCAGATTGCGGGCCATGGGGTATCCCATGATGCCCAAACCGAGGAATCCAATTTTGGCCATAGAGTGGCCATTGTACAGGAGGGGCGGAGAGCGGCGCGGCGGCGGCCGGAGTTAGCGGGCTGAATTCGCCGCGCCCCTGCCCGTGAGCAGGCGCAGCAGGAGCAGGTCGGAGGCGTGGAAGGTGGTGATGGGCATGTTGTTCAAGTCTTCCTCGCGGTCCACGATGTGGCGGCGCACCAGGACGCGGAATTCGTCGATGGAAATGCCGAGATGGCGCGCGGCCTCAATCTCGTTGAAGTACGGCTTCGAGCGTGCAGTGGTAGCGGCCATGATATGCGGTTGAGTGCTGTCACTATGGATTGTACGGTGCGGGTGCGCGCGGCCCAATTGGGAAGAGTCCCTATTCTCGCGGCTCGGAACGCTGACGAGCGCGTGGGCCTGCCGTACTAGGGAATAGGCCATGGGACAGCGCAGTCCCAGAGGCCAGTGGAAGCCGGTTCAACGTAGCAGACGCACGGCGGTGGCGCTGACGATGAGCGCTCCGCCGGCCAGCGCGACGGGCGTGGGGCGCTCACCGTGAGCGAACCAGGTCCACAGTGGATTCAGCGCGGGCTCCAGCAGCAGGAGCAGGGAAGCTTCGAGAGCGGGCACGCCGCGCAGTCCTCGCGTGAGGAACACATAGGCGAGCGCCACCTGAAAGCAGCCCATGTAGAGGATGGTGGCCCAGGCCGAGGCGCTGGCCACGGGCAGGCCTTCAAAAAACGGCAGGCAAATGAGAAACGCCATCACGTTGCCGTGGACCACCGTGGCGGCCCCCGCCCCAGGCGATGCACGCTCCAGCCAGCGCACACCGAGCACGACGCCGGCCCAGGTGAATCCGGAGAAGGTGGAGAGCAGGTTACCGCGCAGAGGGTCCACGGCAAGCGCCGTGGGCGGGTCGGCGGAGGTAAACAGCAGCGCCATGCCCGTGGCCATGAGCAGAAGCCCCCAGACATCGGCTCGTTTCACTGGTTCTTTGAGCAGCAGGGGAGAGGCGAGCAGGAGGTAGAGCGGAGCGGTGGACTGGAGAAAGATCGCGTTGGCCGAGGTGGTGAGCTTGTTGGCGGCCACGAAGGCGACCAGCGTCAGGGCGTAGCTGAGGGCGACCGGCAGGTGGCGGCGGCTGGGCAGGCGGCGGGAGCCGGGGGCGAGCGCCAGCAGCGCCAGCGCGGCCACCAGCGAACGGGCGCCGGCAATCTCCCAGGCGGGCATGGCGGCGGCTTTGATGGCGGCGCCGCCGGTGGAGAACAGGAACGCCGCCGCAAGCAGGCAGGCGCGGCTTTTCAACGCATCGCCAGTCATGAGAGAATTCCGGAGCGTACCACGCCGCGGGCGGCGAGTGGCAAGCTGAAGAGTCGCGCTCGCGTAATCCGCCATGTTCTCCTTACGCACAACGAATGCCCAGAACATTGGGGCCAGGCCCTATCAGGAGGACTGCTTCAGCATTCTCGAAGGGGATGTCGATACGCCGGCGAATGGCCGTTGCCTGGCCGTGGTGATCGCCGATGGCATGGGCGGTCTGGCGCATGGCGACATTGCGGCCCGGAGAGCCGTGCAGGCGTTCGGGGAGAGCTTTCCAGGGCGTGCCGGGGAGACGGCGCTTGCGCAGGCGCTCACCAAGTCATTGCTGGATGCCAACGCGGCGGTGCTCCGCGAGGCTACCGCGCGCACCCTGCCCGGCAAGATGGGCACGACGTTCATTGCCGCGGCTGTGCGAAACGGCTGCTTGGAATATGTCTCCACCGGCGACAGCGGGCTGTTTCTTGTGAGGGAGGGAGAGATACGGCGTCTCAACGCGGCGCATGTGTTCGGCGAGTACCTGGATCAGCAGGTGGAGCGCGGCGAGTTGGACGAGGGCGTGGCGATGAGCCACCCGCACCGCGAGGCGCTCACCAGTTTCATCGGGATGGACCAGGCGCCGGAGATCGACAGGCCGGAGGCCCCGCTGGAATTGCGTGAGGGCGACATGATCGTTCTGGCCACCGACGGTCTGTTCAAGACGCTATCGCTGGCGCAGATGCGCGCGGCCCTGGACGAGCCGGGTGATCCGGCCGAGGCGCTGGTGCGGCGCGCGCTTACGATGGGTCTGCCGCAGCAGGACAACGTGACCGTGGTTGCCATCCTGTGCGGGGCAGACCTTCGCGCGGAGCCCGGCGTGGATCAGGAGCAGGAGGAGACGGCCGAGATGCGCCGGCCCGATCTGCCGGCCTCGTCCGCCCGTAGGCCGCTGGAGGGGAGGAAGCCACTGGAGGCGCGGGTGCGGTCCGAGGGCGGATGGCTGGTGTGGTGTCTGGCCGTGGCGCTGGCGGTCACACTGTTCCTGCTCTTGCGTTAACGGTCTCGCCGGGCGGAGTTGTGGACCACCCCTTACCGTTCGCCGGGGGCGCGCAAGCTCTGCGTGGTGTAGCCGTGGCGGCGTTCCCACTCGGGCCAGTCCATGTTGATACCCAGGCCGGGGCGCGCGGAGAGGGCGGCCTTCCCCTCGCTCATCACGGGGAACGTGCCGAGCGTGAGCCGTTTGAACAGCGGTTCCAGGGCTGCGTCCCATTCCTGCATCAGGAAGTTGTGGATGGCGGCCATCGAATGGAGCGACGCCACATGGGCGACGGGGCCATAGTACATGTGCGGCGAGATTTCGGCGCCGTAGACCTCGGCGAGCGAGGCGATGCGGCGGATTTCGGTGATGCCGCCGCAGTGGATGACGTCGGGCTGCACGATGGAGGCGCCGCCGGCATCGAGCAGTTGTTTGAATTCGAAGCGGGAGATGAGGCCCTCGCCGCCCGCGACGGCGACCGGGCTTTGACGGGCCAGCGCACCCAGCGCGCCGGGAGTTTCGCGCCAGGTAGGCTCCTCGATGAACAGAGGATGGTAGGGGGCCACGGCGCGGGCAAAGTCGAGTGCGGAGCGGGCGCTGAAGGTTTCCCACAGTTCGAGGCCGATATCGAGCGTGGGACCACCGCCGCGTCGCACGGCGGCCACCTCGGCGGTGAGCCTGCGCAGACGTTCGGCCTCGCCGCCATCCTTGGGCAGAACCCATTTCACGCAGGTCCATCCGGCGGCGCGCGTATCGGCGGCCAGACGCGCGAGAGCGTCGGGCGAGCGGGGCGTCAGCTCATGACTCCAGTGGCTGTAATAGACGCGGAACGAGGGGGCGGTGGATGCGCCGAGCAGGGACCAGACGGGGCGGTCGAGCGCCTTGCCGGCAAGGTCCCACAGCGCGATGTCCACGGCGGCCAGGGCCGTCATCAAGACTGGGCCGTTGCGGTAGCGCGACAGTTGAAAGTAGTTGCGGTTCCAGTGCTCCTCGATACCGGCGGCGGTTTTGCCCACCAGGTAGGGGGCGAACCAGCGGATGGCCTGCTCCACGATTTCGATACGGCCGTTGATGGAGCCTTCGCCGAGGCCGCGCAGGCCGGAGGCGGTTTCAATTTCGAGGAACAGGTAGTCGCGGTTCCCAATCGTGTGCTTGCGCGTGATCAGCTTCTTGATGGTGAGATCGGGGGCGGCGGCGCCGAGCAAGGGCAGGGCCGAAAACAGGAAGGCGCGGCGTTTCATGGCAGGAGCACCGCCTTGCCGGAGCGCCAGTTTTTCACGGTGTCCAGCGCCTCGTTCACTTCGTTGAGCGGGAAGCGGTGCGTGATTTGCGCGGCGAACTTGTGTTTCCAGTGAGTGGTGTCGAGCATTTGAATGGCAAGCGCGGTGTGGCGCGGCTCGAAACCCCAACTGCCGCGCACTTCAAGCTGTTTCCGGGTGATGGTGTGCGGGTTCAGCGCAACGCTGCCCGCGTCGGCGTACTGCCCCAGAATGGCGAATTTGCCGCCGTCGCGGCACAGTTCCAAACCTTCGGGAACGGCGCTGGGGTGGCCTACGCACTCGACGACGACGTCGGCGCCATAGGGACCGGTGGCGGCGAGAACGGCTTCACGGCGGGCCTGCGGCGTGGCGTATTCGTCGATGGAGATGGCGGCGTGCGCGCCGAAGCCGAGCGCGGCTTCAAGGCGGTGCGTTGGGCCTCCGGTGACCACCACCTTCGCGGCGCCGGCCTGGAGGGCGGCGGCGAGCGCAGCCATGCCGACCGGTCCTGTGCCCTGCACGACAACGGTGTCGCCGGGTGTGATGGAGCAGCGTTCCAGCCCGTGCAAGGCCGTGGTGAGCGCGCACCCCGCGCCGATGACGGTTTCGGTGGGCAGCGTGGGCGGCAGGAGGAACAGCGACGTGCCGGCGCGCAGGTGAATGTACTGGGCGTAGCCGCCGCGCAGGTGCGGAGACTCCGTGGCGCTATAGGAGATGCCGTAGGCCTTGCGCGCCAGGCAGCGCGTGGGCTGGCGCTTCAGGCGGCAGTAGTAGCATTCGCCGCAGACGATGGACCTGGCCCAGGTGATACGGTCTCCCACGGCGAGCGGCGCGCCCAGCCAATCGCGCGTGACACCCGCGCCGAGCTGCGCGATGCGGCCCACGCTTTCATGGCCGAGGATGACGGGAATGGGGATGGGCAGTTCGCCCTTCCACAGATGGACGTCGGTGCCGCAGATCCCGGCCATCTCGACGCGGACGATGAGTTCGCCGGGCGCGGGTTCGCTCGAGACGGGATAGGTGCGCAGCTCCAGCGGAGCGTTGTACGCGCACAGGACGGCGGCTTGGGAGGTGGTGGCCATGATGGAACGGATAGGGAAAAGTGTACCCGAGTGAACACTATTTTTCGCGGGGAAGCGGGCGGGCCCTGCTGGCGCCGCGCGATCCGTCCCAGGAGGGTTCTCCCTGCGGGCCGTACTGGCCGAGCCTGTCCCAGCGCTCGCGGGTGCGGCCGTTGAGGTCATACACCACCAGTCCGCTGGCGACGGTAAGCTCGTTTACAAGGAGCTGCGAACCATCCATGCGGGCGCCGTAGGAATCGACGAATGCGAAGCGGCCCTTATCGAGGCGCAGTACGGCGATGTCGGCCAGGGCGCCCACGGAGAGGTGGCCGAGTTGCTCGCGGTGGATGACGCGTGCGGGAGTCCATGTGGAGCGCAGGATGACGTCGTCGAGCGTCATACCCATGTTCAGGAACTTGGACATCACGTTGAGCTGGTCCTTCATGCCGGCGTTGATGCTGCCGGAGTGGATATCGGTGGAGATGGTGTCTGGCGGGAATCCCTGCCGGACGGCGGGAACGGCCTGGCGGAACTCGAAGGCGGCGCCGCCGTGGCCGACGTCGAAGAGCACGCCCCGTTTGCGAGCCTCGAACAGGTAGGGAAGCAGCTTTCCCGCGGTGTCGAGCATGGGAACCGGAGCATAGAAGCAATGCGTGTAGATGTCGCCGGGCCGGAGTTTCTTGAGGACCAGGTCCTGGAAGGGACGCTCGGGACGGAACTCGCCGAAGTCGATCATCACGGGCAGCTTGGCGATGTTGCCGGCCTCGACGCCTCGCTCGACGGGGGTCCAATCGGCGCCGCGATAATGCGCCACCTTGAAGCCGACGATGAGATCGGGGTGAGCCAGGGCCAGCGTGGCGGCGGCCTTGGCGTCCATCAGGCCGAGGTCCTGCTCCTCGGCATCGCCGGGCATTCCGGCCGCGCCAATATTGAGGAGGGCGAGGACGCGCGTGCGGGCGCGGTCTATGACGGCGCGCTTAAAGTAGGCGAAGTTGGAGCGTCCGGAGGAGCCTGCGTCGACGACGGTGGTGACGCCGGTGCGGAGAGCGAAGGTGTCGGGATAGATGCTGGCTTCGCCGCCGGCGAGACTGCGGCCTTCGGTTCCGGCAAAGACATGGGCGTGCAGATCGATCAGTCCGGGGACCAGGTAGAGACCGGAGACATCGACGCTCTTGCGGGCGCGCGCGGCGGGGATGGAAGCCTCGACGGCGGCGATGTGGCCGTCCTTGATGGCGACATCACGCGGAGCGCTGATTTTGTTTTTTGGGTCGATGACGTGCGCGCCCTTGAGAAGCAAGTCGTAGGAGGGCTGTGCGGCAAGCAGTCCGGCGGCAAAAAGAAAGATCGGCAAAAACATGGCGTGCCTCCTATAATCGAACATCATGAAGCAGACACGGCGGAAAATTTTGCAAACGGCCGCGGCGGCGCCGCTGGCGGGAGGCGCCATGGCGCCGCTGGCGCAGGGCGCGGCGGCCAAGGAACTGACGGCGCTGTCTCCCTCGCCGCTCTACGCGAGCCTGGGCGTGAAGCCTGTGATCAACGGTGTCGGCGTGGTGACCGTGCTGGGCGGTTCGATCATGCCGCCCGAGGTGGTGCGCGCGATGGAGGAGGCCGGGCGCTTCTTCATTCCACTGCTGGAGCTGGAACGCAAAGTGGGCGCGCGGATCGCGGAACTGCTGCAGGCGCCGGCGGCGATGGTGACCTGCGGGGCGGCGTCGGCGATCACCGTGGGGACGGCGGCGTGCCTGTCGCAGGGTGATGCGGCCAAGCTGCAGAAGCTTCCGGGGCGCGAGGGCATCCGCTACGAGGTGATCCAGCAGAAGACGCACCGCTCGGGGTACGAACACCAGATGGAGCTGTGCGGGGCGAAGGTGGTTGCCGTGGAAACGCGGGCGGAGCTGGACGCGGCCATCAACGAGCGCACCGGCATGATGTTCTTCCTGAACAAGGCTGAACATGACGGGAAGATCAAAGCGGAGGAGTGGGTGCGGGTGGGCCGTGAGCGCGGAGTGCCGACGATGAACGACGCGGCCTCCGACGCGACGCCCAAGGAGAACCTGTGGAAGTACACGAAGATGGGGTTCGACCTGGTGATCTTCTCCGGAGGCAAGGCGCTGCGGGGGCCGCAGGCGAGCGGGTTGCTGCTGGGGCGGAAGGATCTCATTGAAGCCTCCTACCCGGCGATGTCGCCCTATGGCGGCATCGGCCGTGGCATGAAAGTGGGCAAGGAAGAGCTGTGCGGTCTGCTGGCGGCGGTGGAGCGCTATTTGAAGGTGGACCACGCGGCCGAGTGGAAGGAACTGGAAGCGCGCGTGGCCACCATTCGGGGGGCGTTGAAGGGCGCCAAGGGTGTGCGTACGGAACGCCACATTCCCGTGATCGCCAACGAGGTGCCGCACGTGGTGGTGAGTTGGAACGAGGCGGCGGCGGGCATGACCTCGCAGCAGGCGCAGGAGCGGTTGATGCGGGGTGAGCCGGCGATTCACGTACAAAGGCCAGGCGAAGGGAAGCTGCTGATCTCGGTCTGGATGATGCGTGGCGATGAACCGCGCCTCACGGGTGAGCGGTTGCGGGAGATCTTCGGCGCCTAGGGCGCGCGGTGGGAGAATAGCGGCATGAATCGTTGCGTGTTCGTGGGTGTGGTGTGCGCGCTGGCGGCCGGCGCCGAGGAGTACAGGACGTGGCGCGACTACGCCGGCTCGCCCGATTCGGCGCAGTACACGGCGCTGTCGAAGATCACGCGCGAGAACGTGACCCGGCTGAGGGTGGCCTGGAAGTTCCCCACCGGCGATGGGAACAAGTACTCGTTCAATCCAATTGTGGTGGACGATTGGATGTATATTCTGGCGCGGAAAAGCACCATCGTCGCGCTGGACGCGGCCACGGGGAAGGAGCGCTGGGCGTATTCACCGGGCGCCGATACGACGGCGATCACGCACCGGGGCATGAATTATTGGGAGAGCCAGGACCGCAAGGAGCGCCGCATCCTTTTTTCGAGCAATCAGCACCTGCGGGCGATTGACGCGCTTACGGGCAAGGTGGTGGCGTCGTTTGGCAACGGCGGGAAGGTGGATCTGCGTGTGGGGCTGGACCGCGACCCGGCAACGCTGCGCGTGGTGCAGTCGCTGTCTCCGGGGCGTGTCTTCGAGGACATGATCATTCTCGGGTCGGCGACCAACCAGGGCTACGGGTCGGCGCCGGGTGACATCCGGGCGTTCGACGTGCGGACGGGCAAGCTGCGTTGGGTGTTCCACACGGTGCCGCGTCCGGGCGAGTTCGGCTACGAGACGTGGCCCAAGGACGCGTGGAAGCGCGTGGGCGGCGCGAACGTGTGGACGGAACTGGCTTTGGACGCCAAGCGCGGGATTCTCTACGCGCCGACGGCCAGCGCCAAGTACAACTTCTACGGCGTGGACCGGCGGGGGGCGAACCTGTTCAGCGACTGCCTGCTGGCCTTGGACGCACGCACGGGAAAGCGGCTGTGGCACTACCAGACGGTGCACCACGACATCTGGGACTACGACCACGCGACGGCGCCGAAGCTGCTCACGGTGCGGCACGGTGGCAAGACGATTGACGCCGTGGCGCAGGTGACCAAACAGGGGTATGTGTTCGTGTTCAACCGTCTGACGGGTGAGCCGCTGTGGCCGGTTGAGGAGAGGAAGGTCCCGCGCTCGGATATGCCGGGCGAAGAGACCTGGCCCACGCAACCCGTGCCCACCAAGCCGCCGCCCTTCGCGCGCCAGACGTTCACAGTGGACGATTTGAGTCCGTATCTTTCGGCGGAGGACCGCGCGCGGTTCCGCGACGAGATGCTGAGCGCGCGCAATGAGGGTCTGTTCACGCCGCCTGGTACGCGGAACACGGTGCAGATGCCGGGCAACAACGGCGGCGCCAACTGGAGCGGCGCGGCGGTGGATCCGGCCCACGGGTTGCTGTACGTCGTGTCGAAGGACCTGCCGGCGATGTTGAAGCTGGCTCGCGATCCGGAGCAGGACAAGCTGCTGGCGCCGGCGCTGGCGGCCTCGGCGGGCGAACGGTTCTATAGCGGCTTCGGCTTCATGCTGGCCAGCGACGGGCTGTCGCCGATCAAACCGCCATGGACCTCACTGACCGCCTATGACCTGAACGAGGGTGTCATCCGCTGGAAGATTCCGCTGGGCGACGTGCCGCATCTGGCCGCCAAGGGCATCCGCAATACGGGAACGCACTATCCGAAGGTGGGTCCGGTGGTGACGGCGACGGGGCTCATCTTCACGGGCACGCGCGACAAGAAGGTGCGGGCGCTGGACACGCGGGATGGCTCGGTGCTGTGGGAGTTCGAGGTGGACGCCGCGCTGGAAGGCGTGCCGGCCGTGTATGAATGGAACGGGCGGCAATACATTGTGTTTTGCGCCGCGGCGCAGGCGGGCTTGACGCCCTCTACGCAGGAGCAGATCCGCGGAGCTTACGTGGCGTTCGCTCTGCCGGAGTAGACGGCGTGCGCAAGCGTCCGAGGGTGATGGCGAGCCGCGCTGCGGCCGGCGCCGATGCCGGGTAGACGCGAGCGCCAAAGCGCGCTTCGATTTTCTTGCGGACGGCGGCGGGAAGCGGCGATGAGACAACGAGGCGCTCACCGGGTTTAAGGGACTGCGAGGCGCGCGTGGAGCCGGACGGCCGCAGGTAAGGCCGGGCGTCGGCGTGAACGGGCAGCGGCTCACAGGTGAGCGGATGAGTGGCGCGGAAGCCGCGCTGTGCCTGCATTTCGCGCAGAACGCCTTCGACGGTGAACTGCAACTTCTGAAGACGCGTGGCGGCGGCGGTCAGGGGCGCAAGGCGGCGCGCGTGTTGTTCGTTGGCGGGGTCGAGGGCGGTGATAGCTGTGAGCATGTTCTCGATGGCGATGCCAAGCGAGGCGAACTTACGGGAGAGGTGATCCTCGATGGGGTTGGCTGGTGTCCAAGCCTGCGCGACGCTAGAGGCTTGTTTGCGGGCGGCGGCGGAAGGGAGGCTGGGGTGAGACTCGGGCATGGGGTTCTCCTGAGCGCAAGCCTTGCATGAAGAGGCGGCTCCGGCGCCGCCACTTGGCGGAGAAGGTTGTGAAAGGATGGGGAAAATTTTTTGCGATGGCGTGTCACCACGCGCGCGGCCTACTCATAGGCGTTGATGCGCTGCGTGAGGAAGTCTTGCAGTACTTCCATGCGCAGGGGGAGGCAGTCCTGGGCGGCCGCGGGAAGCTGCTGGCGAAACTCGTCGTACCGCGCGGGATCGTTGCCGGATTCCGGTGGCGGCAGGACGCCGAAGCCAAGGATGCCGCTGAGCAGGACGGCGGACTGCGTGATAGCCAGCAGGCCATAGCGGGAAGAGTCGATGCCGTCGTGATGATGGCGGACCGAGTCGAGAATCTCCTCCGGGAAGCCCCACTGCCGGGCGAGCCAGGCGCCGGCTTCGCAGTGATCCACGTCGAACATCGCCTGCTCGGTGATGCGGATATCGAAGCCGCTTTCGCGGGAAACCAGGAGGAGGTTGGCGTACTCCTTCGGGTTGTTTACCATCAGGCCCAAAAGACCGATGTCGTGAAGGAGTCCCGCCGTGTAGGCGCGGTCGGCCTCGAAATGGACGGCGTGAGCGAGGCGTTCGGCCAGCAGGGCGGTGGCCAGGCTGTGACGCCAGCAGCGGCGCAGAGCGGCGATGCGCATGGCCGACCGGACGTAGGAGCCCAGCGCGACGGCCATGGCCAGGCTCCGCACCTGGTCCAGGCCAAGCAGAACAAGACCCTGTTGCAGGCTGGATACCTGCGTGCGCGCGCCGTACAAAGCAGAATTGGCGCGGCGAAGCAGTTCGGCGCAGAGGGCGGCATCTGAACGCAACAACTCGATCAGCCGTTTGACCTGCACGTCCTCATCACTCAGCAACTGCAGCAGCTTGACGGCGATGGAAGGAAATGGCGGCAAATCGCGCAGGGCCCAATGCTGAACCGGTTCGGATGTGGCCGCCGGGCCGTGCGGTGCGGCGGCGGGACTCTCGGGCGTTTGCGTCGGCATGAAATACCCTCCTGACTGACTCTTATCGGACAAGAGTGGGCGGCCGTGAGGGGAAACCTGCCGCCAGGGATGGATAAGATGAGACCTCGATGGACGTGTACTCCTATTTGACGATGAGGCGCGTGGTGCTGGCCTCGGCCTCGCCGCGCAGGCGCGAACTGCTGGCCGCGGCGCGGATCGCGTGCCGTGTTGCTCCGGCGGACATACCCGAGGTGCTGGGCGAGGGCGAGACGGCCGAGCAGTATGTGGCGCGACTGGCCAGTGAGAAGGCTGCCGCGGCGCTCGCCGGGGCGGACGAACTTGTGCTGGCGGCGGATACGACGGTGGTGGTGGACGGGCAGGTGCTCGAAAAGCCGGGCGATGCCGAAGATGCCGCGCGGATGCTCCGGCTGCTGAGCGGGAAGACGCACATGGTGCTAACGGGGATTTGCTGGCGCGACGGCGAGCGGGCGCGGGTGGCCGTGGAGCGCACGCTGGTTCGCGTGGCGCGGTTGAGCGAGGAGGACATCCGGACTTATGTCGAGTCCGGAGAACCGTTCGGCAAGGCGGGAGCGTACGGGATTCAGGGGATGTTCTCGCGCTGGGTGGACGGCGTGGAGGGATGCTACTTCAACGTCGTCGGGTTGCCCGTGGGGCGTGTGTGGCGCGAACTGGAGATGTTGGCCGCCAGCCTGGCGGACGCGCGGTCCTGATCCCGGACGCGGTGGAGATTCACCCCGGCCGATGGTGGCCGCGGCCCTTCTTGTGCTTCTCGAAGACCTCCCGGTGCAATTCCGCGAGTTGCGTCCGGAGCAGCTCGAGCGCCTGGCCGCCCAGCCTGGTGAGCGTGTACTCCTTGCGCCTGCTGCGGTTCGCGGGCGAGGTGCGGACCGGCTTGAGCCAGCCCTGGCTCTCCATGCGGCGCAAAAGCGGATACATCGTTCCGGGGCTGATCTCATAGCCGTGCCGCCGCAGCTCTCCGATCATCCACTGGCCGTAGACGAGGCCCTCCGCGGCGTGGTGGAGGATGTGGATTTTCCAGAAGCTCAGCAGCACTTCGCGGACGAGTTGTGAATCCTTGAGCGCCAATATCCGATTGTTCATGAGGCATGCCGGGCTGTCAATACTCGGATGCGGGAAAGCCTTGACGGGCGGAGATTTCTGTTGATATAAACGGTTATCGACAACGATGGGCGTAGACGGTGATCGTAATTCAGCCTGCCCGGCGCGGCGGCAGGCGGACGGCCGGGACAGACTGGGAGTTGAGATCAGGCTTATGCGATTCATTGTGATCTCGTGGACATTGGGGACACGCGCCTTGCTGGCGGCACTCTGCGGCGGCGCCATGCTGGGCCAGTCCTACAGCATCGGACAGGCGGTGCAAGAGGCGGGCGACCGTTATCCGGCGGCGAGGGTTTCGGCCGAGCAGGTTTCCGCCGCCGCGCAAGCCATCAACCTGGCGCGAACCGCCTATCTGCCCCGGGTGGACTTTCTGGCCCAGGTGAACCGGGCGACACGGAATAACGTGTTTGGAATGACGCTGCCGCAGGCGGTGCTGCCCGCGATCTCCGGACCGCCCCGGCCGGAAAACGATATGGCGAGCGTGTTTGGCAGCATCGTGGGTTTCACCGTGAGCTGGGAGCCGTTCGACTTTGGATCGCGGCAGGCGAGCGTCCGGCACGCCGAGGCCGGCCGCAGGCTGGCTGAGACCGGGGTGACGCGGACGCGCTTCGAGGTGAGCGCGGCGGCGGCGGACGCGGTGCTCACGGTGATCGCCGCCGAGCAAACCGCCATCGCGGCGCAGGCCGGCGTGGGCCGCTCCCAGGTTCTGCTGGAGATGGTGGAGGCGCAGGTTCGCGCCGGGCTTCGTCCGGGGGCCGAAGCGAGCCGGGCCCGCGCGGAACTGGCGCTCGCGAACAACCAGTTGATCCGCGCGCAAAGCGCCATCGAGACAGCCAAGGCCAACCTTACGCAGTTCGTCGGCGGCGATCCCGGCGCGATCACGGTGCAACCGGGACCACTGCTCACGCTGCCCGATTCCAACGCGGGAGCGGGCCAGTGGATGGCCGATCATCCCGTGCTGCGGCAGCAGCGCCAGGTTGTCGAGCAGATTCAAGCCGGCGAGCAAGTATTGCAGCGTGCCTACTATCCGCGATTTCTCGTGCAGGGGTCAAACTACGGCCGCGGGACCGGCGCGTACGCCAGCGGCGCCACGCTGGGCGGAGTGAATGGACTGGGTCCGAACATCTACAACTGGGGCGCGGGATTGAGTGTGACCTTCCCCGTGTTTGAACTCCCCTCGATCCGGGCCAAACGGCAGCTCGAACGGCACAGGGAATTGGCGGAGGAGGCCCGGTTCGATCAGTACAGGCAGGATCTGTCGGCGGCCGCCGCCAGCGCCCTGGCAACGCTGAGCGGGGCGCGCAGGATCGCCCTCAATACGCCGGTGCAACTGGACGCGGCACGGGCGACCGAGCAGCAGATGGATGCCCGCTACAAGGCCGGATTGGGAACGCTCATCGAACTGGCGGAGGCGCAGCGCCTGGTCACGCAAGCCGAGATTGACGACGCGTTGGCGCGGCTTGGCGTTTGGCGGGCGTTGCTGCGCGCAGCCGCCGCGCAGGGGAACCTGGAGCCATTTCTGCGGGAAGCCGGAAAGTAGGGAATTTTATGTGGCTCGTGAATGCGGCAATGAGGCGTCCCATCACCGTGCTGGTCATCGTGCTGGCCGTCGCGCTGGCGTCGGTACTCGCCATCCGGCGCATGAAGATGGATATCTTCCCGAGCCTGGGTTCGCCGACCATCTACGTTGCGCAGCCGTACGGCGGCATGGATCCATCGCAGATGGAAGGATTCCTGACCTATTACTACGAGTATCACTTCCTTTACATCACCGGCATCGAGCACGTGGAATCGAAGAGCATTCAGGGCGTGGCGCTGATGAAGCTTGTGTTCCACCCCGACACGAACATGAATCAAGCCGTGGCCGAGACGGTGGGGTATGTGAACCGGTCGAGGGCGTTCATGCCACCGGGCGCGGTGCCGCCGTTCATTGTGCGGTTCGACGCGGGCAGCGTCCCGATCGCGCAACTGGTGTTTTCCAGCGCGAGCCGCAGTCCGGGCGAGATGCAGGATTTCGCCATCAACCGTGTGCGGCCGCTGTTTGCCACGCTGCCTGGAGTCTCTGCCCCGCCGCCGTTTGGCGGCAATCAGCGGAGCATCATCGTTCGCATTGATCCGGACCGTTTGCGCGCCTATCAGATGGCTCCCGAGGAGGTGGTGGCGGCGGTGAACAAGGCCAGTACGGTGCTGCCATCCGGCCTGGTGCGCATCGGCAATGAGGCCTACATCGCCTCCACCAATGCCACCGTCAGCGGCAACCTGGACGAGTTCATGAACACGCCCGTGCGAACCGGCGCGGGACCGGCCGTGTACATCCGCGATGTCGGAATCGTCGAAAGCGGCACGGATATTTTGAGCAGTTATGCCCATGTCAACGGGCGCCGGACGGTCTACATACCCGTCACGAAACGCTCCGATGCGTCCACGCTGGACGTGATCCGGCGGGTGAGGGAAGCCCTGCCGCGGATGCAGGCCGCTGTGCCCGAGGATGTCGAGGTCCGGTTGGAGTTCGATCAAACCGGGTACGTTTCCAGCGCGCTGAACTCGGTGGTTCACGAAGCGCTCATCGGCGCCGCGCTCGCCGGTTTGATGGTGCTGCTGTTCCTGCGGGACTGGCGCAGTTCGTTTGTGGTGGTGGCGACAATTCCCTTTGCGCTGCTCTCGGCCGTCGTGTGCCTGTGGGTGGCCGGGCAAACCATCAACATCATGACGCTGGCCGGCCTGGCGCTGGCCGTCGGCATCCTCGTGGACGAGGCGACGGTGCTCATCGAGAGCATCCACTCCCACATGGCGCAGGGAGAGTCGAAGGTGTGGGCGGTGATGAGCGCTTCGGCCAAAACCGCCCTGCCGCGCCTGCTCGCAATGCTCTGCATCCTCGCCGTCTTTGTGCCGGCGGTGTTCATGTCCGGCACCGGACGCCAACTGTTCCTTCCCCTGTCGATGGCCGCGGGCTTCGCCATGATTTCGTCCTACGTTCTGTCGAGTTCGCTGGTTCCGGTGCTGTCTACATGGGTTCTCCGCGCGGCGCACGGTGAGCCGGAAACGGGCGTGTTCCACTGGCTGCGGGAGTCCTACGCGAAGTATTTGCGGGTGACGATGAAAGCGCGGTGGCCGCTCGCGGCGGCCTATCTGGCTGGTTGCGCCGCTCTCGTGTGGCTGCTGCTGCCTGCCTTGGGAACGGAAATCTTTCCGTCCGTCGATGCCGGACAGTTTCAACTGCGGCTGCGGGCGCCCACGGGGACGCGCATCGAGCAAACCGAGCGGATCACGCTGCGGGCCATGGATCTGATTCGCGGCGTGGTGGGCCAGGAGAATGTGCGGATCACAACCAGTTTCGTCGGCGTCCAACCGGCCAGCTATCCGGTGAACACGATCTATCTTTGGACGAGCGGTCCGCATGAGGCGGTGCTTCTGGTGGCCTTGAAACCGGAGGCCAAACTTCGCGGCGAACCGCTGAAGGAGGCGCTGCGCGGACGGTTTCGCGCACGCATGCCGGAGGTTGCGATTTCGTTCGAGGCGGGCGATATCGTGTCGCGCGTGATGAGTTTCGGCTCGGACACTCCCATCGAGGTGGCCGTACAGGGGCCGAATCTCGCGCAGAACCGGGCTCATGCCGCGAAGGTGCATGCGGAGCTGGCCAAGCTCGCCTTTCTGCGCGACCTTCAGTATGCCCAGCCGCTGGACTATCCGGCCTTGCAAGTGGATATCGACCGCGACCGTGCGGGCCAGCTTGGGATGACCGCGGCGGGCGTCGCGCGGTCATTGGTCGCCGCGACGTCATCGAGCCGTTTCGTCGATCCGAACTACTGGCGGGATCCCAACAGCGGCAACGCCTTCCAGATTCAGGTCGAGATTCCTCAGCATGAAATGGCGTCGGTCGAGGACATGAAGGCGCTTCCGGTGGCCTCCAACGGCACGCACGCCCTGCTGGGCGATGTCGCCCAGGTCAGGATCACGAAAGCTCCCGGAGTGGTCGAGCGCTACAACATGCAGAGGGTGGTCAGCCTGACGGCCAATCTCTCGGGGAGGTCGCTTGGGCAGTCGGTGTCCGAACTGCAAGCCGCCATTGCCCGCGCCGGTGAGGCGCCGCGCGGCTCCACCGTTGCCGTTCGCGGGCAGATTCCCGCATTGACGGAAACCATCTCCGGGCTGCGGACCGGGCTGGCGCTCGCCATCGCCGTGATCTTCCTGCTGCTGGCGGCCAATTTTCAATCCTTCCGGCTGGCGGTCACCGTGATCACCACGATTCCGGCGGTGCTTGCCGGCGTGCTGATCATGCTTCTGCTGACGGGCACCACCTTGAACGTGCAGTCGTTCATGGGCGCGATCATGTCGATCGGCATCGCGGTGGCGAACTCCATCCTGCTGGTTACGTTCGCCGAGTTCAGCCGACATGCGGGCATGAACGCGGTGGAGGCGGGCGTTGACGGCGGGCGGGGCAGACTGCGGGCGATTCTGATGACGGCCACGGCGATGATCGCCGGCATGGCGCCGATTGCGCTTGGCCTTGGCGAGGGCTCTGAACAGACGGCGCCGCTGGGCCGCGCCGTGATCGGCGGCCTTCTGTTCGCCACCTTCGCCACGCTGACGGTGCTGCCCGCGTTCTATGCCATTCTGCAGGGCCGGGCGTCGCGAGTGACATCATCGCTGCATCCGCTGGACGCGGACGGGAGATTCTATGAACCCAGGTAGGCTTTGGATCGTGCTGGCGGTGGCGGGCGCGCTGCCGGCCCAGAACGCGCGGCTTGTGAAGGTGGAATCGAAGGCGGTGCACAGAACCGTGTTGTTGACCGGGGAGTTTCTGCCGTATCAAACCGTGGATTTGCACGCGCGCGTCCAGGGCTTCGTGGAAAGTGTCCGCGTGGACCGTGGCAGCCTGGTGAAGCAGGGCGATCTTCTGGTGTCGCTGAGCGCGCCCGAAATGGAGGCTCAGGCCGCCGAGGCCGAGGCGAAGGTGAAGACGGCCGAATCAACGGCGTCGGAGGCGCGCGCGAAGCTGGCCGCAGCCGAGAGTACGTACAAGCGCCTGCAAGCGGCGTCGGCGACTGAAGGAGCGATTTCGGGCAACGAGCTGGTGATCGCGAAACAGGCGGCCGAGGCGCAGCGCGACACGGTTCGCGCCGCGGAGTCCGCGATTACGGCTGCGCAGGCGTCGGTGGCGGCGGTCCGGAAGATGCAGCAGTATCTCACGATCAGCGCGCCCTTTCCGGGCGTGATCACGGAGCGGCTGGCGCATCCGGGCGCGCTGGCGGGTCCCGGCACGGGTCCCTTGCTGCGCCTGGAGCAGGTTTCGCGCCTGCGTCTGGTGGTGGCCGTGCCGGAGGCCAACTTCGCCGGCGTGCGCGCGGGGGCGCGCGTGCCTTTTCAGGTGTCCGCACATCCCACGCGAACGTTCGAGGGCGCCGTGATCCGGATTGCCCGGTCGATCGACCAGCGGACGCGCACGATGCCGGTGGAGTTGGATGTACAGAATACCTCCGGCGCGCTGGCGCCGGGCATGTACCCGCAGTTGAACTGGCCCGTTCGCAGCGCGGAGAAGGTGCTTCTCGTTCCCTTGACCAGCGTGGTCAGGACCACGGAGCGGGTGTTTGTGATTCGCGTCCGGGAGGGCCGCGCGGAGTGGGTGGACGTGCGGGCCGGCGCCAGAGAGGCCGGACAGGTTCAGGTGTTTGGCAACCTCGCCGAGGGTGACGCGGTGGTGCGGCTGGCGAGCGACGAGATTCGTGACGGCACGCCCGTACGTTAATCTTTCGCGGGGCGCTGGAGTGTGTCCGGGCGGGCGCGATAGATGGTTTCAAAGCCGGGAGCGGCCGCGCCGAGCGCCGCGCCAAGCCCCGCGCCGAGCGGCGTGGCGATGCCATAGGCGAGATTGCCGCGGCCTTCGTTGGCAAAGCGCGGATTCACGATGGCGGCGACGGCCAAGCCGGCTCCTGTGCCGATGGCCGCGCCGATCAAGGCATGGCGGGCGCGTTTTGAGTTCTCGCGCAGGGTGACCCGGGCAACCTCCGGCCGTTTGAGCAGCAGGGGGCCGGAGGAAGTTTGCACGGTCAACTCCTCGGGCCCGGCGGCGCCGAACTCGCCGCGGTGCGTCCTCATGGACGAATCGACCACCTCGACCTGCTGGCCCGGACGCAGACGCTCCACGGCGTTCCAATCGGAGTCATCGCGGGCGGCCAGTGGCAGCGAGACGAACAGCAGCGGCAGAAGCGGCATCAGACGTGACATGCGTGGAACCCTCTCACTTTTACACGCGCGGAATGGCCGGCTTTCAGCTCCCCGGCCGCGGTGGGGGCACGACGCCCGGTCCACTCCGGCGCAGGCTGCGCTGGTGTGGCATTCCTCTCTGCAACCACCAGCGGGGCAGAAGCGACTCGCGGTAGTCCGTCCAATTGGACACGATCATGAATGCTCCGAAGCCGATGGCGCCCAGTCCGAGGAGCGCAACCGAGGCGACCGCCCCGGTGTGCAACAACCCTCCGGCAAAGCCGGGCCGGAAGAACACCTGCTCGAAGCGGCCCTGGAAATTCATTCCGAAAAATCCGGTCGCCACCGCTCCGGCGCCGAGGATCAGGCTTAGCATGGCCAACCGGTTCACGGCTTCCGTGTTGCGGAACTGGTAGTGGTTGTGGAGACTTTCGTTGAGTTTGTCAATCTCCTCCTCGATCTCCTGCTTCATCTGCTCAATCCGGTATTCACGGCAATGCAGGGCGAAGTGCTCGATCTCTTCGTCCTTGTTGGCAAGCTCGTCAAAGTACCAGTAGTTGGAGAAGTGAAGGAACTCGGCGCGCAAGTCGGCCGTGAGGCGCACGTTCTCCGTGGCCAGCCGGCCATCCTCCATGTCCTTGAAAAGCTGGCGCGACACCAGAGCGGTGCGCTCGGCGAAGTCCAGCAGCGTGGCGCGGTAAAACAGCGCCACCATCGCCATCAGGTAGTAGCGCGTGTTGAACATGCGATGGATCAGGAACCCTTCTCGCAGTTCATGCTCGTCGCAGTCGAAGGCGCCGAACGTGCAAGTGATGTTCGAGTAGCTGGTGAAGCCGTAATAGGTCCCCTGGTGCACCCAGCGGCGGTACAACTGGCGGGCCATCTGTTTCCGGGTGAACTCCTCGTCGTAGCGGAAGCCGCCGCCCGCGCGGTCAACGTACAAGAGCCGGCTGAGGAACACCTGATACTCGCGTGAGCCAATGTATCCTTCGGGAGCCTTCCGCGGGTCGATGGCGCAATAGGTGTAGACGATCATGCGCTCGTCGAGCACCGGCTCCAACTCCTGGTCCTGATAATCGGCAAAGTAGAGCAGCGAGGTGATCAGCTTCGAAAGCGGCGGCAGAAAGCCATGCATGACGCCAGTCTGGAAGTTCTCCTCGGCGATCGTAGTGGACTTGCCGCCGGACTCGATGGTGAACGCCGAGCGGTTCGGCACGCGCGCCTCGCGCACCTGGCGGCCGCTGGACGGATACACCTTCCGCATGGCCTCGTTGATCCAAAGCGCTTCCTGTTCGGTCAGGTGGAACGCCTCGACGCCGATGGAGAGGATGCCGATGCCGTTGGCCATCAGGAACAGGCGCAGGTCGGTCACTTCACATCGCGCCGAGCGGCCGCGCCCGTCGGAGGCCTCGAAATAGAGCTTCGCCTCGCCGGGAGGCCGCATGGTGTAGCAGCGCATCAACGATTCGCTGTCGTCGTTGCCGGGGTTTTCGTCGCGGGCATCGAAGAACACGCGCCGGACATAGGGGTGGAAGAAGACCATGTCCTGGTAGGCCGGTGAGTCCAGATCGAAGCGCATGTAGGCGCTGCGCCGCCACGGGCCAATCGCCCGCACGATGCCCGAACAGCCGTCGCTCTGGTGGGTCAGCAGCCATTCGTCCAGGCCGTCGATCCAGTGAGGATACTTGCTGAAGACTTCGGCGTGGTCCTGGACGACGCTTTGTTTGTCGATGGAAAACGGGAAGAGGAAGTAGGTGTGGAGATGTTGAATGCCTACGCTCATCCGGTTACCCAGTGTAGAGCATGGGACCGCCTTCCGGCTCCGGAGTGGGGCGCCGTCCTGCGCGCAGCCGCCCGCGTTCAGGCGAGCAGGCTGGTGAGCACATGGCCGTGCACGTCCGTGAGGCGGCGTTGCAGGCCGTTGTGGTAGTAGGTGAGGCGCGTGTGGTCCAGGCCCAGCAGGTGGAGCACGGTAGCGTGGAGGTCGTACACGGTGGTGGGATTCTCTTCCGCCTTGTAGCCCAGCTCGTCGGTTGAACCGTAGTGAAGGCCTCGCTTCAATCCGGCGCCGCAGAGGAAGCTGGTGTAGCCTTCGGGGTTGTGATCGCGGCCTCCTTCGCCCAGCCCCTCGGAGATGGGGAGGCGGCCGAACTCGGTGGTCCAGATGATCAACGTGTCGTCGAGCATGCCCCGCTGCTTCAGGTCGCCGATGAGAGCGGCCGTCGGCTGGTCCATCACGCGGGCGAGCTTGCCGTGATTGGTGACCAGGTCCTCGTGCGCGTCCCAGTTGATGCGGGGCTTGCCGAAATGGCCGCCATTGTACATCTGAATCACGCGGACGCCCTTTTCGAGCAGCCGCCGGGCGAGCAGGCAGTTATAACCGTAGGCGCGGATTTCGGGATCGTTCAGTCCGTAGGCCTGGCGCGTGGACTCGGACTCGCCTGCGATGCTGGTGGCCTCGGGCGCGGAGACCTGCATGCGCGCGGCGAGTTCGTAGGCGCGTATGCGGGCCACCAGGGCATCCTCGCCGGGGTTGGCGCGCATGTGGTCCTCGTTCAGTTGTGAGACCAGGTCATAGGTGGCGGCCTGCGCGGCATCGGAGACGCCGGATTGAGGCCGGATGTCGGCGATGGGCTCCTCCTGCCTGCCGAAAATGACGCCCTGATGGGCGGCCGGAAGGAAGCCGTTGCCCCAGTGGGCCACGCCGCCGGGCGGAAGGCCGCGCGGGTCGGGCAGTACGACAAAAGCCGGCAGATTTTCGTTCATCGAGCCGAGGCCGTAGCTGATCCAGGCGCCCGCCGACGGGAAACCCTGAAAGACGAAGCCGGTGGACATCTGAAACAGGGCCGGGCCGTGGCTGTTGGAGCGGGTCACCATGCTGTGGATGAAGGTGAGGTCGTCGGCGTGGGAAGCCAGATGGGGCAGCAGCGAGGAGACATAAGCGCCGGACTGGCCGTGGCGCGAAAACTCCCAGGGGCTGCGCATGATGGCGCCCCGCTTGCCGAAGAACGGCGTGATCGTGTTGGCGCCCTTGGTTTCCTTGCCGTGGTTGGCGGCCAGCGCGGGTTTGTAGTCGAAGGTGTCGATGTGCGAGATGCCGCCCGGAAGAAAAATGAAGATGGCGCGCTTGGCCTTGGCCGGGAAATGGGTTTTCGCGGCGGCCAGTTGCGCCAGTCCGATGCCGAGCGCACCGCCGCCCACCTCCCACAAGAGTTGGCGGCGAGTGGGACGGGCGGGGCGGTTAGGGGACATAGACAAACTCATTCGTGTTCCAGAGAGCGCGGAGGTAGAGCGCAAGGCCGTGTTGTGCGATGAACCGCGTGGCGAGATCGCGTTCGCGGGCCGTGGGCGCGCGCTGGAACAGGCGCAGGTAGGCGGCCTCGACGGGGCCTGAAGCATCGCTTTCGAGGCGCGTGGACAGCAGGCGGGCCTGGTTCAGGACAAATTGATTGTTCAGCAGAGTGAGAGCCTGCACGGGAGTGTTTGAAACGCTGCGTTGCGGCGTGGCCACGGCGGGGTCGGGGCAGTCGAAGCTGTCGAGGAAGATGCGCTCTCCGCCGCGGACAACGAAGCGGTAGACGGCCCGGCGCCAGACCTCGGCGCCGTCGTTGTCCAGAGCCTTGAACATATAGCTGCCACCGCTGGCCTTCTTTTGCAGAAGGTAGCTGGGGCCTCCGCGTTCCAGATTGAGATTCCCGGCGGTGGCCAGGATGGAATCGCGCAGCGTCTCGGCGTCCATGCGCTTCAGCGGCATGTGCCAGAGGAGGCGGTTGGAGGCGTCGGCGGCGAAGGCTTTTTCGTTGTGGGCCGAGGACTGCTGCCAGGCTTGCGAGGTGAGGATCTGGCGGTGCAGCCACTTCAGGCTCCAGCCGTGCCGCATGAATTGCAGGGCGAGGTAGTCGAGCAGTTCGGGATGGGAGGGGCGGTCGCCGTTGAAGCCGAAGTCGGACGGCGTGTTCACGATGCCGTTGCCGAAGTGCCAGAACCAGACGCGGTTAACGATGACGCGGGCCAGCAGCGGATTGCCGGGCGCGGTGAGCCAGCGGGCCAGGGCGATGCGGCGCTGCGCTCCGGTGGTTTCGGGCGGAAGCTCGAGCGTGGCGTCGAGAGTGCGGATGGCCGTGAGGGCGCCCGGCGGGGCAGGCTCGACGGGCTTGGCGATGGCGCCGCGTTCGAGGACATAGGAAGGCTGCATGGGCTCTGGCGTGGCCGCATGGACGGAGGGAAGGGCTGGGATCGCGCGAAGCTGCGTCTCCAGACGGCCGCGCTCGTCAGACAGCGTCTGCCAGCGGGAGACACTGGCGGCCGGGATGGCGGCGCGAAGCTCCTCGCGCGAGACCTCGGGGAGAAGCACTTCGACGTCGGAGTCGTGATCGAGTGAGGATCCAATCTCGCGCCAGGCTTGCCCATCCACGGAGGCTTCGATGCGATAGACCTTGGGCATGCCATCGCGCGAGCCACGGACGGCATCGGAGGACCACGCCAGTTCGGAGACGGTCCAGGGGGCGGGAAGGTTGATTTCGAGAACGGCCGGTGATTCCGGCGTGGCGGCGGCCGCCGTCCAGTTTGTCACCACGTGGCTGGCCGGCAGCACTTCGAGGCGGTCGATTTTGACGAACTTGCCCTGACTCGCCGTGACGACGAACCGGAGGCGCTTGGTGGTGGTAGGGGCGAGCTGCTCGCGGTTCCAGATGGGATTCACCGGCAGACGGCGGGCGGAGCCGCCTCGTGCGCGGTCCAGGAGAAGATACCGCTCGCGCAGGAGCCGCGCGCGTGGCGCGTCCTCGATAGCGGCAATCTGATCCCGCACGTTCTTCAACTCCGCTTCAATGGGCGCAACCAGGCGGGCTCGTTCG
Organism: Bryobacterales bacterium; assembly: GCA_020847045.1. Taxonomy (GTDB): domain Bacteria; phylum Acidobacteriota; class Terriglobia; order Bryobacterales; family Bryobacteraceae; genus JAFLBB01. The sequence continues at coordinate 156,598 of JADLCT010000039.1, read as the reverse complement.
GCGCGTTGGGCATCAGTGGCCACGGTGCGCTCGCCGTAGGTGACGCCCTGGAAGACGGCGGCCAGGCGATAGTAGTCGCGCGTGGGGATGGGATCGAACTTGTGATCATGGCAGCGCGCGCAGTTGACCGTGAGGCCCATGAACGAGGCCATGGTGGCGGTGACCATGTCGTCGAGCTCATCCTGACGGATGGACATGGCCATGCTCTTGTCCTTGTTGATCTGTTTGGTGACGGAGTCCCAGGGGCCGGCGACGAGGAAGCCGGTGGCGGCCGTGGCGGCGGCATCGCCGGGGTAGAGAACATCGCCGGCCACCTGCTGGCGCACGAACTCGTCGTAGGGCATGTCGCCGTTCAAGGCGTGAATCACCCAGTCGCGGTACTTCCAGGCCGTGAACCGCTCGTTGTTGTGTTCGCCGCCGTCGGTTTCGCCGAAGCGTGCGACGTCCAGCCACAGACGGCCCCAGCGCTCGCCGTACTGGGGTGAGTCGAGCGTGGCGTCAATGGCGTCCGGAAGCGGTTGGCGCAGTTCCGTGGCCGTGGGCGGCAGCCCTCGCATGGCATAGTGGAGGCGGCGGAGCAGGGTGCGATCATCGGCGCGCGGGGCAAACGAGAGGCCGCGGGCGCGGAGCTTGTCAAGGAGGAAGGCGTCGATTGGATTGACCGCGCCCTCGATGGCCGGGATGTCCGGCATACGCGGAGGCTGCAGCGCCCACCAGTCGAGACCGGCGCGGGCGCGCTGCTTGTGAAAGGACTCAGCGCCCGCCCAGGCGGCGCCCGAATCGATCCATTCGCGGAGGGCTTCGGTTTCGTCCGGCGGCAGGCGCTGGCCGGGAGGCATTTTGCCGGCACTGACGAACTGATAGAGGCGGCTTGAGGAGGCTTGTCCTGGGATGAGCGCCGGGCCCTGCTTCCCGCCACGGGCCAGCGCGCCACGTGAGGTCAGGTCGAGTCCGCTCATGCGGGCTTCGGGATTATGGCAGGATGCGCAGCGTTTTTCGAGGATGGGTTGGATGCGCGCGGAGAACAGGTCCTGGGCGGTGGCCGGTGGAAGCAACGGAACAAGAACCCAGACAGCCCAGAACGCGAGACGCATGCCGAATATAATGGCACACCGTATGAGACGCTTCCTAGCCTTCCTGCTTCCCCTTCCGCTTCTGGCGCAAACGGTGGTCATTGAGAACCAGACGGTGCGCGCTGCGTTCGATCTGGCGGGCGGCTCGCTGATGGAATTCCAGTTGACGGCGATGAGGCTGAACCCGCTGAGCTGGGATTCGAAGGGGACCGCCGGCCTGGCGCGTGCGAGGGGCCATTTTCTGTGCTTCGACCGTTGGGGCCAGCCGTCGGCGGCCGAGGTGCAGAACGGCATGCCCTTTCATGGCGAGGCGACCCACCAGCGCTGGAAGCTGGACGGGCAGTCACAGGGCGAGGCGCGCATGAGCGTGACCTTGCCCATGGCGGGTCTGTCGCTGGAGAGGACGGCAAAGCTGGCCGGGAGCGCGGCGATGCGGGTCACCGAAACGGTTACCAACCGCAACCGGCTGGGGCGGATGTACAACCTGGTGCAACACGCCACCATTGCGCCGCCGTTTCTTGTCGAGGACACCGTGGTGGACGCAAACGCCCGCAAGGGCTTCATGCAGGGCACTCCCATGCCCAACCCCGAGGAGCCGCCTGTGTGGTGGCCCAGCGCGTTACGCGAGGAGCAGACCGTGAATCTGCGGTATCTGACCAACGATGCGCGGCCCAACGTGGTGTCATATGTCCTCGATGAGGAATTGGGCTGGGTGACGGCGGCCACGCCGTCGAAAGGCCTGTTGATCGGATATTTGTGGCGGGTGCGCGAGTATCCCTGGCTGAACCTGTGGCGGGACGTGTCGGGCGGCAAGCCGGCGGCGCGGGGACTAGAGTTCGGCACCACGGGACTACACCAGCCCTTCGAGAAGCTGGTGGCCAAGGGGAGGATCTTCGGGCGTCCTTTGTATGACTACCTGGACGCGGGCGGAACGGCGGCGCGGTCCTATGCGGTGTTTTTGGCCAGGATTCCGGCGGCGTTCAAAGGCGTGGAGAATGTGAGTTACGATGGCGCGCGTGTGACGGTGGTGGAGAAGGGCGCGGGGAGCCGCATCGTGGTGGAAACCGGAGCGCTGTTCCCCGATTGAGGCGGTCTACTGGCGCGGAGGATGCTTGCTGAACCAGGGATAGAGGAGCGGCAGCAGGATGAGCGTGAGGGAGGTGGCCGAAACGAGACCTCCGATGACCACGCTGGCCAGCGGGCGCTGCACCTCCGAGCCCGTCGTGGTGCTCAGGGCCATGGGCAGGAAGCCGAAGCTCGCCACCAGGGCCGTCATCAGCACAGGGCGGAGACGGGAGGATGCTCCTTCGAGCACGGCCTGCTCCATGGTATGGCCGAGCTGGCGCAGATGGTTGATGGCGCTCACCATGACAATGCCGTTCAAGACGGCGACGCCCGACAGAGCAATGAAACCGACCAGCGCCGACAGGTTGAGATTCATGCCGCGCAGCCAGAGCGCGGCGACGCCCCCGGCCAGCGAGAAGGGGACTATCAGAAGCAGGAGCAGCGCCTGGCGTAGCGAGTGGAAGGTGGCGTAGAGCAGTCCGAAGATGATGGCGAGCGAGAGAGGGATGACCAGGCCGAGGCGGTTCATCGCGCGCTCCTGGTTTTCGAACTGGCCGCCCCAGTCGAGGGAGTAGCCGGCGGGCAGTTTGATTTCCTCTTTGACGCGGCGCTGCGCCTCGGCGGCGAACGAGCCCAGGTCGCGGCCGCGGACGTTGGATTGCACGACGACGCGTCGCCGGCCGCCCTCGCGCGAGATTACTTCAGCGCCGCGCGCGGTGACGACATTGGCGACGAGACTGAGCGGTATCCGCTCGCCTCCGGGGGCGTGCAGCGGCAAGGCGGCCAGGCTGGCAGGGTCGTGGATGCCGCCGGGCGCGTTGATTTTGCCCACCACGGCGACGCGCCGGTTACCGAAGACCAGCTCGCTGAGGGGCTCGCCCTGGACGGCGGAGCGGACGGCCTGTTCCACATCGCTGACGTTCAGGCCGTAGCGGGCCACGGCGGGGCGGTCGATGACAACGCGCAGTTCCGGGACGCCGGAGGTGATCTCCAACTGGGCGTCGGCCGAGCCCGGAATGGAGGACAGGATGCGCAAGGCGCGTTCGCCGATCTGCGTCAGCACGGCGGGATCGTCGCCGAACAGCTTCAAGGCGAGGTCGGCTTTGATGCCGGACACCACTTCGTCCAGGCGCATGGCCATGGGCTGGGTGAAGTTGTAGCTGACGCCGGGGATGCGTTCCAGGCGGGCCGCCATCCGCGAGATGAACTCCTCCTTCAAAGGGCCGTGCAGATGGATGCCGGTTTTGAAACTGATGTAGACGTCTGCTTCATAGATTCCCATGGCCTCGGTGGCCAGGTCGGGCCGGCCGAGTTTGGTGACGGCGCCGGAAACCTCGGGGAACTCCATGATGGCCTTTTCGATCTCGCCGCTCAACTGGACCGAATCAGTGAGCGCGATGCCGGGCAGCTTGCGCGTGGTGATCAGAATGGAGCCTTCATCGAGGCGGGGCATGAACTCGGAGCCGATGTGGTTCAGCGAATAGATCGCCGCGGAGACCACGGCCAGGCTGGCCGCCAGGACGGCCGGACGGAAACGGATGGCTGCGCGGAGCAGGAAGCGGTAGGAGTTGGATACGCGATCGAACCAGGCCGAGGAGTGCTGGCGCACGCCGTGGCGGAGCAGGAAGCGCGCGGCGGCCGGGGCGACAAATAACGCATAGCCCAGCGAGCCGAGCAACGCCGAGCAGACGGTGATCGCCATGGGGCGGAACATCTTTCCCTCGAGACCTTCCAGAAACAGAATGGGCAGGTAGACGGCGATGATGATGCCCACGGCGAAGGTGATGGGACGGCCAACTTCGTGCGCGGCCTGGCGGATGCGGTCCGAGGCGTTGAAGGTGGAGTCCTCGGGGTCGCGATGCAGCCGGCTGACGGCGTGTTCCACCATGACGACGGCGCCATCGGCAATCATGCCGAAATCGACCGCTCCGAGGCTCATCAGGTTTACCGTGACGCCGAACAACGACATGCCGATAAAGCCGGTGAGCATCGAGACCGGTATGGCGAAGGCCACGATGAGGGCGGCGCGAAAGTTGCCCAGGGCGAGCAGCAGAACGGCGATCACCAGAATGCCGGCCTCCAGCAGATTCTTGCGCACGGTGGCCAGCGTGCCGTCAATCACGGTGGACTGGTCATAAAACGGCAGAATCCGGACGCCGGCGGGCAGGGTCAGCGAGGCGATGCGCTCCTTGGTGCGGGCGATTACGTTGCGGCCGTTTTCCCCCTTCAGCATGATGACCATGCCGGAAACGGTTTCGCCGCGTCCGTCCCGCAGCGTGGCGCCCTGGCGGAGCAACGCGCCTTCGCCGACCTCGGCGACATCCTTGAGCAGCAGCGGCGTGCCGTGGCTGGCGCGCAGGACGATGTTGGCAAGGTCCGGCGCCTGGCGGGCCCGTCCCAGGCCCAGCACCGTGTACTGTTCGGAGGCGTGCTCGATGAAGCCGGCCGAAAAGTTATTGTTGTTCTCGCGGATGCGGTCGTAAACCTCGCGCAGCGTCAGGTCGTAGGCGCGGAGCTTGGCAGGGTCAACGCGAATCTCCACCTGAGCGGTCTCTCCGCCCCAGGTGTTTACCTCACTGACGCCGCGAACGGTACGGAGCTGGTTCTTAATGGTCCATTCGTGCAGTGTCTTGATTTCACGGGGCGTGAGACCGCCTCCACCGATGGTGTACTGGTAGACCTCTCCAAACGCCGTGGCCACGGGGCCGAGCGATGGTTCGAGACCCGCGGGCACGCGCGAGCGAACCTCCTGCAGGCGTTCGTTCACCAACTGGCGGGCAAAGTAGGTGGGCACCTCATCATCCAGCACCAGCGTGACCATGGAGAGGCCGAGCTTCGAGATGGAACGTATGGATTGCGTCTTGGGGATGCCCATGAGCGCGGTTTCGATGGGGAACGAGACAAGCTGCTCCACCTCCTGCGGCGCCATGCCCCGGCATTCGGTGATCACGGCAACCTGGTTGTTCGTCAGATCGGGGAAGGCCTCGATGGGGAGGCGGAACATGGTGTGAATGCCCCAGCCGATGACGCCGAGCAGCCCCACCAGAACCAGGGCGCGGTGGCGAAGCGGAAGGTCGATGAGGGCTTGGAGCATGCGGGGTGGCGGATTATTCGAGGGTCGATTTCAGAAGCTGGGACTTAAGCAGGAAGCTGCCCTTGACGGCGATGCGCTCGCCCGCCGACAGCCCTTGTTTCACCTCCACCAGGGCGCCGGAGCGCTCGCCGAGCGACACGGCGCGAACGGAATAGGTGTTCGGCGCGGTCTCGACGAAGACCGACGAGGCGCCTTCCACCTCCTGAACGGCATCCGTGGAAATGAAGATGCCGGGCCGTTTCGAGGCCGTCGCGATTTCGACGTTGGCGTAGCCCTCGGGCTTGAGTGTCAGTCCGGCCGAATCGATTGTGATCCACACCTCGGCGGTGCGGGTTTCGGGGTCCATCTCCTCGCCGATGCGGGAGACGCGCCCCTGAAAGACGCGGCCGGGCAGAGCCGCGCGGACGATGCGGGCGGCGGCGCCGGTGTGGATGAGCGGAAGGTCCTGTTCGCCCACGTTGGCGATCAACCGGAGGCGGCTCAGATCGCTGACGACGGCGATGCCCTGGCCGGCGGCCACCACCGAGCCTTCCGTCACAAGGCGGCGGAGCAGCACGCCCGAGCCAGGGGAGATGACCGGAACCAGATCTTCGTCGTGCAGGTTTTCGTCCGGCTTGTGCTGGGCCGATCCTTCGGGCGCAATGCGGAGATATTCCACCAGATGCGTCTCGGTACGGATGACATCGACTTCGGCGGTGCGCACCGCGGATTCGGCGGCGATCAACTCGGCTTCGGCGCGCTCCACCTGTTCGAGGGATCCGGCCTTGAGCTCGTAGAGGGTGCGGGCGCGGTCGCGCATGCGCTTGGCGATGGCGAGCGCCGACGTGGCGCGGGCGAGTTCGCCCTTGGCGCGGCTGTGGTCGGCGCGGGCCTCGTGGACATCGTGGCTGTGCATCCGGGCGATCACCTGGCCGGCGCGGATCTGGTCACCGAGCTTGGCCAGCATGTGCACAATGCGTCCATCCGTGACCGAGCCTACGTTCCAGGTGGAGTCTTCGTGCGTGGTGAGACGGCCGGTGGCGCGGACGGGGTCCGAGGCGGCGCCCAACTGGACCGGTTCCACGATGACCCAGGCTTTGCCGGACGAGGCGGGATCGAGGCGCACCGTGCCGCGTTCGGCCGTGGCGGCCTTTGGCTCGGCGTGAGTTTCAGACGGGACGGCCGTGCCGGGCGCCTTGCCGCAGGCGGCCAGGGCGAGCAGAGGCGGAAGGAGGAGAGCGATGCGGTTCACGGCAACCCCAATGCGGCTTCCAGAGCGGAGACCGCCTGTTGATATTCACTCAAGGTCTGGTAGTAGAGCATCTGCGTCTCGATCCGGGCGCGTTCGGCGTCCAGGAGGCGAAGGAGTTCAACTCCCCCGATCCGGTAGGCGGCCCCGGCGATGCGCTGTGATTCGTTGGCCTCGGTGCGCATGGCGGTCAGGATCGAGTCGAGCTGGGACTTACGAATCGTAACCGCCCGTCGCGCGCCTTCCACCTCGGCCCGCACCACGGCTTCCACGGCAGCCAGCGTCGATTCGGCGGCTTTGGCTTCCGAGAGCGCGGCGGCGAGATTGCCCTGGTTGCGGTTGGCCACCGGCAGATCCACCTGCACGCCGGCCAGCATGGTGTCCAGTCCATTGGTGTGTTTGTAGCCGAACAGGACATCGACGTTCGGTTTGGCGAGCGCCTGTTGCAGGCGGGCCTGGGCGAGCGCGGCGGTTTGGATCTGCCGGGCCAGTTTCACCTCGGCGCGGCGTTCGAGGGCCGATTCGGCCGGATCGGGGATCTCGGGGCGGATGGTTTCAATGGAATCGCCGAAGGCGAGATCGGGAAACTCGGACTGGCCCATTTCGCGCATAAGATCGATGCGCGCGCGATCGGCCGCGAGACGGGCGTTGGATGCCGACAGGCGCAGGCGCGAGGCTTCCAACTGGACACGCAACAGGTCGGATTCGGCGGAGGCGCCTTCGCGTACACGGTTCCGGTGATATTGAACCACCTCATCGAAGCGGGCGACATCGTCGTCCAGCCACTTACGGATCTGCGCGGCCCCGGCGGCGGCCCAGTAGGCGGACTTGACACGGGCGCGGATCTGCGCGGCGAGGGTTTCGCGCTCCAAGGCCGCGCGATCCACCTGGGCCGAGGCGGCGGCCGTGCGGAGTCCGCGTTTGCCGGCCGTTTCAAACAGGTATTGCAGGTAGGCGAACTGATCCGTGTCGCGCTGGAACTGGAAGGCCGGGTTGCCGTAGGGGCGTACGTTCTCCAACTGAAGGACCAGTTTGGGATTCGGCATGAGCGCCGCTTGCCGGCGCAACCCTTCGGCGGCGGCGATGCGATTCACGCCCGCGGCCAGCATGCCATGGGTGGACAGCGCGCGCGCCACGGCGTCCTGCACGGTGAGCGTCTGTTGCGGCCAGGCGCAGGCGGGAATCAGCCCGAGCAGCACTCCGGCACGCAGGGAAAAAAACATGAATCTCACTATTTAGCGTAGAGAAGCGGAGGGAAGCGCGTCAACGTGAGAATCGGTTGCATAACGCGGGGTGTCTGATAGAGTGTCTGGAACCGGAAAGGAGTGTTCCTTCATGATGCGGCTTAGTTGCCTTTCGCTCAGCTACCAGAACCAGTTCAAGGCCGGGAAGATGGACCTGTTTGGCTTCATCCGCGCGGCGCGCGCGTTGGACCTGGATGGCGTCGATTTGCACATGAACCACCTGCCGCGCTTCGACCGGGCCTACCTGAAGCAGTTGCGGCGGGCGTGCCTGGACAACGGCATGTCGATTCCCAGTTTTCCGGTGTCCACCGAGTTTGCGCGCGATGCCTCGCGCATTCCGGCGGAGTTGGAAAAAGCGCGCGTCGCCATGGAGGTGGGCTTGTTTTTGGGAGCGCCGTTGATTCGCGTCTTCGTGGGCAGCGCGCCTTCGCCCGAGCGGACCGAAGAAGCGTTCCGGTATAGCGTGGATGCGCTGCGGCGGTGCGCCGAGGTGGGCGCCGACCTGGGCATGGTGGTGGCGCTGCAGAACCACAGCGGCCTGACCTCCACCGGAGACGACATGCTGCGTTTCCACAAAGAGGTGAACCATCCGAATTTCGCGCTCGTGCTGGACACCGGCCACTTCACCGGCCGCGACGGACCGCGCGGGCCGAAGCAGGCCGGCCACACCTACGCCGATTACTACAAAAGCATCGAGCAGGTGGCCCCTCTGGCGCCGTTCGTGCGGACGAAGTTGTACGAGGTGGACGCGCAGGGACGCGAGCGCTACATCGACTACGGCAAGGTGTTCAACATTCTGCGCGGCGTGCATTACAACGGCTTTTGCAGCCTGGTGTATGAGGGCACGGAGGATGAGTTGACGGCGATTCCGCGCGGGGCCCGCTTCCTGCGTTCGATGGTGAGCGGGTGTTGACGCGGCGGCGCGGCGGAGGGCTGGCTGCGCGATGATGGCGGAGTGACACGACATGAGCTCTCCGCGCTGCTGGACGAAGGAGCGCTGTGTCTGACGGGCACGGAACGGTTGCGGCGGAGCCTGCTCGCCGGACACGCCCGGTGGCAGATGGAACGGGGGCGGACACGGTGGGCCACGCCGGACGTGCTGACGCTGGGGATGTGGCTGGAGCGCGCGGCGGGAAGGCTGGCGCTGGACGAGAGCGCCGGGGCGTCGTGGTGGAATCATCAGCAGGAAGCCATGCTCTGGCGGAGCCTCATCGAGGAGTCGCCCCACGGGGCGGCGATCCTGAACGTGCCGCGCGCGGCGGAACTGGCGGCGTCGGCCTGGCGGTGCGTGGCCGAATGGCGGCTGCCCGTGCGGGATGCCGCGTGGGAATCAAGCGAAGACACGCTGGCAATGCGGGACTGGGCGCGTGAATTCGACCGGTGCTGCGAGCGTGCGAACCGGCATTCGGCGGCCGGCGTGGCCGAAGCGGTAATCCGGGCGTTGGATGCCGGACGGCTTGCCGCGCCGCCCGTGGTGGTGCTGGCGGGAATGCGGAGGTGGACGGTGTTGGGCCGTGCGCTGGTGGAGGCGCTGGGGCGCGCGGGGGCGCGTATCGAGGAACACAGGCCGGAGCGCGGCGCGGGCGTGATCCCTCAGTGCCTGTCGTTCGGAAGTAAGGAGTCCGAGATGCGGGCCGCGGCGGAGTGGGCGCTGGAGCATCTCCGGGCGAACCCGAAGCTCCGGCTGGCCATTGTGGTTCCGGACCTGCGCCCGGTGCTCGATCAATGGGACGCGGTGCTGGGGCGTGTGTTTCCGGCCGGTGGTGGCGAACCGCCGCCGTATCACCTCTCGCTCGGACGTCCTCTGGCCAGCGTGGGCGTGGTGCGCGCCGCGCTGCATCTGGCCTTGTTGGCGCGGGAGCGCGTGGACGCAGCCGCTGCCGAGGCCGTGCTGCTAACGCCTTATCGCGCGGGCGGGCCGGAAGAGCGGATCGCGCGCGCCGGAAGCGCACTGGATATACGGAGACGGGGACAGGACGTGGCTTCGGAGGAGTTGCGCGCGCCCGGAACCTCCAGGCCGCCCAAACGGGAGCGGCCCAGCCGATGGGCGCGAATCTTGTGGATGCTGCTGCGCGAGATGGGGTGGCCAGGCGAAGGGCTGAACAGCGAGGAGCATCAAGCGGTGGAAGGGCTGCGGGGAGCGTTGCGGGAGTTGGCTTCTCTGGATGGCGTCGTGGATGAGATGTCGGCCAGCGAGGCGGTGCAACAGTGGGAGGCGGCCGCGCGCGCGGCCGTATTTCGAGCGGAAAACCTGGGCCAGCCCTTGCAGGTAATGGGGGCGGACGACGCGGCGGCCGAGCAGTTCGATGCCGTGTGGCTGGCCGGTTTCGATGACCGTGCATGGCCGCCGGAGGCGCTGCCGGAGCCGCTGGTTCCCGTTGGGTTGCAGAGAGCGGCCGGGCGGCCCGAAGCCGTGCCGTCGGGATGGTTGAAGTTGTACCGCGAGGCAACGGAGGAGTTGCTGGGCTGCGCCGCGGAGGTGCGCGTCAGCTATGCGCGTGCCGAGGGGGAAGAGCCGCTGCTACCCAGCCCGTTGTTCACCGGTCCATTCGAGCAGGCCGGCGACTGTGTGCCGGAGGAGGGCATGGGGGCGCGCCTGGAGCGCGCCGAGGATGTGCGTGGTCCCGCCGTGGCTGTGCCGGAAGCCCCCGGTGGCGCTTCGCTGCTGCGCGACATGGCGGCGTGTCCCTTCCGGGCCTTCGCGGCCTACCGTCTGGAGGCGGCGGAGTTCCCGGAGGCGGAACTGGGACTGACGGCGCGCGAGCGGGGCACGCTGCTGCACGCTGCCATCAGCCATTGCTGGGAAAGGCTGAAGAGTCTGGCCGGATTGCGGGATGCCAGTGAGGCGGAGCTTCAGGCGGTGGTGAGCGAGTCGGTTCGGCAGGCGGTTATCGAATGTTCTCCGCCCGCGCAGGAGGTGTTTGAGGCGCGGGTCAGCGATGTGGAGCAGGCGCGGCTGGAACGGCTTCTGAAAGATTGGATGGCGGTGGAAATCCAAAGGGAGGCGGACTTCACCGTGGTGGGCCGTGAGACTTCGCGCGTGGTGGAACTGGGCGGTTTGCGCTTGAAGATCCGCTTTGACCGGCAGGACAAGCTAAGCGACGGCCGTCTGGTGCTGATCGACTACAAGAGCAAGGCGCCCTCGTTGACCGCGTGGGACGGCGACAGACCGGACGAGCCGCAGGCGCCGCTGTATGCCGTGGCGTCGCCGGCGCCTCTGGCGGCTCTGGCGTTCGCGCAGTTGCGGCAAAGCTGCCTCCGGTTCGTTGGCAAGGCCGATGAGGAAGGCATTCTGCCCAATGTGAAGGAGGGCGGTGCGCCGTTGAGCCAGCGAGTGGAGGAGTGGCGCGGCGTGCTGGAGCGCCTGGCCGCGCAGTACGGTGAAGGCTGGGCGGCGGTGGATCCCAAGCGGTCCACCACATGCGAACACTGCCACCTGCCCGCGCTATGCCGCGTCAACGAAGCCGGCCCGCGAGTGGAAGGAGACGGCGATGACGCCGAGTAGCGCGCAGACGCCGCCGGATGCCGGGCAGCGGGCCAGAGCGTTGGATGGCGGCGCATCCTTCCTGGTGCAGGCGCCGGCGGGTTCGGGTAAGACGGAGCTGTTGATCCAGAGGTACCTGGTGCTGCTCGCGCTTGTGGAGCGTCCGGAGGCCGTCCTGGCCATCACCTTCACGCGGAAGGCGGCCGGGGAGATGCGGGCGCGCGTTTTGGAGGCTTTGCGTTCGGCGCGGGAGGCGGAGCCGCGCGAAGCGCACAAACGGGAGACGTGGCGGCTGGCGCGGGCCGTGTGGGAGCACGATCGCGCGCTTGGCTGGGACCTTTTGGACAACCCGCGGCGGATGCGAATCCAGACCATTGATTCGCTCTGCTCCTGGCTGGCCGGACGGCTGCCGGTGCTGGGCGGGCTGGGTGGTTCGGCGTCGCCGGTGGAGAACGCGGAGGAGGCCTATGAGGAGGCGGCGGCGGACGCCATCCGGATGCTGTCTTCAAACGGACCCCTGGCGGACGATGTGCGGGAACTGCTGCTGCACCGGGACAACGATGCCGGACGCCTGACGGCGTTGATCACGATGATGCTGAGGAAGCGCGACCAGTGGCTGCCGCGGATCGGACTGGCCGGAGATGTCGAGGAGTTGCGTCCGGTGCTGGAAGAGTCGCTGGACGCCGCCGTGCGGTACGAAATGTCGCTAGCCACGCGGAGCATGCCGGCCGTGGAGGCGGCGCCGCGAACGCTGGCGGAGTGGAAGGATCTGGCCGGACGCCTGTTGACCAAAACTGACGGCGAGCCGCGTAAGCGTCTGCCCGGCGTCTGGAAGGACATGGAGCTTCCGCCGGGCTTCGTGTATGCCTTGCGGCGCGTGCGTTCCGCGCCGGAGCCGCGATTCGAGGAGCATGCCTGGCGCGTGCTGGCGGCGGCGCTGCGGCTGCTGCGGCACGCCGTGGGGGAGTTGCGCCTGCGGTTTCTGGCGCGCGGCGAAGTGGACTTTAACGAGCTGTCGCTGGCGGCGCTGCGCGCGCTGGGCGGCAGCGGACGGCCAACGGATCTTGCCCTGGCGCTGGGTGAGCGGATTGAGCACCTGCTGGTGGACGAGATGCAGGATACCTCCGTGACGCACCTGGAACTGCTGCGGAGGCTGACGGCGGGATGGGCTGGCTTGCACGAGGAGCGGCCGCGCACCGTCTTTCTGGTGGGCGATCCGATGCAGTCGATCTATCTGTTCCGCGAGGCAGAGGTGGGCAACTTTCTCGACCTGCGGGCCAACGGGCTGGGCGAACTGAAACTGGAGCCGCTCACGCTGATGGCCAACTTCCGCTCGCAATCTGGGATTGTCGAGTGGGTGAACCGGACGTTTCCAGGCGTACTGGCAGCCATCGAGGATGTTGCGACGGGTGCGATTCCGTATACGGCGGCGGTGGCCACGCGTGAGAAGGCCGAGGGTGATGCCGTCACGGTGCATCCTTTCGAGAAGGGCGACAACGCGGGTGAGGCGGAGTGCGTGGCCTCGATTGTGGAAGAGGCGCTGCGGGAGGGCGCCGGGACCGTGGCCGTGCTGGCGCGGCGGCGGGCGGACCTGACGCACATTCTGGAAGAGTTCCAGCGGCGGGGAATCGGCTTCCGTGCCGTGGATCTGGACCCTCTGGCGGAGCGTCCGGTGGTGCTGGACCTGATCTCGCTGGTGCGGGCGCTGCTGCACCCGATGGACCGCGTGAGCTGGCTCGCCGTGCTGCGCGCGCCGTGGTGTGGCATGCGCCTGGCTGATCTGAACGCCCTTGTGGATGGGCAGCGCGGCAAGGCGGTGCGAACGCTGCTGGAGATGCGCGGCGGCGAGTTGAGCGAGGACGGTCGCGCGCGATGGGAACGGATACGAGAGGCATTGGACGCGGGCCTGGAGCGGGTGCGGCGCGAGCGGTTGCGCGTGGTGGTGGAAGAGACGTGGCGGTCGTTGGGTGGTCCGGAGTGTATCGAGGCGGCGCGCGACGCCAGGGATGCCGATGTGCTGCTGGGCCTGCTGGACCGGCTGGAGAAGGGCGGCGAGGTGGATTTTGCCGTGCTGGGGAGCGAGGTGGGGCGGCTATACGCGGCGCCGGACCCGCGCGGCGACGCGCGCGTGCAGGTGATGACCATTCACAAGTCGAAGGGGCTGGAGTTCGACGTTGTGATCGTGCCAGGGCTGGACAAGACGAAGCGTCCGGTGGAGACGGAGCTGATCCGGATGGTGCGGTTGCCCCTGGAAGGCGAGGACCGTGTGTTGATGGCGGCCGTGGCGCCCGTGGGGAAGCAGGAGGAGGCGGGGCAGTATCTGGGGGCCTACCTTGCCGAGCGGGAGAAAAACGAGTTGCGGCGGCTGCTGTATGTGGCCTCGACGCGCGCGAAACAGAAGCTGCACCTGCTTGGACAGGTGAAGTGGGACGCGGTGCGCCGCGAGTGGAAGACGCCACGCGCGGGGTCGATGCTGCATGCGCTGTGGGGAACGGTGGGGTGGGAGTTTCAGGCGATGCCGGAACCTGTGGCCGAAGAGGGCGGCGCTGAGGCCACACGTGTGTATCCGTTGCTGCGCCGCGTGGAGGCCGGCTGGCGGACGCCGGCTCGGGATCCGGCGCTGCGATGGCGCGAGGAGACGATTGAAGACGAGGCCGAGCGGCACACCTATGACTGGGTGAGCGAGACGGCGCGCCATGTGGGTGTTGCCGTGCATGCGTGGCTGATGAAGATCGCGGGCGACGGCGTCGAGCGATGGGATGCGGAGCGGGTGATGGCGCGCGAAGGAGCGATCCGGGCGCAATTGGCGGCGCTGGGCGTGCCGCCTGACGAACTCGCGGGGGCCACGGAGCGGACACAGCGGGCGCTCTCCTCGGCACTGTCCGATGAACGCGGACGGTGGGTGTTAACCCGCCATGCGGAGGACCGGCGCGAATTCGGCGTGACCGTGGCCGAGGGCGGAGGCGTGCGGGCGTACCGCGTGGACTGCACGTTCGTGGATGCCCAAGGCCGCCGCTGGGTGATCGACTTCAAGACGAGCGTCCACGAAGGGGCCGGCGTGGAGGAGTTTCTGGACGAGGAGCAGCGGCGGTACCGCGGGCAGTTGGAACGGTACGCCCGGGTGCTCCAGTCCGGGGAAGAAGCGGTGCGCCTGGGACTCTACTTCCCGCTGCTCGGCGCATGGCGCGAATGGGAGGCGCCCGGCGCGGCCTACGCGCTCAAAAAAGTACCTTGACGCCCAGTTGGATGCGGCGGGGCGGTTGGGCCGAGCTGATGCGTCCGAAGGTGGGCGAGCCGAAGAACAGGTCGGGCAGGTTGAAGTTGGCGTGGTCAAGCAGGTTGAAGGCCTCCAGGCGGAACTGGAGGCGCAGGGCCTCGGTGAGCGCGAAATGTTTCAGCAGCGAGACGTTGATGCTCTGCTGTCCCGGGCCATCCACGATGTTGCGGCCGGCATTGCCGAACGTGCCGCGGGCGGGCATGGCGAAGGCCGCCGTGTTGAACCAGCGTTCGGGGGTGGGGTTGTCCAGAGCGGGATCTTCCAGCGCGTGCGGACGGTCATTGGCTCCGAAGCCCAGCGAGGAGCGGCCCGTTCCGGAGTTGTCCACCTCGCTCAGCAGGGCGACAGTGAAGGGACGGCCGGTTTGAAAGCTCCAGATGCCGGAGGTCTGCCACCCGCCGTACCAGCGGCCGTGCGCGAAGGGAAGGCCGTAGGTGTACCCGGCCGTGAACCTGTGGCGGACATCGAAGCTGGACCGCGCGCGTTCCAGCGAGACGTAGCGTGAGTCCTGTGGAAAGTTGGCGTCGCCCGCGCTGGGGAAAAAGCTGGAAGCGTCGTCGATGGACTTGGCCCAGGTGTAGGAGACCAGCGCCGAGAGGCCGTGCGCCAGGCGCTGCTGGAAGCGGGTTTGCAGGCTGTGGTAGTTGGAATTGGCGCGGGATTCCAACTGGTTGATGTCGCCGAACTGGAAGTTGGGGCGGAGGGGAATATCGGTGGGGCTGGGATTGGGCTGGTTGACGTCCCGCGCCGAAAGCAGCTTGGCGCCTTTTGATCCGGCATAGGCGATTTCCATCACGCGGTTGGCGCCGAACTGGTGCTGAATGCCGAAGTTCCAATGCTGCAGGTAGCCTGTGCGAAGGTCACGCTGGAAGGAGAGCGAAGAGGGCGGCGAGGGGAAAGGATAGTCCGCCGGGTAAGGATTGTGGAGGAGAAGTGGATACCGGGCCGAGGTGATGTAGAGCCGGAAGTCGTAGTAGGGGGCGTTGAAGTAGAGGCCCTCGCCGGGCGCCAGGGGGCTTTGATCAAAGTAGACGCCGTAGCCGGCGCGGAGCACTGTTAGGCCGCGCGAGCCAAGCGTGTAGGCGGCTCCAATGCGGGGGGCGAAATTGTTCCGGTCGCTCGTGTAGCCGGCGCGGGGCATGGCGCCGGAGCCCACTGCCACAAGCGAGCCGGTGGCGGCGTCGTAGAGATTCGCGCGGTTGAACCGGTCGTGGGGCGGCGTGTTGAATTCGTAGCGGAGGCCAAGCGTCAGTGTGAGCCTGGCGCTGGCGCGCCAGTTGTCGTTGAGGAAGGCGCTGTAGGAGGTGGTGCGGAGGGCCTGGGGATTGTTGACGCGCGCGATGCCGGTGGCGGCGGGCAGTCCCTGCAGCAGTTCGGCGAGCGCGTTTCCGGTGTAACCGGCGAAGTTGATGAGGCCGCGCGCCTGAATGTCGCGGAAGGCGTTCTGCTGCGTGCGGCGGAGGTCGAAGCCCAGTTTGAGCTGGTGGCGGCCGCGGATCCAGGAGAGCTGATCGAGCACCTGGAACGTATTAATGTGGGTCATCTGGGGGTTGTTGTATTCGTCGCCCAGCGGCGAGTAGCCGGGAAGGCTGAAGAAGGTCAGGCCGTTGGCGCGCGCGCCGGCAAAGACGGGCAGGCCCAGGGACGCGCTGATGTTCCGGTCGCGGTTCTCCTGCAGCACGGAGCTGGCGTTGCGGTTGAAGGCCGCGCGGAACTCATTCAACAGGGTGGGCGTGAAGGCGTGGGTATGGGCGGCCATCACGTTCTGAGCGCGTCTCGGCACGTCGTTGCCGAAGCCGGGAACGGCGGCGAACGAAGGGCCGGTGAAGGGCTCATACAGCGACCGGTCGGCGAAGCTGTAGCGAAAGGCGAGATCGGAACGGGCGCCTAGTTTGTGGTCCAGACGGAGGTCGAACTGCTCGTTGCGCTCGCGCGAGGAGGGGGAGCTGACATAGTTCTGGCGGGCGGCGTTCCGGTTGGGCAGCGGGTAGAGACTGGCCACGCCCACGCCGGTGGGATGGAGGCGCGAGACCGGAATTCTGCTGTCCGGAAAGGGCTGGAAGGTGAAGGGGTCGAGGAGATAGGGTAGACCGCTCTGCGAAAAGTCGCCGGCGCGTTCCACCGTTGTGGGAACGTTCGTTACGCGCGTGACGCCTTCCCGTGTGCGGCGGCTTTCCCAGTCGGCGAAGAAGAAAGTCCGGTCGCGGCGGATGGGCCCGCCCAGAGCCGCGCCGAACTGGTTGCGCTGGTACTTGGGCTTGGGCTCGCTGGAGGGCGCGAAGTAGTTGGCGCCGTCGAGCGAGGCGTTGCGGAAGAACTCGTAGAATGCGCCGTGGAAGGCGTTGGACCCGCTCTTCATGACCACGTTGATCTGCCCGGCGCCATTGCGGCCGAAGCTGGCGTCATAGTTTGAGGTCACCACCTCGAATTCACGAATGGCGTCCACGGCGGGAACCACGCCTGACCCGTTCAGATTGGGGTTGCCGTTGTAGACGCCATCGAGCAGGAAGTTGTTGGAATCCTCGCGGCCTCCGTTCAGGCTGAGCGACACGTTTCCGCGTGTGGAGCCGGCCGAGCCCTGGGCCGAGGGGGCGGCGCCGGGGACCAGAAGCGCCAGTTCGGTCCAGTTCCGGCCGTCCAATGGCAGTCCGGTGACCTGGGCGTTCTCGATGAGTGCGCCGAGTGCGGACTCCTCCGTGCGCAACAAGGGGCGCTCCTCGGCGACCTCGACGGAGTCGCGCGCGGCGGCGCTCGACGGCAGTGTCGCGTGGACGCGGGCGGATTGTCCGACGGAAAGCTCCAGCGTGCGG
Source organism: Bryobacterales bacterium (assembly GCA_020847045.1). Classification (GTDB taxonomy): domain Bacteria; phylum Acidobacteriota; class Terriglobia; order Bryobacterales; family Bryobacteraceae; genus JAFLBB01. The sequence goes on along the minus strand of JADLCT010000039.1, from coordinate 139,323 downwards.
GATACCGTGTGGAACCCTTCGGCCGAGAACGTGATCTCATAGCGCGCGGCGGGCAGCGCGGAGATGGCGAACGCGCCATCGCGGCCGCTCCTTACGGTTACCAATGTTCCGGTTGCCAGCGATTTGGCCGAGACGCTGGCGCCGCTGACCGGCTTGGCGGAGTGGTCCGCCACGCTGCCGGCGAGCGTCGCGAGCACGGTTTGGCCGGACACAGACGGCAGTAGCAGAACAGCAATGAGGAGGAGTCGAAACAGGTGCACGGAACCTCGCTTGTGATGGTGCCTCGAAGAACCCAGACGTTCCATATTAACGTGGAAGCCAAGTGACGGGTTCCGGGAACGTCCCGCGCGGATCCTCTTGCGCCGGGCCATGCGAATGAGGCAGACTAGGAGTAATAGTAAGCGGATTCACGCAGGGATCCGCGCTCAGCACGGAGCAGTACCCCCCACTCCCCGCGTCCAGGGGCAAACAACATCGGAGGCAACTATGAAGCGGAATGGCCTATGTGTGCTGGTTGTGTCGCTGGGGATGGCGGCAACAGCCTGGGCGGCAACGATCCCGCCGGAAGTGAGTCCGGAAGAGAGCATGGATGGGTGGTTTCACACGTGGGGCGCGCGGGATGTGAGCAAGATCGTCACGCCGGAAGCGGATCGGGAGTCGGCTATGGAAGCGAGCTTTTTCGCCTTCCGGGAGCGGGAGCAGCCGGCGCGTGTGACGCCTCCATTTGCCCCGAGGATGCCTTCCGTGGCCGTGCGCGAGGAACTGGCGCTTTCGCGGGAGGAAGGCCTGCGGCTTTCCCGGCGGCGGTAAGCGCGCCGGGAACCGCCGCTTAAGCAGGAACCTCAGCCGAGGATCTTTTTCAGGTTCTCCAGGCACTTCCTGGCCGTGTCGAACGGCGGCAGCGAGTAGCCCTCCTGTTCCACGAGCACATATTCCAGGCCGCCCGACTTCGCCGCAGTCTGAATGAGCTGCTTCCAGTGTTGATAGCCGTCGCCGAGCAGAATGCGGTAACCCTCATGCCCGGGCGCCTCTTTCCAATCCTTGCAATGGATGGAGACGATGCGTCCGGGGTTGGCTTTCACCCAGGCGATGGGGTCTGAACCGGCCTGCAGACAGGTGCCCACATCGAGTTGGAGAACCACGCTCTTGGGCGTGTTCGCGGCCAGCACCTCCACGGGGCGCTTGCCCTCCAACGGTGTGAACTCCAGCGCATGGTTGTGAAAGCCGGTGCGCAGTTTGAGGGGCTTCAATTGGGCATCGGCCGCGGCGAGCGTCTCGGCGACCTTCTTCCAGCCGTCCAGCGTGTTCACGCGGCCGGCGCTCGACATGATGACGTAGCGCGAGCCGATGGCGAGGTTCAACTCGGCCACGCGCGCAAGCTCGTCCTTGGCGAAATACTTGGCGCCGGTGTGCGCCGAGAGGGCCGTCAGGTGGAGGTCATCAAGGATCCTACGAACCTCCTTGGCGTAATCGAGTTTCCAGTCGGCGTAGGAGCCGAAGAACTCGACGGCGGGATAGCCCATCTGGGCGACGGCTTTCAAGGTGCCGGGCAGGTCCTTCGCCAACTCCGTGCGAACCGAGAACAGTTCGAGTCCGATGACGGGCTTCTTGGCGGCGAACAGGGAGGACGGCGCGGCGGCGAGCGCGGCCGAGGCCGTCAGGAAGGTGCGGCGGGAGAGTGCGTGTTTCATTGTCCACGAGTGTAACGCGGAGCGAGGTTAGCGGGAAGCCGTGGGGTGAGTGGTGGAGGGGCGCGGCAGAAACGTGGTGAGGTCGAGGGCAAGTTTGTCGAGCCAGAAGCGGTCGCCGGGCACCGGAGGAAACGTAAGGGCCAGCGATTGGCCGTTGGCGAGATAGGCGGCCAGGGCGGCGCGTTGAAAGATGGCGGGTTCGCTCCGGACCTCACGGACACTCGACAGCGGGATGCGTCGCGTGGAGGCTAAGCGCAGGAACCGCCGCGTTAGAGTCAGCCCGCTCGTGGCGCGAACCATGTGGATGCTGGTTTCCAGGAGAGCGAGCGCGCCGATGGCCGCGCAGATGCTGGCGGCGCAGGCCAGCAGCGCGCACAGCATAACATTCGGCTCTGGCAGAACGGCTTCGTAGACGGCGTAGCCGAACAGCGCGCATCCGCCGAGTGATGCCAATGCAAACTCTCCGTACCCGGGGCGCTGGCGGATGAGCAGCTCCTCGGCGGTGTATTTGAGAACCTCGACGCGATGGGGTGCGGGCAACCACAAGAGTGTAACGCGTTCCCGGAGAGCGGCAGGAAACGGGTACTCTGGAAGACGACCTCCAGGAAAGGCAGATCATGATCCGATTTCAGATTCGAGCACTCGTAACGGCCGCCCTGTTGCTGGCCGCCCCGGCCGTGTACGCACAAGCGAAATTGAAGACGAAGAAGGTGATCTTCGTGATGACCGACGGGCTCCGCTGGCAAGAGGTCTTCCAGGGGGCCGATGCCGGCCTTTTGAACAAGGAAGCCGGCGCCGTTACCGACGTGGAAGGGCTGAAAAAGGAGTACTGGCGTGAATCCGGTGGTGAACGGCGAAAAACGCTGATGCCGTTTTTCTGGAGCGTGATCGCCGGACAGGGGCAGATCTACGGGAACAAGGAAGCCGGGTCGGAGGCCTACGTCACCAACGGCAAGAACTTCTCCTATCCGGGCTACAACGAGATTTTCACCGGCTGGGGCGATCCCCGCGTGGACAGCAACGCCAAAAGGTACAACCAGAACGTAACGGTGCTCGAATGGCTGCACGCCAAGCCGGCCTACAAGGGCAAGGTGGCGGCGTTTGGAGCCTGGGACACGTTTCCTTGGATTCTGAACGCTCCCCGGGCGGGCTTCCCGGTGAACGCGGGCTATGACGCCTTCGAGATGAAGCCGATGACGCCCACGGTGGCTCTGCTGAACCAGCTTAAGGCCGAGGCGCCTCGCGACGTGGCCGGCGAGTCGCACGATTTCTTTCCGTTCCACACGGCCATGGAGTACATGCGGACCAAGAAACCGTCGGTGCTGTACCTCTCTCTGGGTGAAACCGACCACTGGGCTCACGCCGGAAACTACACCGAATACCTGCGCGCGGCCCATCGCGTGGACGAATACCTGAAGCGGATCTGGGAAGCAGCGCAGAAGGATCCCGCCTATCGGGGCGTGACCACGCTGGTCGTCGGCGTGGATCACGGCCGCGGCGAGGCGCCGGTGACCTGGAAGAGCCACGGCGAAAAGCTTCCGCAGGCCAAGTATGTGTGGATGGCGTACCTGGGGCCGGATACGAAGGCGCTGGGAGAACGGAAGAACATTCCGGCCGTCACCCAGAGCCAGGTGGCCGCAACCATTTCGGCGCTTCTCGGCGAGGACTACAACGCAGCCGAACCGAAAGCCGGCAAGCCGATTTCCGACGTTGTGGGCCGCTGATCCGCCACTGCCCCAAAAAAGTTTCACATTTCAGTTGTAACGCTAAATTAACTCTGATATATCTGGATCGCCCACAAGGCATCAGGGGGGATCCATGAGAGTAGGTAGAGTTGTGTCCGTACTGCTCCTGACAGGCGGCTGGCTGGCGGCGCAGGACACGCGCGGCACGATTTCAGGTACGGTTACGGACTCTTCGCAGGCGGTGATTGCCGGCGCCCAGGTGACGATCACGAATACGGGCACGAACACGGCGGCTAAGCTGGCTTCGAATGCAAGCGGTTACTACGAGGCGCCGCTCCTGCTGCCAGGCGACTATTCGGTAACCGTGGAGGCCCAAGGCTTCAAGCGGTACATCCGGTCCGGCGTGACGCTGGCCATCGGCGAAAGGCTCCAGATCGACGTCTCGATGGAGGTGGGCGGCACGGCCGAATCGGTGACGGTGAACGCCGAGGCTCCCTTGCTGGAGACCAGTTCGGTTACCACGGGCCGGGCCATCACGCACCGCGAGGTGATGGACCTGCCTGTGCTTGGCAACAACGTCAGCATGTTGACCCGCTTTTCTCCGGGCGTCTCGGTGCCCGGCACGACGCAGTTCCTGGTGCAGGGACAGGTCGGCGGCGGGTCGGGCTACAACATGCCGGGCGGCGTGGGCGGCAACGAGTGGTCCATGGATGGCGCGTCCACCAACGGCACGCAGCGGCGTACATCCATCATGCCCAGCCCGGACGTGATCGATGAATTCCGCATCGAAACGTCGAACTTTGACGCCTCGTTCGGCCATTCCACGGGCATCAACGTGTCCATGTCCACCAAGCCGGGCGCCAACGCGGTGCACGGCTCGGCCACCTACCAGTATTTCAACCAGCGCTGGAACGCTGTGCCGTTTTTCGTGAAAAAGAACCGGTATGAGCAGATCGCGGCGGCCAACGCGGCGGGAAATACGGCGCTGGCCAACCAGTTGGCGAACTCGCCCTTTGTTCCGGCCGGCCACACGAACAACTATCACGGCACGATCAGCGGTCCGGTGTATATTCCGAAGCTGTTCGATGGCCGGAACCGTCTGTTCTTCTTTCTCGGCTACTCGGGCCTGAAGAACCTGCAATCGGCGCGTCCCAGCGAGATCAACTACACGGTGCCGACGGCGGCGATGAGAGGCGGAGACTTCTCCGCGCTGCTGCCCATCGACGCGGTGCGCTATCAGGTGTACGATCCGGCCAGCACGCGGCGCGATCCGAACCGGGCCGGCCACTGGGTGCGCACGCCCTTTGCCGGAAACATTCTTCCCCGGGCGCGGATGACGAATCCGATGTACAGCGCCTATTCGCGGATGCTGCCGCTGGCGAACAACAATCCGGCCGATCCACTGCGCGAACCCGTGAACAACTACCTGGCCTCGGGGATGCCGAACAACGTGAACTACCAGTCCTGGAACAACCGTTTCGATTACCAGGCCAGCGGCAAGCACCGCTTCTTCTTCCGGTGGTTGAAGAGCAGCTTCGAGGAGGACGCGCAGGGGTTCACCTACGAATCCGAGCCCGGACTGATGGATTGGGACGAGATCCGCCCCACCATCAGCGGCGCCTTCGACTGGACCTACACGGCCAACGCGACCACGGTGCTGAACGCCTCGGTGGACGGCACGCTGTTCAAGAATCACAACCAGCGGCTGGGCACGCGGAAGTACAAGCCGTCCGACGTGGGACTGCCGGCGTATATGGACCAAAAGTGCGCCTCCGACTGTCTGCTGCCCCGCGTGATCTGGCCGGGCATGACCTACTGGAACGGCGACATGATCGTCTCGGTGCCTTTGGACCCAGGCCACAAAGGCCGCCAGCAGTCGGCAAAGTTCAATTTCACGCAGATTCGCGGCTCCCATTCTCTGCGCGCCGGCGTGGACTTCCGGCAGCATTACCGCAACACGGTGGTGAACGGGGGCTACACCTCGGGAAATTTCACCTTCGCCAATAACTTCGTACGCAAGGACGAGGACGGCTTCGTTCCCGCGGGCACGCTGGGCCTGACCTGGGCCACCTTTGCGCTCGGCATTCCCACGGGCATGTCGGTGGACACCAACGACAGCTATGCGCTGATGAATCCCTACTACGCCTGGTATGGGCAGGACACATGGAGAGCCACGCGGAAGCTGACCCTGACCTTCGGCTTGCGCGTGGAGTATGAACGCGGCCCGACGGAGCGCTACAACCGCGCCCTGGGGTACTTCGATCCGAATCTCGACCTGCCCATTTCGGCGGCGGCGCAGGCGGCCTATGCGCGGAACCCCCTGCCGGAGCTGCCGGCCAGCCAGTTCATTGTGAAGGGCGGAACGGTGTACACCGGCGTGAACGGCACGCCGCGGGAGTTGTGGCAAAGCGAGCTCATGTGGCTGCCGAGGCTTTCGGCCGCCTATCAGGCCAGCAGCCGGACGGTGCTGCGCGGCGGCTACGGCATCTATTACGACACGCTGAACGTGATGAACCAGGCCGTGGACCAGTATGGTTACTCGCGAGCGACCAACACCGTGCTCACGACGAACTTCGGCGAAGACTGGCTGGTGGGCGACCCGGCCAACGGCGTGTCTCCCTTAACCAACCCGTTCCCCGTGCGCGCGAATGGCACTCGCTTCGACACGCCTTTGCAAAGCGGTCTGGGCGCCATGGCGCGCGCCGGGCAGGGCTTCACCTTTACGCGGTACAACCGCCAGCATCCCCGCGTGCAGCGGTGGCGCTTTGGAATCCAGCGGGAGCTGTCCAGCGACATTCTGGTGGAGGCATCCTACTGGGGCCAGTGGGGCAGCCGCATCGGCGTCACGCGCCGCCTGGACCCGTTGCCCGCGCAGTTCTGGGCCTCGGGCAACGTGCGCAACAACGCCGTGGCGACGGAGATGAACCGGCAGGTGCCGAACCCGTTCCACATTTCGAACTTCGCATCGCTCCAGACGTCGGACCCTGTGCTCTACCAGCACCTGTCCACGCTGGGGGCCTTCACCAGCCAGACGGTGGCGAAGAACCGGCTGCTGCGAGCCTTCCCGCACATGAACGGGTTGAACGACAACTCCGATCCAACGGGCGCGGCGCGGACGCACGCCCTCGAGTTGAACTTCACGAAGCGGTTTTCGCGCGGGTTCAACGTGAAAACCTCCTATACGCGGATGTTCCAGGATGACCGCGTGATCATGGAGAACGAGTTTGAAACCACGCCCCGCCTCTGGTGGCCCAGCAACACGGCGCGTCCGCACCGGTTGACGGCGACGGCGATTATGGAACTGCCGTTCGGACGCGGGCGGCGGTTCCTCCAGTCCGGTATTCTGAACCACATTCTGGGCGGCTGGCAGGCGGCGTTCACCTACGAATTTCAGAATGGTCCGCTGCTGGGGTGGGGTAACCTCATCTACAAAGGCGACATCAATTCTTTCGAGTCCGACGCGGCTTCTTCATCGAAGTCGCTGGACCAGTGGTTCAACACCAACCTTCCGTTTGACAGGGTGTCCGGAAACCAGTTCGCGGCCTACCAGACGCGCGTGTTTCCGAGATTCTTTAACGGACTGCGGGCGGACGGGTTGAGCCAGTGGAACGGCAATCTGCTGCGGGAGATCCGGTTGACCGAAGGCATGAGGTTCCAGTTCCGCGTGGACGCGATCAATCTGCAGAACCGTTCGCAGATGAACGCTCCCGACATCAACCCGGTGTCGACAAACTTCGGACGCGTGCTGAGCCAGACGTCCTCTCTGAACCGGTTTTACCAGCTACAGGCAAGAATTCAGTTTTAAGGAAACCAATATGTTCCCTCGAAAAAGCAACCGGCGCGAATGGTTTCAATCGATGTTGTATGGACCGGCGGCGCTGTTCACTCTGGAGGCCTTCAGCGCCAAGCGGTGCGACGCGATGGCCGCGGTGGGGCCGAATGACAACGTCAAGGTCACCAAGATCGAATCGTTTGTTTTGAAGAATAGCTGGGTCTTTGTGAAAATCTCCACCGACGCCGGCGTTACCGGCTGGGGCGAGATGTTGAAGGATGACGCCAAAGCCTGCGCGGCCGGTGCGCTCGAAGTGGGCGACTACCTGGTGGGGAAAGATCCACGGCGCGTGGCGTTCCACTGGCAGGCGATTCACCGCGGGGCGTTCTACCGCGGCGGGCCAATCAAGACGGCGATTTCCAGCGGAATCGACCAGGCTCTGTGGGACATCACGGGCAAGTGCTATGGCGTGCCCGTCTACAAGCTGATGGGCGGGCCGTTCCGCGACCGCGCGCGCGTGTACGGCACCGTCAGCGAGAAAACCGGCGTGAATGCGATGAAGGTGGGGCCGCGCGGCTCGCGGACGCCGTTCAAGTATGTGGAAGGTCCCAAGATGGTGGACGAGGTGGCCGAGCGCTTCGGCGCCTTGCGACAGAAGTACGGCAAGGGCGTGGACATCGGGATCGACTTTCACGGCGCCGTGCAACCTCCCACGGCCAGCCTGCTGATCAAGGCGCTGGAGCCCCATCAGCCGTTCTTCTACGAGGAGATCGTACAGGCGCTCAACGTGAACGTGATGGCGGAGTTGGCCAGAAAGACCCACATTCCCATCGCCACGGGCGAGCGCATCTTCACGAAGTGGGGATTCCAGGAGATTCTCGAAAAACGCGCGGCGGTGATTCTGCAGCCGGATATCTGCTACGCCGGAGGGATCACGGAATTGAAGGTGATCGCCGGAATGGCCGAGGCATACTATTCGCCGCTTGCCCCCCACAATCCGCAAGGGCCGTGCTCGCTGGCGGCCAGCCTGCAAATCGCGGCGTCGATTCCCAACTTCCTGATCCAGGAGCGTGGCGACAACGAGTATTCCGACCTGCTGGCCAAGCCGCTGCCGCCGGTGGTGAACGGCTACAGGCCGCTGCTGGCCGATCCGGGGCTGGGCATCACCATCGACGAGAACAAACTGATGGCCCAGGTGGGCGAGCCGCGCCCGTACCGCACACAGTACGATGGGGACGACGGCTCGGTGGTGGACTGGTAGAAGACCGTGAAACGGCGCGCCGCCTACTTGGTCTTGCGCGCCGAATACTTGGTCAGCAACGAGATCAGCTTCTTGGCGGGCTCGGGAGCTTCGAGCCCGCTCTTCACGATCTGGGCGTTCTCGTAGGCCTTGCCGTAGAGGTCCGTGTTCACGGTGATGTCCTGGCGCAGCGTGGCTCCCTGCAGGGAGACGCCGGCAAAGACGCCCCGGGAACGCGACCAGGTGAGAATCTCGGCCGTCATCATGGCGTCGGTTTGCGCCGAGGCCGAGCGGCCAACCGGGCCGGCGGCCACGCTGGCGTCACCGCCCAGCGTGAACTTGCTGCGGAGCAGCCGGTCGACGCCGCGCTCGTTCATCACCAGCATGATGACGTCGGTTTCCGAGCCGCCAATCTGAAATCCAAAGCTGCCGCCTTCCACGCGGACCGCGCCCGGAGCGCTCCAGCCGGCGCCGCCCGATCCGCGGCAGGAGATGAACCCGCGTCCGTATTTCGCGCCGAAGATAAAGGCGCCCTTCTTCATGCCGGGAACCAGCACGACACATTCGCTCTTGTCGAGCAGCGTTTGCGGAATCGCTTTGTCGGAGATTCCCATGACCTCGTCAAACACCGTGGCGGCATTATCCAGCCGGCCGGTGTTGGCCTTGTTCGCGGCGGCGAGCGCGGCCACTCCCAGTAAAAAAACGCACAGAGTTCGTTTCATCCGATTCTCCTTCGGTATTCCTATGATCGCACTGCCCGGGGCGCGGCCGTGGACCCGCTAAAGACCCTCGGGCATGATCTCCTGCTTGCCGGCGGCGATGCCGGCAATGCTGTAAACGTTCTGGTGGATGGTTTCGCTGAGGGCCTCCAGGGGCAGATCGTTCTCATCGTTGCCGAAGGGGCCTTCGATCTCCACGCCGATCTCCTCGATGCCCAGGAACGTGTAAGCCACCAGCAGGACATCGAGCAGCGTCCACCAGCCGAACGTCTCCACCAGGGCGAACGGCAGCGTGACGCAGTACAGAAGCAGCGCGCGGCGGAGGTGCACCACATAGGCGAATGGCAGTGGCGTCTTGCGAATGCGCTCGCAGCCGCCGAGGTAGTCCACCAGCAGTTGCGTGTTCCGGTCGATGGCCACCTGCACATAGTCAGAGATGAATCCGCGCTCGCGGGCCTCGGCCAGGCAGAGGCTCATCTGATGAGCGGCGTGGAGAGCGGGGTGCTGCGAGGATTCGAGCGCCTGGCGGTCGTCCGGAGGCAGCTCCGCCACGGCCGGGCCGTACACCGGCGTGCCACGCAGCGTGCTGATGGCCATCCAGGGAAACAGGGCGGTCCAACGGGCGAAACGCCATACCAGAGCAGGTGCATCCTTCAAATGGACGCTGGCCATGAGCGCGGCGTTGCGGGTTTCGTTCACGATGCCCCCCCAGAGCTTGCGGCCCTCCCAGAAACGGTCGTAGGAGGCATTCGTGCGGAACACAAGCAGAAGTCCCAGGGCGACGCCCACCAGGGAGTGTACCGTGACTCCTACCGCCACGGGACGAATGTGAAAGTGAATGGCAACCACAATCGCGGCCCAGAGAACACAGCCCAGCACGCGGGGAGTGATCTGGCGAATGAGCGTGCCGCGGATATCAAAAAAATGATCGAGCCACTTGTGGGCGTCATACTGGATCATGGTGCGTGTGACCATTGTGCCGTACGCCTGTGCTCCACGCCGCGTTTCCGGACGCGCAACCCTGGGCGGGCTTCCGGCGTCGATTGTGTAGAGCGGGGGGCAGGGCCGGGTATTGAAGAAGGCGATGACCAGACTGGCATTCATCCTGACACTGGCGGGCGCGGGCCGCTGTTTGCGCGCCGCACGCGGTTCGCCGGCGCGGGCAAAATTGGAAGCAATTGAAAAGAAGACGGTTCCAAGCGGCCAGACGGTGCGGTTCACAAGCGGCGAACTGCTCGACTACGCTCGCGAGGAACTGGTACGCAAGCAGGTGCGTGGTGTGCGGACCTCGTCATTCCAACTGGGGATGAACCAAGCGGAAGGGTCGGCGTGGATTGAATTCAATCAGGTCTCGGAAAGCGTGGTGGGGCGGCCGCCGGGCATGTTGTCGCGCCTGCTGTTGCGTGGTGAGCGCCAGGTGGACGTGGCCGTGCGGGTGAGCTCGCAGGACGGCTGGTGCCGCGTGGATCTGCTCTCGGTGGAGGTGGACGGGTGGAACCTGGAAGGGCGCGCGCTCGACTGGGTGATCGCCAATTATGTGCTGCCCCGCTACCCGAACGCGAAGATCAACAACTGGTTTCAGTTGGAGAGCAACATCCGGCGCGTGTCGGTGACGCCCGCCGCCGTAGCGGTCCAGATTTTGTAATCGGCGCGCCGAGGGCCCTCAATCGCCCCGGTACTCGCAACCGGCCGTGCAGGTCTCCCGGACGATGACCGTGCTCAGCAAGGGGAGCGCGGGCTTCAGACGCCGCCAGATCCAGCGCGCCAGTTGTTCGCTGGTGGGGTTATCGAGCCCCTCGATGTCGTTCAGATAGCGGTGGTCGAGCGCGTCGTAGAGAGGCGCGAAGGCGGCTTTGAGGTCGGCGAAATCGAGCACCCAGCCGAGAACGGGATCGGGCGGTCCCTCGCAGCAAATCCGGACCAGAAAGCTGTGGCCATGAAGCCGCGCGCACTTGTGTCCAGGTGGAACGTTGGGCAGCCGGTGGGCGGCCTCGATCCGGAAGTCCTTGTAGATCATCATGGCGGATAAACCTCGGCCGGAGCGCGGACAGCCGCCGCCGGCAATCGGAACGGCCTACATGAGTCCGAGAGCGTGCTCGGCGGCGACGAAGGCGCGGAGCTCGGCTTCGAACCCAGGCGTGCAGGTGACACAGTTTCCGGCGTAGATGCTGCGCCCGCCGTCGAAGTTGAAAAAGACGCCTCCGGCCTCTTCCGTGATGATCTGGATGGAGGCGAGGTCCCAGGCCTTGGCGCCCTGTTCGATCCAGGCATCGGCGTGGCCCGCGGCGACAAACATGGAATCCAGAGCGCCGCCCAGGCTGCGCACGGCCCAGTAGCGTCCCAGCCATTGCACAAGGTCGGCGGAAAAGGGCCAGCGGGTGATGTTCTGAAGCGAGTTTACGCAGATGACGCCTTCGGCCGTATCGCTTTTGCCGGAAACCCTGATGCGGTCCAGCGCGCCGCCCGCTCCGATGCGCCATGCGCCCTGGCCCTTGACGGCGTAGTAGGTTTCGCCGAATGCGGGGAAGTGGGCGGCTCCCAGCATCACCTCGCCGTTGACCTCGAGTGCGAGCAGCATGGACCAGAGGCGGTTGCGGCGGACATAATCGCGCGTACCGTCGATGGGATCAATGATCCACTGGCGGCCGCTCGATGAGGCGCGGGCGGCGCCCTCCTCGCCGAGTTGGCCGTCGGAGGGGAAAGCGGCGGCCAGGCCCTCGGAAAAGAGGCGTTCACAAGCGCGATCGGCTTCCGTGACAGGAGAATCATCGGCCTTGGTGTCGGCGGTGACGCCGCGCCGCTGGAAATCCAGCGCCACCTCGCCCGCCTGGCGGAGGAGACTCAGGCACACGTCGAGCTCACGGGAAAAGTCCATATCAATGTATTTTCCCACGGCGAAGGGGGGGATCCGCACGGAGGAACGGAAAACAGGTATGGTCTGGCATGTCCTGATACCATACCCGGAGTGAGTGAACGTACCGTTTACGGCCTATTCCTTCGGGCCGCCGAGGCGTTTGGCCAGCAGCCGGCGCTGCATTTCCAGGTGGCGCGGGAGGGCAAGCGCGAATGGCGCTCCTTGAGCTGGGTGCAATACAAGGAAGCCGTGGAGGAGGTGGCCTGCGGCCTGTATGCGTTGGGGCTGCGCCACGGTGACATCGCCGCGCTCGACTCGGAGACGCGCATGGAGTTCTACCTGGCCGACGCCGGCATTCTGGTGGCGGGCGGCATCGCGGCGGCGCTGTATACCTCCTATCCAGTCGCCGATCACGTGAAGACCTTGCAACGGCTGGGGCCAAAGGTGGTTTTCGTGGAAAGTCCCACGCTGTTGGCGAAGCTGCAAACCGCCGCCGAGGACGCATTGGATACCAACTATGTGCTGCTCTCGGGCGAGTCTCCGAACGGTCCGGCCGTCATCACGCTGGAGGCGTTGCGCGCGCGCGGGCGGAAAGCGCTCCAAGAGGATCCCGGTTTGCTGGACCGGTTCCATGCGGCATTGAAACCGGAGCACGCCGCGATTCTCTACCTGACGTCCGGCGCCACAGGCGAACCGAAAATGGGGCTGGTTTCGCACGGCGCTGTCTGCGACAACTGCGAGATGGCCCCCCAGGTGGACGGTTTGAACCTGGGGCCGGAGCAGCGGACAATCGCCTTCTTGCCCTCGGCGCATATCACGCAGCGGTTCGTGGTGCAGTACCTGCCGGTGCGATGCGGCATGCCGGTTTACTTTAGCGAAGGGCTGTCGCGGCTACCGCATGAGTTGAAGCAGGTGAAGCCGACATTCTTTGTGGCTCCGCCGCGCGTGTGGGAGCGCATGTATACGTCCATCTGCACCGAAATCAAGAAGCGGCCGGGCATTGTGCAGCGGATCTTCTGGGGCGCGCTGGGATTGGGCATCGAGATTCACACGCGGCGGATTGAGGGACGCGGCGCGCCGATGTGGATGACACGCGCCTGGAGTCTGGCCGACCGGCTGATTTTCCGCACCATTCGCGAGCGGCTGGGCGGCGAGTTGCGGCTGGCCATCTCGGGCGCCGCGCCGCTGGGCAAGGATCTGGCCGATTTTTATGCGGCGATCGGTATGCCGATTCACGAGGGCTATGGGCTGACCGAAGGCGGCGTGGTGTGTTTGAACCCCATCGGCCGGCCAAAGTCCGGCTCCATCGGCAAGCCGCTGCCGGGCGTGGAGGTGAAAATCGCGGAGGACGGGGAACTGCTGTTCCGTTCGCCCACGCTGTTCACCGGCTACTGGCAGGACCCGGATGCGACAGCGGCCATTCTGCGGGACGGCTGGCTGCACACCGGCGACATTGCCGAGATCAATGCGAACGGGTTCGTTGCGATCACGGGGCGGAAGAAGGAAGTAATCGTATCGTCGAACGGGAAGAAGATCTATCCGGCACTGATCGAGGGTTTGTTCAAGATGGAGCCCCTGCTGCACCAGGTGCTGCTGGTGGGCGATAAGCTGCCGTATGTGGCGGCGCTGTTCACTTTGAACGGGTCCGTGCTGGAGTCGTTGCGGGAGTTCAGCGAACTGAAGGGCAAGCCGATGCGGGAGGTGGTGCAGTCGGCCGAGGTGCAGGCGGCGGTGAAAAAGATCGTGGCGCGGGTGAACCGGCAGTTGGCGCCCTTTGAGCAGATTCGCAAATGGCATGTGCTGGATCGTGACTTCACGATCGAGGCCGGCGAGATTACGCCGACGATGAAGGTGCGGCGCGCTCGTGTGCTTGAAAATCACCGTCATGCGGTGAGCGAGTTGTACGGGAGCCGGGAAGCCGAGGCGGGGGAGTAGCGGGGTATGGGCGAACAGCCTGTGGATGCTGAACTTCTTCACCAGTTGCTTGCGCTGCGTGAGCGGGAGTGGGTTGAGTTCAAGGTAAACAACGCCGATCCGGAGCAGACGGGTAAGACTTTGTCCGCAGTGGCCAACTCGGCCGCACTTCACAATGAGAAGCACGGCTATATGGTGTGGGGCGTGGGGGATGACACCCATAGCGTGGTGGGTACATCTTTCGATCCACGGCGGCAAAAGGTGGGGAATCAGGACCTGCTCAGTTGGCTTACGATTTTGTTGGAGCCGCGCCCTGCATTGGAAGACTCGACTTTCGAGTATGAGGGCAAACGGGTGGTGATCCTGACCATCCCAGCCAGCCAGCCAGCGGCAGCCTGTGAGGTTCAGGACAGAGGCTTACGTGCGAGTCGCCTCGCACAACGGTGTGCTTCGTGACTACCCCGAGCGGGAGCGGCGGCTGTGGCTGCTAGGGCAGGACGTTCAATTTGAAACGGGGGTCGCGGCGCGGGATGCGACGAGTGACGATTTGAACAGGTTGCTGGCGCATGAGGACTACCATAAGTTGCTCGGCGCGGCTCCGCGCTCCGGAGTCTCCTTTCAAGAGACGTTCGTGCACGAAGGACTTCTGCAGCCGGCCACGGCCGGACGCTGGCATGTGACGAATTTGGGCGCAGTGCTGTTTGCACGGGATTTGGGCAATTTTGGACGGCTGCGGCGGAAGTCGATGCGGGTGATCCAGTATCGAGGAAATTCGCGGATGCAGACGGTGCGCGAATACGAGGAGACGCGCGGATATGCGGCGGCCTTCACGGAACTGGTTGAGAAGATTCACGAATGGCTGCCAACCCAGGAGAGGATTGGCCGCGCCCGGCGAACGGTCGAGTCCATTTATCCGCCGCTGGCGATTCGGGAACTGGTTGCGAACGCTCTCATTCATCAGGATTTTACTGTCCAAGGGAGCGGACCCATGGTGGAGATCTTCGAGGACCGTGTCGAAATTACAAATCCTGGCAAGCCGCTCATCGACACTCTCCGGTTCGTGGACCACCCGCCAAAGTCACGGAACGATGTGCTGGCTTCCCTGATGCGGCGGTTGTCGATTTGCGAAGAACGCGGCAGCGGAATCGACAAGGTTATCTTTGAGGTTGAGCGGAACGAACTGCCGGCGCCTGAAATCGGAGCGTTGGAGGACTACACGAGGGTAGTGCTGTTTGCTCCGCGTGAGCTGACGAAGATGAGCCGCGAAGAGAGAACGAGGGCCTGCTATCTCCACGCTTGTCTGCGGTTTGTAAATAGGGAGCGGCTTGTAAACAGCAGCTTGCGGACGCGGATGGGGATTGCGGACCAGGATTATCCGCTTGCATCCCGAATGATCAGCGACACCGTGAAGGCAGGGCTGATTAAACTGGAAGATCCCGAGAATAGGTCGCGAAAGTATGCGCGCTATCTCCCCTTCTGGGCGTGAGCGGATGAAAAACTTATATCAGGCTTTTGTGCGCCCACCTCTAATCTTGCAGGCAACTCATACAAGACAATAGCCAGCAAGGTCAACTTTTTATATGTTGCTCATGTGCGCGAGCGGCGAAGCCGGCTCGCCGGCCGGCGTGGCCTGCTCGCTGGGCGCGGAGCGGCGGACGGGCCAAAGCGCCTTGGGGAGCACACTCAGAAAACCGGTGGCCGCGGCGGTGAACGGCAGGGCCATGCTCCACAGGCTGGAAGAGGGCAGGACAGAGCCAATCAGGACGCCCGCGAGCCCCAGGCGGAAGGCCGAGCTACAGAGGTCCCACAGGGCCGCTGGGCGGGACTCCTCGCTGCCGGGGAGGCTGGGCAGCATCGGCGGCGGTTCTGGTGGTGGAGAAGCCGGGATGGGCGCTGAAGCCGAGTGCGCCCAGCGGGCAAGCCGCTCGGCCTGGCTGACGGCACCGGCGCGGGTGGGGTTGGCGGAATTGGTGTTGAACGTGAACGCGCCGCCGCGGTAATGAACCTCGACGCGGTGTTCGACGAGCCAGCCCGGACGCCCATGGACCGCCCGGATGGCGCCGATGACTTGGCGCGGAATGGCGAAACTGCCGCGTTCCCCCTGGAAGCGGAGCCAGTCGCCCTCATGCGAGAGAAATCCGTTGTCCCAGTCGGCGAAGCCATCCGTGAAGCGGACCCCACAGCCGGGGTGGATTCCGGCAAACAGGGCATCAGGAGGCGGCTGAAGGCGTGCGGCGAGGGTCTTCCGCAGACGGGCGGACATGCGCCGGCGGGCGAGGACTTCGCCATGGACGGCGGCCCACAGGCCGAGAGCCACGGCAAGCATGAGCCCGGCGAAGAATTGCAGCGAGTCATCGGGCGCGGGGGCGAGAACGGCAAACAGCGCCAGAACGGCGGGCGGGGCCACGAGGCCGGTCCAAAAGATGCGCTCGAAATGCTCCGCCCTGGTGTGTGCGCTGAAGGCGGCCGCGTGGGAGAGCGCGTCCTGGGGCGGCGCTTCGTAAGCGGGCAGCGCGTCATAAGCGGCGTTGGGGTCCCGGAGGATGGCCAGGGCGCGCGCGGGCTCAACCTGGAAACGTCCGGCCAGCCGGAGTACGCGCGCCTCCATCGAGGGGTGGCTGAGGATGGAACCCATTATGCCGCCGTCGCGCGCCGGAACGCGGCTCAGTTGTGCCAACCGCGCCAGGGCCGCGATCTTACCCTCGGCGTCGCCGGTGATCTCCACGGCGCGTGCGTCAGCGGCATATTCGCGGCGCTGGGAGACAAGGCCCTGCGCCAGCACAAGGCCCAAGGGGAGCCAGGGAAGCGAGGCCAGCCAGAGAGGGGCTCCGGCGGCGCGGATGATCCATTCGATGGTTGGGCCGCCGAGAAACAGCGCGCCGAAGAACAAAACGTAGCCCGCCCCTGGCGTGAGGTGTCCCTCTTTGTGATGGCCCAGTTCGTGGGCAATTACGGCGTCCAACTCGCGCCGGGGCAGTCCCCTGACAAGGCTCTCCGTCAGGACGATGGCGTTGCCGGGTACGGCAAAGGCGTTGGCCTCTTCCGAAAGGCGGGTTTGGCGCAGGCTTAGCCTGGCCAACGGTACACCAGCGCGGGCTGCCAGGGACCGGGCGCGCTCCAGCAGCGGACCGGATTCGATTGGCTCGGTATGGACATAGGTCAACCGCCAGCTCACCCAACCGAGCGCACGGTACACGAGATAGGCCCCGCCCAGGAAACCCAGCGGACCGGCGATGGAGGGGGTGAGGTCATCCCCGGCGAGTCCGGCGCCGGTGAGAAAAATGGCCAGTGGCAGGATGATCGAGGCTTCGCCCGCCAGTTGGCGAAGAAGCAGCGTGCGGAAGTGGGCGTGCGAGGTGGACAGCAGCGGCGCCATCGCCGTCAGACACGACGCGATGGCGAGCAGGGGTGGGACGGCGTACACGGCTGTCGCGGCCAGGAATGTGAACAGCAGGGAGCGTGGCCCGGCCGGCGGCGAGGAGTCCAGCAGCGCGAGGAGCGATTCGACATCCACGGCCGTGATCCAGTAGAGCCAGGAGGCCAGCAGGATCCAGTTCATCCAGACGAGCCAGTTCACCTTCTGATCGGCTCGAGAACGGGAGGCGCGAAGCCGGACGAGGTAGGCGGCAAGCCCCGGGACGAAGAGCACGGCGATGAGGGGGATCAGCACGCGGCTGGGAGGCGTGGGATGGACGGCGCGCAGGGGGACCTCGGGCGGAAGCTGTCCATCGTGGTCGGAGAGGAACCAAAGACGCCGCGCTCGCCATCCGGGCTGCTGGTCGCGGAGCCAGCCGGCTGGCTTGGTGTCCAGCGGTGAGTCCGCGAGCAGGTCTACAATCACGCGGCCGGTGCTGCGGCGGTGGAACTCACGGACAATTCCGGCCAGGCGGAGCCGGACGGTGGGTACGTCGCGGCCGGGGCGGAGAAGGTCGCGGCAGCGGCCGCCAGCCTCGGCGTTGCCGGTGGCGTGGGGCTCCCACTGGCAGCCGGTGAGGTCGGTGGTGACGCCGGAGGCGATCAGTTCCGCAAGCCGCGAGGCGGCGCCGGGACCCATGCCCTCGACCTCCACCCAGACGTCGGCGCTCGCGTGGCCGGTCCACACGCGGAGTGTGATCTTCTCCGGAATGGCGGCGGAGGCCGGAGCCGCCCCGGTGGAGGGCAGAGCGGGCGGAAAGCCGGCAAGGCACACCAGCAGCGGAAGCCTTGCGCAATGGGTCCACAACGGCACGTCAACACTCCATCGGCCGGTGCCGGCCTGGCGAGGAGTGCATCAGCCGGCTCCGTGCGCGATTTCAGGTGAATGGCTGAGAGGGGCGCCCGTCCGCGGTGCGGCCCGCCGCTACCCGGCGTCCTCGTCCGCGGCTGGTTTCCGCCCGTTGGCGGCCTCTTCGGCGGCGTCGATGTCTTCGGGGAAGAGGGCGTAGCCGGTGGGCGGCGGGAAATGATCTTCAATCAGCTCCAGGCGCTTGCGCAGATAGCGGCTGGGGAGCTGGCGTGGTCCGGTTTCCACGTCGATATCGCAGCAGATGCCATGCAGGTACAGCGTGAGGGTATCAATGAACGACTCGCGCGCGTATTCGAGGAAGCCCTTCGTAACCCGCTTCATGTTCGTCTGGCGGCGGCGCAGCGCCTGCTTGAGCGTCCAGCTCTGGTCGTCCACCTCGCCGTTGACGTGGTTGATCAGTTCCTCGCGCAGCATGCCGTTGTAGTCGCGCTGGAACTCGCCATCGGCTTCACCAGCAGCCAGGCGGGCAAGCTCGTGATAGAGGTGATAGTGGTAGTCGGCCACCTCCAGATCCTCGACGCCGAACAGGAGCAGGACGTTGCCGTCGAGCCGGAGACTGGCCCACGGGATGGCGCGTCCATCGGCGGGACGGTCGAACAGGATCTGCACACCCTCCGGCTCGGACTGCCCGGCGGGTTTGGGCACATGATCAGCTTTGCGTTCCCGGCTGCGCGGCTTGGCCTCGCCGTTGGACCCGTTCTTGGCCCCGGCGTCGGGTTTGGGGCGTTGCGCGCCCGTTTCCAGATATGGCACCAGCAGCAGGCTGACCTTGGGGAGCAGACGAGCGAACTTCGCGGGCAACGCCGCGATGGGGTCGTTCAGATACTCGCGCAGATCCTCCTCGGTGAACGAGGATCCGGCGAGGAAATAAGAAAACTGGGAGTCCAGCGGGATCAGATCGGACTTGATCCGCGCCAGGAACTCATCCGGCGTGATCCGGACGAGATCGTTCTGTGGGGGCATTCCGTGGCTCCATTCTATCATCGCGGCGGCGCGCCGCGTTCCGGGGCGGGCTTGCTATTCTAGCGGCGAGTGCCGGGAGGACCCATCGACATTCTGATTTCGGCAGGCGAGGCGTCGGGCGATTTGTACGCCGCGACGCTGGTGAGGCACCTGAAAACGCTGCTGCCCCAGGCGCGTTTTTTCGGCTGCGCCGGACCACGGCTGCAGGCCGAAGGCGTGGAGCCGGTGATCGATGCGGCGAAGTTGGGCGTGGTCGGATTGGTGGAGGTGGTGCGGCACATTCCGGAGATCTATGGTGAGTACCGGAAGCTGATTCGCGAGGCGGCGAGGCGAAAACCGGCCCTGGCAGTCGTGACGGATTCGCCGGATTTTCACCTGCGCGTGGCCGGGCAGCTCCAGCGGCGCGGCATTCCCGTGCACTATCTCATCGCGCCGCAGGCGTGGGCGTGGCGCACAGGACGTGTCAAAACCATGCGCCGGACGCTGGAGAAGCTCTACTGCATCTTCCCGTTCGAGGAGGCGTTTTTCCGGCGGCACGGCGTGCCGGCGCACTACATCGGACATCCTCTGACGCGGCTGGTGAAGCGGTCCATGACGAAGGAGGAATTCTTCCGGAAGCATGGCTTACCGGCAGACCGCCCCCTGGTTGCGCTGCTGCCCGGCAGCCGTCGCGGGGAGATCGGGCGTCATCTGCCTGTGCTGGCCGGGGCCGTCCGGCGTGTGGAAGAAAAGCGCCCGTGCACATGGATGCTGGCGGCGCCGCCGGAGGGGCTGGCGCGTTTTGGGGAAGCCTTTTTTACGCAACCGTTTCGCGCGGCATCCATCCAAGAGAACAAGGTGAGTCCTCCCGGTTCCGGCGCTGGCGCGGCCCTTCGTGTGGTGGAAGGAGAGACGTGGGACGCCATCGCGCATGCTGATTTGGCGCTGGCGGCAAGCGGTACGGTGACCATGGAGGCGGCGCTGTTGGGCACTCCCATGGTTACTTACTATCGAGTCACCGGAATCAGTTGGCGGATGGGCCGGCTTCTGGTGGATGTGCCTTTTTATACGATGGTGAACCTGATTGCGGGCGAGCGTGTGGTGCCGGAACTGATTCAGAATGAGATGACAGCCGGGAACCTGGCGGGCGAGACATTGCGGCTGCTGGAAGACGCGGGCGAAGCGTCCCGGATGCGGCAGCGGCTGGCGCGCGTCGCGGCCAGTCTGGACACGGGACGTGATCCGCTGGCGCTGGCGGCGGAGTTAGTGGCGCTGGCGGCGGAGCGGCGCGAGAGCTAAGGTACACGAGGAGTGCAGGTGAGAGCGAATCGAGGAATACTCCGGCGCCTGGGCGCGCGGGCGGTGCTGGGAACAGCGATGCTGGCGGCGATGGCCGGCGCGGCGCGAGCGCAGGAGCGGCGGACGCGGATCGACGTGCAGCATTACCGCGTCGAGGCCGACATCAACCCGCGGACGCAATCTCTGTCGGCGACCGTGGCGGTGCGCTTCGAGCCGCTGGAGGACCGCGTGTCCACGGTAACCTTCGAGCTGCACAACGCCCTCAACGTCACGCGCGTGACCGACTCGAAGGGACGTGAGTTGCAGTCCAGGCGCAATGCCCCGGACTTCACGGTGAACGTCATGTTCCCCGAGCCGCTGGCCAAGGGCAAGGTGGAGACGCTGCTGTTCACCTACGACGGACGGCTGACCGGGCAGGAGGAGTCGCCCATCTACGGCATCCGTTTCGCGTCGATTCAGAACGATCATGCCTACCTGCTGTATCCCGCGCGCTGGATTCCCACCAACGAGTACACGGCCGATGCCTTTGCGGCGTTGCTGCGGGTCTCAGTTCCGGATGGATTCAAGGTTGTGGCGCCCGGACTCGACACCAAGGAGACGGCGCCCGGACGCACCGTCTACCAGTTCGATTTCACGCGGCCGTCTTTTCCGGCGAGCCTGGCCGTTGTCACGGCCGATCCTGTGGTGGTGCAGGCGGGCGGCGCCACGCAGCGGGTGTTCTTTCGTGGTGATTCGGCGGCGATGGCGCGCGCGTATGGCGAGGAGGCGGGCAAACAGATGGCGGAGCTGACCGCGCTGTTCGGACTCCCTCCCAGCGCCGCGCTGACGCTGGTGGAAACCGATCCGAACACGCCGAACGGCTACGCGGCGCCAGGCCTGCTGTTCCTGTCCACGAAGGCGATCGGCAAGGAAGTGAATCACCGGCTTGTGGCGAATCAGGCGGCGCGCCAGTGGTGGGGCAACATGGTGTACCCGGCGACGCGGAATCACATCTGGATCATGCATTCGATGGCGCGGTATGCGGAGTTGCTTGAGCTGGAGCAGCAGTCGGGCCCGGCCGCGGTCGAGGCCGAGATGAAGGACGTGTACGTGGAGGCGCTGACGGTGAATGAACCGCCCATTTCGCAATCGTCGCGCTTGGAAGACTATTCGCCGGAGTACTGGGCGGTGACTTCGGCCAAGGGGACGGCGGTGCTGTCGATGTTGCGTTTCGCCATCGGCGACGAGGCGTTCCGGAAACTGCTCAAAGAGTTTCCGGCCGCTCATGCGTGGAAGCCGGTCACGACGGCGGATCTCGAGAAGGCGGCGGAGTTGATCGGGCAGAGGGACCTGAAGGGCTTTTTCATTCAGTGGATCGAATCGACCGGGGCCCCTGAGTTCAAGCTGGAATATACGGTGTTCCGGACATCAAAGGGCTTCCGGATCATGGGTAAGGTGTCGCAGGACCTGGACACCTTCCGGATGCCCGTGGAGTTGAAGATCGAGACCGAAGGCAATCCGGAATTCAAGACGGTGGATGTCGTCGGGCAGCAGAGCGAATTCGTGGTGGAGACGTTCGGACGTCCGAAGAAGGTGACGATCGATCCCAACGGGCGAGTGCTGCGGTATTCGGACCCCATGCGCGTGGCCGTGGCGATCCGGCGGGGTGAAATGTTCGCCGAGGTCAGCGAGTTTGGCGATGCTTTGAAGGAGTATCAGAAGGCGCTGGACACGAACAAGAACTCGTCTCTGGCGCACTACCGCGTGGCGGAACTGTTCTTCCTGCAAAGGAACTATCAGTCAGCCGCCAACGAGTTCCGTTCCGCGCTGGACGGCGACCTGGATCCCAAGTGGATCGAGGTGTGGACACACATCAACCTGGGGAAGATCTTCGACATCACGGGGCAGCGTGAACGCGCCGTGAACGAATACAACCTGGCCGTGCGCACGAAGGACGACACGCAGGGCGCTCAGGAAGAGGCCGCGAAGTATCTGAAGTCGCCCTACGAGCGGCCGGCGGCGAATTTCTAGCGTGCGAGCGGCCAGGGCGGGCCCATCGCTCCAGCGGATACCATAGGATTTGATGCTCCGGAGCGAGTGGCGACCGATGGCGGCGGCCGTGTGCGGGGCCTTGTGTCTGTGCGCCCTGGCTGCCGAGTATCAACCGCCGGCCGGAGAGCGCGCGGCGGTGCGGCGTCCGGGCGCCGAAAGCGTTCTGCCGGGAGGCCGCATCCTCTCGCCCGCGGGGGCGCAGTTTCCGTCAGGCCCCGGTCCCATGGGATTGGCGCTGAGCCCCGATGGCAAGACGGTGGCGACGCTGGACGGGGGCGCCATCAGGAACTCGCTCACCGTGCTGCGGCGTGACGGCGGCGTCTGGCGCGCGCAGACGCTGAACATCGAATCCGGAAGCGCCGGAGGCGGCGTGGATTTCTCGCGGAGCCTGTTTTCCGGGGTGGTGTTCGCCAATGGCCGCGACGTTTATGCCAGCGATGGGCTGCCGGGGCGGGTGCGTCTGCTGGATGCGCGGTCCGGCGTTGTGAAGCAGACCTACGAGTTGAACGCGGGTGGTCTGGCGGGCTCGCATGCCGGGGAACTCGCCTTCGACGCCAGGCGCGGATGGCTCTTTGTGCTGGACCAGGGGAACTCCCGCCTGGTGATGATCGACACGAAACGAGCGCGGATCGCGGCCACAGTTCCCCTGGAGCAGCCGGTCGCACTGGCTCTGGCCGCCGATGCGCGGCGCGTGTATGTGACGCACCGGGGAGAGGCCGGATACGGGTTCTTGACGGCGGTGGATGTGGAGCATCCGGCAGCGCCGAGGATCGCGGGCACGGTGAGAACGGGGGGCGCCGCGGACGCATCGGACCGCGGCGGAGCGGGCATCGCGGTTACGCAAGACTACATTTTTGTTTCAAACAACAATCAGGATTCTGTTTCGATCATCCAGGCCCGGACCCTGCGGCCGGTGCGTGAGATCGAGTTGCGCGCGCCGGGTTTGGAAGGGCTGCGCGGCATCGCGCCTCTGGGCCTGCACCATGAGCCCACGAACGGCTGGATTCTGGCCGCCGAGTCCGGCATCAACGCCGTGGCGGTCATCGACGCGCGGACATTCGCCGTCCTGGGCCACATCCCGGCGGCGTGGTTTCCCACGCAGGTTTCCACGCGCGAGGGGCGGATGTTTACCGCCTCGGCCAAGGGCCACGGTGCCGGACCGAACGCCTCGCGGCAGGGGCCCGTCCTGGGCGGCGCGGCGGAGCCTTTCTGGCGCGGGGCGGTCTCGATAGCTCCGCTGCCCGGCGCCGATGAGCTGCCGGCGATGACCGGCCGCGTGTGGGCGAACAATGGCTTCACGCCCTCGCGCGCCGGGGCGGCCCCGCTTCCGCCGGAACTCGACCACGCCGTCATCATCGTGAAGCAGGGCCACACGTTCGACGAGGTGCTGGGCGATGTGGAGACGGCTGCGAACGGCGCGGTGGCGTCGCTCCCACCACTGGCCCGCTATGGCCGGCGGGGCGTGATCGTGCAGCAGAAGAACGAACTGCGGCAGAGGCTGGGGCTGCGGTTCGTGAACGTCACTCCGAATCAGCACGCACTGGCGGAGCGGTTCGCCTTTTCGGACAATTTCTACGCGGAGGCGGGCGGCGAGCGGCCATGGAAGAATGCCGCCTTGTGGCGGAGTCTGGAACGGAACGGCGTGGCCTACCGGATCTTCGGCGGCGAAGATGGCCAGGATGGAGTCAGCCCGGACGGCACGGACCAGCAACGCGCCAGCCAGTTCATCGGCGTCATCGGCCGCGATTATCTGCAACCGGGCAAACCGCTGCCGCGCCTGCTCCTGCTCCGCCTTCCGGGCGGCCGTATGGCCAAGCCGCGGCCGGAAGACGGTTATCCATTTCAAGCCTCCTATGCCGCGGGCAGCGATCATGCCCTGGGGCGCGTCGTGCAGTTTCTCTCCCAGACTCCCTACTGGAAGCGGATGGCGATTCTGGTCGCGGAAGAGGACCCGCAAGGGGGCGCGGATCACATCGACTCGCACCGGACACTCTTTTTCGCGGTAAGCCCGTGGGCGAAACGCAACTACTGCTCGCATGTGAATGCGAGCATGCCTGCCGCGCTCAAGTTGGCACTCCGCATTCTGCGGTTGCCGCCCGTGGACCTGGCCAGCGCCGCGGCGGCGGACCTGGGCCGTCTGTTCACGGACGAGGCTGACGGCCGGCCTTTTGGCCTGGAACCGTCAACGCTGGAGGTGTTCGATCCGGCAAAGGCCCGTGAGCCGCAGCCCTAGCCGCGTGCTAGGGGCGTTCGACGAGGCCAGACATCTCGCCGCCGTGATCGCCGCCCCACCAGAAGCCCGCGTAGTGGCCGCGGCCGTTCTTGTCCGCATAGAAAAGTACGCGGGCGGTGAATGTGCCGAGCCCAGGCAACGTGGCCTCGGTGAGTTGGATCACCGGCGTGTCGCCCGCCCATTCCACGCGGACGGGAACCGGGACCGTCAAGGGCCCGGAGGGGCGGGGAATCTCGGCGTTGATGGTCCAGAAGCCGCCGGGGAGTTTTGTGACGCCAGAGATCTTGTACGAGTCGGCATGAGTCTCCGGCTTGCCGGTGACCCAGAAGCGGCCCGAAAGTTTCGCGCCGGTAAGCAGGGAGCGGAATTCCGCCTCGCGGGTTGCCTGAACGTCCTGGTGGCGGTTGCAGGAAACGCCGGCGGCCAGCGCCAGCGGGAGAATCCAGCAGAGGGGGCGCATGCGTACAGCATACGCCCGCCGGATGGCGTTTGGTAGAATTGTGGATTGCGAGCCATCGTTTCCTGCATTTTGTGCGCTGGCCTGCTGCTTGGCTGCATGGCGGTTGCCGCCCCGGCCGCCAAGAAGCCCGCGTCGAGGTCCACCAGGTCCGCGGCGGTCCGGAAAACCTCCAGCAAGAAACCCTCCGTCAAGAAAAGAGGCGCGAAAATGAGTGCGGTCCGGAAGTCTGCTTCGAAGCAGACGGCAAGCCGGAAGCCGGGCGGAAAAACCGCGCGTGGCGCCAAGCGTCCTGCCAAACGGCGTACGGCCGCGGCGCGGCGCGTGCGGCGTCCGGCAGGGCAGGCGCGTCCGGCGCCGGAACGGTACGCGGAGATTCAACGCGCGCTCAAGCAACGCGGCTACTATGCGGGCGAGACCGGCGGGAGTTGGGACGAGGCTTCGTCGTCCGCGCTGAAGCGGTTTCAAAAAGATCAGAACCTGAAGCCCGACGGCAAGCTGGGCTCGTTGAGTTTGATCGCCTTGGGACTTGGGCCGAAGCGGGGTGGTGGGCAACCAGCCGCGCCCGTGACGCCGCCCGAACCTGTCGTGATTCCGGCGCCGGAAGGAATTCCCGCGGCATCCGGCGCGAACGATAAGGTTCCGCGATGATCATCGGCGTGCCCGCCGAGGTCAAGGACCACGAGTCGCGGACCGGGCTGGTTCCGAGCGGCGTGACGGCTCTGGTGGAGGCGGGACACACGGTGTTGGTGCAGGAGGGGGCGGGCCTGGGTTCCTCGATTCCCGATGCGGCCTATCGCGCGGCAGGAGCCTCGATTGCCCCGGACGCGGGCAGCGTCTGGCGAACCGCGCAGTTGGTGGTGAAAGTGAAAGAGCCGCAGCCGTCCGAGTATGGCTTCCTGCGGCCGGGACTTACGCTGTTCACCTATTTGCATCTGGCCCCATTGCCGGAACTGACGGCGAAACTGCTGGAGACCGGTGTGAACGCGGCGGCCTACGAGACGCTCCGGGAGCGCGACGGCTCACTGCCATTGTTGATCCCCATGAGCGAAGTGGCCGGCCGCATGTCGGTGCAGATTGGCGCGCGCTACCTGGAGAAGCCGAACGGCGGCCGGGGCATTCTGCTGGGTGGCGTGCCTGGCGTGGCGCCGGCCAACGTGGTGATTCTGGGCGGCGGCATTGTGGGGCTGAACGCGGCGAAAACGGCATTTGGCATGGGTGCGCACGTGACGGTTATCGACAAGAACCTGGACCGTCTGCGGCAACTGGACGACATCTTCCATTCGAACGTCACGACGCTTGCTTCGAACGTCTGGACCGTTCGCGAGGCGGTGAAGCGCGCCGACCTGGTGATTGGCGGCGTGCTGATTCCTGGCGCCTCCGCGCCGCGGCTGGTGCGCAAGGAATGGTTGCGGGACATGCGCGCCGGTTCGGTGCTGGTGGATGTCGCAATCGACCAGGGCGGGTGTTTCGAAACCTCGCGTCCGACGACGCACACCGACCCTGTGTACTTCGTGGACGAGGTGCTGCACTACTGCGTGTCGAACATGCCGGCGGCGGTGCCGCATACCTCGACGCTGGCGCTGACCAACGCGACGATGCCGTACGTGATGGCCTTGGCGCGCAAGGGACTGGAGCAGGCCAGCATGGACAACCCCGCGATCTACGAGAGCGTAAACACGTTCCGCGGGCGCCTGACCTGCGCCGCGGTGGCCGGAAGCCTGGGCCTGGAACACAGCGAACTGCGATCCTTGCTGTAGCGGGCCGTCCTAGCGGTAGGGACGGTCGAAGCGGCGCGTCCAGTCGTCTCCGCTGGCGGCCATCTGCGCGGCGATACGGGAATCCATCGCGTCCCTCAGCGAGCGGTGCGAACGGCTGCCGGCCAGGTTGTTCAGTTCATAAGGGTCCCGTTCGAGATCGTAGAGCACCCACGGCCCGTCCTCATGCCGGGCGTATTTCCATTTGCCATTGCGCAATCCGCGCCAGGGGCCGTGTTCGTCCACCTCGGTGGCGGTGTAAATCATCAGGAAGGCCTCCTCGGGCGCCTGGTTTGAAGCGCCCGTCAGATAGCCGGAAAGATCGGCCCCGGGCATGCACGGAAGCTGTTTCACGCCGGCAAAGCCGAGCAGCGTGGGCACTACGTCGATGTGCGAAAGATGCGCCGCCGAGCGCCTGCCCGCCGGAATGCGGCCGGGCCAGCGGAAGATACTGGGGACGATGGCGGACTCCTCCCATGGCTTGCGTTTCAGGAAGGTTTGCTGGCTGCCGAGCATGTCTCCGTGATCGCTCATGAAGTAGACGACGGTGTTTTCCGCCAGGCCCAGTGAGTCGAGCCTGGCCAGGAGACGGCCGATTTCCGTGTCCAGGCATGTGATGGCGGAGTAGTAGCCCGCGATGTCCTTGGGCTCGCCGTTGCGCTTGGCGCCGGACTTCCAGTTGGGGCGCATCTTCAATTTCGCCGCGTCGTACAGGCCCTCGTAGCCGGGGGGCACGAGATAGGGGTCGTGCGGCGGGCCATACCAGACGTTCAGGTAGAACGGGCGCTGCTGGCCGCGGGCGTTCGCGAGGAACTCCATGGCGAGTTCGGTCCAGGTGAACACCTCGTAGCCGGGAATGGGGATGGGCTCGGCGGTGTCGCGAAAATACCAGGTCTTCAGGTAGTTGTGGTTGCAGATATTGGCGGCCCAGAAGTCGAAGCCCTGGCGGCGCTCGCCGGGCGGAACAAAACCAGGGTTGCGGAGGCCGCCCTGCAAATGCCATTTGCCGATGAATCCCGTGTAATAGCCGGCGCGCTGCAGGAGTTCGGCGATGGTGACCTCCTGAATGCCCAGCGGGACATCATTGACGGCCATCTTCACCTGGTGAGGATAGCGGCCGGTGAGCAGGCAGGCGCGGGCGGGCGTGCAGACCGGGCAGTTGGCCACGGCGTTGGTGAACTGCATGCCTTGCGAGGCGAGGCGGTCGAGAACCGGCGTGCGGACCTGTTCGTTGCCCATGGAGCCGAGATCCTGGCCGCGCCACTGGTCGGGCATCAGGACGAGAATGTTCGGAGGTGCGGGGGCGGAGGCGGCGGTGGTTGCCGTGGCTGTGGCGGCGCCAAGAAACTCTCGTCGTTGCATGAGGGCGACTGTATCATGGAGACTGTTTCTGCATGCCGCGCATACTGATGGTAACCAGCGAAGCCGTTCCGTTTGCCAAAACAGGAGGCCTCGGCGACGTGCTGGGAGCGCTGCCGCAGGCGCTGCGGGCGCGCGGGGAGGACGTGGCGGTGCTGATGCCGCGCTACGGATCGATTCCCCTGGACGACGCGGCGCGCGTGGCCTCCAACGTCATGCTGCACCCGGGATGGATGACGTTTCCGGCGGACTTCTGGGTGAAGCAGGTCAAGGGGACGCCGTACTATTTCGTCGATTGTCCGCCGCTGTTCGGACGCGACGGGCTGTACGGAAGCCACGGCTCGGATTTCGGCGACAACCATATCCGCTTCAGCCTGCTGTCGCACGCGGCCATAGCGCTTTCGCGGCAGGTGTTCCGGCCACAGATTCTCAACCTTCATGACTGGCAGGCGGCGCTGGTGGCGCCCTATCTGCGGGGCTTCTACGCTCACGACCCGACATTTTTTGGCACGAAAGTGGTGACGACGATCCACAACCTCGGCTATCAGGGCCGGATCGGGCCGCACCTGCTGCCCGACATTGGTCTCGGCCCCGAGCAGATGCGTCCGGACCTGATGGAGTTCCACGGCGACGTGAACTTTCTGAAGGGCGCCATTGTCTATGCGGACTGGATCACGACGGTGAGTCCAACCTATGCGCGCGAGATTCAGACGCCTGAGTTCGGCGAAGGGCTGGAGGGGCTGCTCTCGGCCCGGGCGAACTCTCTGAGCGGCATTCTGAACGGTGTGGATTATTCCGAGTGGAGCCCTGAAACGGACCGTTACATCGCGCAGAGGTATTCAGCGGACACGATGGAAGGCAAGGTGGCCTGCAAGTTGGACGTGCTGCGGGAATTCGGTCTGGACACGAAGGACCCGCGGCGGCCGCTGATCGGCATCGTGTCGCGGTTCGCGAGGCAGAAGGGCTTCGATCTGATCGCCCAGGTGGCGCGTCCGCTGATGGAGACCGGGGCGCGGTTCGTGGTGTTGGGGACGGGCGAGCGGGAGTTTGAGGATATGTTCCGGTGGCTGGCGGAGACCTATCCGGACCAGTTATCGGTGCGCGTGCAATATTCCAACGCGCTGGCGCACAAAATCGAAGCCGGCTCGGACTTCTTTCTGATGCCGAGCCGGTATGAGCCCTGCGGACTGAACCAGATTTACTCGCTGCGGTACGGAACGCTGCCGGTGGTGCGGGCGACGGGCGGCCTGGAAGACACCGTGGACGGGCAGACCGGGTTCAAGTTCTGGGGCTACACGGGCAACGAGATGCTGGGCGCGGTGCAGGCGGCGCTGGAGGTCTACCGGAACGAACCGGCGCGCTACAGGAAGATGCAGCGCGAGGCCATGCACAGGGACTACAGTTGGGACGCGAGCGCGGCGCGCTACAGCGAATTGTTCCGGAGGCTGCTTGCCTAGCGGCCGTCTGCTGGCGGTGGTGCTGCTGGGGCTTCTGGTGTGGCTGCCAGGACTCGCTCAGCCGTTCCGCGCGGATGAGATCTGGAGCTTGCGCGCGGTGGCCATGCCGTGGCGCGAAATGATGGCGGAACTGCGCGGAGATGTGCACCCGCCGCTGTACTACTGGTTGCTGCGGGCCTGGGTGGCGATTGCCGGATCGGGGGAGGTGGCGGCGCGCGTGTTGTCCCTGGCGCTTTCTGCGGCGGCGGCATGGACGGTGGGGCGCACGGCAAGAGAGTGGTTTGGCGAGCGGGCGCAAGGGCTGGCGGTGGCCGTGTATTGCTGCAGCCTGATCGCCGTGCTGGCGGCGCAGTTCGTGCGCATGTACGCGCTGCTGGGCCTGGTGTCGGCCGTTTCGACGATGGCGTTTCTGCGGCTGAGCCGGCAGGAGCGCATGCGCGCGGGCACGGCGGCGCTCTATGTGGCGGCGAATATCGCCGGGACGTTTACGCACGTCTGGTTCTTCTTCCTGCTGCTGGCGCAAGGCTGCGTATTCCTGGCGAGCCGCCGCGGACGCGGGATGCCGCGCATGATCCTGTGCGCCGTGGCGTCGCTGGCCCCATACGCGCTGTACTGGCTGCCGGTGCTGATGCAACAGATCCGGAAGAGCAGCGTGGCGCTGGCGTGGGCGACAAGGCCCACCGTGGCCGATGTGGCCGGCGCGGCGATGCTGCTGGGCGGCGTGGGATGGTTTGCCGCGCCGTTTGTGTGGAGGACGCGTGAGGCCGATGAAGCGCGCGTGCGGGCATGGTGCTGGGCGCTGGCCGCGATCACGATTCTGGTCCCCCTGGTGATCTCCTTTTGGAAACCTGTATTCTGGGCGCGGTTCACCATTACGGCGCTGCCCGCGCTGGCCGTGGCGGCGGGGTCACTCGGAAGCGGCCCGGGAAACGGACGGGCAAGCGTCTGGCGCGAGGTGGTGTTGCTGGCGGCGGGCTTCAGCCTGGCGGCGGCTCTGGCGGCGGCGCGTTCGCCTTGCGACAGCCGGATGGCGGCACAGTATCTTTCCCAGAACGCCCAGCGCGGTGACCTGGTGGTGTTCACTAATCTGTCTCGCCCGCCGGTGGATTATTACTGGACGGCGCGCGCCGCCGAGGAGCGGAACCTTCCAAGGGAAAACGAGACGCATCCCGGCTACGACGCGCCCGTGACGCCGGAACAGATGGCGCGTGAGGCGCAGGCGATTGTGGATGAAACCTCGCAGGGACGCTACCGGCGCGTGTTCCTGCTGCATGGCTTCCTGCCGGCCAAGGAGCGCGGCCTCGTGGAGCGGTTGGACAAAGGCCTGGAACGCGTGGCAGAGTTGTGCCGGCGGTGCGAGGCGATGGGAAGTTACTACGACAAAATCAGTGTGTACCGGGCGCGGCGATAGGTTGCAGAATGCGCTCGCGGCGCGCGGTCGCATACATGTTCCAGGTGCTGAACTGCCCGGTTTTCAACTCATCCGCCGTGGGGTGGAAGGACCATACGATGCGGCGGGCGCGGCGGCCGAGTTCCACCTTGCGGGCCGCTTCGGTGGCGGGCGGCGGGGCGCTGGTGGGTTCCAGCAGAACGATGTCGCCGGCAAGCAGGCCGCGCCCGGGAACGTCCTCGGGTATGGGATAGAGATTTGGGGTGACGAACAGATAGAACGCCAGCACGGCGGCGCTGAGCGGCAGCCAGAGCAGCAGTCCAGGCGCCAGGGATGAAGGGGAGGCGCCGCCCGATTCGGAGCGGAACTGCTCCGCCATGCGGAGAGCGCGAAAGGCCACGAAGGGGAAGTAGGCGATGAGCAGGCACTGGATGAGCCCGCTCAACAGGAAGGTGGCCCAATGAGGCCCGCGGTTGAGCAGCAGCGTCACGACGGGCGACACGGCGACCAGCATACCGGCGACCGCCGCCGTGGCGTGGCCAAAATGGATGCCCAGGGCGAGTAGAAGAAAGACGCAGCCCAGCAGGAGTCCGACGGGCGGCTGGCCGAATAGCGTGAGGAGTCCGATGATGGCCAGGCCCCATACGCCACGGCGCGAGATCCGCACGGCCTCCGCTTCGGATTGCGGGTCGGGCCAGACCCAGGACTTATCCTCACTCGGCGCTTTGCTCTGCACATCGGTTGGCTTGGAGAGGGGCGTGTCGGGCACAGTCGGATGATCCTTGGCGGCGGGCGCGGAGCCCTTCACCATCATGGCATGCTGCGCGGAGATATCCTCTTAAGATGACCCGCCGAGAAGCGTTCGCCGTTACGGCAGCCGCCGGCATCGCCACACACGCCATGCAAGCACAAACCAGAAACCGCCACCTGCTGGAACTCACTTATTATTACTGCCGCAACTCGGCCGACGGCCAGATGCAGCGTACCACCGATTTTCTGAAGGCCATGGCCGCCGCCGCGGACAAAGCCGGCGTGAAAGGCCACGGCTACTTCGGGCAACTGGTGGCGCCCAAGGGCCCTTTTGTACTGACCTTGATGAGCTTCCCTTCGGCGGCGGCGATTGAAGAACAGAAACGGGAGATCTTCGCCGAAAGCGGTATGCGAAAGGCCGTGGCGAAACTGAACTCCGATGCGGGGCTGAGCTTTACCCGGGTTGAAGCGCGGCTGCTGCGCGGATTCCCTGGATTTCCAGACCTGGAACTGCCCAAGCCCAAGGAGAACTCGCGCGTGTTTGAGCTGCGCACCTATGAGTCGAACACGTTCGGCACTTTGGGGCGGAAGATCGGGATGTTCGACAACGGCGAGGTGGACATCTTCCGCAAGGTGGGCATGGCGCCCGTCTTTTTCGGCGAAACCATCTATGGGCCG
Source organism: Bryobacterales bacterium (assembly GCA_020847045.1). Classification (GTDB taxonomy): domain Bacteria; phylum Acidobacteriota; class Terriglobia; order Bryobacterales; family Bryobacteraceae; genus JAFLBB01. The sequence continues at coordinate 106,810 of JADLCT010000039.1, read as the reverse complement.
GACATGCCGAACCTGACATACATGCTCGGCTACGACAGCCTGGGCCATCGCGAAAAGACATGGTCGGACTTTGTCAGCCACCCCGAGTGGGTGAAGCTGCGGGCCACGCCCGGCTTGAGCGACCCCGAGGTGGTTTCCAACATCAGTTCGACCTTCCTCCGCCCGCTGCCCTTCTCGCCTGTCCGATAACCTATGCTGCGCAGGACCTTCTTACTCGTATTGAGCGCGCTGCCGGTGTGCGCGCAACTGCCGGTGGAAACCATCGAGCGGATCAACCGCCTGGTGGAAGCGAAGATGGCCAAGGATTCGATTCCGGGGCTGTCCGTGTCCGTGGCCGTGAGTGGCGAACTGCGCTGGGAGCAGGGCTACGGCTTCCAGGACCTGGAGGCGCTGGTTCCGGCGACATCGCAAACCGTGTTCCGGCTGGCGTCGATCTCGAAACCCATCACCGCCGTGGCGGCGATGCAACTATGGGAGCAGGGCCGGCTGGATTTGCATTCGCCCGTGCAGCGTTATGTGCCGTCATTCCCGGCCAAGCCGCAGGGAACCGTAACGGTGGGTCTTCTGCTGGCGCACCTGGGCGGGATCCGCCACTACAACGGCAACGAGGAGATGGATACGGTGCGGCACTATGACAACGTGGCCGATTCGCTGGGCGTGTTCGCCAATGATCCGCTGGTGGCGGCGCCGGGAAGCAAGTACAGCTACTCGACCTACGGCTACAACCTTGCTGGAGCGGCAGTGCAGGCGGCTTCGGGCGAGCGTTTCCACGAGTACGTGCAGCGGCACATCTGCCAGCCGGCGGGTTTGACCACGCTCCGCGATGACAACCGCTGGGAGATTATCCGGCACAGGACGCGGTTCTATTCAAAGCGGGCGGATGGCACGGTGTTCAACGCGGGCCTGACCGATACGTCGAACAAGATTCCTGGCGGCGGCATGGTGGCGGCGGCGGGCGACCTGATTCGCTTCGCGCTCGCCGTGCGCGGCGGCGTGCTGCTGAAACCGGAGACGCTGGAAACGATGTGGGCGCCGCAGACGTTGCGCGACGGCGGCAAGTCGAGCTACGGCTATGGCTGGGACCTGCGGGAGCGGAACGGGCGCCGCGTGGTGGGCCACAGCGGCGGGCAGCAGGGCACTTCCACCCGGTTGTTCCTGGAACCGGCCTCGGGAAACGCGGTTGTGGTGATGGTGAACATGGACGGGGCGGGCGTGGACGGACTGGCGGGCGAGATCCTGGATGCCTTGCATCCGTAAGGCGCGGCGCGAGTACGATACAATCCCCCGCATGCTCCGCTTATTCATTGTCCCGTTGCTTGCTTCTCTCGCGCTGCATGCCCAGCAGTACGATCTGCTGCTGAAGGGCGGCACGGTTCTCGACGCGCGGAACCGGATCAACGCCGTGCGCGACGTCGCCATCAAAGATGGCCGCATCGCCGCCGTGTCGGCCGGGATTCCCGCCTCGCAGGCGCTCAAGACGGTGGATGTGAGCGGCCTCTATGTGGCGCCGGGGCTGATTGACATCCATGTGCACGTCTTCGCGGGCGAGGGCCGTGAGTACATGGGTGAGTCAAGCGTGATGCCGGACGACCATAGCTTCCGTTCGGGCGTGACGACGATGGTGGACGCCGGCTCGTCGGGCTGGAAGAGCTTCCCGCGGTTCAAAACGCGCGTCATCGACAAGTCGCATACGCGCGTGCTGGCGTTTCTGAACATTGTCGGCACCGGCATGGGCGGCGGCTCGGATGTGGAGCAGAATACGAACGAGATGAATGCGAAGGCCTGCGCCGAACGGATCAAACAGTACCGCAAGGACATCGTGGGCGTGAAGACGGCTCACTATACCGCTCCCAACTGGATTGCCGTGGACAACGCGCTGGCCTGCGCCAATGAGTCGGGTACGCCGTTAATTGTCGACTTTGGCAAGTTTCAGCCCGAGCGGCCGTATGAGGAGTTGATCTCGAAGAAACTCCGGCCGGGCGACATCTACACGCACACCTACCTGGCCTCGGTGCCGATGCTGGATGCGCAGGGGAAGGTGCGCGAGTACCTGCGCGAAGGCCGCAAGCGGGGCGTTCTCTTCGACGTGGGCCACGGCGGCGGCAGCTTTGTGTTCCGCCAGGCCGTGCCGGCGATGCGGCAGGACTTCTGGCCCGATTCGATTTCGACGGATCTGCACATCACCTCGATGAACGCCGGGATGAAGGACATGACCAACGTGATGTCCAAGTTTCTGGTGATGGGGATGCCGATGGACGAAGTGGTGGCGCGCTCCACCTGGAATCCGGCCAGGGAGATCCGGCGCGAGGAGTTGGGGCACCTCACCGTGGGTGCTGTGGCGGATGTGGCGGTGTTGAGTGTGCTGACGGGCAAATTTGGCTACACCGACGTGTACGGGGCGCGTCTGCAGGGCGATAAAAAGATTGTTGCCGAACTCACCGTGCGGGAGGGGCGCGTGGTGTGGGATCTGAACGGCTTGACTCGCTCGGACTGGAACACATTGCCGAAAGAGTATGGTCCGCAAGGCGACGGCCGGTGGGATGGGACGCTGGGGCAGTCCATCCGCGCGCGGAAGTAGCCGGCGGCCTAAGTTTATATTAATCAGTATATTAGCGGAAAGGCGAGAGAGGTGCGCTGCGGCGTAGTGTGTAGTAACGGTGTGAGTCGAGGCAGATATATGTGAGTGGGCAGCAATCAACCATGGTGATGAGTTAAAACTATTTTCCCTTTGTTTGTAGTGTCTTACCGGAAAAAACTGTCACTCATCGGAAAACTGTGCTAAAAATAAGAAGTGAACTGGGCGTTCGCCCGGCTCACAAGACAGGTTTTGGGCGTGCCAGCGGCCAAAGCAGCCGCGAGCAGTGGAGGTTGCCACCTCGCTGCGAGTGCGCCCGGCACGGTTTTTTTCTAAAGCAGCAGTTCGATTCAATGGAGGTCAAACACCCATGGCAATGAACATCCGCCCGCTCTACGACCGTATTGTCGTGAAGCGGATTGAGGAGACCGAGACGGTGAAGGGTGGAATCATCATTCCCGACACCGCCAAGGAAAAGCCGCAGGAAGCCGAAGTGGTGGCGGTTGGCAAGGGCCGCCGTCTGGAAGACGGAAAGCTGATCGCTCTGGAAGTTCAGGTTGGCGACCGCATTCTGTTCGGCAAGTACGCGGGCAACGAGATCAAGATCGATGGCGAAGAGTACCTGATTCTGCGCGAGGACGAGATTCTCGGCGTGCTGGAATCGGGCAGCGCTCCGGCCAAGAAGTCGAAGGCCAGCTAAGAGCACCCTCCGCGACAACAGAAAAAAGGAATCAGGAGTAGACAAGCAATGGCAGCAAAGATCATTACCTACGGCGAGAATTCCCGCCAGTCGATTATGCGCGGCGTCAACCAGCTTGCCGACGCGGTGAAGGTGACGCTGGGTCCGAAGGGCCGCAACGTCGTCATCGAGAAGAAGTTCGGCGGGCCGACGATCACCAAGGACGGCGTGACGGTGGCCAAGGAGATCGAACTGAAGGATCCGCTGGAAAACATGGGAGCGCAGATGGTGCGCGAGGTGGCGTCGAAGACCTCCGACGTCGCCGGCGACGGCACCACGACGGCGACCATTCTGGCGCAGTCGATCTTCCGCGAAGGCGTGAAGGCCGTGGCGGCGGGCGCGAATCCGATGGCGCTGAAGCGCGGCATCGAGAAGGCCGTGGAAGTCGTGGTCGACGAAGTGCAGAAGATGAGCACGAAGGTCGAGAACGACCAGAAGATCGCTCAGGTGGGCACCATCTCGGCCAACGGCGACTCCACCATCGGCGGCATTATCGCCGAAGCGATGAAGAAGGTGGGCAAGGACGGCGTCATCACGGTGGAAGAAGCCAAGACGATGCACACCGAGCTGATGACCGTGGACGGCATGCAGTTTGACCGCGGCTATTTGTCGCCCTACTTCATCACCGACGCGGACCGCATGGAAGCGGTTCTCGAGGATCCCTACATTCTGATCCACGAGAAGAAGATCTCCAACATGAAGGACCTGCTGCCGCTGCTCGAGCAGATCGCGCGCGGCGGCCGCCCGCTGCTGATCATCGCCGAGGAAGTGGAAGGCGAGGCTCTGGCCACCCTGGTGGTGAACAAGCTGCGCGGCACGCTGAACGTCTGCTCGGTGAAGGCGCCGGGCTTCGGTGACCGCCGCAAGGCCATGCTGGAGGACATCGCGATCCTCACCGGCGGCAAGGCGATCATGGAAGAGACGGGCATTAAGCTCGAAGGCGTCCGCCTCGAAGACCTGGGCCGCGCCAAGCGCGTCACGGTGGACAAGGACAACACCACCATCGTCGACGGCTCGGGCGAGCAGAAGGCCATCGAAGGCCGCATCAAGCAGCTCCGCGCGCAGATCGAGGAGACCACCTCGGACTACGACCGTGAAAAGCTGCAGGAGCGGCTGGCGAAGCTGGCCGGCGGCGTGGCGGTGATCAAGGTTGGCGCCGCGACCGAAACCGAGATGAAGGAAAAGAAGGCTCGCGTCGAAGACGCGCTGCACGCCACCCGCGCGGCCGTCGAAGAGGGCATCGTTCCGGGCGGCGGTGTCGCGCTGGTGCGCGCCGCGGTGGCCCTGAGCAAGCTGAAGACCACGGGCGACGAGCAGATCGGCGTGAACATCATCAAGCGCGCTTGCGAAGAGCCGATGCGTCAGATTTCCGGCAACGCCGGCTTTGAAGGCGCCATCGTTCTGGAGAAGGTGCGGGCCAACACGGCCTCCACGTACGGCTTCAACGCCGCCACGGGAGACTACGAGGACCTGGTGGCCGCTGGCGTGATTGACCCGACCAAGGTCACCCGCTCGGCGCTGCAGAACGCTTCGTCGATCAGCGCTCTCATGCTGACCACCGAAGCGATGATCAGCGAGATCCCCGAGAAGAAGGCCCCGGCCGGCGATCCCGGCCATGGCCCCGGCGGCATGGACTACTAAGGCGCTACCCGCGCCAAGCTTTCCGCCTCGCGGCGGTGGCCATGTCCAGTACACAAGAGAGCCCATCCCTTCGGGGGTGGGCTTTTTTGTTTGGCCGCGCCCCACGGCAGACCGGCCGTGAGACGATGTTTCCTGATGGCTGCCGGCGCGGCTGGCCACGGGAGACACGATGAGACGATTAATGGCGGTGATGTTCCTGACGGCGGCGCTGGCTGCGGCGCAACGCTACGAGCCCACATGGGAGTCGATCGACAAACGGCCCACGCCCTCCTGGTTCACGGAAGCCAAGTTCGGAATCTTCATCCATTGGGGCGTCTACTCCGTGCCCGCGTATGCGCCGGTGCTGCCCGGCAAACTGGCCTACGCCGAGTGGTATTGGAACGCCATGACGAATGGCCGCGACAACCCGAAGGCGAGTGAGCTGCAAAAGGGCACCTGGGCATATCACAAGAAGCTGTACGGTGCGGAGTTCCCCTATCAGGATCTGGCGCCGCAATTCCGCGCCGAACTCTACGATCCGGATCACTGGGCCGATGTGTTCGCGCGGTCGGGAGCGAAGTATGTGGCGCTCACCTCGAAGCACCACGAAGGCTTCGCGCTCTGGCCGAGCCAGGAGGCCTCGGCGACCTGGGGACGGCCGTGGAACGCCGTCGAGACCGGTCCCAGGAGCGACATCCTGGGCGCCCTCACCAGCGCCGTGCGCCGCAAGGGCTTGAAGATGGGCTTCTACTATTCGCTCTACGAGTGGTACAACCCGCTGTGGCTCTCCGACAAGCCGCGCTACATCCGCGAGCACATGACGCCGCAGTTCAAGGACCTTGTCACGCGCTATCAGCCGTCGATCATTTTCAGCGACGGCGAATGGGATCTGCCCTCGGCCGAGTGGGGCTCACCGGCGCTGCTGGCCTGGCTGTTCAATGAGAGTCCGGTGAAGGACGAGGTGGTCATCAACGATCGCTGGGGTAAAGACTCGCGCCACAAGCACGGCGGCTACTGGACCACCGAGTACACGCCCGGCATGAGCGGCATGGATCACCCCTGGGAGGAGAGCCGCGGCATGGGTTTCAGCTACGGCTACAACCGGGCGGAACGGCTGGAGCACTACCATTCCGGGCGCGACCTGGTGATCATGTTCGCCGATCTGGTGAGCCGCGGCGGCAACCTGCTGCTCGATATTGGGCCTGACGGCGACGGCACGATTCCCGTCGTCATGGAAGAGCGCCTGATCGAGATTGGTGAGTGGCTGAAGGTGAACGGCGAGGCGATTTACGGCACGAAGCCGTGGAAGGCGACGCGGCAGTGGAGCGCGGGCGAGCAACCGAAGGTCGAATACAACAAGGAGTACTCGACGGCGTACAATGTCACGCAACTCACGGCAAAGCAGGCGCCAGGCAAGGCGTCCATCGAGGCGTTCTTCACGGCGAAGGGCGAGGATGTCTACGCGATTCTGCCGCGCTGGCCGGGGAAGCGGTTCTTCGTGCAAAATGTGACGGGCGTGAAGAACGCATCGCTACTGGGCGCGGCGGGCGCGCTAAAGGTGCACGGCGTGAAAGGCGGCGTGCGCGTGAGCCTCCCGGAGATGCCCGAGGATCTGATGCGCCAGCCGGCCTGGGTGATCAAGCTCGCCCGTTAGCCGGCCGTGATTACGGCAAGGCGAAGGCCACATAAGCGCCGCCCGCAGGCGCGCCGCTCTTGCCTCCACCGGCGGCGATGGCGACGTACTGTTTGCCGCGCACCTCATACACGACGGGCGTGGCGTTGCCGCCCGCGGGCAGCAGCGCTTCCCACAGAAGCTTGCCGCTCCGCTTGTCGAACACGTGGAACTTGCGGTCGTGGTTGGTGGCGCCGATGAAGAGCAGACCACCCGCCGTAACCACGGCGCCGCCGTAGTTTTCGGTGCCGGTGTTCTTCATACCCTTGGCCGCCAGTTCCGGAAACTCTCCAAAAGGAATCCGCCAGGCATACTCGCCCGTGCTGACGTTCAGCGCGTTCAACGTGCCCCAGGGCGGAGCAATGGCCGGGTAACCATCTTCGTCGAGGAACTTGTTGTAGCCATCGGTGCGGTACTTCAACTGCACTTCGCGTGAGGCGCGCGGCGCGGGCAACTCCACCTCCTTGTCGCCGCCCGTACGCACGAAGCCGGTGAGCGCCCGCACGCCCGCATCGCCCAGAAAAGCGAAACCGGGCATGCGTCCAGCGCCTTTCCGGATTACCTCCTCGACGTTCTTGCCCTCCAGATTCAACAGCGACGGGAATTCGGGGGGAGTCCCTTTGCGGTCTTCGCGATGGCAGGTGGCGCAATGGCGTGAGTAGAGCCGCGATGCGGTGGACCTGCGCTCGCCCCCACCCTGTGGGACCAGGCGCAGGATCCAGGCCATCTCGTTCGAGTTGATGTAGAGCAGTCCGGTTTCAGGGTCGTATGCCTGCCCGCCCCATTCGGCGCCGCCGTCGAAGCCGGGAAAGATCACCGTGCCTTCAAAGCTTGGCGGTGTGAACTGCGGTCCGGAGCGGTAGGTGCGGAAACGCTTGAGCGCGCTCACGCGGGCCTCGGGCGTTCGGCTGGTCAACATCGTTTCGGTGAGTTGCTGGCGGGCAAAGGGCTCAGGCTTCACAGGAAGAACCTGAGTGGGCGAAAGCCGTTCGCCCTCGGCGGGCGAGGCGGGCGTTTGCACGGTTTGTAAAGGGAACATCGATTCGCCGGTCTCGCGGTTGAACACGAACACGTGGCCCGACTTGGTGCACTGCGCGACGGCATCAATGGTGCGGCCCTCACGCTTCACCGTGACCAGGACGGGCGCCGTGGGCAGGTCGCGGTCCCACACGTCGTGCTTGACGAACTGAAAGTGCCAAACGTGCTTGCCCGTGGCCGCGTTCAGTGCGATCAAACTGTTGGCGTACAGGTTGTCGCCGGGGCGGTTGCCGCCATAGAAATCAAAGGCGGCCGAGCCGGTGGGCACAAAGACCAGGCCGCGTTTCTCGTCCAGCGTGAGTCCCGGCCAGGAGTTGGCGCCACCCAGTGTTTTCCAGCCATCGGTGGGCCAGGTTTCGTAGCCGGGTTCACCGGGATGCGGAATCGTGTGAAAGCTCCAGCGCAGTTGACCGGTGCGGGCGTCATAGGCGCGGATGTCGCCGGGCGAGGAAGGAAGCGCTTCGCTGGTGAGGAAGCCGACGATGAGAAGTCCGTTGTAGACCACGCCGGGCGAGGTCATTTGCAGACGCTGGCTTTCGGGGTCGCGGCCAAGCCCCTGGCGCAGGTCGACGCGGCCATGCACTCCGAACTCCTCGACGAGCTTGCCCGTTTTCCGGTCGAGGGCGAACAACTGGTGGCCCGCTCCAAAATAGAGACGCTCGTTCCAGTGCATGAAGCCGCGGCTGCGTTGCTTGGAGGTAACGGGCTTGCCGAAGAACGGGTCGAAGCTCCAAAGCTCCTTGCCGGTGGCGCCGTCCAGCGCCACCACGCGCAGTTTGGGTGTGGTGGCGTAGAGGACGCCATCGATTACCAGAGGACGGCACTGAATCTCGGAAGCCTTGAACTCGTCGCCGGAATCGTATTGCCAGGCCTTCACCAGTCTGGCCGCATTGCCGCGGTGAATCTGCTTGAGCGGCGAATATAACGGAGACTGCTCCGGCGATTGGGCAAGGCCGGGGCTGCCGGCGAAGATAAGGGCAATGACGGAACCAACTGCGGTGCGCATGGGAGTGACCGGGACATCATATCCAAGTGGAGCGCCGCGGCGAGTGCGGTAAAATCGCGGCGGACGGGCTTCCGTGACGCATGATCGAACTGTTGCTGGCAGCGTGGATGCAAGGTGTTGTCCCGCCGCGGACGGCAGCGCGGGAGGTGGGCAGCCAGTTGTGCGCCGCGTGCCACAGGGAGATCTACCAAGGCTATGTGCGGACAGGCATGGCGCGCTCCAGCGGGCGGGTGGGACAGGACCCGCTGCGGGAGAGCTTCGCGGCTGCGAGGTTTGAGGATAAGCCGCTGGGCGTGCGCTACCGCATGAGCGAGGTGGCCGGGGCGTACCGCATGGAGTTCGAACGCGCCGCGGCCGGGGTGCGCGGGGAGCGGCGCCTGCAGTGGTTCGTGGGCTCGGGGAACGTGGGCCGAAGCTATCTCTTTTCGCAGGAGGGCTTTCTGTTCCAGGCCCCGGTTTCCTACTTCCCTTCCGGAGGTGTGTGGGCGCTTTCGCCTGGGTATGCGGGCAAGCCGGTGATGGACATTGCGCGGCCGGTCGAGCTCGTGTGCCTGAACTGCCATGCCAGCCGGACGCAACCGGTAGCCGGGACGGAGAACCGCTACCGCGAGCCGCCCTTCGCCGAAGGCGGAGTCAGTTGTGAGCGCTGTCACGGTCCTGGCAGCCGTCATGCGGAGGAGCGCGGCGCGGGGCGTCCCTGGCGGGAGGGTGAAATCGTGAACCCTGCCAAGTTGCCTCCGGCGCGCCGGGATAGCGTCTGCGAACAGTGTCATTTGACGGGAGCGTCGCGCGTGCCGCGCGTGCCGCAGGGTGCGGCGGGTTTCCGTCCAGGCGAGCTCCTGGCGGACTACATGTCGGTGTATGTGTGGAGCGGTGGAAAAGCCGGCGAGCTCGCCGCAACCGACCATGCCGAACAACTGGCGCGCAGCGGCTGCCGCAAAGGCGCGGGGGAGCGGCTGGCGTGCATCTCCTGTCACGATCCGCATGTGCAGCCCGGTGGTGACGGTCGCGTGGCTTACTTCCGGCAGCGATGCCAGAGCTGCCACCAGAGCCAGAGCTGTTCGGAGACGCCGGAGCGGCGCTCTGCGAACGGTGATGATTGCGCGGCCTGCCACATGCCCAAGGCGCGTTCCCGCGAGGGGGAGCACGTCGCCTTCACCGATCATGAAATTCCCCGGCGGCCCCGTACGCAGTCAGCCGGCACGGGCGTGAGCGCGGCGGGCGGGGAGTTGACGCCGTTCTGGCCGGGGACGGGCAGCGAGCGCGATCTGGCGATCGCCTATGCCGGACTGGGAATGGAGAACGCCGCGTTCAGAACGAGGGCGTTCGCGATGCTGGAGCGGCTTGCCGGGAAGCAGCCTGACGATGCGGAACTGCTCGCGCAGTTGGCGCAGTATTGTGACGCGATGGGACAATCCAAACGCGCGCAGGGGTTGTATGAGCGTGTGCTGCGCCTCGACCCCGGCCACGTGGCCGCGGGCGCGAATCTGGGCATCCACCGGGCTCGTGATGGACGCATGACCGAAGCGATGGCGCTATGGGAACGGATTGTGGAGGGCCACCCGGGAACGACCAACGCGGCCATGAACCTGGCGGTGGCGCAGTATGGCGCGGGGCGGAAGGCGGAGGCGGAGATCACTTTGCGCAGGGTGCTCATGTTCCACCCCGGCCATGATCCGGCGAGGAAGCTGTTGTCGGCGATCAGCCGGCAGTGAACGTGGCAGGCGCGGCAGGAATCGAACCTGCGACCCTCTGCTTAGAAGGCAGATGCTCTATCCTCTGAGCTACGCGCCCGCAAAATCGCCTATTGTCCGACGCTACCATGCCATCGCGGCGCCGGGCAAATGGGAACCCGCTTTCCCGCGCGCGCCGCCGCCGGTACACTGAAGGCATGTGGCGCCGGGCTGTGGTGTGCATGCTCGCCTTCGCCGTCTCGCTGGCGGCCCAATCCTTCCGTTTGTTCCTCAAGGACGGCAGCTATCATTCGGTGCGTGAGTATGCCGTGAACGGCGGCCGCGTGCGCTACTACAGCACCGAGCGGGGCGACTGGGAGGAGATCCCGGTGGAACTCGCAGACCTGAAGAAGACCGAGGCGGAACGCGCTGAGCGGGCGGCGTCGCTCAAGGAGGATGCCGCGGCCTTGGCGGCGGAGGAAAAGGCCGAGCGCGAACAGCGGCGGGAGGCGGCGCGCGTGCCGCAAGAGCCTGGCGTGTACTATCTGCGCGGTGCGGAACTGGCCGTGATTCCCGCGGCGGAGACCTCGCTGCGAACCGATAAGAAACGGTCCGTGCTGAAGCGCCTTTCGCCCATTCCCATGGTGGCCGGAAAGTCGTATCTCGAACTGGATGGCGCCCACTCGCCGAACGTGGTGGATACGGACAGGCCTGAGTTCTACTTCCGGCTGGAGCGCGAGGAGCGGTTCACCATCATCCGCCTGGAACCCAAGAAAGGTGTGCGGGTGGCGCAGACCTGGCAGAAGATTCCGGTAAGCGACGAACTGGTGACCGAGCACGAGGCGATCGAGATTTTCCGGCAGCAGTTCGGCGACAATCTATATAAGATCTGGCCGCAGCAGGCTCTCGAGCCCGGCGAGTACGCCGTCATCGAGTACACCGAGGGCAAGGGGAACACCCGGGTATGGGACTTCTCCTGGCGAACCGGATCACCCAGCCAACCGTGACCGCCACCGAACAGCCGCAACTCAGCAGCCAGCCCCTGGTTTCCATCGTGACTCCGACCTTCAACATGGGCCGGTTTCTCTCCGAAACGATGGATTCCGTATTGACGCAGGACTATCCCAACATCGAATACATCGTGATGGATGGTGGCTCCACGGACAACACCGTGGACATTCTGCGGGAGTATGAACGGCGCTATCCGGGCCGGTTTACCTGGATCAGCGAGCGCGACGGCGGACAGTCCGACGCGGTGAACAAGGGATTCCTTCGCTCACACGGCGAAATCTTCACCTTTCTCAACTCGGATGACACCTACTTCCCCGGCGCCGTTTCGAGCGCCGTCGAGGCGTTTCGCGCGCATCCGGAAGCGGCGGTTGTGTATGGCGACGCTTTCTACACGGCGGAGGACAACACGCCCATCCGCCGGTACCCAGTGGACCCGTATGAGTACGAGCGTCTGGGGACACTCTGCCATATCTGCCAGCCGGCCGCGTTCTTGCGCGCCGGGGCGTTTGGCGAAGCGGGGATGCTCGACACGAAGCTTCACCTGACGCTGGACTACGACTTGTGGTTGAAGATCAGCGCCCGGCATCCGCTTTGGAAAATCGACCGCGTGATGGCGAACTCGCGCATGTGGGCCGATAACAAGACGCTGTCGAAGCGGCGGATCACCTTTCAGGAAGTGGTGGGCATTCTGAAGAAGCACCGCGGCTATGTGCCGCTGAACTGGGTGTACGGCTATGCGGCGTTCTTGCGCGACGGCAACGATGGCTTTTATGTGCATTCGAAACCCAGCGTGGCCACCTACCTGTTCGCCATGGCCATGGGATTCTATTACAATCCGCTGCGCTACCACAGGTTTCTCGGAGAGTGCACCGCCGGCATCCGGCTGGCCATGCGCATGCTGGTGACCGGGCAACCGCCGCCGCCGCGCGAATAGGCGCGAGGCGAGGCGAACGGCTACGGCGCGTAGTCAAGACTGGCGGCAATCGCGCGAAGGGCGGACTCGCGGGATGTGAGCCGCGCGGTTTCTCCGGTTGCGGTCAACGAGAGCAGCTTGCCCTTCGATTGCACATAAAAAACACGCACGCGGACGTTCTTGCTCCTCTTGCGAAAGTCGAGCGTGTAGATCGCGCCTGGCTTCCCGGGCGTGGAGAAGATCTCCTTCAGCGGTTCACGCAAAGGCTCCGCGTCCTCGGCGGCATAGCGAGATTTCAGGGCATCCGGTATGGCGGGGTCTTCGGGTCCGCTCAAGCCTTCGGGAAGCTCCGCGAGAATCACTTCGGGATTGTCTTCGCGTTCGGGGTCGATGGTGATGCCCGGCGGCAGAAACAGGATCGCCTCTGCGCCCGATTCCACCTTCCAGTCCTTGGGAACAGCATAGACGAGGCCGATGCCGTGGCGTTGAGGCTTGCCGAGCTTCGGAGCTTTCTGCGCCGGAAGCAGCATGGCGAACGCCATCACGCCGATGGCGGCTCTAGCTATGGCGAATGACCAGGACATCTCCATCCTTCACTATGTATTCCTTGCCCTCCAGCCGCAACAGGTTGCCCCCGCGCAGTCCGGCGTAGCCGCCCGCATCCACCAGGTCCTTCCAGTTCACCACCTCGGCGCGAATGAACTTCTTCTCGAAGTCGGAATGGATGGCGCCAGCGGCGTGCACGGCCTTTGACTGGGTCGGAATGGTCCAGGCGCGCACCTCGGTTTCTCCGGCTGTCAGGAAGCTCATCAATCCGAGTAGCGTGTAGGTGGAGGTGATGATGCGGTGCAAACCGGACTCCTGAATGCCGTAGGTGGCCATGAACTCGGCGGCGGCCGCGGCGTCGAGTTCAGAAAGTTCGGCCTCCACTTTGCCGCAGACGGCTGTGGCTTCCATCTGCGCCCGTCCGTCGAGCGTGTTCGCGCGAAACTCGCTTTCCACCTCGTGAAGGCGCGGCGCGTCGTCCTCCCCAACGTTGAGCACGCACAGAACGGGTTTGCGGGAGAGGAACTGGAAACCGCGGATGCGCTTCTCGTCATCGGCGTCCAACTCCATCTGTCGCAGAGGCTGGTTCTCCTCAAGCATCGCCTTGCACTTTTCCAGAAGGGCGAACTCCTGGTCGAGCTCGGGACTCTTGATCTTCTTGCGATCCTTATCCAGGCGCTCCATGCGCTTTTCCACAACGACGAGGTCGGAGAGGATCAGTTCGGTTTCCACGTCCTCCAAGTCGCGCGCGGCGTCGACGGAGCCCTTCTCGTGCGGCACCGTTGGATCGTCGAAGGTGCGGAGCACATGGGCGAAGGCGTCCACCATGCGGAGGCTGGCCAGGTAGCTGGGCTCGCGCAGAGCCTCTTTGGAGATGGCGGGAAAGTCGAGATACTCGACGGTCGCGTGGGTGATCTTGGGCGGCTCGAACACCTTGGCTAGGGCATCCAGGCGCTGGTCCGGCACCTTTGCCACGCCGATGCGCGCTTCGAGCGAGCCCACGCGCGAGGCTTCATTCACGCCGGTCAGAATCGTAAATAGGCTAGTCTTGCCCGCCATGGGCAGGCCGATGATTGCGGTCTTCATTCTTTAGAGAGGGACGTCTACTTCCGTGAGGATCTCTTCCAGTATCCTCGATGCGGCCACCGAGGCGCGCTGTACCGGCGCGTAGCGGGTGTTCACCACAAGGCGGTGAGAGAAGGCGGGAAGCACGAGGCGCTTCACGTCGTCCGGGATGGCATAGTCGCGGCCTTCCACCAGGGCCAGAGCCTGCGTGGCGCGGTACAGAGCCTGCGCGCCGCGGGGGCTTACGCCAAGCGTGAGCGCTTCGCGCTGGCGCGTTCGCTCGACGATGGCCAGCATGTAGTCCACAATCGCGTCGTCCACACGGACAGCGCTGGCTGCGGCCTGGAGGTGGAGAACCTCGTCGACGCTCATGATAACCGGCTGATTCTGGCCCTCGGGCGAGGGAAGGCCGCGTACGATCTCGCGCTCGCTGGCCGCGCCGGGATAGCCGATGTGCAGCCGCAGCAGGAACCGGTCAAGCTGCGATTCGGGTAACGGGTAGGTGCCGTGATGTTCCACCGGGTTCTGCGTGGCGATTACCATGAACGGTGGTTCCAGCTTGTGCGAGCGGCCATCGACGGTCACCTGCCACTCGTTCATGGCTTCCAGCAACGCGCTTTGCGTCTTCGGCGTCGTGCGGTTGATCTCGTCGGCCAGCAGGAAATTCGTGAAAACGGGGCCTGGCTTGAATTCGAACTGCCCGGTTTGGGCCGAATAAATGGTGACGCCGATGACATCGCCGGGCAACATGTCGGCGGTGAACTGGAGACGGTGAAAACTGCCTCCCACCGAGCGCGCTAGTGATTGGGCGAGAGTGGTTTTGCCAACGCCGGGCACGTCTTCCAGCAGCAGATGCCCTCGCGCGAGAAGGCACACGATCGACAGCCGCACCAGGCTGGACTTCCCTTTGACGTACTGCTCGATGGCGGCTTCCAACTCCCCCAGACGGGCCGTGGAAACGGACGCTTCCACAAATTGCCGCTCGTGCATGATACCTGCTATCTTAGCGGATCCGCGCTGGAGGCCATTCTGTTTCCTCCTCCGCCGCCGGAAACCCGCCCCGTCCTGATATTCTCACCCTATGTTGACTGAAGGCCATGTTTCCCTTGTCACCGGCGCCGCCTTAGGAATTGGAGCCGGCATCGCCGAACTGTTCGCCCGGAACGGCGCGGCCGTCTATCTGTTGGATATCGACGCCGCCGGGGCGGAGGTAAAGGCGGCTCAAATCCGGGCTGCCGGAGGCGAGGCGCACGCGATGAAGTGCGATGTTTCCCATCGCGGCGATTGCGCCGCGGCGGTGGAGGCGGCCATGAAGCGCCATGGGCGTATCGATTCGCTCATCAACAACGCCGGCATCTACCCGCGCCGCGTTTTCCTGGAGACCTCGGAAGCCGACTGGGACAGGATGCAGGAGGTGAACGTGAAGAGCCTGATGCACACCTGCCAGCTTGTTCTACCCCACATGATCGCGCGCGGCTCCGGCAAGATCGTGAACATCAGCTCGGTGACGCTCTGGATCGGCGTGGAGAAGCTGGTGCACTATGTGACGTCGAAGGGCGCGGTGCTGGGCTTCACGCGGTCGCTCGCGAGGGAAATGGGACGGCATAACATCCACATCAACGCCGTGACGCCGGGAGCGATCAAAACCGAGGGCGAGGACATTCACGCGGTACCCGCGGAAATCGCCGCCATTCAGGCACAGCAGTGCTTGGACCGGCGCATCATGCCGTACGACGTGGCCGCCGCGTGCCTGTTCCTTTCCAGCCCGCTCAGCGACGGCATGACCGGCCAGACGTTGAACGTGGACGGCGGCCTCTACCTGCACTAAGCCGCGCGCTAGGCCACCAGTCCGGCCCGCGCCAGAAGCGCGGCTGGATCGGGTTCGCGTCCCATGAGCGAACGGAACAACCCGGCCGGGTCCTCGGAGTCGCCTAGTTCAAGAATGCGGCTGCGGAACCGCATGCCGGCCTCGCGCGAGAAAACGCCGCTGTCCCTGAACAGCGAGAAGGCGTCGGCGTCGAGCACCTCGGCCCACTTGTACGAGTAATAGGCGGCCGCATAGCCCACGGGATTGGCGAACAGATGGGTGAAGCCGGCGATCATGGCGTGGTCTTCCGGCAGCGGCGTGGCGGAATACTGTTGCAGGATGGCCTTCGAGTAGGCAATCACGCCGCCGTCGCGCGCGGGATCGTAGTCGCGGTGCAGGGCGAGGTCGGTGACGCCGAAGCTCAACTGGCGCATCTGCGCGTTGGCGGCGCGGAAGGTGCGCGCGGCATTCATTTTGCGAAAGAGCTCGCCGGGCAGCGCCGAGCCGGTTTCGTAGTGGCGGGCGAACAGGTCGAGCGCCTCACGTTCCCAGCACCAGTTTTCCATGATCTGCGAGGGCAACTCGACGAAGTCCCAGGCGACGTTGGTGCCCGCGAGGCTGCGTAATTCCACCTTGCTGAGCAGGTGGTGAAGCAGGTGGCCGAACTCATGGAACACGGTTTCCACGTCGCGGTGCGTGAGCAGGGCCGGTTTGCCGCCCACCGGCGGATTCATGTTGCCGCACATCAAACCGAGATGGGGTGCAAAGCCGGCTGGTGTGGGGCCTCCGGTGCGGAAGGCATCCATCCAGGCGCCGCCACGCTTGTTCTCACGCGGATACCAGTCGGCGTAAAAGCCGCCAAGGAAAGTTCCGTCGGCGTCCACCAGGCGGTAGTAGAGGACCGCGGGGTCCCAACCGGTGACCGATGTGTCGCGCTCCACACGCACGCCATACAGCCGGTGCACCAGTTCGTACATGCCCTCCAGCACGCGCTCCATGGGAAAGTACGGCCGGAGCTCCTCCTCATCGAAATCGAAACGGGCCTGGCGCAGCTTTTCCGCATAATAGGGGACATCCCACGGTTGCAGTGCGGGCGCGCCGGAGCCTTCCAATTCGCGGCGGAACGCCGTGAGCTGTTCGTTCTCGCGTGCGAAGAAGGGGCCGGTCTTGGTTTTCAAATCGAGCAGAAACTCCCAGGCGCGCTGCCCGCGTCCGGCCATGCGGTCTTCCAGCACGAGGTCGGAGAAGTCCGCGAAGCCCAACATGTGGGCCTTCTTCTCGCGTAGTTCGAGAATGCGCGGAATCAGCGCGCGGTTATCGCGATCGCCCGAGGTGGCGCGGCTCATGTAAGCGCGGTAGAACTTCTCGCGCGTTGGGGCGTGGTCGAGATAAGTCAGCACCGGCGTGTAGCTGGGCGCCTGCAGGGTGAACCGCCAGCCGTCGAGCCCCTTGGCTTTGGCCGATTCGCGGGCCGCTTCGACGGCGCTGGGGGGGAGTCCCCGCAACATAGTTTCCCTGGTGATGACGTGCTCGAACTCATTGGTGGCGTCCAGAACATTTTGTGAAAATTTCGTGGTGACCTCAGCCAGTTCGACGTCGATCGCTTCCAGGGCCTGTTTGCCCGCGGCATCGAGACCGGCGCCGTTGCGGAGGAAATTCTGGATGGTCTTGTCGAGAAACCGCTTCCGTACGCCAGTCAGCGATTTGGCTTCGTCCGTGGCGGCGTATGCCTGCACGGCGTTCCACAAGCCCTCATGCAGAGGGATGCGGGCGTAGAAGGCCATGACGAGTGGTTCCACCTTGGAAAAGGCCTCGCGCAGTTCGGACGAGGTGGCCGCGGCCTCCAGGTGGCGGACCACGCCGAAGGCCACGTCGAGAGGTTCGCTCATGGTGTCCAGGACGGCCATCGTGTTCTCCCAGCAGCGGCTGCCCTTTACCGTTGCGATGGCCTCCAAACGCGCGCTGGCTCGCTCCAGCAACGCCTTTATCGCGGGTTCGACGTGACGGGCCTCGATGGCGGCGAAGGGAATCAGAAAGGGGAGATCGAGCAGAGGGTTCGTTTCACTCATTCGGAAATCTGGGTTCTTTCGACAATTTTGCTGGTTACCGTGCGGGAATGCTCCGTGGCGGTCTCAACGGCTGAAATCAGCATGGAGCGCAGGCCATGCGATTCGAGTTCATGGATGGCCGAGATGGTTACGCCGCCGGGCGTGATGACCTGGTCGCGCAGGATGGCCGGATGCAGGCCCGTATCCTTGACGAGCTTGGCCGCGCCGAGCACGGTCTGTTCCGCCAGGCGCGTGGAGATCTCATGCGAGAGGCCCTGTTTCAGCCCTCCGGCGATGAGCGCTTCAATCACCATGTATATGTAGGCCGGGCCGGAGCCTGACAGCGCCGTGACGGCGTGCAGAAGGTCCTCCTCAACAAAACAGGTGACGCCAATGGCGGAAAAGATCTGCTCCACGAACTGCTTCTGTTCGCTGGTGGCCAGAGCGTTACAGGCGATGCCGGTGGCTCCGGCGCCGACGACGCAGGGAATGTTCGGCATGGCGCGAAAGACGGGCATGCGCCGCCCCGTGAGCCCTTCGATGAGCGCAATCGGGAAAGCGGCGGCAAGGGAGATGAGGATGCGTCCGTCGCGCAGGGCCCAACGGATTTCCTGCAGCACCTTCGGCATCACCGCCGGCTTCACGGCAAGGATCACCACGTCGGCCGTTTCCACGGCGGACAGGTTGCCGCCGTGCAGGACACGGATGTTGAGTTGTCCGGCCAGTTCGTCCGCGTGCTCACGGCTTCGCACGGTGGCGGTGATCTGTTCCGGAACGGCGATGCCGGACTTCAACATGCCGCCAATGACGGCCGAGCCTATGTTGCCGGCGCCAAGCACGGCATAGCGGGGGGAGACAGACACCGTTTCATTGTAACGGCGGGGAAGGCCAGCTATTCGCCGGAGCGGATGTCGCCGGGCGTTTCGGGGCGGTATGCGATTTCAGAGAACCGGACGCGGCAGCCAACGCCGGTGGGGGACTGGACGAGGAAGCCTGCCTGCACGGGCAGGTCGAGCAGCACGAAGGCGCGCACAAGGTGCCAGTAAGAGGCGTCGTTTGAATAATGAAAGGCGAAGCCGCGCCCGCGCCGGGCCACGCGCAGATAGACGGATGAACCCTCGAGCAGAGCCGAATTGCAGTCGTCCGAAATGCCGCGGTTGACCACGGAAACGATCATCGGATTCTGTTGCGGCGAGTACTCAAAGCACAGTTTCGCCCAATGATCGTAGTCCTGAAACAGCAGCAGTACTCCGGCGTCGAAGGTGGCGGCGAAATCGACCGTGACCCTGGCCTGCAAGAGAAAATCACCGTGAGCGGGGAAGAGGAATGTGGGGGCCGAGTCGATGCGCCGGTCCTCCATGGGGTCGGAGAAGAGATCGGTGCGGCCAGGCGCGATGCCGGTGAGCAGACCTTCCTCCAGGAGCCAGCAGGAAGGGGGGATCGCTTCGGGCGGGTGCGGGAAGAAGGGCATGCCCTTTATCATCGGCAACGGACGCGGTAAACTCCAGCGAGCGCGACGCTCCAATAACTCATGGATGCCGCCGCAGGAGGACTGAGATGGAACTAACCCGCCGCATGGTACTGCAATCGGCCGCGCTATCGGCCGCCGCGACGCGCACATTTGGCGCGAACGGCAAAGTGCAAGCCGGCATCATCGGCTGTGGAGCGCGCTCGCATGAGTTGATGGCGGCTCTGGGCGTGCAGCCGGGCGTGGCCATCACCAGGGTGTGCGACGCCTACGCGGGACGCCGGGAACGGGCGCAGGAGCGGTTGAAAGGCTTGGGCCACACGGTTTCGACGACGGGCGACTGGCGCGAGGTTATCGGCGACCCATCGCTGGACGCCGTCGTCATCGCCAGTCCCGACCACTGGCACAAGACGCATGTGCTCGCGGCCCTAAACGCGGGCAAGGATGTCTATTGCGAGAAGCCGCTCACCTACACCGTGGAGGATGGTCTGGAGATCATCGCCGCGACGAAGAAGACGGGAAAGCTCGTGCAGGTGGGCAGCCAGGGCGTTTCGACTCAGACGCAGCAGAAGGCGCGCGAGATGATCCAGTCGGGCCGGCTCGGCAAGGTGACGATGATCCGCGCGGCCTACAACCGGAACACGGCTTCGGGTGCGTGGATCTATCCGATTCCGCCCGATGCGGGGCCAAAGACGGTGGACTGGGCGGCATTCGAGGGGCCGGCATCGCGCAAGTATCCTTTCTCGCTCGAGCGGTTCTTCCGCTGGCGTTGTTTTTCGGAGTACTCCGGAGGCATCGCCACCGACCTGTTCGTGCATCTGTGCACGACGATCCATTTCCTGATGGGCGCCGAAGCTCCTTCGCGCGTCACGGCGATGGGGCAGATCTACCGCTGGAAACAGGCGCGGGACGTGCCGGACACGTTGAACGCGATTCTGGAGTACCCGGAAGGGTTTACGGTGAATCTGAGTTCGACCTTCAACAATCAGAGTTCGTCGGAGTCGAATTTCGTGTTTCTCGGCACGGAGGGCACCGTTTCGCTGGGCTGGGAAGACATGGTGTTCTCTCCCGAAACCGGGCACGAGGACAACGCCTGGATCGTGGCCAGTTGGCCGTCGAAGCTGGAGGCGGCGTATTGGGCCGATCCCAGGGTGAGAGCTTCGGAACGTCCGGCTCTGGCCAAGCCGTCGCTGGTAAAAGGCTCGGAGACCTACGGCGGGCAGGGGATGGATTCCACCTGGACCCACTTCGCGGCATGGCTCGAGTCGATTCGCACGCGCACGCCGCACTGGGAGAACGCCGAGCGAGGCCACCGCGCGGCGGCCTGCGCGCACATGGTGAACCGGTCTCTGCGTGAGGGCCGTGTGGTGGAGTGGGACGCGGCGGCAAACCGGATGAAAGCCTGACGCGGATCAGGCGCCGGGTTTGCGTGCGATCATGATCACGCTCAGGCCCGGCCACGGCATCAGCTTGTCCAAACGCCGCCAGAGCCAGACCGTCCAGTCGAACAGCTTCATGGTCAGTTTGTTGATCTGCTTCATGCCCAGAAGCCGGGAATAGAGCCACCAGCCGGGCGTGGAGATCTTGTTGATGCTGTGCGTGCGTTCAATGCTAAGCCCGGCCCGTGACAGCATGTCCCGCAGCGTTCCGGCGTTGAACCGGCGGTTGTGGCCGAGCGTCCGGTCCACCGCGCCGAAGATGGCCTCGCTCTGCGGGGCAAGCACGATGAGCCGCCCGCCCGGTTGCAGGCAGCGGGCCGCATTTCCCAGAACAGCGGCCGGATCCGCGGCGTATTCGAGTACATTCAGGCACAGCACCGTATTGAACGCGCCGTCCAGCCCGGCATAGCCGGACGCCTGGGACGGCTCCAGTTCGCGAACCTCCACGGAAGGCGTGCGCAGGAAACGGTTCGTCAGCGCGTGCAGATAAAGCGGATCCTTTTCGCCGGCGACATACCGCAGGCGGCGTCCCATCAGATGGCCGGTGAGCGTGCCGATGCCCGCCGTCAACTCCAGCACGGTGTCGCCCGTGGCCGGACGGATCAGCGAAACCACCCAGGCCACATAGTTCGGTGTGCCCGTAAGGTTGTTCAGGTGCGCGCGGCCGTACGGGTGCGTATAAAGGTCGTCGATCAACCAGAAATAGAGCACCACTCCGAGCGCCTTCAACCCGTCGCGCCAGCCGATCTTCTTCCCTTCTTCATAAGTGCGCCCGTGATACGAGATGGGCACCTCGTAGATGCGCAGCCGCCGTTTGGCGCACTTCATCGTGATCTCCGGTTCGATGCCGAAGCGGTTCGAACGGATGGGAATGCTCTTCAACAGGTCCGTGCGGAAAGCTTTGTAACAGGTCTCCATGTCCGTGATCGTGAGATTACAGAACATGTTGGAGAACAGGGTGAGAAAGCGGTTGATCTGGGTGTGCCAGTAGGGCAGCACCCGGCGCTGGACGCCAGCCATGTAGCGCGAGCCGAACACGGCGTCGGCCTGCCCTTCCAATAACGGCCGCATCAGCGCCGGATAGTCATTGGGGTCGTATTCGAGGTCGGCGTCCTGGATAAGCGAGAAATCGCCCCCGGCCTTTTCGATGGCCGTGCGGACCGCGGCTCCCTTGCCTTGGTTCACCGCGTGCCGGAACAGGCGTATGCGCGGTTCGGCCGCGGCCAGGCGCTCGAGAATGGCGCTGGTGCCGTCGGTCGAGCAGTCGTCGACAATGACGAGCTCGCGCTCCAACTCGGGCGGAAGCGGAGCGTCCAGGACGGCGGCGATGCTGCGCGCGGCCAGGGCCCGTTCGTTGTAGACGGGCATCAGAATCGACAATTTCATCGGAAACGTTCAGTATAATGGGGGCGCTTATTATTTCGCTGTCATTCCCATGTACACGCGGGTTCCGCCGCGCGCGGAGCCTATCGCAAGGAGCATTGCATGAACCGTCCCACACGCCGCCGCAGTTTTCTGAAAGGAGCCAGCGCCACCGGCGCCGGGCTGCTGATTACCACTCCCCAGATTGCGTTCGGTTCTCAAGCCAACAGCGCCCTGACCCTGGGATTGATCGGCTGCGGCAACCGCGGCATGTATGTTTCCGGGATTTTCGCCAAGCACGAGTACTTGAAGATTAACGCCGTCTGCGACATCTATGATGACAAGATCGCGGCGGCCACACAGAAGTACTCGGGCGCCAAGGCTTTCAAGAACTACAAGGACCTTCTGGCAACCAGCGTCGATGCCGTCTACATCGCCACTCCGGCGTTCCTCCACCCGGAGCATGTCGAGGCGGCCATTGGCGCGCGGAAGCATATCTTCTGCGAAAAGCCCGTTGGTGTGGATACGGCCGGCTGTAAGCGCGTGATCGCGGCGGCAAAGAAGGCCGATCCCACCAAACGCATCTCGTTCGACTTCCAGCAGCGCTATGGCAAAGACTACAAGAAGGTTCACGCACTGGTGAAGTCGGGCGAACTGGGCGGTATCCAGATGGTGCGCGCGGCGTGGCTCGGCGGCGGTCCGGCGATCAAGTCCGGCCATGCCTCCAACGAGGAGCGCATCCGCAACTGGTTCTTCTACCGCGAACTGTCCGGCGACATCGTCATCGAGCAGGACTGCCACAACATCGACGTCGTGCACTGGTTTGTCGGCAAGCATCCGGTGCGTGTGGCCGGGTACGGCGGACGGCAGGCGCGCCAGTACGGCGACATCTACGACAACATCGTGCTCAGCTACCAGTTCGACGACGGCCGCACGTTCAGCTACAGCGCCAACCAGTTCGGCGCGAACACGGGCTGGAGCGACGTGAGCGAGACCTTCATCTGCGAAAAGGGCACAGTCAATGTGGGCCGGAAGGGCTACACAGTGTTCCGTCCCAAGATGCCGAATGAGGTTGCCGCCACCACCTACGACATCACGCAGGACGCGGTGAACGCCTTTATTGACGGGGCGCGAAACGGGAATATCGAGAACTTCGCGCCCGAGGCGGCCATCTCCACGCTGACGGCATACATGGGTCTGCGCAGCGCCGTCGAAGGCCGCGAGATGAGTTGGAGCGACGTATGGAACGCCTGAGCAGGCGTGGATTGCTCGCCGCGGCCGCCGCGATGCCACTTGCGGCTGCCCCCTCGCCGGCTGGCCCGGATGGCCGCAAGGCGCGTCTGCTTACGGCCATTTGCGCCTACAGTTTCCGCAATGAACTGGGCGCGAAGAAAATGTCCTACAACGACCTGGTCGATCTGGCCGTGGACCTGGACGTGGATGGACTCGATCTGACGGTCTACTGGTTTCCCGATACCACCGACGCGTTCCTGATTCCTTTGCGCAACTACGCCTTTGCCAACGGCGTCGGGATTCCGTCCATCAGCGTCCGGACGAACTGCTGCCAGCCCACGGCGGAGTTGCGAGCGAAAGAGATCCAGTCCATCAAGGACTGGGTCGGTGTGGCGTCCAAACTTGGCGCCGGCCACATTCGCGTATTCGGCGGAACTGTGCCCAAGACGGCGACCGAGGATGAGGCGGCCGGCTGGGTGGTGGAGGTTCTGGAGAATGCCGGCGGCTACGCGGCCCAGCATGGCGTGGTGCTCGGGCTGGAGAATCATGGCGGCATCACGGAACGCGCCGAGCGTATTCTGGACATCGTGAAGCGCGTGGGCCAGCCCAGTGTGCGTGTGAACCTCGACATGGGCAACTTCAACCGGGATGCCTACCGGCAACTGGAAATGATCGCTCCCTACGCCGCCAACGTGCAGGTGAAGGTGGAGGTGCGCGATGAGAATGGCAAACGGACGCGTTGCGATTGGGAACGCGTGCTCCGGATGCTGAAAGCCGCCGGCTATCGCGGCTATCTGT
Organism: Bryobacterales bacterium; assembly: GCA_020847045.1. GTDB lineage: Bacteria > Acidobacteriota > Terriglobia > Bryobacterales > Bryobacteraceae > JAFLBB01. The sequence goes on along the minus strand of JADLCT010000039.1, from coordinate 82,797 downwards.
CGCTCGAGTACGAGGCCAGGGAACCAGCTCCAGCCGCCGTGCCCCGCTTGACGCGCGAACTGAACGGCCTGGTGCAAAAGGTGATGATGGCCTGATGATTGGCTACCCGGAATCCTCCGCCGCCCCCGTGCGGCGCGGACGCGGGATGCCGCGCTTTGAGGCCCGGATGAATTCCACCAGGTGCAGTGTGGCGTCGTTCGGGATCTCATTCTCGATGCGCGACAGGGCCTCGCGCAGCTTCAGGTTGGAATTGAACAACAGCCTGTAGGCCTGTTTCAGGCTGGCAATGGTTTCGTGGTGGAAACCCGCCCGCCGCAAGCCAACCAAGTTCAACCCTTTGGGCGTGATGTTGAAATCGCCGTGGAGGCAGTAGGGCAGCGCGTCCTGGTTTACCCTCACATTGCCGCCGACCATGGCCAGCGCGCCAATGCGCGAAAACTGATGGACCACCACGCCGCCGCTGAGGAATGCGCGGTCCTCGATGGTCACATGCCCCGCCACCAGAGCGCAACTGGCGATGACGCATTCGTTGCCCACAACCGAGTTGTGCGCAACGTGGCCGCTGCCCATGATGTAGTTCCCGTCGCCTATAACGGTTTCCGATTCAGGCTGTGTGCCGCGTGAAATCGTGTAGTGCTCGCGGATGATGTTCCGGTGGCCGATGCGCAGGTAGCTGCGCTCGCCGGTGAACCGTTTGTCGAACGGATCGGTGCCCAGCACGGTGCCCGCGCCGATTTCGTTGCCGTCGCCGAGCGTCGTCCAGCGCTTCACGTACACATAGGGTTCCAGGCGGCAGCCGCGCCCCACTATGACGTCCTGCTCAATCACGCAATACTCGCCGATGGCGCATTCCGGTCCCACGGTGGCATCCGCGTGGACGCGGGCCGTGGGGGCGATGATGGCTGACGGATCGATGGACATGAAAGAATTAGGATACGAGAGATGATGGCGATCACGGTTCGGGAACTGGCGGCGTGGCTGGATGCGCCCTTCACCGGCGATGGCGGTTGCGTACTGCGCGGCGTCGCGGCGGCGGATGCGGCGCGTGGCGATGAGGTGGCCTTCGCGGGCAACGCGAAGGTGGCGTTGGCCTCGGCGGCCGGGTGTCTGCTGGCCTCCGAGGAGTGCGGCGGCCGCACGGTAATTCGCGTGGCCGACCCGCGCGCCGCCTTTGCCCGTGTCATCGCGCGCTTCCACCCGGTGCGGATGCCTCCGGCGGGCGTACATCCCACGGCGGTGGTCGAGGAGGGCGCCAGCATTGATCCAACGGCCAGCATCGGACCCCACGCCTCGGTAGGGCGGGGAACGAGGATCGGTGCGCGCTGCGCCGTGGGGGCGGGCTGCGTGATCGGATGCGACGTGACGCTGGGCGAGGATTGCCACTTGCATCCACGCGTGACGATATACGATGGCGCGCGTATTGGGGCGCGGGCCATTCTGCACTCCGGCTGCATTCTGGGCGCCGACGGCTTCGGCTTCGCCATGACCGGCGAGCGATGGGAGAAGTTCCCTCAAGTGGGACGCCTCGAGTTGGGCGACGATGTCGAGATTGGCGCGAACTCGTGCGTGGACCGCGCCGCGCTCGGCGTGACGCGTATCGGCGACGGCACAAAGCTCGACAATATGGTGCACGTCGGGCATAACTGCGTCATCGGCCGCCACGTCGTGGTGGCGGCGCAAACGGGATTCTCCGGAGGCGTGACCATCGGAGACTACGCCATCGTCGGCGGCCAGGTGGGCGTGGGCGACAAGGCGCGCATCGAATCCAGGGCGGTGGTGGGTTCCGGCGCGGGCATCCTGACATCGAAGATCGTACGCGCGGGCGAGCCCGTGTGGGGCACGCCGGCGCGTCCGCTGCGCGAGTATCTGCGTATGCTGGCCGCCTCGGCGAAGACGCCGGAGTTGCGTGCGCAGATGAAGGAACTGGCGGCGCGCGTGGATGCCCTGGAAAAGAGCCTCCCATGATCGTGATTGTGGGCGGACACTCGCGCAACATCGGCAAAACCACCGTCGCGGCGTCGCTGATCGCGGCCACTCCCGAAGCGCGTTGGACGGCGGTGAAGATCACCCAGCACGGACACAGCTTCTGCGGCCACGGCGCGCATCAGTGCGCTTGCGCGCAGCACGAAGGCGTTGTGGCGGTCGACGAGCAGACCGTGCCGGACGGCACCGACAGCGGCCGGCTTCTTGGCGCGGGCGCGGCGCGCGCCTATTTTCTGCGCACCGAGCAGGGCCAACTGGCCGCGGCGATGCCGGCCATCCGGGAGATCATCGGCGCCAGTACGAACGTGCTGTTCGAGTCCAACAGCCTGATGCACTTTCTGCGGCCCGATCTCTACCTGGTGGTGGTGGACTTTTCCGTGGAAGACATGAAGGATTCCACGCGCCTGTTCGTGAATCACGCCGATGCTTTCGTGCGCACCGGCGGCGAAACACCGCGCTGGCCCGGCGTCTCGCCGCGCTGGTTCACACGCAAGCCCATCCTGGAACCAGGATCTCCGGAGTTGATCGCGCTGGTGAAACGCGGACTGGCGCAACCGGTCCGCTGACGCCTAACCGGCTAGTGGCAGCTCGATGGAGACGGTAACGCCCTTGGGCTCGATGAGCTTCACGCCCGCCCGGCCCCCACTGGCTTCGGCGATGCGGCGAACGCTCGCAAACGCCAGTCCCGCGCCGGCCGGAGCGTGCGGACGGAAGGGCTCGAAGATAAGCGAAGCGTCGGAATCCAGCAGGCGCACCTGCGGCGCCGACACGCACAGGTGCACCTCAGACCGCACATGCTCCGTACTGACGCGCACGCCGCCGTGCGCCCACTTGCGCACAAGGCCGATCAGGCTTTGCACGCAGTGGCGCGCCTGCGAAGGGTCCATCTCCACCATCGAGACGTGATCGCACAGGGACACTTCCACAGGGCGCTGCTCGTCCCGCTTGCTTGTGATGGTCTGGCTCACCAGTTCGTTCAGATCCACCAGTTGCGGGTTGGTGGGCGTGGCCTGGAAAAAGTGGACCGCGTCGGCGAGCACCCAGTTCATCTGTTCCACCAGTTGTTGCAGCTTGTCCACCTGGGCATGTACGCGCCGGTCGTGCTGTGGCGTCACCATCGAGAGGTAGTATGCGATGGCCTCCATCGTGCTGAGCGGCTGGCGCAGTTCGTGTGAAAGCTGCCGCACGACGTCGGCCGTGTCAAACGCCGGCCGCGCCGGGCCGGATTGCCTGTTGTCAGGGGGAACTGCGGGGAATTCGAGCATGACGGGTGGAACAGTCCGTCATTATACCGTTCCCAACCTGAACGCAATCGCTTATCCGGATCACTTGTCTGTCAAGGCCGCCACGCCCGGCAGTTCGACGCCGCCCAGAAATTCCAGCGACGCGCCGCCGCCCGTGGAGACGTGTGAAATCTGGCCCGTGACGCCCGCAGCCTTGATGGCCTTCTCCGAGTCGCCTCCTCCCACCACGCTTACCGCGCCAGAACCCGCCACGGCTTTCGCCAGTTCCACCGTGCCTTTGTCGAATGGCGGCATCTCGAACACGCCCATCGGTCCGTTCCAGATGATGGTCTTCGCCTTGGCCACGGCGGCTTTGAACAATTCGACCGACTTCGGGCCAATGTCGAGACCCATCATTCCTTCGGGCACCACATCGACGATCTCGAAGCTCGCGCCGGCTTTCAACTCGGACGCGGCCACATGATCCACCGGCAGCAGAATCTTGCCGCCCGCTTCCGACAGCAGATTCTTGGCCAAGCCGATCTTGTCTTCTTCCACCAGCGATTTGCCGGTGGATTGGCCCTGGGCGCGCGCAAACGTGTAGGCCATCGCCCCGCCGATGATGAGCTGATCCACCACCTTCATCAGGTTCTGGATCACTTCGATCTTGTCGGATACCTTGGCGCCGCCGAGTATGGCCACGCACGGACGCGGCGGATTCTTCGTGGCCATGCCCAGGTATTCCAACTCCTTCTCCATCAGAAGGCCGGCGGCGGCCTTGGGCACGAAGGCGATCATGCCGGCCGTCGAAGCATGCGCGCGGTGTGCCGTGCCGAACGCGTCGTTCACATAGACGTCACACAACGCCGCCAGCTTCTTGGAGAACTCGGGATCGTTACCCTCCTCTTCCTTGTGGAAGCGCAGGTTTTCGAGAAGCAGCACCTCGCCCGGCTTGGGTAACATGGCTTGCACCTCCGGCCCTACACAGTCCGGGGCCATGGCAACGGGCTTGCCCAGCAGCTCGGCCAGCTTCGCCGCCACGGGCTTCAAACTCATCTCCGGATTCGGTTTGCCCTTGGGACGGCCCAGGTGGCTCGCCAGCACGAGCGCGCAGCCCTGCTCCAGCGCGTACTGAATGGTGGGCAGCGCCGCGCGGATGCGTTTGTCGGAGGTGATTTCCTGCCCGCCTGGTGACAGAGGCACGTTAAAGTCCACGCGCATGAAGACACGCTTGCCCTTCAGGTCCAGATCGCGAATATTGAGTTTCGACATGATTGCTTAGCCTTTCTCTTCCGGCACTGCTCGCAGCCCGGTGTGACGGTTTGCCAGGCGGTAGGCTTCGATCAACGCGCCAGCCCCTGGCCCATATAGTGGTTTCCGCACATGGTTGCCCTCTTCCAGTTCCACCAGGGTGCGAAACCGCTCCAACACAAATTCACTCTTGAAGACGCCGCCGATGTGCGATACGGGCGCTGGCTCACCATCGGCAAACACCTGCCTCCGCACGGCCGCCGTGATCGCAGCCAACTGTTGCGCGCAGTGGTGTAGAATCTCGCGCGCCACGGCGTCTCCCTGGCGGGCGGCTTTGTCCACAAGCTTGGAGTAACCGGCGATGACGGGCCGCGGATAGGCGGTGGTGTAGAAGCGGTGCAGCAGATCGTTGGCATCTGCCGCGCCCGCCGTTTCCAGTAGACTTTCGCGCAAGGTAGTGGCGGGGCCCCAACCCTCCTCGTGACGCAGGATGGCGCGCAGCGCCTGCCGTGTGATGTCGAAGCCGCCGCCCTCGTCGCCAAAAATGTATCCCCACCCGCCCGCTCGCGCCGTACGGCCGGCGGCGTTGCGGCCGTAGGCGATGGAGCCGGTGCCGGCGATGGTGATGATGCCGGGTTCACCGGCCGCGGCGCCGCTCAGGGCGATCATCGCATCGGTGGTGACCTTCAGAGCCTCGAACGAAAACATCTCCTCGATGAGCGCTTGCTTGTCGGCGGGGCCGCCGCTGAAGCCCATGCAGGCGGACGCGAAGTGGCGGGTGGATTCATCGAGGCCGGCGGCGCCCAAAGCTTCGCGCACGCTCCCGCCCAGCGCGTTCACGAACTTCTCGCGCCCTCCCGGACCCTTCACATGGTTGCAAGGACCGCTGCGGCCCATTCCGAGCACAAGCCCGCTCTCATCTCCAATCAAAGCGGTGGTGCCGGACTGGCCGCCATCGACCCCGAGGTAAATGCGGCTCAAATTTCTATGGTATCGGATCGCGGCTAATCAAAGCGGTACAGGTAGACTCCAGCGGCCTGCCCGGCCAGCGTGGCGCCCCAGTCCCTGGCTCGCGCTTGCAAATCGGGAGTGGCGTAATCGCCTTCCGCGGTGAGGAACCACCGCACTCTGTTTCGCTTCAGTTCCTCCGCGGCGGCGCGGCGAAGGCCAAGCGGAGGCGGGGCTTCCCGCACCACGGGTTCGGCGGCGAGCGTGCTCCACCGGCCCGACTCGTCGAGCGCTTCCAGCTTCACGCGGCTGTTCTGCTCCTCGATGGAGGTCTGCGCCCACACGCGGTCGAGACGCCTCGCGCCGCCGGTTTGAATCTCAACCCACATGCCGGGAAACAGCGGCTGGTTGCTCTGCCAGCGTGTGATCTCGTCGCCGTCAAAAGCAAATGGAACGGTCCAGGGGAACGGGTGCGCGCGGAGCCGCCAGGAAGCCTCGCGCGGCAATTCCCGGCGGCCATCGTAGAGACGCACCTCGGCGAGCGACCACTGGTCGAGAAGATGCGCGGCGGTCTGCACCAGCCGTACGGCGCGCACCGTGCGCGGGGGAAACTGGAAGTCGAGCACGCGAACGGGCTTGTAGTCGGGGATGAGCGGCGTCCACAGCACAGTGCCGAGCCGCGCCGCTTCGGCCGACTGGTAGACGACCAGCACCTCGCGGGACGTATAGGCTTCGGGCACCTGGTTAAACGTAAGCACGCGTTCGCCCGGCTTCATGTGCGCCTCAATCAGCCGCGCGACCGTGTATGTGGGCCAGAGCCGCGTGAGAAAGCCCTCCTCGCTTTCCAGGCGCAGCGCGGGCTTCCACCAGATGCGGTCCAGCCGCCAGGCGTATTCGGCCGCATACGCGGGAATCACGCCGGGCCAGGAAAGCACCGCGTGCGCGGCGATGGCAAGGGCGAGCACGACGCGCAGCCGAGCCAGGACCACCGCCAGCGCGAGCGCCGCGAACGGAAGCGCGGGGATGAGGAAGCGCGTTCCGATATTGGCCGCATAGACAGAGGCGAACACCGCCGCGGCCAGCAGCAGACGGCGGCCCAGTGCGCCGCGCAAGGCCAGCAGGGAGAGGGGCGTCAGCAGAAACAGCGGTCCCAGAAGGCCGCACAGCACATGGCCGCGCACCGTGACTTCAAGCGGAATGTCCCAGTGGCTCTTCAGGCCGTGATAGTTCCTCATGTGCTCGCCATACTCGCGTTCAAAAGCGATGGTGACGTAGGGGTTCGGAAAGACGCGGTTGAAGAAGGGCGACACCGGATTCCCCGTCCACATCGAGTTCTTCATGAGCCAGGGGGCCGCCATCGCCAGCGCGAGCGAGCACACCAGGGCGGCGGGCTTGCGCCAGGGCAGGCCTTCGCGGCGAAGCGTCCACACAATGCGCGCCAGTGCGTAGGGCGCGGCAAGAAAGGCCGTGTACTTCATCGCGAAGGCGAAACCGGCGAGCAGCCCAATCAAGACGAGCAGCCCGCGCTGGCGCGTTGCGGACCAGATCTCCACCAGGTAGAACACGGCGAAGATGACGCAGGCCACGGCGACATCGTTATAGGCGCTGGCGCCGTCAATGCCCACGACAGGCGAGAGGAAGCAGAACAGCGCGCCGCCCAGGCCGGCCAGCGGTGCGCCCACGCGGCGTCCAAAGCCGAGCATGAGCGCGGGCAGGGTGACGAGAAAACACCAGTGCACCAGAGCCGCGGCCGAGTGGCGTCCGAAGGCGTAGGCGGAGAGAAACAGCATTTCGGCGCCCTGCGACAACATGCCGTAGATACTCGACGTGTAGCGGTGAAAGCCGTGTTCGCGGTAGTAGCGGGCGACGAGTCCCAGGTGATACGCCGAGCCATCGGGGCTCATCTCGGGCGCCATGGCGTGGGTGAAGGTCAGCAGCAGGAACGGGGCGGCTACCAGCCATGCGCCGGCGCGCCAGGCCTTCGGCAGCGGCTCGAAACGGTCACCGCGGGAACGCCACGCGCCGGAGCGCCAGCACCACACGGCCCCTCCGAGAATGACGGCGAGAATCGTGCCCTTGTAAACTGCCTGCGCCGCCGCCAGCGCGAAGACGATCATGGAGAGTACGGCGCCGCCGGAAACGAATGCGATCCAGGCGCGCTCTTCGCGGTAGAGGACAACGCCGAGGCGCTGCAGCATCACGGCGCCGATGGACCAGCAACCCAGCGCCGTCAGGGCCGCACCCAACAAGATGTACACCGCGAGCGGCATGGGCGGGCTACTCGACGAACCCCGCGCGCACGAGCGTAACGCCAAGTTGCACGCCGTCGGTGGGCGACACGTAGACCTTGTCGAGCGCGAGTTTAACCACAACATCCACGCTGCCGGTGAGCCATTCGGCGGGGACGGCCTTTTCGAAATGCTGCGCGCCGTCTTTGTCGTAGCGCACGCTGTCAAGCGCGTGGCCGTTCACAAAATAGGTGATGGTGACCGGTCCTGTTTCCTTCAATGTGTCCGACGAAATGGCGAAATCGGCAACGAACGAAAGACCGCGTGGCGAGGGGACAACGAAACGCAGCTCCGGATTCTGCCGCGTCCAGCGCCAGGCGCCGTTTTCCAGCGGGCCGATGCCCGCCAGAAAGTGGTCCTCCGCGGCGGGGTCGTTCATGGCGATGAAATGCTTCAGCCGCGAAGTGGCGGGGCCGGACACCGGATGCCGCTGCACGGGTGGCGCATAGGAGTCGGGAATGTTCACGCAGGCGGCCAAAGCCAGGCAGAGCGAAACCAGCAGGAGTTTCATACTGTCTTGTCCTTGGCGTAGCAGAGCGATTCCAACGGGCACTCGCCGCACTTGGGCTTGCGGGCCTCACAGATGCGGCGCCCGTGGTGGATGAGCTGGTGGGAAAACAAAATCCACCGTTCTCGTGGAATCGACTTCATCAGATCGCGTTCGATCCTCTCCGGGGTGGTTTCCCTGGTGAGGTCCAGCCGGCGCGAGATGCGCTGGACGTGAGTGTCCACGACAACGCCATCGGCGATGCCGAAGACAGTGCCAAGCACGACGTTGGCCGTTTTGCGCGCCGCGCCGGGAACGGCGAGCAACTCCTTCATGGTGCGGGGCACCTCGCCACCGTGGCTGGCCAACAGCTTCCTGGCCGCGCCGATGATGTTCTTCGTCTTGTTATTGAAGAACCCTGTGGTCCGGATGAGCTCGCTCACCTCGGCGGGATGGGCGTGGGCCAGATCGGTGACGGTGGGATAGCGGCGGAAGAGCTCCGGCGTAACCATATTCACGCGCTTGTCGGTACATTGCGCCGAAAGAATGGTGGCCACCAGAAGTTGCCAGGCGTCCGTGTGATCGAGTTCGCAGGTGACGTTGGGGTACGTCTCGTCGAGGATCCTTACAATGCGCGCCACACGCGCCTTGCGTTCAGCCGCGGTCTTGGGACGCATGGGCCGCATGAAAGTTAACATGGTAACATTGCGGCCCTGGATTTTACTGGCGGCCTCCGTCCTGGCTGTCTTTTGGGGCGTGCTGGCGGCGCCTTTTCATTACGACGACTACGCGCTGCTGCTCGACCCCGCCATCACCACGGCCCGGGGATGGGTGGACTGTTTCCACCTCGGGCAGTCGCGCCCGCTCACCTGGTTTAGCTTTTGGGTGAACTACCAGCTTTCCGGCGCCAGCCCCGCACCCTGGCACGCCGTAAATCTGGCGCTTCACCTGGCCAACTCGCTGGTGCTGTGGACCAGTTTGCAGTCCTTGCTGCCTGGACGCGCCGCATGGTTCGCCGCGTTTTTCTTCGCGCTGCACCCCATCCAAACCGAGGCCGTCGCGTATGTGTATGCACGCGGAATCCTGATCGCCACGCTGTTCTGTCTGGCCGCCTTGCGCCTGTGGATTGCCGGACGGCACGCGCCCGCCATCGTCTCGTTCGCGCTGGCTCTGATGGCCAAGGAGGAATGCGCGGCGTTTCCCGCATTCCTATTGCTGCTGCACCTATCGACGAACCGCGACCGGCGCGAGCGCTGGCCCATCGCCGTGATGTTTGCTCTATCGCTGGCCGCCGCCGGACGCGTGGCGTGGCTTGCCGCGGTTACTCCGGGCTCGGGGGCGGGCGCGCAGAGCGGCATTCCGCCGGCGGAGTACTTCCTGACGCAAGGCATCGCCTTGTGGCGCTACCTGCGCCTGTTGGTGATTCCCACCGGCTTCAGCTTCGAACCGGGACTCTCGATTGAAACCGGCGGTGTGGCATTTCTCGCCTGGGGCGGACTGGTGGCGCTGGCATGGCTGGCCACGCGGTACTTTTCCGGCGCTGGAGCGGGCTTCTGGTTCCTGGGCGCACTGGTGCTGATCGCGCCCACGTCGAGCATCTTTCCCGCCACCGACCTCGCCGCCGACCGCCGCATGTATCTCCCCATGGTGGCCTTCGCATCGGTGGCGGGGTTGCTGCTGCGGCACACCGATTTTCCACGCCTGCTGTGGGCCGGCGCCGTTGTGTTGGGCATGCTGAGTTATGTCCGCGTGGATGTGTGGCGTTCGCCGGAAGGCTTGTGGGAGGATGCCATGCGGGCCGCCCCCGGCGCCATCCGGCCCCGCATTCAACTGTCGCGTCTTCGCCCGCCGTTGGAGGCGCTGGTGCTGTTGGCGGAGGCCAGGCAGATCGCGCCTGGCGATGCCGGTGTGGCCACTGAGCGTGGACGGGTCTTCATGCAGTTGGATCAACCGGGCGAAGCATTGAAGGAGTATGGAGAAGCCCTGGCCCGGCGTCCCAACGATGCGCTGGCGCACAATAACCGTGGCGCGGCGCTTCTGGCGTTGGGACTGCGCGAGCATGCCGAACGCGATTTCCGGCGCGCATTGGATCTCGATCCGTGCCTGAAGGAGGCACGCGAGAACCTCTCGCGGATGGGCGTTCGCGTGGATACGCCCTGCCGGCGGTAAGTGTGGAGTTCGACACTATTCGACGAAACGGGCGCGGAGGAACTGCCAGTCGGGAATCTCGTACGCCCGGAGAGGCGTGTTCAGAGGAGCGCTGAACTCGCGGGATTCATAGGGCATCAGCGAGGGGATTTTCACTTCGACGCGTCCCACCAGCGCGCCGGCGTTGGTGGAGTGAAGCTCAACCGTGCCGTTCACGTCGGTGAGTTCGGCCGCCGAGTGGTTCACCAGGAGGAACTTTACGGAGGCCTTCTTGTTCTCCTCAATAATGCGTAGCCCGGCCACCTCAACGTACTTGCCGAACCTGCCTGCCGCCGGCGCGGCGGCCGCGGAACCGGGCGGCTGAACCGGCTCCATGGTCATGCCCGGGTTGCCGGAGGCCGCACCGCCGCGCATCTTGGGAAGCAGCACAAAGTATCCTGCTCCCAACACGGCCACCATGAGCACAGTCACACCAGCGGCGACCAGCCATGCGGGGAGTCCAGGCCGTGGCTGCGGTAGCGCATAAACGGGAGCGGCCGCCGGAGCGGGGGCCGCGAAAGGGGGCGTGTAAGTGGACGGCTGAGGCGGGAACGCCGGCGCGGCAGCCTGAACAGCCTGCGCTTGTTGTGGCGCCGGCGTTGGTGTTGATGCAGCGGAATCGCCCGAGGCGGCCTTGGCCGCGCACACCGGACAATCGGTCATTCCCAGTGGGATTTCGTTCTTGCACTTCGGACATTCCAGGCTGAACATGGGTGCTCTTGATTCTACTCGCCTTGCTCCACGGTTACCCACCCGCCGCGGGCAGCCGATGTTTGAATGGCCTCCACGGCCAGTTGCACACGGTGTCCTTGGTCGAATCCCGGCTCGAACCTCTCGCCGCGCGACAGAGCGCCGAGGAAGTCGCCGAGCGCCGCGATGAACGTGTGCTCGTACCCTGTGACGTGGCCGAGTTTCCAGAAGTTTCCGGCATACGGGTGCCCCACGGCGCCCACCAGTAATTTTCTGGCCGCCTGGATATCGCGCGGCTCGGTGGCGTCAAACCAGGTGAGGCGCGTCAGGTCTTCGAGGTCGAAGCCCAACATGCCCCGCCCGCCGTGAATCTCGAAGGCATTCCGGTTGCGGCAGCCAACGGCATAACGCGTGGCCTCCAGGCTGCCGATGGATCCGTTGGCGAAACGGACCATGACGAGCGTGGCGTCGTCGATGTCGCGTCCTTGGGCGAAGGTGTGCTGCATCGCCATCACCTCGCGCATAGGGCCATTCAGCCAGAGAGCCAGGTCGAGCGAATGGGTCATCAGGTCGCCCACCGCGCCCGAACCTGCGCCGGCGCGCGATGTTTTCCAGTTGGGTGGACGCGTTGGATCGTTTCCCCACTCCTGAAGGTACTGCGCGCGGTAATGAAAGACGCGTCCCACGCGGTTCTCCTCGATCATGCGCTTGGCCAGGGCGATGGCGGGCACGCGGCGGTAGTTGAACCACACCATGTTCGGGAGTCCCGCCACGGCCGAACGCATGCGCGCGGACTCTTCGGACGAAACGGCAAGCGGCTTTTCGCAGAGCACGATCTTCCCGGCCTTGGCCGCGGCAATTGCCAGCTCAGCATGGAGCACGTTCGGCACGGCGACATCGACCACGTCGATGTCCGGACGCTCGACCACGGCGCGCCAGTCCGTGGATGTTTCCTGCCAGCCCCATGTGGCGGCCATCTTCGCCAGCGCCGCGGCGTCACGCCCGCACAGCACCGCGGTTTCCATCTCATACGGGACGTCGAAGAAGTGGCCCACCTGCCGGTAGGCGTTCGAGTGCGCCCGTCCCATGAAGCCCTGGCCCACGAGGGCCACGCGGAGTTTCTTTCGAGCCACCAGGGTGCTCCTTTCCAATGCTGATACAATGAGGGGTTCTTGAGTTCAGGAGACCTAATCCCGTGCGCTTCCTCGTAATGATTCTGCGCGTCTTCAGCTACGGTTACCACACATTGCTCGGTTTGTTTCTGGTGGGAATCGGCCTGGTGGGCAAGCTTTCGGCTTCCCACACCAGTTTTTCCACGTTGGCATTGCCGGGCGAGGGCGCTTCGCAGGTGACCTATGCTTTGGGACTGGGACTGGCCGCGCTGGTGACGGTGGCGTTGGCTTTGTTCAAGAATTGCCGGCCACCGTTCGTGGTGTGGACGATGATCGCGGCGATTCTCATCTTCCGGGGATTCTTCTGGAGCAGCTATTCATTCGAAGGCGGCGAAGACTTCGAATCGGCGCTCTGTTTGTTTGGCGGGTCGATTCTGGCGTTTCTCGGAGCGGCGCTGTCCACGAAAGCCCGCGCGTAAGGGTGATGAGTGACGGGGGGCGCGGCTAAACGGCTCGCCGGACGTGAATGATTCCGGCCAGTGTTGCGCCAAGCGCGGCGAACAGCACGACGTGCATCGCTATACCTTCCCAGGCCGTGGCAACAGTAGCCAGCATCCACAGGAGAATCAGCATGGCTGTGATGATCCAGAACATGGGCCAGTCCTCTCACTGAAGCTATAGCAATTCATGCTCCATTTTCCGGGTGTTGAAAAGAAAAGGTGCGCTCTGGTCAAAACCCGGTAAAACTTTCCGGGTGGGTAGATCCGTGCAGTCCGAGCTCTACCGCTTTTTCCTGCATTGCGGCGAGGCAGAAGGCGATATGGTCCTCCAGTTCGACGCCCAGCCCAGCCGCGCCGTTCCGGATATCATCCCGGCTGACAGCGCGAGCGAAGGCTTTGTCCTTCATCTTTTTCTTGACGGAGGCGACGTCGACGTCGAGGATGCTCCGCGAAGGGCGGACATAGCTGACTGCCGTGAGGAACCCGGCCAGTTCGTCACACGCAAAGAGAGCTTTTTCGAGGAGAGTGGTGCGCGGAACGCCCGTGAAATCGGCGTGCGAGAGGATCGCGCGGCGAATCTCTTCGCTCACGCCTCGTTCGGCCAGGATGGGTTCGCCTTTGGTGGGATGGTCAGGCAAGGTGGGGTGAATCTCCCAATCGAAATCATGCAGCAAGCCGGTGACGAGCCAGGTTTCCTCATCCTCGCCATACCGGCGCGCGTAGGCTGCCAGGCAAACGGAAACTGCTTGGGCATGTTTGAGCAGGCTTTCTGAGCGGGTGAACTCACGAAGAATCGCCCACGCTTGAGCAGATGTCATTTCATCTGTTATATACTGGTTGAGTTGCCAGTGGGCCTGTGGCGCAGTTGGGAGCGCGCTTCCATGGCATGGAAGAGGTCAAGGGTTCGAATCCCTTCAGGTCCACCAAAACCTTTCGGCTCCCCCATTCTGCCTGCCGGCTCTCCGCCAATAACGGGGGCAGCCCCAATCCCAACCAAACAGTTAAGCACAGAGCACCTGCACGCGTAGCCGGTAGTTTTCGAAGTTACGGAAACCGTAAGCCTGCCGGCTGATGGTTTCCATTTTGTTGTGGAAGCCTTCGGTGATGCCGTTGTTGCGGATGAAACGCCAGATGCGGGCGATCTCTTCTGACCAGGAATGGAGGGGGTCGCCGAGCGTGACCAGTTGCGCCAGTCCGGACGGGCGCAACTCGCAGATGGCGCGCAAGAAACGCGGAATGAGCTTCTGGCATTGACGGCGCGTCTTGTGACGCTTCAGTAGCAGATAGCAGAGGCGCTGTTTGAAGCGGTAGATGACATTGAGGGCCGGGTGCTCGGCCAGGTAGGCCAGCAGCCGGACCTTCTGCTCGGGCTTGAGGTGGTGGCGATGGCGCCGCATCAGCGACAGCAGGCCGCGGTTCTTTGAACCGGCCGGATTGATCTCACGCCAGCAGGCCAGGAAATGATGGTTGATGAGGCGGATGACATGGAACCGATCGGCGACGATGAGCGCCTGGGGAAAGTGCTGTTTGACGATCGAGCGGTTGGCTCCCCTATCCTGCCTACCTCCTCCTTTTGCTGATTTACTTTCCTGGTAACGGCACCCACCACCGGCCATAGGCCAAACCGCCAACCACTGTGATCTAATCACTGCATTGTCTGCGCAACCACTCGCTCCCCCGTCCTTCATTCGCCGGCCAACGGCGGTCTTACTGTGCTGCATCTTGGCGCTCCTCGCCGCAGCCACTCTGGCCGCACAAACTCCGGCGCTTACTTCACCCACGGACATCCGGCAAACCTACCAGAAACTCTGCGCTGGATGCCACGGCGCCGATGCCCTCGGCACGCAACAAGGTCCGGGTCTCGCGGGAAATCCGTGGGTACGCAGACGATCGGTACAAAGCCTGCGCACTGTAATCCGGAATGGTGTGCCGCAAGCGGGAATGCCGCCGTTCAACCTGCCGCCGGGGGACATCGAGGCGCTTGCCGCGATGATCGTCTCGCTCAACGCCGTGGCCGCCGAATCGAATGTGCCCGGAGATCGTGCCGCAGGGCGGGCCTTCTTCCTTGGCGAGGGCAAGTGCGCTTCGTGCCACATGGTGAACGGACTCGGCTCGCCCACCGGGCCCGACCTATCGAATGTTGCTCGCGAATTGACAAGCACGCAACTTCGCGAATCTCTCTTGCAACCCGATGCGCGAATCGCCAGCGGATACGGACTGTCCGTGCTGCACCTGAAGGACGGCCGGACACTGCGCGGCTTCGTACGTAGCCGTACGAGCTTCCATATCGCTGTACAAGACCTGGCCGGCGGGTTGCACCCACTCCCGCTTGACCGTGTGGACCGTATCGACGAGCAACAGCAGTCGCTGATGCGGCCCATTCAGGCATCGCCGGATCAGTTGCAGAATCTCATCGCCTATCTCAGTGGGCTGAAGGGCGTGACGCCGGGGATTCCCGTTGCGCGGACCGCGCCGCCGCCGGAGAACACTCAAAACGGGGGGATCGAGTTCTCGCGTATCCAGAATCCCAAGCCGGGCGACTGGCTCACCTACAACGGAAGCCTGAGCGGAAACCGTTACAGCGCATTGCGCCAGATCAACAGGGAAACCGTGAGCAATCTCGGCGTGAAGTGGACGTTTTCGATTCCGCTCTGGACACAGTTTCTGCCGGACACGCCTTACTATCGCGAGAACATGCGCTATTTCGGGCTCGAGACGGTGCCGGTGGTTGCGGACGGCATTATGTACGTGACCGGACCGAATTCAGCCTATGCACTCGATGCCCGCACGGGCATGCAGATCTGGCACTATGCGCGGCCGCGCACACCGGGCCTGGTCTCGGACCCTTCGCTGGGAACGAATCGCGGCGTGGCGATTCTTCGCGACAAGGTGTTCATGGTGACCGACGACGCACGCCTGATCGCGCTGAACCGCGTGACCGGAAAGCTTGTTTGGGAGACGTTGATGCCCGGCGAGCCGCAACGCTACGGAGGAACGATTGCGCCCCTGGTGGTAAAGGACATGGTGATTGCCGGCGTCGCGGGAGGCGATTGGGGCATTCGCGGATTCCTCGATGCCTACAACGCGGAAACGGGCGAACGCGTGTGGCGGCATTGGACCGTTCCGGCCAAAGGCGAGCCAGGTTTTGAAACGTGGCAAGGCACGGCGGTTCAATTCGGCGGAGGATCAACCTGGCTCACGGGCTCGTACGATCCCGGAACGGACACACTGTATTGGGCGACCGGAAATCCATGGCCGAACTCCGATGATCGCGAACGTGGCGGCGACAATCTGTTCACCGATTGTGTGCTGGCGCTCGATCCTGCGACGGGAAAGCTGAAGTGGCACTATCAATTCACGCCGCACGATACGCACGACTGGGATGCGACCGAGCCCAACGTTCTCATCGACGCTCCGTACCGGGGACGCAGCCGCAAACTGCTGCTGCATGCGGACCGCAACGGATTTTTCTATGTGTTCGACCGCGTCACCGGAGAGCGCCTGCTGTCGGAGCCATTCATGCGCAAGCTCACGTGGGCCAGCGGCATTGGCCCTGACGGAAGGCCCGTGCGGCTGCCGGAAACGACGTTGAGTTGCCCGGATCACGCGACGAACTGGAACGGCACGGCATATAGCCCCACCACACGGCTCTATTACGTGATCGCCACGGAGAAGTGCGTGGCCAAGCTGGTGCCCGGCAGTTGGAAGAATCAGCGGACGCCTACGCCTCCGGACCCTGGGACGAAGTATCTTCGAGCGCTTGATATCGAGACGGGGAAGATCGCCTGGGAGGTTCCGCAGGTTGGTCCGACAGACGGCAAAAGGGTAGCCGGCATCTTGGGCAGCGCCGGCGGGTTGCTGTTCTACGGCGACCCGAACGGATACTTTATCGCAGCCGACGAGCGCGACGGAAGAACGTTGTGGCGCATGCCACTCAATGCGACGATCAAGACTTCCCCGATGACCTTCACGGTGGATGGAGAGCAGTACATCGCCCTCGCCGTAGGCTCCCAGATTATGTGTTTCGGCCTGAACAAGTAGATGCCCACTATGAGACTCACCACATTCAGGCTGCTGATCCTCGCGGCCGCCTGCGTTGCGCAGGGGCAACCCAGGTACGATCTGCTCCTCAAGAACGGCCATGTCCTCGATCCGGCAAACCGGATCGATGGCGTGATGGACGTCGCCATCGCGGCAGGGAAGATCGCGCGCGTCGCGGCGGACATTCCCACCGCGCAGGCGCGTAAGACCATAGACGTGAAAGGACTCTACGTGGCGCCGGGGCTGGTCGATTTGCACGCGCATGTGTTTGGTTACAGCGGCTCGATCTTTCCCGACGACACGGCGCTGACCGCATGCACGACCACGGTTGTCGATGCCGGCGGCGCCGGTTGGCGCACCTTCGACGAGATGAAGAAGCGTATCATCGAACCTTCGCGCACACGCGTTCTGGCGCTGCTGAACATCGTCGGCCACGGAATGACCGGCCCGGAATTCGAAGACGATACCACCGACATGGATCCGCATAAGACCGCGGCGGTAATACTCGGGAACCGCGAACACATCGTTGGCATCAAGACAGCTCACTTCGGCGGGTATGGATGGACGGCGATCGACAGGGCGATTGAAGCGGGCAGGCTCTCTCAGACGCCGGTGATGGTGGACGACAAAATCTTCACCAACACGGGACGCACGAGCCGCGAAAAATTACTTGTCAAGATGCGCCCAGGCGACATTCACACGCACATGTACAACGACCGGCAGTTGGAGTTACTGGACCGGTTCACCGGCAAAGTGCAGCCCTACATGCTGGAGGCGCGCAAAAGGGGAGTGATCTTCGATTTGGGCCACGGCGCCGGGAGCTTTCTCTGGCCAGTCGCCACCAAGGCAATGGAGCAGGGCTTCGCGCCCGACACGATCAGCACCGACCTTCACTCGTCGAGCATCATGACGGTTGAGTCGGACATGCCCAACTGCATGTCGAAGTTGATGAACCTGGGAATGTCCCTTCCCGGCGCCATCCTACGTTCAACAGTCCAACCGGCGAAGGCGATTTCGCGGTTCCCGCAGTTGGGGACGCTGAGCGTAGGGCAGACGGCCGACGTCGCGATATTGCGTTTGCGCAGTGGAGTGTTCTCATACAAGGACGCCTGGCAGAAGAAATTCCTGGGCTCGCAGCGGCTGGAATGCGCGCTCACCGTGCGCGAGGGCCAGACAGTGTTCGACCGTGATGGCCGGGGCTACCCGGAGTGGACGAAGGCTGGGGAGTACGAGGTGATCCGGTGAGACGCGCGGCGGCTATCCTGCTCCCGCTGCTGCTTGCGCCGCCCGCGCCGGCGCAAGAGATCTATGACCTGCTACTGAAGGGCGGCCACGTTATCGATCCCAAAAACAAGCACAACGAGCGGCTGGATATCGCCATTACAGCGGGGAAGATTCGCAGAATCGCGCGTGGCATCCCGGTGGCTCACGGGCGTCATGTGGTGGACGTGAGCGACTACTACGTTACCCCCGGACTCATCGACATCCACACCCATTTCGATGCATACGGAGATCCACATAGCCTGAACCCGGACCACAACTCCTTGCGGAACGGCGTCACCACGGCGGTTGACGCCGGCAGCTCGGGCTGGAAGACGTTTGAGGCGTTCAAGTCAAACGTCATCGATCATGCCAGGACGCGTGTGCTCGCCTTCCTCAATATCGTTGGCGGAGGCATGTCGGGAGTCGACAATGAACAGGATCCGGGCGCGATGGATCCCGAAGCCACGGCGCGTATGGCGCGCAAGTATCCGGAGACGATTGTCGGCATCAAGACAGCCCACTTTCAACCGGCTACATGGGACGCCGTGGACCGGGCCGTGAAAGCCGCCACCTTGAGCAACACGATCGTGATGGTGGATTTCCAGCCCAAGCCGGGACGCGGCTACCGCGAACTCATCCTGGAGCATGTGCGGCCGGGCGACATTCACACACATGTCTATGGGCGCGTTACACCACAGTTGGACGAGCAGAAGGTGGTGCGCGGTTACATGTGGGAGGCTCGCAAGCGTGGCGTGTTGTTCGATGTGGGCCACGGCGCAGGCAGCCTCTGGTTTCGCATTGCGGCGCCGGCTGTCAAACAGGGCTTCCTTCCCGACACGATATCCACCGACATCCACAAGCGCAGCATCATGATCCCCCGCGTGGCCATGACAAACGTCATGTCCAAGTTCCTGGCGATGGGGATGACTCTGGAGCAGTTGATTGAACGCACCACAATCAATCCGGCGCGCGCCATCCGGCGCCCGGAGTTGGGTTCGCTCGAAGAGGGCGGCGTGGCCGACATCGCCGTATTGGAGGTGCGCCCGGGCGAGTTCGGCTTCCTCGACTCAGGCCACGCGAAGCTGACCGCCAACAGAGAGATCCGCTGTGTGCTGACGGTGCGGAACGGACAGGTGGTTTGGGACTCCGAAGGCCTGAGCGCCGCCGATTGGCGCGAGACCGGCGACTACAGTAACTTCAAGTAAAGAGCAACCGGGCGTCTTAGTCGACGTAAGCGATGCAGTCGATTTGGAGTAGTTGCCCAGACCTGCGGAATCCGGTTGCCCCGAAGTAGGAGCGCGCGGGCCTGTCTTTCGGAAAAAACGTGTTGTAAACCTCGTTCATGGGGTCCCAGTTATTCTCAGGGTCCACCAGCGCCACCTGGACCTTCAGCACGTTTTCCAAAGACGATCCGGCCTTGGCGAGCGACTCCTTCATGATGGTCAGCGCATCGGCTGTCTGCTCGCGGATGGTGCCGGGTTTCGGCCTCCGCTCGGGATACCAGCCGCCGATGCCGCTGAGAAACAGCAGGTGGCCGGACCGGACCGGTCCACCGGCGGACCGCTTCTTTGGAGACCAATCCGAGGGTGATTGCGCGAGCAGCGCGCTTGCGCCCGCGCCCCCCAGAACGGTAGCGGAGAGCAGGCTCCTGCGTGAATCCGGCTTCTTCTTTCGTTCCATCGCAACATCGTATATGACTGGGCGGCTCGCCGCGAGTACGGCCAGCCGGATCGCCGGCGGCCGCGCCACCGCGCGCCGCCACAGGCGGTGAGGCATGATAGTGTGACGCGCCAAGAACCGGGCCCGGCGCGTGGGAGGTGAAAGTGCAAAGACGGGGATTCCTCAAAGCGTCCGCGGCAGCGGCGCCCGCATCATTGGCGGCGCAAGCCCCCGCGCCCGCCCGGGAGGCGGAAGGCGGCGGCACGGGGAGCACATCCTATCAGGTGCAGGCCGTGGTCGAACGCCGCCAGAGTGGCAAACCTCATCAAGGCAAAGTGTTCGCCGCGATACAGCCGCATTGCGACGACATTCCGATCTTCGCCGGCGGCACGGTTCTGAAGATGATCGACGAGGGTTACACCGGATATCTCATTACGCTCTCCGACGACTCGGCCGCGGGCGACGGGGAGTCCTATGGCGAGATTGTGCTGAAGAACGAGCAGGACACCAAGGAGGTGGCCAAGCGGTTGGGCTGTAAAGACGCGATCTTCTTGAACTACCCCAACCACAACATGGATGCGTGGCCGATTATCGAGATCCGCGCCCGCCTGGTGTTCCTCTTCCGTGCACTCAAAATTGATACCGTGCTCGTCTACGATCCGTCGTCTCTCTATGAGCGCAATCCCGATCACTATGTCACGGCCCGCGCCGTGGAGTGGGCCGCCGCGACCGCGGCAACGCGGTGGGACTACCCCGAACACTTTCTGGCCGGACTGCGGCCGCACGCGCCCAAGGAGCGGTATTATTTTGCGCGCGGTCCTCAACTGGTGAACCGCGTTGTGGACATATCCGAGTTCATCGATCAGAAGGTCCATGTGAATCTCGCCAACGTCACACAAGGACCGGCGGGAAACACAGGCGCGCGTCTGCGGCGCCGTCTTGCGCAGCAGGGCAAGAAACTGCCGCTGTTGGGCAACGACGACAGCACGGCCAATCGCGAGTACGCGAAGCACTTTGCGCTGGCCCGCGACCGCAGCCGGGGGCAGCCGCATGGACTGGCGTACGCGGAGTACTTCCATTACATCGGCCCGGACGACGACGGAGTGGACGCCTACGTCCAGCAGCACGCCGTCCCACTCTAGACGGGGACGCCTGCGATAGAATCGAGCCCAATGCCGGGCCCAGATTTCTTGATCCGCTCCCTCCTGCTGCTCGCCGCCACGGCATGCTGCATGGCGCAACCGCGTTACGACATCCGCCGGGCGTCCGGACCGATCCGGATTGACGCCAAGCTCGATGAAAGCGATTGGCAACAGGCGCGAAGTGCCGGCGTTTTCCATTTTCCCTGGTTCCAGGGAGGCGAGAAGGAACTGACGGAAGCCAAGCTACTGTGGGACGACGTCAACCTCTACGTAGCCTGGTATGCACACGACCGGCATATTTCCGCTGCTGTGACGCAACGGCACGGGCCGGTTTCAAAGGACGACTGCGTGGAGATCTTTATCAGTCCCAATCCTGACAAGGTGAAGAACTACTACACGTTCGAGATCAACGCCATTGGGACCATGTTGAATCGCGCCCGCACGGACTGGTGGACCGGCCCGCCGACATGGGAACCGGAGGGCGTACAGTACCGGGCGACGTTTCACGGACTTTCGAAAAAGGACGAGTCGCCACAGGACGATCACTGGATTGTCGAGGCCGCGATCCCGTTGAAGAACTTCGTTCGCGACGCAGCACACACTCCGCCGCTCGATGGAGACATCTGGCGGCTGAATCTCCAACGGCTGGGCGGCATCACAAACGCGCAAGCGAGCACGTGGTCGCCGCTACCCGAAGGTGTGCGCAGCTTCCATACTCCCGAGGCGTTTGGAGCCGTGCGATTCGTGAATCAATCTGTGCAAGGCTCACAGAACGAGGCCGCGCAGGGGCGCGAGATCTACAACCGGTCCTGCACGATGTGCCATGGACAGGACGGGACCGTGGGTGACCGCGGGCCGGCGCTCGCGGCTCAACGCCGCTACCTGCGATCAAGCGAAGCGGACTTGTTCGACGCCATCAAGAACGGCATACCCGGCACGCTGATGCCTGCCTCGGCACTGCCCGCCGCGGACGTGACGAAAATGGTCGCCTTCATCCGCAGCCTGCGCGCCACTGCGATTGACGCGCCCACCGATGGCGACGTGGCCAAGGGCCGCGAGGTGTTTCTCTCGAAGGGCCGTTGCTCGGAGTGCCACATGACGAATGGCCGGGGAGGACTGCTCGGTCCCGACCTGTCCAACATCGCGAACGAACGAAGCGTGCGGTTCTTGCGCGATGCGTTGACTGTGGCGAAACCGCAGATTCCGGCGGGTTACCAGCCTGTCCGCATCGTGACCGCGGAGGGAAAGGCGATTCGGGGCATTCTGCGCAACGAAGACAACTTCACTCTGCAAGTGCTGGATGACGGCGGGAAGATTCACCTGCTCGAACGCGGAGAACTGCGGAACATCGAATATGGCCGCCAGTCGTTAATGCCGGCCAATTTTGGAGAGACGCTGAGCGCCGCCGAGTTCCGCGATCTACTCGCGTTTCTCACCAGGCTCGGCGATGCCGGCCGCAACAACGCGCCAGCGGCACATCGGAGGCGTAGATGAGACGCGTGGTCGCCGTTGCGCTGCTTGCCGCCGCCGCCCTGGCGCAAGTGAGCTACGAAGATCTTCTCTCGGCCGATCCACGAAACTGGCTGAGCTATTCGGGCAGCTTTCATGCGCTGCGGCACTCGCTGCTGAAGCAGGTCCACACCGGGAACGTGACGGATCTGGTGGCGAGGTGGGTCTACCGGGTCCCCGGCGCGAACCGGTTGGAGAGTGTACCCGTGGTCGTCGACGGTGTGATGTACATATCGCAGCCGAACGAAGTATATGCGCTCGATGGCCGCAGCGGCAGGCTCATCTGGCAGTATCAGCATCAACCTGCTCTGCAAAATGGGCCGAATCGCGGCGTCGCCGTTTTGGGGAACAAGGTTTACGTGGGAACTCCCGATGCTCATCTGGTGGCGCTCGACGCGCGCACAGGCAGCGTCATGTGGAAGGCCAAACTGGCCGAGGCCAGCGACGGCTATTGGAGCCCGGTTGCGCCGCTGGCAATCAAGGGGAAAATCATCATGGGCATCGCGCCCGGCGATCATGGACTGAATGGCTTCCTTGACGCCTATGACTCCGAGACGGGCGCGCGCATCTGGCGCTGGAACGCGATTCCGAAACCGGGGGAGCCAGGAAACGAAACGTGGGCCGGCGATTCCTGGAAGACCGGAGGCGGCAACACGTGGCTGACCGGCAGCTACGATCCTGAACTCAACCTTGTGTATTGGGGCGTCGGCAATCCAGCTCCCGATTTTGACGGCGAAGTGCGCAAGGGGGACAACCTCTATACGGAAAGCATGGTCGCGTTAGACGCGGACACCGGGAAGCTGAAGTGGCATTTCCAATTCACACCTCACGATGTCCACGATTGGGATGCCGTCGAAATTCCCGTGCTCGTGGATGCTCCGTTCCGGGGTGAAACGCGCAAGCTCTTGGTGCAGGCCAACCGGAACGGCTTCTACTACGTCCTCGACCGCACGAATGGCCGGTTTCTGCTTGGCGTCCCCTTCATCAACCATATGAATTGGGCGAAGGGTTTGACGCCGGAGGGGCGGCCCATCCGCGCTCCGGCGGTTATTCCCAGTGTGCAAGGCACGCGTACGTGCCCGGCCACCGCGGGCGCGACAAACTGGCATTCTCCCGCGTTTAACCCCGAAACGGGCATGTTCTATGTGGCCGTGATGGAGGGCTGCGGGATCAATTACAAATCGCGCGATACGTTTCGCCCAGGCGGGGTTCCCTTCATGGCGACGGGCTATGTGGAGGATCCGGAAGCGCCGTGGCAGGCGTATGTGCGCGCGCTCGACCTGACCACGGGAAAACTGAAGTGGGAGTACAAGCAGATCGGCTCCAAGCGCTATGGCGCCGGTCTGCTTTCGACAGCAGGCGGACTCATCTTCGCGGGAGACGACCAGGGCGCTTTCACGGCGCTCGACGCGGTTTCCGGCAAGGCATTGTGGCGCTTCAATACCGGACAGCAGATCACGGCGTCTCCGGTTGCCTACAGTTTCAAGGACACGCAGTACGTGGCGGTCGCCGCGGGCTCCAATGTGCTCGCCTTCGCTCTACACAAACGATAGCCAGCCAGAGTTACGCCTGGACGTGCCGTTTGGCCGTCCACCTGGCCCGGCCATATTCGCCGAGACGCAGTTCGCCGGACATGGTGTCTCCCGTTGCCTTGCCGGAGAACGCATAGCTCAAACGCTGTGGGCCGGTTGGCAGACTGGACTGAAAGCTGACATCATCATGGTCGATCGTCCCCTCCAAGTCGCCCTGTAACGCCCACCCCAGATGAGTGCCGGTAACCTTGTTCCCCTTCGTGGCCAGGAACAACTGATGTTCCGCCGAGCCGGACTCGTAGTGCACGGTCACGTCCCACCGGCCCGCGATCTCAACGCTTGGCGGAGCGGGTACGCGCTTCTTCAATCCCTTGGGCGCACCGCGAAACACCTGCGCCAGCCGCGTCGCGACCGCCTTGTAATCGCCGGGCCGCATCGCCGCTGGCCGGATGAGGAAGGAGTTGCCGCCGCCTGAAGCGTGAGACATAATGCGTGGCTCGCCTTCCAAAAGCTGGTGGCCGACTTCGCCGGCCGTCAGCCCCACCTGCTTCTGATCCCACGACACCAGCAAGGTTGGGAAGGGACCTCCCCTTTGGGGTGGGCGTACCGCAGTCTTCACTCCGGCCACCTGCGTAACAGCCTCGGTGATATGCGCATACCACGATTCCCACTCGCGGAACTCTGCCTTCATGTCGCGTTTGTTGATGAACGTCTCCACCGCGACCACCATCCCTACGATCTCCTCCTTGCTCACCTTCATCGGCCTGCCAAAGGCGTGATGCGGCGCGCTGTTGGCCCAAGCCGCGCGCACCAGATCCTTCCGCCCCACCAACAAGCCCGCGGTCTGCGGGCCGCGCAGGATCTTCCCCCCACTGTAGGCGACAAGATCCGCCCCCAGGGCGATGTATGGATTCGGAACGATCAGGTAATCGGCCGCGGCATCCACGAGGACCGGAACGCCCGCCTTTTTCGCCACGGGCGCGACCTCCGCCAACCCAAACTTCGCACTGCCGAAGTGTACGCCGAGCACTTGAATCATCGCCGTTTTCGGCCCGATTGCCGACTCCAACTCCGCCACCGAGTTCACTTCGACGATTTCGACTCCCAAGCCGCGCGTCGCATGATCGTACACATCGCGCGACTCACGCGGCATAATCACCTGGTTCTTGAGTCTTCGCAGGTCGGGTAGCTGCTGCATCTTTTCCGGGTCGGCGCCGGCGATGCAGGCCGCCGTGGCGTGCGACAACGCCGCCGCCGCGCCCGATGTGACGATAGCCCATTCCACTTTGAGCAGTTCCGCCACCCGCTCCGACGCCTTCTCCATCAGTTCATCGATGTTGACGTGGAACTGCGACGCCTGTTCAATTGCGCTGATGACCTCAGGAAGCGTACGGGAGCCGCCGTTGATGGTGAGCGTGGCTGTCGTATTGATAAAAGGACGGACGCCGAGGCGCAGATAGACGTCCGGACTCGCCGAAGACGCCGAGACTGGCGTAGCCCCCGCCGCCGCCAGAAGCGCCGCCGCGCCCCCCGCGCTGAACACGTCGCGCCGGCCCATGCCTGAGCGAACCGGATGTTTCTTTGAAGCCATAGCTTGCCTCCTGCAGCGCCGGCGGAACCCCGCCGCCCATACGTGAATCGAACCCAGTGCGAAGACTAAGGATACAGAATATTTGTGGCGATTGACTTACACCCTGTGGTGGCCCGTCCGGCAGCGCGCGCCTTGGGATGCACAGACAGTTTGAGCACCGTGGAGCGTTGCATGGCGCTTCACCGGTCTATCGGTTTTAAGGTCCCGGCTTGGCGGTTGTGGCGGACCTGTGCTTGTGCTTAAGTAACGCCGGGAGGTTCCGCACATACATGAATGCCGTGGTTAGTTCCGCGTCGTAATTGTTGTGCGCCATGCCTGGCCTTTCCGCGGTTGTCTCGCTCGGCCAGAGCATTCAGGAGTTCGAGCTTACAGGCATTGGACCCAATGCCGCCGGACAGGGTCAGAGCCGAATATCGAGGGGAACGTGTTTTTTTGATGGCACGACTACGGCCTGCACGCTATCAGGAACGTTCACTGGCACCGGCAAGGGCGGCACATACAGTTTGAACGTTTCGTACCCCGGGGAATGGAACATTCCCCCTGAACGCGATCACCGCGCCCGGCAGCAACTTAATATCGGCCCAAGCGACGGGAAACTACTCCTTCGCCATTACACTGGCGGAGACGGGCGGTCCCACCACTTCCTACTACAGCTTCGCCAACCTATCCATTCAATATATAAGCCCGACTTGCACCGGAGTCCCTGCCTGCGGTCCTGGCCCGGTCGGGCAGACGCCAAATGCAACGATCACCGGACAGGTTACGGGCTCGTTCAATACGGCGCCGGCGGTCGCGGCGTCCGGCGTGGTGAACGCCACCAACTTTGGCGGGTTTCCCTCGATTGCACCCGGAACGTGGATCGAGATCTACGGTGTAAATCTCGCCACTAACACCCGGTCGCGAACCTGGACGGGCGCGGATTTCAATGGAACGCAAGCGCCCACCAGCCTGGGTGGAACCTCGGTGACTGTGGCGGGGAAACCCGCGTTCGTCTATTTCGTCTCCCCTGGCCAAGTGAACGTCCAGGCGCCGGCGGGCATCCCACCCGGGCAGTACCCCGTGGTGGTAACCACCGCCGGAGGGAGCAACACGGCTT
This sequence comes from Bryobacterales bacterium, assembly GCA_020847045.1. Classification (GTDB taxonomy): domain Bacteria; phylum Acidobacteriota; class Terriglobia; order Bryobacterales; family Bryobacteraceae; genus JAFLBB01. The sequence goes on along the minus strand of JADLCT010000039.1, from coordinate 56,295 downwards.
ACACAGTCTCTGTGAACGCCACCCAGCCCGGATTTTTAGCGCCACCTTCTTTTATTGTCCGGGGCGCCCAGCATGTGGTTGCGTTCTTTTCCAATACACTTACCTATGTTCTTCCGGTTGGAATCACGGGAGCCGCAACCGCTCGCGCCAAGCCCGGTGACAACCTCACACTCTATGGCATCGGCTTCGGCCCGGTGATTCCCGACACTCCGGCCGGGCAGATCAAGCAACTATTGAACGCGTTGCAGGCTGATCTCCGCATCACCATCGGCGGCGTGCCCGCTGTGGTCACCTACGCGGGACTGGCTCCCGGTTATGTAGGTCTCTACCAGTTCAACGTGGTGGTTCCGAAGGCCGGGGCGAGTGACGCCGTGCCGGTAGCCTTCACTTTGGGGGGAGTCAGCGGGTCTCAGACTCTTGTCGTCGCCATTCAGAACTGAATGCACCGTTCCCGCGCTACCCCCTGAGCGTCTTGCGGTTCGCAGTTCACAACATAAACCAACCTTGGGCCCGGCCTCTCTTAGGAACAGAGCGATCGGCCAAAGTCGTCCTCACGCGACTCGATCTGCTGGCGTAGCAACCGCCGGTGCTCGGCCAGCACGGAGGCGAAGGCCGGCTTCGGGGCGAGGTTCGTCATCTCGCCGGGGTCCTTCTCCATGTCGATGAGCATCTCGCGCGGAACCGGCCCCTCCCACATCGTGTACTTGTACCGGCGCGTGCGGAGGCACCGGCCGCCGGTGCATTCAATAACGAGATCATTCCGCCAATCCGCTGGCGCTTTGCCGGAGGCGATTGGTTTCACGCTCAGGCCTGGAAGTCCGGCAGGCGGTGCCACGCCCGCATAATCGCAGATGGTGGGCAGAAGGTCGATGCAAGAAGACACCAGGTGGCGGCGGTTCACCACGCCGGCCGGAATGTGGCCGGGCCAGGAGACGAGGAACGGAACGCGCGCGGACTCCTCGTAGGGCAGACTCTTGTGCTCAAAGCCGTGAGCGGCGTCCATGTCGCCATGGTCACTGGAAAAGATCACGACCGTTGTCCGGTCCAAGCCTGTCTCACGCAAGGCGGCGAGCACGCGTCCGATCTGACCGTCCACAGCCTCCGTCAACCGGCAGTAGGCCCAGCGGTGCAGCCGCCAGTCCTCATCGGACCAGTTCCGGCGGGCCCATCCACGGAAACTCCCAAATCCGGCATACGCGCCCGGTTCTTCCATGGTGGCGGCGTGATTCGGCGGCAGCGGCGGACAGTGGCGCGCGAAGAACTCCTGACCGGATACGCCAGCGGGCATAGCCGATGCGGCGGCCACGCATTGCCGCTCAATCTGGTTTCTTGGGTACATGGCGGGCAGGTTTTCGGCCCGTGTATAGGCGTCAATCGCCATGTAGCAGATATCGTGCGGATTGATGAAAGAGGACACCAGCAGGAAGGGGCGGTCATGCTGTTCGCGCAGAAAATTGGCGCTTTTGTCTGCCAGGTCATCGCGCTCATCGGCCGTCAGGTACTCAAAGCCAATCGACTGAGGAGTCATCGAGGAGGGCCAGTGCGTCTTGCCTCCGAACACGGTGCGGTAACCGGCGCCGCGCAGGAGATTGCCCAGTGCGTGCGCCTGCGCTTCCGGTGGAATCAGGCGTCCTTGATTGCCGCGGATGCCGAAATGGCTCGGATACCGGCCGGTCATCATCGACGTGCGCGCCGGCATACAGACGGGGTTGGACGAGTACGCTAGCTCGAAGCGCGCACCCGCCGCGGCGAGGCTGTCCATGGCCGGCGTCCTGAGCCAGCGGTTACCCGTGCAACTCATCATGCCGGCATGTTGCTGGTCCGTCATGATGTACAGAATGTTGGGTGACGTGAGCGCAGGTTGCCGTTGCGCCGGCACAGCCTGTGCCGAAACGCCAGCGACGAAACTACGACGGCTAAGATGCGGCATTTGGAACTCCAAGGCTATTTTCGGGCTGCGCTCAGTCTATCAAGCACGCTTCCGCAAATCGCGTGTTGGCGGTCACCTCTATTTCGGTCACCACGATTCGCGATTCACCACCTGCACGCGAAACACTGGTTTGCCCTTCTCAGCTTCTTCCATTTCGTACACCTGGCTGGTTTTGGCGGCATCATAGTCGCGCCAAAGCCAGGGCAGGATTTCGGGAAGATCCAGCGATGGTTGTCCGCCGCTGTGCATTGCTTCTCCGAAACGGAAGTGAAAATCATAGCCGCTCAGCTTCAAGGAATTCGCCAGTTGGATATTCTGCAGTGCGAAGCTGCCGGCCTCATTCTCATAGTCGTACGTTCCGCTGGAGAGCCACACGCGCAGGTTCTTTCGAGGTTCCCGGCGAACCTTGACCGGATACATGTGCCCACCCTCGCCGTTCTGTGACGGAATCCGCGTGGACGCCACGAAGGCGCCGACATGGGAGTAGACGCGGCTGAACTGGTCCGGGAAATGCCAAGCGGTGTTGAACGCGGCGATTCCGCCGCCGGATAGCCCTCCGAGTCCGCGAGAATATCCGTCCTCTCTCAGCTTGTAGGACTTGGCAACCTCAGGCAGAATCTCCTCCAGCAGATAGCGGCCGTAGCGATCCGAAACCGTGGAATACTGAACGCCACGCATGGGTGTGCCTTTGCCGTCAGGACCGGCGGGTCCGGTTCCCGGCGCGGTGAGCACATGGATCATCGGCGGAATCAATTTTTGATGAACCAGGTTGTCCACGACAATCGCCAGTCTCATGCGCACCAGATCCTTGGCGCCGGTCATGGACTCGCCGTCCTGCCAGACCATGACGGGAGAGGGCCTCGATGGATCGACACCAGCCGATGCATACACCCAATGGTTCGCCGTCATGCCCGGGTAGATCTTGCTGGTCATGGTCTTCTTCGCGGACATGGCCCCGCGCGGCACACCCGCACGAGGATATGAGTCCAGGTTGTAACCGGCAACATCATAGGAGTACATCAGGCTCATCGCCTTGCCGTCGGAGAAGAATTCGTAGGAATGCGTCACGCCGGCGCGAAGCCGCATAAGCCGGTACCAGAGATTGGAATTGGGAACGCGCGTCATGGGGAGCGGCGCCTGACGGTCAATGGAGATGGACGGCGTAGCTTCCATATCGATGGCGAAAAGGAATTCCTGCCCCCACACCGCCGCGCCGCCGCGCTCTTTGAGGGCGTGAATGCTGGCGGGCAGCAATTCTTTTAGCGCCGGCGAGTGCTGGCGCGCCGCGTCGATGAGCGCTTCCAAAGAGCCCTTTTGCGCGCTCGCAGGGATGATAAACAGCAACAGCGTCATGGCTGCATGCTTCATGGTGATCCTCCTCAAAAATGGGGCCGGGTTGCGGCCGTCCGGGTTCCAACCGAATGGCGTTCAAAAATAAAAACGGAGCGCCATCTGCATCACGCGTGGGGCACGCGCGGAAACAAACTCTCCCAGCCGCGTGTTCACCTGACGGCCTTGCGGATCGAAGCGCGCCGTGGTGTCCAACGAGGCAAACTGTGCATGGTTGAATGCGTTATAAACCTCCCACCGGTACTGGAAGCGCATCCGTTCGCGGATGGGGAAATCCTTGAAGAGCGCGATGTCCCAGTTGTTCATGCCCGGACCGCGGATGATGTTCTTGGCCGCTGTACCAATGGAACCACGGGCGGGCAGGCTAAACACATCGGTGCGGAAGTTTCGGCTGAAACTCCGTTCGCCCTTTGGTAGTACAGGGTTGCCGGTAACGTTGATGCGAGGCGCCAGGGATGGCGTGCCCGTTATGTCCATCACCGTGGTGGTAGTGAAATTCACCGGAAGCGGCGCGCCGCTGACGAAACTGGTGATGCCCGACAGTTGCCAGTCGTTTAGCACGTAGCGAAGAGCGCGATTGCCGGTAGGCGCTTTGGGCACATTCCACAGCCAATCGAACTTGAAGACGTGAGTCCGGTCAAAGCCGGCAAGTCCGTACTGCCAGATGCGCGGCGAGACGAGTGGAGTAATCACGTCGGCGTCGGAGTCGATGAAGTCCATTGCTTTCGACCAGGTCCAGGCGGCGCCGAACTGAAGACCGGCGACAAACCGCCGCCGCGCGGTCACCTGCAGAGAGTGGTAGTTGGACGAACTGGCCGCCTCCTTGATATTGATATCAGTGAAGCCTTTGATCGACCGCAGAAATGCCTGCGGCAGGACATTGCCTGGCCGTGTTGGGTCGGTAAAGGCCGGATCGAAGTTCGTGCCCAGCGGGATGGCATTCACGAGGCTGGTCCACATGAGATTCCGGCCGAGCGAGCCCACGTAACCCACGTCCACCACCATGCCGGCTCCGATATTGCGTTGGACCGAGAGGCTGAAGTTCATCGTCCTGGGCGTTTTCGCGCCAGCGTCCATGCCTGTCATGCTGCCTGGAAACACGACGCCGGACTTGCTGGTGAGGGTGGGCAGCGTGCCGTAATAGAGGATCGGTCTCTCAACAAACGGGATCTGCGTGCCGGGGTTATTGACGAAGTTGGGCCGCGTGTAGAAGAGGCCGAAACCACCGCGTACGGCCATGCGGCCGTCGCCGAACACATCGTAAGCGAAGCCGAAACGCGGCCCGATGTTAATGCCTAATCCATCGACGAACCCGCGCGGCGTCCCGTTCCTTCCCGCCAGCACGATGCCGCTGGTGATGTCGCCGCTGCCCGGCACGATCGCGCCGATCTGCGCGGCGAGAAAGGTGCGGCCCGTGGCGGGATCAATGCCAATCCGCCGCCCGCCTTCAAGCGCTGGAGATACCAGGCGCACGGCGCGGGACGGATTGTAAAGCCCGGGCACGAACGCCGAAGCGAGATCGTCGGGCCGGAAGATGGGCACAAAGTGGTGGAAGCGAACGCCGAGATCGAGGGTAAGCCTGCGGGACGCCTTCCAATTGTCCTGGATAAACCACTCGTCAGTGTATTGCCGTTCCCGCCTCTTCAGGTTGGGAAAGGTTTCCGTGTAGTTGTTATAGATGCCTAGCGCAGCATTCGAATACGCGTAGCCGGTTTCCAGCGGATTGTTGACATCCCGGGCAAAGCTGAGCGTGCCGGTGATCGCCGTAGTGGTTGTACCGTAGGCGTGCCGTTCCAGGTTAATGCCAAACTTGATCGTGTGCCCGCCCGTAATCTTACTGATGTTACTCGTCACCGCGAATGAGTTCAGCGCCTGAATGAACTTATACCGCTGAGTTCCATCCAGGGCGGCGGCATTCGGAACCCCTCCAAACGTGGCGGCCGGCGTCAAGTCCAACGGATTGCTGGCGGCGTCCAACTGTCCCGCCGTGTATCCAATCGCCGAACGCTGGTTCTTACGCAGTTCCTCATCGCTGACAGAATTGGCCTCAGGACGGCGCGTGAAGCCGAAGCTGGTTTCACTGACCAACGTGGGAGTAATCACGCCCGTATGCCGGAGAACGTAGGCTTGGCCATGGAGACGGTAGGTCCGGTACATCTGATCCCATGTATTGTTATCCGCGGTCGGAACGTTTGAGTAGCCCGATTGCTGATCCACAAAGGAAACGATGGAACCGGAGAGGGTGTGCCTGGAGTTCACGTTGTAGTCGGCCCGCAGATTCTCCATGCGTGTGGAGACTTCGGTTTCACTTTGATAAACGTGGTTGTAGTTGCCGCCGGAAAGGCTGCGGTTCGGAAAATTTGGCAGTGGCAGCAGCTTCAACAGCGCCTGTCCACTCGCATCCAGCCTGTTCTGCGGAATACGGTTACCAGGAAAGGGCGTGCGCGCCGCCGGATCTGTGATCGTGATGAGCCGGTTGTTCACATCCAGCGACTCCGAAAAATCACCAATCCGTTCCAGCGCCGTTGGCACCGTGAGTTGCCGGATGGGAGTCGGTACGCGGAGCGGCCAGAATTCCTGCGACCAGAAGAAAAACAGCTTATCCTTGTTCCGGTTGAAGGACCCGAGCGAGATGGGTCCGCCCACGTTATAAGTCCACGTTTTATAACGGTAGCGTGGTTTCGGCTGGCCCAGCCGGTTATTGAAAAAGTTATTGGCGTTGAACTGCTCATGGCGGCGGAAGAACGACCCCAGGCCATGAAACTCCTTCGTTCCAGACTTGCTGATCAGATTCACCGTGGCCCCTGAGGCGCGTCCGTACTCGGCCTGGTAGTTAGTCAGAAGTACCCGCACCTCGGCGATGGCATCCTGGCCGAGCATCGTAATGGTGTTGAAGTTGTTGCCGTACCCGTTCACGATCATGCCGTCGATGGTCACGGAGTTGTCCGCCCGCCGGCTTCCCTGAACATACACGTCGAAGTTCCGGTCGATTTTCTCCTCGCGGTTCTGCATATCCACCACACCAGGCAGCAACTGGAGCAGTGACATCGCGTTGCGTCCCTTGATCATGAGATTCTCGACCTGGCTTCCGGTGATCGTGCCGGCGCGCTCGGAACTCGCGGTCTGCACGGCAACGCCTTGCGAGGTCACGGTTACGCTTTCGGTGACGGCGCCAACTTCCAACACAAGCGCGCCCAAGGCCACGGTTTCCTGAGCGGAGAGAGGCACGCCACGCTTTTCCAGCCGCTTGAACCCACTGGCTGTCACGGAGACGTTATATTCGCCCAACTGGAGGCTTGTGAACACGAAGTCGCCGCGGCTCCCGGTCTTGGTTTGGCGCTCGGCGCCGGTTGACACATGCGTCAGGGTAACGGCCGCACCGGCAACCGCGGCTCCGCTGGGGTCGGTTACCGAGCCTACTATGGAACTGGTAATCGTCTGTGCAAGGGTGAGCGCGGCGAGTGCACAGGCGAAGAGCAAGATCACCGTCGCCTTTTTCATCTCAGCACCTTCCGTCTGTTCACATCGTGAACAAGTGTGACCGATATGACAGTGGTTTAATACATCAGGCGATAGGCTCTGTCAAGAAAATTCGCAGAAGACTCCGGCACTCCGGACGCGTCATCGCCCGGGTTGTCGAAGAGTGCGAATGAAACGCGGCGCAGGCTTGATGCGTGCGCCCCCGCACGCCGTCAGAATGTCAGCTTCAACCCCAATTGCATTGAACGCGCGCTGAGTGACGAGCCGACTACGCCGAAGTTCGGGGCCCCCAGCGCCGTGCCTGGTTCCTGAAAATTGGTGTGGTTTAGCGCGTTGAACGCCTCCAGGCTGACGCGAAGATTCCACGTCTCGCCGAACTTGAAATTCTTCAGCAGAGAGAGGTTCAAGTTGGCCATACCCGGTCCGGTGAGAATCGAGCGGTTGGCGTTTCCAAATGTGAATTGTGGAGGCGCCTCCACGGCGGACGTATCGAAGTAGCGCTGCACCGTACGATCACTCTGAGGCAGGGCGGGATCGCGCAGGATGTTCACGCGCTGTCCGCCGGAGAAGGCATTCAGTGTGTTCACCTGCGTGGTGAGTCCGAACGGGCTGCCCTGCTGCAACGTGAGAATCGCTCCGATATTCCATCCGCCCAGGGCGAGCGCGGCAGGACCTTGATTGAGGAATTTACGGCCCTGGCCCCAGGGCAGTTCATACACGCTGCTGAAGGCGAACCGGTTGCGCACGTCGTTGCCCGACAGCGCCTTTTCCGCGCGACGGTCATAGTAGTTCTGAATGCCAGGCGTGGCGCCGATCTCCTGCGCCGCCGGCACATCATCGATGAACTTCGAGAAGGTGTAGTTGGCCAGCAGATTCAGGCCGTCGGAGAACCGTTTCTCATACTTGAAATTCACGCCGTGGTAGGAAGAGTTGCCCCACATCGGCGCGACACTGCTGACATTGCCGAACTGCGGGAAGGGGCGCCGCGACTGCGCATTGCCGGGCCCCATCAGTTCCGGCCGCACCTGGTTGATGTTCGTGTTCGGCCCACTCAGTTTGTGACCCACTGTACCGAGATAGCTCACCTCGACAATCGAGTTGCGGCCGATGTCCTGTTGAACGGAGAAGTTCCACTGCATGGTGTAGCCCAGACGCCGGTCCTGCGCCACGAAGTCGAATGAAAGCGCCGCCGGTTGGCCCACGCGAACGGCGCCGAAGCCTGGCCCCAACTGCGGACTAGCCAGGCCGCCGGGGAAACCCTCGCGCAGGTAAAAGGGCGCCGTGATGCCGTTGTCGGGCGTGGAGTAATCGGCTTGCGCCGCAAACCCGGCGCTGTTGTTGTTCGAGCCCGGCAGCGGCACCTGGTAGAAGATGCCCGCACCCGTGCGGATCACGGTTCCGGAGAGGCCCTTGGGCTTCCAGGCGATGCCGATGCGCGGCATGATGTTGTTCCAGTCGCCGTTGTAAAGCTGGCTGCCCAGTCCGTCGCGCCCGGCGAAGGTAACCACTCCAGGCGTGCCGCTCACCGGATTCATTGCGGTCCCATTGAAGCCGTTCATGCGGTTGTTGGCGTCAAATTTCGGCGTATGCGCTTCCCAGCGCACACCCAGGTTGAGCGTGACGGTCTGCGTCAGCTTCCAGTCATCTTGCAGGAACAGCGCGAAATACTTCGCGCGCCTGTCCAGCAGATCCGAGTCGAGAACGTTGGCCGAGTTCGGGAAGCCAAGGAAGAGACTGGCCATCGCGTTGCCCGTGTTGGCGGGCGCAACAGGATTCGACGTGGGCTGAATGGCGAAAGTGAACTGGCCGGACATGAACGAGTTCAGATCGTCCACATTGCGCGCCAGGCGGATCTCGCCGCCCAGCTTTAGCGAGTGCGCCTTTCGGAAGATCGATAGGGCATCGACGATGTGGGTGTCGTGAATGGGCACCTGCACGCGCTCCTGCGACGTGGAGCCCAGCGGCGTATAGGAGGCCACGTTGACACGGGGAAAGGCGCGGTCGGAAACACCTTTCAATCCGAGCTTGGTGGGCCAGCCCTGATCAATGGAGAGTGTAGTGGGGTGGAAGGAACGCGGCTGCCAGTTAAAGCGGAAGTCATTCAGGATGGTGGCCGAGAAACTGTGTGTCTCGTTGATCAGCAGCGAATGGGCCCGGCGCGCTGAGTTGCTCGCGTTGGGGTCGGCGGCGGGTTCATCAAAGGCCGGCGTGACATAGGTGGGGAAGTCGTGCAGCACATAGCGCACGCTGACGCGGTCGCGGTCGTTGAAGATATGGTCAACCTTGGATGTCCAGGTTGTGATGTTGAGCGCGCTGACGGCGTTGCGGTTGAAATTCTGCGCGCCCGCAAGATTGACGGGCGGATTGGTGGGCATTGGGAAATAGGAAACCAGTTTGGCGCCGACGGGGTCAAAGCGCGAAGCCGGAATGAAGTTGCCGGCAAAGGGCGTGCGCGCGCGCGTGGCCGTGTTGTATGTGGCCGGGTCGTAGATGGGCGTCAACACGCCGGCCGCCGTGGTGGTTTGTGAGAAGTTGCCCGCGCGCTGCAACTCTGTGGGGACGGTCAGGTTCCTCACCGTGCCCACGCGCTGGCGCTGGAACTCAATATGGCTGAAGAAGAAGGTGCGGTTCTTAATTACAGGGCCGCCGAGCGCTCCGCCAAAGACGTTCCAGCGCAGCGGCGGGCGGCTGTTGGCGAAGAAGTTGCGGGCATCGAGTTTGTCGTTGCGGATGTTCTCATAGAGCAGACCTGTGAATTTGTTCGTTCCCGAGCGCGTGGTCATGGTGATGACACCCGAAGACGAATTCCCGAACTCGGCGGAATAGGCGCTCTGCTGAATTCGAATCTCCTGCACGGCTTCCACGGGCGGATTGAATAGCGCCTGCGGCACTTCCAGCGCGATATTCGAGGAGTTGACCCCGTCCAGCAGCCACTGCTGTTGATCGGCGCGGCCGCCACCCACGGATACGCGCGGCCGAATTACGTCGCCCTGAATGTAGACACCGTTCCCCATCAGACCCAGCAGGTCGCCTACGCGCCGGCCGTTCAGCGGCATATCGGCGATGGTCTTGTTTTCGATGAACTGGCCCACGGTTGCGGTTTCCGACTCCAGCAACGGTGCGGCGCCCGTCACCTCAACCGACTCGCTGACCTGGCCAAGTTGCATGGTTAAGTCCAGCCGCAGAGTCCGGCCAAGCTCCATCACGATGCCCGTGCGCGTCGTGCGTTGGAACCCGCCCAACTCGGCTTCGAGACGGTAGCTGCCCGACGGCAGCAGTGGAAACGTGTACTCGCCGTCTCTGCTGGTTCTGGCGGTGAGCGTAACGCCGGTCTCTTCGTTGCTGAGCGTCAGCGCAACACCCGCCAGGCGCGCTTGCGAAGGATCGGACACGATGCCCGTCAATGTGCCGGTAGAGCTTTGCGCATACAAGGCCGCCGCACAGGCCAGCGAGAGAACAATCGAGCGGAACATAAGACTCCTTTCCGTTAGCGCCCCTTAATGGAGGTCATTATATGCGCTGGGGGGGGAGCCTATGTCAACTCTTGATCGAACGCCGGGCGCGCTTACCGCCGGCGGGCAGTCGCGGAAACGGCCTCGAGTTTCGGCAATGCCGTGATGGGCAGATCGCGGATGGGCTTGAGGAAGCCTCCGTCATAAGGGATGGCATCGATGTCGAATCCTGCGGGGGTCCAGGCCAGCACGCCTGACTCGCCGACCGTGGGAAGCGTGACATCGAGCGAGTCCCATGTAGTTTGCATCAGGCCCATGATGCCGAGCCGTTTGGCCGTGTTCACCATGACGACGGCGTTCTTCCTCACCTTCCACGGGCACGCCACCACGGGGAACCCGCGGTCATGGAAATACTCGATGACTGGCCACTCCTTGGTTGAGCTGTAATTCCAGGCGGCCATCACGACGTCCTTTGGAAGCTGATCCAGAACGAGATGGCTGTCAAAGGGAGGCACGCTGTTGGCCGGCGATAGGCGGCCCAGTTGGGGGTGGTCCCGCTGGATGAACATATCGTGCCACATGAACACTCGAATGTTCCGGTCCTTGAAATAACCCACAAGCTTCTTCAAATGAGCGGCGAGCGTCTCCCGTGGGTTAGAGCCGCGGCAACGGTCACTCGCCATCAAACCGCGGTGTCCCCAGGCTTCATCCAATCCAAGATGGAAATAGCGTGGATGATCGAACAGTTCCAGCAGTTCACCGAAGCGGTCAAAAAGGTGGCCGTAGATGTCCGGGTTCGTGAGGCAGAACGACCAGCCGTCTTCTTCATACAGCGGTTTGAACTGTGGAAACCGGTCCAGGACGACGTGCTGGGCGGAACTGCTTCTCATGCCACTGGCGTGCCCCCAGGCATTGAGCATGGGAATCATCTCCATATGCAAGGCCTTGCCCAGTTGGATCAGCGGCTTGATCTGCCCGGGCGAGTAGCTGTTCTCGTAGGCGGTTTCAGGATGCTTGGCTGATTTCAGAGAGGCCCACGTCTCGATGATGATCGCGTTGTACTTGAAGCGCGCTGCGAGCAGGATCGCCTGCCGGACACCCTCGAGTTCCGTGTTCGGGAAGATGCAAATATGGAGGCTGCGAAAACCAAGTTGCGGATAGTCCACCAGCTTCGCGCCGGGAACGCTCCAGCCCGTTGAGGATTTTGCGATCAATTGCAGCAGCGTCATTCCGCCGTACAGGAGTCCGCGCGGCGTCTCCGCAATAATGATGGCCTTGCCGGGAGCGGTCTCCAGCAGGTACTTCTCTTCGCTGGAAACCGCACGGTACTGCGCCGCACCGGCGGCGGCCTTGAGCCCGTTCATTCCCCGCTGCGTGGACGCCAGCGCCAGCACCACTGTCAAGGCTCCGTTGCCGGTGGACGCGGTGAGCCCCCGGTGCAGGCGCTTGAATTCGGAGACGATGACGCCGCCCACCTGCCGCTCTTCAGGCGTGACGGCATCGAGAGCGACGCCACGGGAGAAGTCCACGGAGCCGCCCGTCCAGTCCGCATGGCGAGGCGGAGGCGTTACCAATGGAGCCGCGGCTGCCAACTGTATTGCACTACTCCACAACAGGACAAGCTTCGCGAACGCGCCGGCTGATCTCAAGTTTCCTCCTTTGGCCGTGGACAACCACGATCCAGCAGGCATTCTCTCATCCGCGAGGCAGCCGTTGCTTTGCGCTCCGCGGCTAGCCGGCCGCTTCGCACCATTCACAGATGAAGCGCAGCAAGGTGGCGCTGGCATCCACGGCGGAATCGAGATCGAGGTACTCGTCGGCGGCATGAATGTTGCCGCCCTTGGGTCCCCAGAGTACGGCGGGGATTCCAAACTCGTGAAACACCCACAGGTCGCAAGGACCCTCGATGCCGGCGATGCGCGGGCGTGAGCCGAGTTGCGCCTCGGCCGCGCCGGCAAGAACCGTGACTAATGGATGTGAGGCGTCCATTGCCGATCCCGGCAGCGGGCGAATGGGCCACTCGACACGCGGCTTGTGCGGAAGGCGGTTTAACCAGGACGCAAAGCCCTCGTTGATCTCCGCGTCCGTCTCGCCAGGCATGGTCTGCCAGTACATCTCAATCTGGCATTGTTCGGGAACCGTCATCGGCTCCCCCATGCCCCACGGGCCGGTCGATATCTTGGTGATCGAGACCGGCACGGGATCGGGGCAACTAGCATATAAAGGATGCACAATCGCGGCCGCGCGGCGCTCCTCGGCGAACTTCTCAACCGAAGCCAGGAAGTCGCGCAGACTTCCTGAGACGCCTTTAGGAAACATGCCCTCGGTTAACACGCCACCGGGAGAATCCATCGTGAGATGAACGGTGCGGCCACCGCGCTGCGCTGGACATACGCGCAGGAAGGAGGGTTCCAGGATGATGGCGGCATCGGCGTTGTTGCCATACAGCCGGGCGGCCAGCGTGCCGTTGCAGCCTCCGAACTCCTCATCGACGACTGTTTCAAACAGGAGGCTGGCGCGTGTGGAGATTTTCAGTTCGTTCATCGCTTCGAGCGCGAACAGACCGATGCCGATACCGCCTTTCATGTCGACCGCGCCCCGGCCGTAGAGACGGCCACCTTCGATTTGCCCGCCGAACGGGTCTTTGGTCCACGGTTGCGTACCGGCCGGCACGGTGTCGATGTGGCCGGAGAGAACGAGCGATCGGCCGCCTCCGCCCAAGCCTGTGCGCGTGGCACACACATTCGGACGTCCCTTGTAATCGCGGCCGGGCCAAAAGAAGGGGTGATCAGCCGCGCCGGGCACTTCGTCCGGGCGGAACACAACCGGGTCAAACCCCAGCCTGCGCAGGAATCCGGCTACATATTGCTGGCAGCCATCCTCGCTACCTCGTGGCGGCTTGTTTTCCGAAGGAATGCGAACCAGATCGGCGATGATCGAGGCGAGCCGGTCACGGTTCGCGTGCGCGTATTCGGAGAGACGGTCCGCCAGCGCGGGCGGCAAGTTGGTCATCCCACCTCCATTCGCTTCGGCGCCAAGCGGAAGCCTCGAGTCAGCACGGCCAGGTAGATGGCGCCTGCGGCCAGCCATGCGCCACCCGCGGCCTTCGCTGAACTGGAAAGGCTCAACCAGAGGTAGGCGCAGACGGCGGCGCCGGCAAGGGGCGCGGCCAAGTCGCGCCACCAATTTCTGGATCCGCCACCCTTCAGGTAGAAATGATTGATCACTGCGCAGTTCACGAGAATGAAGCCGGCAAAGGCACCGAAGTTCAAAAGCTCAACGATTAACTGAAATCCCGCCAGCAAGGACCCGGTCAGTGTAGCCGCACCCAGGAACCAGATGGCGCGAACGGGCGTACCGGACTCCTCATCCAGTTGGCCGAAAAGCCTGCGCGAGAGTGCGCCATCGCGCCCCATGCCCAGCAGAAGCCGTGATGCGCCGGCCTGCCCTGTCATGGCGCTTGCCAGTGCGGCGACCAGCAGGACGAATGTGATCCAGCCCATCATCCATGGGCCGCCAATCCGTCCGCCTATGTCGAGAATTGCGGTTTCGGCTGCGGGAAACGCGCGGTAATCCGGCCACACGAGAGTGGCCAGGTAGACCGTGATGGCGCAGATCGCCGTTTGAGCCACGCAGACGGCGACAGTGGCAAATCCCACGTCGCGTTGTGGATTCTTGCTGTCCTCGGCCAGCGTTGTAACGGCGTCGAAGCCGATGTAGGACAAGGCGGAGATGCCCGCGCCCAGCATGACGGCGCGCAAGGAAAATGTTTCAGGGTTGTAAATCGCCGGGGGGGACCACAACGAAGCCAGGCCGCCTTGCGCTGTTGCCGCGATCACGGCGAGGGCTGCGAACAGGATGGCCGATACGGACATGATCACCATCAAGATGGTGTTGGCGCGGACGGTCGTGCGGATGCCGCGCGCGTTCGCCAGCGTGATGGCCAGCGTGAACAGCATGGCCCACGCCATGTAAGGCACGTCTGGAAGAAGCCGCGCCGCTGTGAGCGAGGCATACACGACGCTGAGCAGTGGAATGAGCAGATAGTCCAGAAGCATGGCCCATCCGGCCAGGAACCCCACATGCTCATTCAGACCACGTTGGACGTATGTGTAGGTGGAGCCCGCTGCCGGAAACTCCAGCGACATCCGCGCGTAGCTGGCGGCGGTGAACAGCATGGCAACCATCGCCACCAGATAACTAAGCGTGGCGTGGCCGCCTGAGGCTTGCTGGACGACGCCGATAACGGGATATGGCGCCGTGGGCGTGAGGATCACCAGGCCGTAAATGATCAGGTCACGGCGCGAAAGCACACGCTGCAGGCTTTGTGACGGATCACTCTTCAAGGCGGCGCTCCGCGAGTCCCTGGATGGGGATCTGATGGAGCTTTCCGAACTCCTCGATCACGGCGCGCAGGTCCTGGCGCCACTTCGCAAGGCCGATGCTGCGCTCAGGCGCAAACATATAGCCGAGGTCCGCCGTGCGGCCCGCCCAATGGTCTTTCACATCGTCGAGAGCTTGAAAGAATTCCCGGCCGCTCACTGTCTGCCCCTTGGGAAACTGGCTCTTCTCGAAGATCGTCACGAGGCTCCTGTAGGACGATTCGCCCTCCCGTTCCGCTTCGCCCGCGTTATTGTACGCCGTCACCAGTTGGTTCATCGCCTCCCTGGGGTTGTTCCGGAGCATGGCATCGCGGGCGCGTTCGAAGGAGCGTTCCGCACCGGCAAGCGCCGTGAGGAGGCGCCAGTGATGCCCGGTGAACGAGGCCAACCCAAGCATGACTTCCAGATTGTAGTGATTCCGCGAAGCATGGCCGAGATTCTCCTGGAGCGTGTGGATGAGTCGATCGTTCTCCATGGACCGCGCCGGAAGGGACTCCAGCAAACGGCGATACTGCCCGATGAATCCGGGCCGGAAGTCGAGGTTCGGCAATTGCGGCAGCGCCGGTGGCGTCAGGGTTTGATCGTACCGCGTGGTTCCAATGCCTTTGCCATCCGAGTTTCCATAGCCTGGGCCGCGTGTCCTGGAAACGATCCGGTCCCACGCCCTCTGCCAGGCGCGCGCCTGGCGCTGCATCAGGCGATAGGCTCCGGCGAGGTTCACAGTATCCGTTCCGTAGAAGACGCGGATGAACTCAGCCAAATGCTGCTCCGGAGTGGGCGTGCCCGGATGCCAGCCGTAACGCGCGGCAGCGGCCCAGCCGAGCCAGAAGGTTTCGTTGTGCAGGCCCGAGTCACCCCAGGCGGCGCCGAAAACACCGATGGGGTTGGCCTTCCAGAATTTTCCCTGTGACAGTTGACGATAGGTGGCGTGAAGGCGCCCTTCCGATTGCCCTCGCTCAAACTCAAAAACGTCATTGACGCCGGGAGATGCCGTGTCGGCGAGATCACTGGTGAGTGGAAGGTGGTCCGGAAACAGAAACTCCGCGCCTTGCAAGGAGACGTAGGCGAGCTGCCGCATCCCTTTGCGGTTTTCAATCGGGATAAAGGATGACTCTCCAATGACGCCGTCGATGACGCTGGAGGGAATCAGTTCGAGATGCTCGTCGAGGAGTGGATACTCCAGCCAGGCCAGCATCCGGCGTCCCTTCGCCGCGAGATGCGCCTGTGCTCTGATGGCGAATTCCGCCCAGGCGAGGCTGCGGTTCTTTTCGTTGTAAGGACGGCCGCAACGGGGTCCGATGCCGGCGTAGTAGACCTCGTCAGTGGAGACAAAGAAGTAGCTAACTCCGGGCGTTGCTTCGATCACGTCATCGTACATCCGGAAAATCAACTCATAGCTTTCCTCATTGCAGAGGTCGATCTGATAGTTGTTGCCATCCGCTCGCAGATGCGCGTATTGGGGGTGCTTCAACACATAGGACATGTGAGCGGGTGATTGAATCACGGGCACGATTTGAATGAAGCGTTCCAGTCCATAGCGAACGAGTTCCCGCAGTTCGGCAGTGGTGAACGCCCCCGGCGCTCCGGCTCCGGGGGTCGAGGGATAGGCGAACTTGTCCTCCAACTCGAAGCCGATCATGTTGACCTTGAACCGGACAGCCCAATCGAGATAGCGCTTCAACGTCTCGATTCTGTCCTGATGATGCTTGGTGTCCCAATGGAGAAACCGAAGCTGCAGGCGGGGCCAATCCTCAATGGAGACAAGCGGCGCGTGGAGACTCCCATTCTCTGGTTTGAGCAGTTGGAGGAAGGTTTGCACACCATAGAGCAAACCTGCATCGCCGTTCCCCGTGATGGTGATCCCGCCTTCGTTGACGGTAAGCCGGTAACCTTGCGGGTGGATGTCCGCGTCAGCACCGGTGTTGACGGTTCCTTTCCGCACCGCCAGACGAAGAACCTTCCCGCCGGCGCCACCGTGGAGCATCAGCCGGTGAAACTGTCGTAAGCCCGATTGTAAGGAACGAATGGCGATGTGGTCCGGTTGCAGGCCATCGGCAACCAGTGTCCACGTGGAGTCAAAGGGTATCTCGCCCGCGCCCAGCGTGACCCGCTGCGGCGTGGGGATCACGGCATAGCCGCGCGCCCATAGGTCCGTCGCCGGAGGCTGGCCTGCCAGCGCTCCCGCAGTGAAGACGAGAAGCAGAAGACGGTGCATCAGAAGCTGAGCCGCAAAGAAAACTGAATAATACGAGGTTGATTTCTCTGCGAACTAAGGTCCTGCAGGCCGGTGGTGCTATTCGGGTCCAGGTCCGTGGGATGGTTCGGCGCGTTGAAGAAATCGGCGGTGAACCGGAGCGTTGCGTGCTCTGTGAGGCGGAAATTTTTGAAAAGGGACGCGTCGATGTTCCAATCGCCGGGACCGCGGAAGAACGCACGGGCGTTCCAGACCACTGTGTCGGTGATGGGCGTCTGCCTGGTCGTGCCGTTGGCGAGCGTTTGCGCGATGCGGTTATCGAACGCCGTACCCACCGGACGGACGATGCGCTGGGAGCGGGATACGGGAACGAGACTCTGCAACGCCGTCTGATCAACATTGGACGCCAGCGTGGGATCGAAGTCGCCTCGGAACCAGAGTCTCTGTTTGCGGCCCGCGAAGGTCATCTGCAGGCGCTCGTCACCGGAGAGCGTGGGGTCGCCGAACAGGTAGCGCGCGGAGTTGACGCTTAGCCAGTTTCCACCACGCCATTCCCCGATCGCCGCAACCTGCCAGCCGCCGATAATGGCGTCGAGCCCGCGGCCTACCGAGCCGCCAAACCGCTTACCCTTGCCGAATGGGAGATCGTAGATGAAGTTGTAACGGACGCGGTGCGCCGGAATGTTGCTCGAATTCTGGTAGCCGAGCCGCAACCGGTCGTTGTAAGAGAGATTGGGTGCGCCGAGCAACTGCGAGTTTTCAGGCACGGCGAACACGCCGTCGGTCGAGTTGATGTTCCCGTTGCCGGAGGTGAAGCCGCCCGCGTCGGTTGTTGTCAACGAGCGTGTGAATACGTAGAACCATTGAAACGCGAGCCCGTTCGAATAGCGTTTCTCGATTTCCGCCTGCAGCGAATGGCTGTTGGAGTAGCCTGTGTGGTTGGCGGCAAGGAAGTTCCAATCGGCATTGGCGCGCAAAAGGTCTCGGTTGCCGGGGGGCGCCTGTCCGGTGCGCGCGACATAGTTGGACTCGGCTTCCCGTGCGTTGATGTTGAAGCGCTGCTCCAGGCCTGAGCCATGGTCGCCGATGTAATTCAGACGCAGAGCCGTATTCTTGAAAATTTCACGTTCGATGGTGAAGTGCCAGGACTGGGCGCGGTTGTCGCGCCAATCACGAAAGTCCCAGGGCATCATTTGTTGGGCGTTGACCGGCAGCGTGACGACGCCTTCCGTACTTACCTGCGCCTTGCCCACAAGGAACTCCGGCTTCGGCGCGTTGCGCACGGCGTAGCTGCTGGTGCCGTCCAGCGTTCCAATTTGATTGGTGAAGCGCAGATTGAGCGGAGGGTTGACGCGCGAAGTCTGGAGAACTTGTGAAAGCGGCATCGTCCAAAAGTATTCGCCATACCCGCCGCGCACGACGGTTTTCTCGTTCACGCGAAAGGCGAAGCCGATGCGGGGTCCGAAGTTGTTATTGTCGGCGGGAATGAGGCCGGATGGCAGTCCAGCCTCATTCGCCGTCTTCCACGTTAGACCACGCTTCGCCCAGGATGTCAGCACCGCGGGTGGAATGCCTGGAATGTCCCCCATTTGCGTGGAGCCCGGCGTCACCACCTGGAATTTTCCGGTGAAGTTCCGCAGGTCCACATTCACCAGCCGGTCGTACTTCTCTTTATAAGGAGTCCACTTGTCCCAGCGCATGCCGAGATCCACCGTCAGGCGGCGGCTCACTCGCCAGTTGTCGTGGAAGTAGAGCCCGGCCTCCGACTGTTGGAAGTAGAAATAGCCGCGGTTGTATTGGTTCGAGAGATAGGTCGGCAACCCGAGTGCCAGCGAAGCCAGGCCCACACCCGTGTAGGAGGAGGCGGCATCGTCGGCGGGATCATACAGCGCCGTCCATTCGCCGCCAAAATCATGCGACCCTTGCGCCTGCTGCAGTTCGCGCACGTTATTATACTCGCGCCGGATCTTCCCGCCGAACTGCATATTGTGATGGCCCTTCACCAGCGTGAAGTTGTCTTCGACCACCCAGGCCGTCAGCGCTTCGTCCTTCCGGTTATCGGCGTCCCAGTAGAACGGATCATTGCCGGCGCCCAGGCTGGGCCAGCCGCGCGCGCCGAATGGATTGGGCAGTCCCAGTTTGTCCGGCCAGTTGGTGAAATCCGCGAGAGTTCCCGAGCTTTTGGGCGAGCGATGGTTGGCCACAAGAAGTTCGCTGAAAAAATTGGGGCTGAAGATGTGGTTATGCCGGAGCGAGGTCGAATAGACGCGGGCGTCGCTGCGTCCCGTGCCGAAGCCGTCGATCACATCCTCACGCGGCGCGCCGAACACGCCGCCTTGCACGGTCCTGGAACTGACGCTGCGAGTGAACCGGCCGGAGATGGTGTCCTTGGCGGAGAACTGATGGTCACCCTTTAGGGTCAGGTTTCCATTGTTGAGCCGGATCGGATAGAAGGCGCGCATGTTGGAATCCTGGAAAGGATTTGTGGCATTCGTGGGAGCATGCGTGATGTCCTTCATCGTGGCGAAGATGGGTTGGAACCGGGCGCGGGGGATGATATTGCCGGCAAACGGAGTGCGGCGTCCATCGGCGGCGGTCGTAGCCGGGTCATAAATGGTGGTGCGTGTATTGGACGAGTCAATCACCTGGCTGAAGTCGCCCGCCCACAGGTCGGCCGTAGGAACGTAGTCCTCATAAAACTGCGCCTCGCGCTGGCGGAGGGCTTCGTAAGCGGCGAACCAGAAGGTCTTATTCCTGCCGTTGTAGAGTTTCGGAATCAGAACAGGCCCACCCGCAGACCCGCCGAACTCGTTGCGAATCAGCTTGGCCGCGGTTGCGCCATCCTGGCGCTGGCGGGCGCGCAAGCCGCCTGAGTTATTCCGGAAGGTTTCAAAGAAGGTTCCATGCAGTTCGTTGGTTCCACTCTTGCTGGAAAGCGTCACAGTGGAGGGGCGAGAGTACCGCGCCGAGGAGCCGATGGTTTCGATTCTAAACTCCTGGATTGTGTCAAGACCCGGCTGTACGCGTGAGATGCCGCCGCCGAAACGGTCGACCAGCGAGATGCCATCGAACAGCATTTCCGTGGCGCCCACTTTGAGGCCATTCACGCGCGGGTTGGCGCCGCCTTCCACTCCAGGTGTGAGGTTGAACAGCGTGCTGACGGAACGTTGATTGAGAGGCAACTGGTGGATGCGCAGCGCGTCCTTTACGCCCGCCACGCCCATGGCCTCGGCGTTGATGACCGGCGCCGCTTCCGAAACTTCCACGACGACATCGACGGAGCCGACCTCCAGCGAAGGGTCCACGACGGCGGTTTGTCCGGTTACCAGCGTCAGGCGGCCCACCCAGCGCTTGAATCCCGTGGCTTCCACCTCGACCTGATATGGGGCGGGAGGCAAGCCGGGGAACAAGAAGGTCCCTTCCGGTGATGCCTGAGCGGTTTGCGTGGCATTCGTGTCCTGATTCACCACGACGATTTTCGCGGCCGTGATGGCGGATTTGGAGGCGTCATACACGGTGCCGCGGATGACGCCGGTTCCGGTTTGAGCCACCGCGGCGGCGAGGGAGGCGAGCACAGCGAAGGCCAGACGAATAAAAATGTTCATAACCACCTGAACCCCTTTCTTGTTGAATGCAAGTAAGCGTTGGTTACGCAGAGTAGCGAATTGCAAAGAGAATGTCAATTGGCGGGTGGATCAAATTTGACGGGTTGGGGATGGAACGGTAGACTTACTTTACTTCTGGAAGTAAAAGGCGGACATGTACAGCCCACGCGCACGGAAATCAGTTCTACGCCCCGGACAGGTTCGCAACGCCAACAGCGCTGCCGTGCTGCAACTGCTACGCCAGCGCCACCGGCTTTCCCGGGCTGAGATTTCGCGGCGCACCGGACTCTCCGAAGGCACTATTTCCCGTATCGCCGCCGACCTGCTTGAACGTGGACTTCTTGTGGAGGAGGGGGCGGAAAACTCGACCGGCGGCCGGCCAGCGATCCGCCTGCGTCTGGACCAGAACCGCTTCCTGTCGCTCGGCGCCGAGATACGGAGTTGGGAGACCCGTATCGCCGTGGGCACGATGTCCGGCAGGATCCTTGACACCAAGACATTCCGTACGCCGGAGACGCCCGCGGCGTCGCTCGATCTGATCGCCAAGCAGTTCAAGGAGGCGAGGCAGAGGTTCCGGCCGGGGAGCGTGGAGGGCGTCGGAATCACAGTGCGCGGACTGGTGGATTCGGAAGCGGGCGTGGTCGAACTCGGCGCTGAGCCGGGATGGGTGCGGGTTCGCGTAAAGGCGCTGTTGGAAAAGAAACTGGGCGTGCCGGTCTTCGTGGAAAACGATGTGCGGGCGGCGGCTCTGGCGGAGTCGGAGCACGACGGGATGGAAGCGGCCGCGAGCCATTCCTTCCTCTTCGTAAAGGTGGGTGAGGGCCTTGGACTGGGACTGGTGCTGGACGGTCACATCTATCGCGGATCCCACATGTCGGCTGGTGAGATCGGGCAGATGCTGGTGCGGGACGGAACGGCGGCGGAGCATCACGACAATCCCGGATGCCTGGAACAATTGGCTTCGAACCGGGCCATGTGCGAACGCTACACCCGTATGGCCGGCCAGAGGCTCAGAGCCAATTCAGGAGACAGCGCGGCGCAGGTGAAGCGGATTTGCCATGCGGCGATGTCAGGCGACGAAACGGCCCGGGAGACCATCGTGGAGACGGCGCGTTTCCTGGGGTTGGGAATAGCCAACGCGGTGTGGCTCCTCGACGTGGACATGGTGATCATCGACGGCGCCATCACCGAAGCGTGGCCACTGGTGGCGGCGGGCATTCGCGAGCAGTTCCCCGCGGGCGAGCAGTTTCCCAACTTCCGCCGGCTTGTGTTGCGCCCGTCCTCGCTTGCGGGCGAGGCGACGATGTCGGCTGCCGTGGCGCTTCCCTTCGCGGCGCTATTTTCCGCGGGAGGGTCCACGCGCATGGCGGCCGGTTAAGCGCCGCTACTGTGCACCCAAGCCGTAGAGCGTGGCGGCGGTGTCGCCGCTTTGCCGCCGCAAAACAGTCGCCATTGGGTACGCGGCCGCGACGCGGGCGAGCGGAGCGGGCATCCCCATCGGGTCCGTCGCGTCGACGACAACCAGCGGTCGGGAGCCCATCATTCGAGCCAGGCCGGGCAGGTCGTAGTGGCGCAGCGCCCCTGGCACAATATCTTCGAAGATGCCACGATGCAGGCGGTGTTCGGCAACGGACCGGTAACTCTCCAAAGTTTGTTCCAGTGCTACGCGCTGTAACCTCGCATCCATCGCGGCGGCGTGCAGCATGGCAACGCCCGCGCTCTCACGCGCCGCTCCGTAGATACGTCTGGAATCGACCTCCGGGCGAGCGGATAGGAGATCCACGGCTCGCGAAATGTCCCGTGCCCGCTCACCGGTGAGCGTGGAGCCGGCGAGAAATCCTGTCATCGAATTTGCGAAATCACCGAAATAGCGCGGCCAGTCGGAGCCATTGTCATTGCTGACACTGCGGAGCTCGCCCAGGCCCCGGGCATCAATGGACAAGACGATTAAGTCCTGGCGGACGAGCGACTCGATGCCGGCGAGATCGTAGGATTTGCCCCGCCCATGGGCGTAGATGACGGCCGCGCGTTTCGCCGCGCCGCCCTCCGGGAGAAAAAGAAGCGCCGGAATCTCGATGCCGGGCTCGGATTGATAGATGAGTTTTTCAATGCGGTATCCATTGCGCGAGAGGATGCCAAATGGCTTGATGAGGGGAGCGTCCCCGATCCGCTCATAGCCGGTCAAACGCCGCACCAGTTCCACCGTGGGCGCCGCATGTTGGAAACCCCGCGCCCGCGCCCGGTTCAACGAAAAGACGGTTTCGCCACCCAACGAGGTCTGCACCTGGCCGGTATTGGTCGCGCGCAGGTCCTCTTCGAGACGTGGGTTTACCGGCTCCTCGATGGTCTCTTCGTCCACTCCCTTCAGCCAGCGGTCGAACCAACGGTAGGCCGCCAAACGGCGCGGCTTGCTGTAGCCATGTCCATCGTCGGCTTCGGTCATCGCTATTTTGCCGGGCTCGCCCAGCAGGCCATACACGCGCTGCGCCTCTGCAAACGTCTCGCGGGCGCCTGTGATGGAGAAGAAGTCGCGGACCGCGGAGAGAATCAAATATGGCTTGGGAGCGAAGGCATGGATGAAATCGGCGTGGTCCAGCCCATCGGCGATTGATGGTGGAATGCATTGCTCGGCGTCCTGCGGTCCGATCGTTTTCAGCAAGCGGCGCCACGACGTGATGTAGCAGGAAGGGGCGGCCACTTGGATGCGGTCGTCCAGCGCGGAGAGGTACGCCGTGTGCGTCCCACCGCCGGAGTTGCCTGTGCAGCCGATCTTCTTGGGATCCACTTCCGGACGCGAAACCAGATAGTCCAGCGCGCGGATGCCATCCCAAACCGTGTAGCGGGCCAGCGATTCGCCAGTGAGCAGAGTTTGTGCGCCGAGCATCGTGTGCTCGGTGGTGGACCGCACGACCTTGGATGTCTCGAAATCCTCATCGTAAATTTGAACGCGTTCCCCCTGGCCCAGCGTGTCCCAGGCGAGGCAGACGTATCCTTTGCGGGCAAAGGTCACCAGGAGCTGCTGCCAGGTTCCATGCGCCTTGGCGCCCTCCTCGTGGCCAAGTGGGAACAGTATGGCGGGGTACGGGCCGCGGCCGCGCTTCGGAATATAGAGATTCGCCGTGACGTAGAACTTGGGCTGGCTTTCGAAGATAATCTTTTCGATGCGGTACTCGGCGTGATCGATCACTCCGGTGGTGCGGGCGTTGAGCGGCGTGCGCTCCGGGAATCCGCCAAGGGCGCGGATCATCTTCTCGCGCAGATAGGCGCGCCGGCTTCTTGCTTCGACGGCCGTCCAGCGGGTCACGAGGGCTTCCCTGGTGTCCAGCAGCGCAAAGGCTCGCCGGCGCTCAAAGTCGCCGAGTTGATTGCGGATGCCGCCGTAGTCGGTGTGATTCGTAAGAAATTGCAGATCGCGGACGTCTTGAGCCGGGAGTAGAACGGCGGCGGCCAGGAGAAGGACGGAGCGTTTCATGGGCTTCCTTGTGCGGTGCAAGAAACCATTTACGATAACAGAGTGGACCGCGGCGCGCCCAGGGCGCGGAGCGTGCGCTGGCTGCAGACGCCGCATGTCCCCCCGGCTGGAACCACAAACTCCCACCTGCATGGCGGCGTGAGGAATCCAGAATCAAGCCAGTTTCCGAGGAACCGCGCCCCGGCGCTTAGGCGACGGCAGGCTGCCGGGCCCGGCCAGCAGATTGGCGTCTACCCGTTTGGCCCTATCCTCGATGCGGCCCAACAGGGATTTGGCGTCGGAAAGGTGAGCGATCATGGCCACCCGCGCATCCACCGGGCGGCGCTTCTCTATGGCTGTGTAGATGGGACGGTGAAACTCGATCGTATGATCCCAATCCACCATTTTTGAGGTCAGCAGGATGCTGCTGGCCATGGCGCGGTGAATCAGAGAAAAAATCCGCGTGCAGATCGGGTTCCGTGCGGCATCAAAGATGGCGCGGTGGAACGCAAGGTCGGCTTCAACCAGTGCCGTGTCCGGCGTGCCCCGGCGGAATCCTTCGAGCGTCTGGCTCATCTTGTTCAGATCTTCCAGCGTGGCTCGCTCGGCCGCCCTGGCGGCCAGTTCGGGTTCGACGATCAATCGCGTTTCAAGCAGGTCGTCGAGCGTAATGCCGTCGATCAACATCAACAACTCGAACGGCTCCTGCAAGATCGCGCCCGCATCGGCCGCCAGGTAGGTTCCATCCCCTACCCGCTGCGTCAGCACACCCATGATTTCCATGGCCTTCAATGCATGGCGCAACGAAGAACGGCTCACTCCGAACGCGGGCGCCAACTCGCGCTCCGGAGGCAGCCTGGCGCCCGGCGCAAGCACTCCCGCTGAGATCAACGACTTCAGCCGGGCAATCAACTGATTCGTGACGCCGTCCTTACTGGCCGATGGAAGGGAAGGGGATGACATATCGAGGAATCAATCTTATCGTCTAGCGGCGCGCCGGGTCCTCACCCGGACATTGCGCCAAGCTCCAGCCGCCATTCGTCCCACGCCTGGGGCCTGGTGTGCCTCTTCGTCGATATAGAAGATATTTTGGTGATACCAATATCGTGACTGCAAGTCCAGATTGTGTTAAATGTGCCAGTATAATCGTATTTTTGGATTGACGGACCGGTCACATGTAATTATATTGGATCTACCAATTGAAAGGAGCCCGCCCTATGGCCGTCCGCACCCTCATCCTCATCGCCGGACTATTCGCCGCGCTGCCCCTCGCCGCGCAAACCACCGCCGGCCAGATCACCGGACTCGTGACCGACCCTTCTGGGGCTCCCGTTCTGAGCGCCGCTGTCACAGCCGTGAATTCCGCTACCGGGATCAGCCGCCAAACCAAGACGAACGAAACCGGCAACTACACGGTTCCGCTGCTGGAACCCGGCGTGTACGCGCTCACGGTCCGGCATGATGGTTTTCGAACGGCGGAGAGGGCGGGCATCACACTGAGCGTGAATGCCCTCGTAAGGCTCGACTTCACGCTCACCTTAGGGTCTCTCAGTGAATCGGTATCGGTGACGGCCGACGTGCCCCTGTTGCAGACGGGAGAGTCCTCGCTACGGTCGGTTGTGGACAACCGCAAGATCGTGGAGTTGCCGCTCAACGGACGCAACCCGTTCGACCTGATCTTCCTCGCGCCGGGCACGCAAGCCTACAGGCGTACAAACCTTCCCGGCAACAACATCCCGCTTTCGAACCTTTCCATCAACGGCGGTCCATCCATGGCTAATGAGGTGCTGCTGGACGGCATCCCCGGGACATCGCCCCAGTACAACCAGTTCACCGTGATCCCGTCGATCGACGCGGTCCAGGAGTTCGAGGTCAAGACCAATAACATGTCGGCCGAGTTCGGGCGTACGGCGGGCGGGGTCGTCAACGTGGTAATGAAAAGCGGGACCAACACGCTCCACGGGACCGTGTACGACTTCCTTCGCAACGACGCTCTCGACTCCAATTCCTGGCTCAACAACCGCACCGCCCAAGAAAAGCCGGCCTTCCGGTTCAATCAATTCGGCGCCAGCGTGGGCGGTCCGGTGCGCAAGGACAAGACATTCTACTTTTTCAACTACGAGGGGATGCGGCGCACCACCGGCAGGACTTTCCTGTTCTCGGTGCCCACGGCCGAGCAGCGGGCAGGCGACTTTAGCCAAACCCGCGCGCAGAACAACCGGCAGATCGACGTCTACGATCCGCTCACCGCTCATGCCGCGGGCAGCGGCTTCCAGCGCGACCTGTTCCCTGGAAACCGCATTCCCGCAAGCCGCTTTAACGCCGTGAGCAACAAGATACTGCCGCATTGGGCGGCGCCCAACATCGCCGGCGACCCGGTGACCGGAATCAACAACTTCATCGCCAACAAACCCGAGAAATACTCCGTGAACCAGTTGAACGCACGCGTGGACCACTCCTTCTCCAATGAAAACCGTATCTTCGGCCGCTTCTCCTGGAACGAGTCGCTCGTCACGCCCCCCGTCCTGTATGAGAGTCCCGCCGCTAATCCATCTTCCGGACCGCAACTGTTCACGCAGCGCAATCTAGCCATCAACGATACGCATTCGTTCTCGCCGACCACGTTTGCCACGTTCCGCGTGGGCTGGACACGTCTGCGCGACTACAACAACCCTTTCGACACCAACTTCGACTCCACGCAACTGGGTTTCTCGCGCTCCTTCCGCGAGGCCCAGCCCGCGGCCGTATTCCCGTCGATTACCGTCAACGGGTATAGCGTCGCCAACATAGGCTTCGGCACCAGCAGCATCGGCCCGGTGAATTCCACCATCATCAACAACATCTCGAACGCCTACACGGCGCAGAGCGACGTCACGCACACGCGAGGCAACCATGTGTTCAAGGCGGGTTTTGAGTACCGTCTCTTCCGTTCGGGGGGGTTCCGGCCCACTCTGCCGAACTTCACGTTCAGCCCTGGCCTCACGCAGGGACCGAATCCATTGCAGGCCAGCCCCACGGCGGGCCATGCCGTGGCCAGTTTTCTGCTCGGCCTGGCGGGCGCTGGCAACGCACAGTCGAACACGACACAGGACCCGCAAACCTACTACTACGCCGCGTTCGTGCAGGACGACTACAAGGTCACCTCCAAGCTCACCCTGAACCTGGGACTCCGCTTCGAGGTGGAGAATCTGCGCACCGACCGCTACAACCGGCTGAATGTCCTGGACTACGACAGTCCGGTCCCGCTCCAGGTTGCCGGCTTGGGCCCGCTGCGCGGCGGCCTGGGCTTCGTGAACGTCAACGGCGTGCCTCGCGAACAGGCCGCGGTGAATCACAACGTGTCCCCGCGATTTGGCTTCGCCTATCAGATCAACTCGCTCACCGTCATCAGGGGCGGCTATGGCATCTTCTTCGCGCCGAGAACCGGCTGGGACTTCGGCCAGTTCGGACAAATCGGCTTTTCCTCCACCACGCCGCACGTCGCCAGTCCCGATGGCGTCAATATCAGATCCTATTATTCCGACCCCTTCCCCAACGGCTTTGTGAGTCCCACCGGCTCGAGCCTTGGTCTTTTGACGAACATCGGCGGCGCCATCGGCGCTCCCGACCGCGATCAGAAGGGTCTGTACATGCAGCACTTCAACTTCAGCGTCCAGCGCCAATTGCCGGGTGACATCGGTTTGGAGGTTGCCTATGCGGGCAGCAAGGGCACGCACCTCTGGCAAAACCTGCAGTACAACCAGTTACCCGACCAGTTTCTCGGCTTGAAAGGCGAATTGCAGCGCGTGATTCCCAACCCCTTCCGGGGAATCATCCCGGCGGCCCAGGCGCTGGGAGGGGCAACCACGACCGCGGGCCAACTGCTTCGTCCTTATCCGCAATTCACGGGCGTGAATACGATCGGCTCCACTGCCGGGAGTTCCAGCTATCATGCGGTCGAGATTCGCGCCGACAAGCGCTTCTCACATGGCTTGAACTTCCTCATCAGTTACACGTTCAATAAGATGATTGACGACGGCGCCCCCGGCAGCCGCATTGCCTGGATCGGTGACGTGCCCACGTTCCAGAACAACAACGACCGGCGGTCCGAGCGCAGTCTCAATTCGCAACAGGGCCCACAGCGCTTCACCATCGCGGCAGGCTATGAGTTGCCCTTCGGCAAGGGCAAAGCCTTGGGCGCGAATCTGCCGGCCGTGGCCGGCCACATTTTGGGCGGCTGGCAGATCAACGGACTCGCCGCACTGCAGAGCGGTATCCCGCTTACGCTTAACACGCAGGCGAACAACACCAACTCTTATGGAGGCGGCTCGCGGCCCGATAGCACGGGCGTCAGCGCGAAGCTGTCCGGTTCCGTGACGGACCGCCTGGACCGCTTCTTCGACACGTCCGCTTTCACGCAGCCCGCGCCGTACGCGTTCGGCAACGTCTCTCGCACTCTGCCGGACGTCCGTGGACCCGCGAACGTCAACTTCGACCTGTCCCTGCTCAAGAACATCTCCCTCACCGAGAGGGTGCGGGCGCAACTGCGCGCCGAGGCGTTCAACGCCTTCAACAACACGAATTTCGGGTTGCCCGGAACGGCGTTGGGAAGTCCTGGTTTCGGTGTCATTACCTCGGCGGGCTCGGCGCGCATCATTCAGGTTGGACTGAAGATCAATTTCTAGCGGAGGCGCCTCATGAAACATGCACTACTCACCGCGGCGCTTATACCTGCTCTCCTCGGGCAGACGCTTCATCGCGGCGTCATTGATACCTCGCGCAGTCCGCACGTCAAGGTCCGGAGTTTCGATCTGGATGCCGTCCGCTGGACCGGGGGCTTTTGGGGAGACCGGTTCGACCTGGTTGCCGCCAAGAGCCTGCCGGGACTCTGGCAAACCATACAGGACCCGAAGAATGCCGCCAACCTGGTTAACCTGAAAATCGCCGCCGGCTTGGCGCAGGGCAAGTTCAACGGGAACGATTGGGGCGATGGCGATGTCTACAAGGTGGTTGAGACCATGGCGGCCGTCTGGCTTCGCACCAAGGACCCGGCGCTGGAGCAGCGGATGGATGAGGCCATCGCGATCATCGCCAGGGCGCAGACACCCGAAGGCTACATCGGCACGCAGACCCAGTTGACGGAGAAGAAACGCTGGGGAAATCTGCGCTACCACGAGCTCTACAACATGGGCCACCTGATCACGGCGGCGTGCATGCACAAGCGCATTACCAACAAAGACAACGTCCTCGCCGTCGCCCGCCGGACGGCGGACTATCTCTACACGGTATTCAAACCGCGTCCGCCGGAACTGGTCCACTTCGATTTCAATCCTTCGCAGGTGATGGGTCTGGTGGAACTCTACCGGCTGACGGGCGAAGCAAAGTATCTTGAACTGGCCAATATCTTCACCCTCATGCGCGGCGCCCTTCCGGGTGGCACGGACCAGAATCAGGCTCGAATCCCGATGCGAACCGAAACCGATGCCGTGGGCCACTCGGTTACCGGCCCGTACATCTGGGCCGGAGCAACCGATGTGTACGCCGAAACGGGAGAACCTGAGCTCTGGAACGCGCTGGTCCGGCTCTGGGAGGATGTCAGCTACCGCAAGATGTACGTTACCGGTGGCATCGCGGCCATCAACAATGGCGTCTCCTTTCGCGGGGACCCGGTTCACGAGGCGTTCGGATTCCGCTACCAGTTGCCCAACGCCATCGCATACAACGAAACCTGCGCCAACATCGCGCACGCGATGTGGAGTTGGCGCATGCTGGGCGTCTCCGGGGACGCGCGCTATGCCGACGTGGTGGAGCAGGTCCTGTACAACACCTTCCTGTCGGGATGGGGGCTGGACGGAACCACTTACTGCTACGCCAACGTGCTTCGGCGAAGTGGAAAGGAAGACCGCCTGCTGCGCAACGATAGCTGGGAGAGGTGGCCGGCCACGACCACGCCGGGCGCTCCCTACTGCTACTGTTGCCCGCCGAACGTGGCGCGCACGGTCGCCGAGTTGGCCGGGTGGGCCTACGGGTGGTCGGACGACGCCCTCTGGGTCCATTTCTACGGGAGTAACGAACTCAAGTCGAAACTGCCAAACGGCGTGGTGATTGATCTCGCGCAGCAGACCGGGTATCCGTGGCGGGGCCGCATTCAGTTCGCCTTCCGGCAGGATGTCCAACGCCCGCTGGCGCTGCGTCTGAGGATCCCGGGATGGGCGGAAAGCGCGACGGTTCTGGTGAATGGGTCCCCTGCCGGCACGAAAGTCACGCCAGGCGAGTACGCCGAAGTGAGTCGCGCCTGGAAGAAAGGCGACACGGTGGTGCTGGACCTGCCCATGCCCGTCCGCTTGTGGGAGGCCAACCCCAAGGTCGAGGAGGCGCGCAATCAGGTGGCCGTGATGCGCGGCCCTGTTGTCTATGCTCTCGAATCCACTGATCTGCCGGACGGAGTGAAGCCCGGCGATGTCGTTCTGCCATCCGCGGTCAAGTTCACGGCCAGGCACGACGCCTCTCTGCTGGGCGGTGTCACGGTGGTGGAAGGCGAAGGGCAACTGGTTCCCGAAGGCGACTGGAACAAACGGCTCTATCGCCCGCTTTCGCCTGCCAGTCCGCGGAAGGTCATGCTCCGGATGATTCCCTACTATGCGTGGAATAACCGGGGTGTGCCATATATGAGCGTATGGTTGTCCGTGACCCGGTGAAATTCTCTTTTTTTGTTGTGAGGAAAACTATGTGGCTTCGTGGATGCTTATTCAGCCTGGCGTACCTGCTCGCGGCGTTTGGCGCCGAATTACCGCGCGGCGGCATTACGGACACTTCGGCAAGCCCTCATGCCAGGCTCAGAAGCATTAGCCTCACCTCCGCCCGTTGGACGAAGGGCTTTTGGTCGGAACGCTTCCAGTTGTCGGATGAAGTGATGATTCCCGCCATGTGGGAAACACTGCAAATTCCCAACAATGGAGCGACCTATAAGAATTTCGTGATTGCCGCCGGACTTGAAAAGGGTACATTCCAGAGCACCAAGTGGAGTGATGGCGATGTCTATAAGTGGCTCGAAGCCGTGGCTCACGTCTATGCGGCCACGCGGGATCCGAAGCTGGACGCGCGCATGGATGAAGTGATCGCCGTCATTGGCAAGGCCCAGGCGCCGGACGGCTACATCTCCACGCAGATTCAGAACACGGGCTTCCGGCGCTGGAAGGACATTAACGACCACGAGTTGTACAACATGGGCCATCTGATTACCGCGGCATGCATCCATCACCGCGCCACCGGCAAAGATAGCCTGCTCAAGGTTGCCCGCAAGGCCGCCGATTATTTGTACGCGACCTTCCAGCCCCGTCCAGCGGAACTTTCCCACTTCGACTTCAACCCTTCACAGATCATGGGTCTAGTGGAGTTGTACCGTACCACGGGCGGCCGCGAATACCTGGAACTGGCGGACATCTTCGTGACGAACCGGGGGGCGGCTCGCGGCGGTACGGACCAGACGCAGGATCGTGTCGCCGTACGCAAGGAGACCGAAGCCGTGGGTCATGGTGTGACAGGACCCTACCTTTGGGCCGGAGCCGCGGACGTGTATGCCGAAACGGGCGAGCCCGCGCTTTGGACCGCGCTCGAACGCCTCTGGAAGAACGTAGCCACACAGAAGATGTATGTCACGGGGGCGATCGGCGCGCAAACGTTCGGAACCTCCTCCCGTCGCGATCTGGTGCACGAGGCGTTCGGCCCTGAATACCAGCTTCCCAACCGGCTGACGTACAACGAAACCTGCGCCAATATCGCCAACGCCATCTGGAACTGGCGCATGTTGGAGGCCACCGCCGATCCGCGCTATGCCGATGTGATGGAAACCGTGCTCTATAACAGCATGTTGTCCGGCATGGGGATCTCCGGGAAGGAGTTCTTTTACGCCAACCCGCTCCGGCGCTTTCAGGATGAAGTGCCGCTTACGCGGAACCAATCGCTGGCGCGTTGGGCGAACATCGCCAGTACCGGGGCGGCGAAGAGTTATTGCTGCCCGCCCAATGTGCTGCGCATGCTCGCCAGCACGCACGAGTATGCCTACGGCGTTTCTGAAAAAGGCTTGTATGTGATCCTCTACGGCAGCAATACGTTCAAGCAGAATGGCATCGCGCTGAAACAGGAATCCGATTATCCGTGGGATGGCAAGGTGCGGCTGACGATTCATTCCGCGCCGAAGGGGGAGTACTCCCTGCTTCTGCGCATTCCGGGCTGGGCCGCCGGCGCGACATTGCAGGTGAACGGAAAGCCGCAACGCTCGCCTGTCACCGGCGCTTTCGCCGAGGTCCGGCGTGTCTGGGCGGCGGGCGACCAAGTGGAATTGGAACTGCCGATGGCGCCCCGGCTGGTCGAGGCCAACCCGCTCGTCGAGGAGACACGCAACCAGGTCGCGGTGATGCGCGGGCCCGTGGTCTACTGTCTGGAATCTCCTGATCTTCCTTCCGGCGTGCGCTTCACGGAGGTGTCGATTCCGGCGGACATCCGGCTTCGCGCCCGCTTCGACCCCCGGTTGCTCGGCGGCGTGGCCGTCCTCGAGGGCAAAGCCAAGCTCGCCCCACAGGGAGATTGGTCGGGCCTGTTGTACCGGACGCTGCGGCCAGGAGCCGGAAGCGTTGATGTGAAGCTGATTCCGTATTACGCGTGGGCGAACCGCGGACCTTCCTTTATGTCCGTGTGGCTGCCGTTAGCGCGATAGGTGAGAACCCATGAGCCGGATTTCGATTCTGTTGGCCGCTGCTGCTCTCGCTGGCAACATGTGGGGATGGGCGGGCGGCGACCCCGACTTCTCCTCCAGCCCGCACGCCAGGCTCAAGAGTATTGGCATGAACGATGCCGCCTGGACCGGCGGCTTCTGGGCCGAACGAATTCGCCTCTCGCGCGAGGTGACTGTGCCAGGCATCTGGCAGACGATGCAGCTACGGGGAAACGGAGCCTATTTCGGCAACCTGCGCATCGCCGCTGGGCTGGAGACAGGCGAGTTCAAGGGTAACAATTGGAGCGATGGCGACGTAGCGAAATGGCTGGAATCGGCCGCGCTTCTTTACGGCGCCACCCGTGACAAGGAGTTGGACCGCCGCATGGATGAAGTGATCGCGGTCTTCGTCAAGGCGCAGGCGCCGGACGGGTACATCTCCACGCAGATTCAGTTGCCTCGGAAAGAACGCTGGGCGCAGCCGCGGGATCACGAAGTGTACAACATGACTCACCTGATGAGCGCGGCCGTGGCGCACCACGGGGCCACGGGCAAAACCAGCTTGCTCGATGCGGCCAGACGCACGGCGGACTATCTCTACAAGCTGTTCAGTCCGCGCCCCGCCAGTCTGGCGCACTTCGGTGCGCCGTCCAACGTCATGGGCATCCTGGAACTCTACCGCGCCACGCACGATCCCCGCTATCTGGAACTGGCGAAAATCTTCGTGGATCTGCGCGGTTCGGCGGCAGGCGGGTCGGATCAGTTTCAGGACCGCGTTCCCTTGCGGAAAGAGACGCAGGCGACCGGGCATGCCATGCACGCCACATATCTGTACGCCGCGGCGGCCGACGTGTATGCCGAGAACGGCGACCAGAGCCTGCTGAGCGCGGTCACACGCCTCTGGCGAAACGTCACCACGCGCAAAATGTACGTCACCGGCGCCGTCGGGCCGCTTGACCCCGGATTGTCGCCACACCGGGATATCATGGCGGAGGCCTTCGGCCGTGATTTCGAATCGCCGAATAGGGAAGGCTACAACGAAACCTGCGCCAACATCGGGAATGCTCTATGGAATCGCCGCATGCTCGCCATCACAGGCGAAGCCAAGTATGCCGATGCGATGGAGTTGGTTCTCTACAACAGCATGTTGTCTGGAATAGGCATGGATGGCAACTCGTTTTTCTATGCCAATACGCACCGTCGTTTCGCTGATGAACTGCCATTGATGCGCAACGAAAGTCCGCGGCGATGGAGGACCACCCTGGATCCAGGCGCGGCCAAGAGCTTCTGCTGCCCGCCCAACGCACTGCGAACCATCCTCAAGACGGCCAACTGGGCCTACGGTGTCTCAGATGGAGCAGTGTGGGTGAATCTGTATGGCAGCAGCGTGTTAAAGGCGCCGGTGCTACTCAAACAGGAGTCCGATTATCCGTGGGACGGCAGGGTGCGGATCACTTTTGAGCAGGCATCCAAGGATGAACTTGCTCTGATGCTCCGCATCCCAGGCTGGGTGGAAGCGGCCACGATTCAGGTGAACGGAAAGCCGTTCTCCGCGGCTACGCGGCCTTCCAGCTATGCGGAAGTCCGGCGCAAGTGGTCCAAGGGGGATGTCGTCGAACTCAACCTTCCCATGGCCGCCAGGCTGGTGGAATCGCACCCTTACCAGGAAGTTACACGCAACCAGGTCACCGTGATGCGCGGCCCGCTTGTCTACTGTCTGGAGTCACCCGGCCTGCCCCCCGGCGTGCGTGTGGATGAGATTGGCATTCCCGCCGGCATTCAGTTAACACCTCGATGGGAGGCGGACCTGCTGGGCGGTGTGACGGTCCTAGAGGGCCAGGCCCGCCGGACGCGCGGCGGCGACTGGTCGAATCTGCTGTATAGAACCTTTCGTCCAGGCCCGCTCGAACTGGTTCCCCTGCGCCTCATCCCGTACTATGCCTGGGCCAACCGCGGGATTTCCCACATGACGGTGTGGATCCCGCTCGCGTACTGACAGAGCAATGAGAATCACGAAAATTTCGGTCTTCCCGCCGGACCTGATCGAGGTCCTGACCGATACCGGCCTGGCGGGCTATGGCGCCGGCAGCCTGTGCCAGCAGACTCTGCGCCGGAACCCCGGCATGGTGATCGGCCGTGCTCCATTTGAAGTGGAATCGATTTTTGATGAACTCAGCTCGCTGGGCGCCACGGCCGGAGGCCTCGACATCGCGCTGTGGGATCTGATGGGGAAAGCAATGGGGAAGCCCGTCTGCCGGATTTTGGGCAAACCTTACCGCGGCCAAGTGCCGGCCTGTCCCTCGGTCCCGGATACTGCGCACGCGGCGCGGCACAAGATCATCCGTGTGGAAGCCCCCATCGATTTGCGCCGCGCCGGGACGCGCGTGGGCTTGCGGTTCACTGCGCGGGACACAGAGGAGGCGCTCGTCCTGGGGGCGAAGCTACAGGAGTCCTGCCTCGAATTCTGGGAATCCCCCATTCCTGGCGATAATCCGGAAGGCTATGCGCGCTTGCGGGACGTGCTGAGGATTTCATTGGCCGCCGGTCCTGACATCCCGCTCGATGCACTCATCAAGAATTATGTCCAGACCGGTCTGGTGGACATGGCGGTTCAGGATGTAGGCGTCTGCGGTCTAACCGGGCTTCGGCGGCTCTCCTACTTTTGCTGGCTGTTTCATGTCCGGCTGGCGCCGTGCTGCACGGGCGCCCAGTTGGGAATCGCGGCGGCCGTTCATGGCGCCGCCTGCATTCCTCCCGCAAGCAACGCTATCGCTGCGCCGCCCGTGTTCGTTATCTCCGGCGGTTTGCCGGAGGTGGAACTGACCGTGCCTTCCTGCCCAGGGCTTGGCGTCAGGATCGAACGTCCCTCGTGCTCTCCTTCCTTCGTCCTCGGAGATGGGAAATGAAAATCA
Source organism: Bryobacterales bacterium (assembly GCA_020847045.1). GTDB lineage: Bacteria > Acidobacteriota > Terriglobia > Bryobacterales > Bryobacteraceae > JAFLBB01. The sequence goes on along the minus strand of JADLCT010000039.1, from coordinate 20,847 downwards.
CGCGGGTCAGAATTCACCAGATCGAAGGCAAACTGAAGGAGCGCTTCGGTTGGTCCTTGAACTGGACCGGAGTGCGCACGGCCACGCTCGTCGAAGTGAACACGGATGAAGGCATCACCGGGTGGGGCGATGGCAACTACGGCGGAGAACGCCTGCTGACGCATCCGGAACTGGTGATTGGCCGCTCTCCCTTCGAGATGGAAGCCATCTTCGACGATCTGCGCGCGCCCGCCGCCGGCCAGTTCGACCGCGGCGTGCCCACCAGCGCCGGACTGGACGTCGCGCTGTGGGACATTGCCGGCCGGGCCCTCGGCAAACCTGTGTCAGCGTTGCTCGGCCACCGGATTTCCGGTCGCGTCCGCCCCTACTGCACCTGCATGTACCGCAAGGACTGGTCTGATCCGGCCGCTGGTCTTGCCGCGGAGGCCCGCGAGTGGGTTGCACGCGGCCATCGCATCCTGAAGATGAAGATCGGCTACGGCCCGGAAATGGATGTGGAGGTTGTGCGCTCCGTCCGGCAGGCTATCGGCCCCGATACCGGATTGGCCGTGGATGCCAACTGCGGCTACGATGACGGCACGGCCGTCGCGCTCGGCCATGAACTGGAACGCTTCAACCTGCTCTGGTGGGAGGAACCGGTCTGGGCCCATGACCTGCAGGGCTATGACCGCCTCCGCCGCCTGTTGCGCATTCCGCTCGCCAGTGGGGAAACCATGCCGGCTGACTGGATCATTCGCAACTATGTGCAGCCCCGGCGCGTGCACATTGTCCAGCCGGACCTGGATACTGTTGGCCTGACGGGCGGACGCCGGCTCGCCTATATGTGCGCGCTGAACGAAGTCCGGCTCATTCCGCACAACTGGGGCACGCACATTCGCACAGCCGCCACCTTGCACTGGATGAGCAACTTTCCCGAGGTGGACTCCTGGCCAGCGATGTTCGAATTCGACCAGACCGAAAGCCCGATTCGTGAAACCGTGATCCGCCAGAAGATCGAGATGGACCTCAGCGATGGGACCATTGCGGTGCCCACCGGCCCGGGTCTGGGCGTCGACGTGATTCCGGAAGCGGTGGAAGAGTTCCGCACGCATTTGATCACGGTGGAGTAGAAGGCCGTCAGTGGCCGGTGCGGCTTCGTCCAAACATGCAGGGTGTGCGCCGCCGCTTGCCCCAAGGGACCCTTCGGCAACGCGGTATGGGCTACTAGCGACAGGTACTTCCGGCACAAGGGGCCATGGCTGCTCTTGCGGAGGCTGCCTTGCCGCTTCCTGGCTAGAAACGCCCCCTGCGGCGACCGCTCGCCGTCAACCTCCACCACGATGGACTGCCGTTATACGCGCCGGAGTAAAACAGACCGGTCAGCGCCGCGAGAGCGGTGCTGGTGGCGGAGCAAACACAGTCCTTCCGGGTGTTAGTTCCACCGGACATTTCCAATGAGATGTGTTTTGTGGGACACCGGAGCCGAACAGAGATAGCCACGTTACCTGGTGGTGGCGACAGATCTCAGCGATCTGGGCTTCGGGTAGCTCAAGGCCGGCAGCGATGGTCATGCGGTCGGTTCCCTCGTCCCATTTGTCCACCCATGAGACCGTTCGCGTGCGTACTTCAGTTCAGGAGACCTCCCGCGGATTCCAAGGAGTTAGCGTTGCCCGGCCTTCCTCGACTTCGCGAAGGCTCTCCTGGAACTGGGCGCTCTGCCGGTCGCGGTCCTCGGGGCTGCCGTAAAAGCTGATCTCAAAGTAGATCTCGCCGAGGACATCGAGGAGGGTGAACGTGCAGGGCGCCTCGCCAACCTTCTTGCGATCCTTGCGGATCTCCATCTCCGGGCGCAATCGCACCGGCAGATGGACAAGCTGGTTGACAGGCGTGAAGTCGATTGCGTAGCGCGTCATGCCGTGCTCGTCCGGATGACCGGCTCCGGAAACGACAAAGGTCTCTTGCGCCTCGTGCTCGTCCCATTTGAAGTACTTCGCGATTTCGATGTAGGACAGATCCGATGCTGCGTCCGCCGGTTTACGCGCCTCAGCGTGAAAGGCGTCCAAGTCGCACCAGGACCACTGCTCAAGGAACGCCGCGAGGCCGCGGTCTTGCTCCACCGCGTGGAAGATGTCACCGAGCGTCACGCCGGCGTCGATATGGCAGGCGCAACGGAGCACGTGGAGTCCGGATCGAATTTCCTGCTCAACGTACTGACGGATCTCACTGTCCCATTTCAGAGCCTGGATGCCGCGTTTGGTGATGTGGACTTTGTCGGCCATTGATTTCGATGGTCCCCAACTGCAAACCCTGCCACCAACATGGTCTCGCCGTAACTTCGAAAACTACCGGCTACGCGTGCAGGTGCTCTGTGCTTAACTGTTTGGTTGGGATTGGGGCTGCCCCCGTTTTTGGCGGAGAGCCGTGGGGTCTGTAATTCTTTGAGAAGTTTGGTCGGGCCGGCGAGATTTGAACTCGCGACCTCTTGCACCCCAAGCAAGCGCGCTAGCCAGGCTGCGCCACGGCCCGATCTTCTCCAGTATAGCAGCCGGATTCCTGCTTCAGCACCTGCTTCTTTCTTGTCCGCCCCACATCTAGCCTGTTGATTCGCCGGGATCCCACCCACGGCGGCTCTCACGATTGCCGTTTCCCTCAAACCTTGATTCGATATAATTTGAAGTTCACGGGCACCCCATGGCTGAACTCCGCCTCGGCGACGACATCGACGATTTTTGCGTGAAGTGCAAGCGCATCACGAACCATTCCATCGTTTCGCTTCTCAATGGCGAGGCCGCCAAGGTGCGCTGCAAGTCCTGCTATAGCGAGCACGACTACCGCCGCGAAATCGCCCCGCCCTCCAAGAAGGATTTGAAAAAGGCCGCGCTGTTCAACGAGGTCCTCGGCAAGGCCGCTCCCGGCGGCACTCCCGAATCCTAATTTTTCTGCAGTTCGTTCATCACGTCTCGAAGAACCTCTTCCCGCTCCGCGCCGGAGAGGTCCCGTTCCAGCCGTTGCAAGGCAACGCCGACCACGTCCCGGTGATGCAACTTCGAGCCCAACCGCTGGTCTCCCGTCAGCTTGAGCCACAGCTCATGCAGGCGGTCCAGGTCCTCGGGCCATAGCCGGGGCGGATGAGGTCCCAGGTTCACATAAGTCGAGGGGCGGTCGGGGTCGATCACCTCCAGTGAAAAAGCATGACGGGGTTCCGGCATGCTCTCCCACGCTCTCCCGATGCGGTGCGCCAGCTCTTCGCCCGACATTCGCGCCGACACGCCTGTAACCAATCGCGACGCCTGCAAATTCGTCGCCGTCTGCACCATCGCCACGAACGGGTCCACCGCCGGCACCGTCAGAAGTTCCACGTGTTTCCCTTCCTTCTCGGCCAGCGCCACCACGTGGCTGAACAACTCCTTCTCATACGTAGTGAACAACTGGGACTCATGCAGATCATACTCCCCGCCCGCGGTCGTCACGTTCCGCACGGTCATGACGACAATGTCGTGCCGCCGCATGTTCGTCTTTTCCAGCACCTTGCGCAAATGGAACATCCGGCTGTAGTCGCGCACCGCCACCAGCACGCACCCTGGCCGCGACTGCAAGGTTTCACGCGCCGCCTCCGGCTGGTATTCCAGGTTGAACTCCTCGGTGGTCTTCTCCGCCAGGCGTCCCTGCTTACGGCGGTTTACCTTCTCCGACACCAGGAAGACCGTGAACAGCAGCAGCGTGAATGACACGCCATAGATGGTCGCCACCTGCTTGGTCAGCAGGTTCGCGATGGCCACGAAAAACAGCGCCAGCACGGCCGTCCCCAAACCAAGCGGCAGTTCGTGCCGCCCCACACGGAGATTCAAAGGAACCCTGTATTCCTGATCGCTCCTTTGAAACCGCAGCGCCAGCACGCCGAGGCCCTTCAGGAAAAAGCTCCACACCACGCCAAACGCATACGCTTCGCCCAGCAGCAGCACGTCGCCCCGGCTGCCGAGAATCGTCAACACCTGTGCGATGGTGATCAGGTTCACAATCCGGAAGGTCGTTCCGAACCGTTTGTGCGGCTTCCGGAACCAGTCCAGGAGAACGCCGTCTTCGGCCACACGGTTCAATACGCCATTGGCGCCGATGATCGAAGTATTCACGGCTCCCGAAAGGATCAGCACGCCCACCATCACAACGAAGATGTGGAAGGCCAGCTTCAGCATGTACGGTCCGGCCAGACTCATGGATAAACCGCCAATCAGGTTGTCGTAGTACTGTGGCCGCACCGCGTCCGGAATGATCATCACGGCGAAGAGGCTGATGAGTCCGGTGGAGAGCATCGCATACACGCACACGATGTTCGCCGTCACCTTCAGGTTCTTCAGCTTCGGATAGCCGATCTCACGGTAGACCTGCGCCAGCGTTTCAAATCCGCTCATCGCCAGCAGCGAGTGGCCGAAGGCGATCAACACGCCCACGGCTCCAATCGTCGGCCAGACCGTACCGTCCAGCCATCCGAGTGACTCCTTGGTGAAGCGCAGGTTCTCAATGGTTGGCGCCGGTGGCAGTTCCGCCCCGCCCCGCAGCAGCAATGTGAGCGGACACCACACCAGCAAGGTCCCCACCATCACGGTGGTGATCTGCATGATCCGGAGCGCCTTGCCCGAGCTCTCGTGGATCCCTTTCGTGTTCTCCCACCAGAAATAGCCCGTCACCACAAGCCCGAAAAACACCGCGAACGTGGGCGGGTCCAGGTGGAACTTCACGTTCGTCAGCGCGGCCAGCTCGTTGATCAAGTGGCCCAGATACTGTCCGGCGCTGACCGAGCTGATAGGTCCTGTCAGCACATAATCCACCACCAGCGCCGACACGCTCAGCTTGGCCATGAATGGCCCCATCGCGTCCCGCACCACCACATACACGCCGCCCCGCACGAACATGGAGCAGCTTTCCAAATAGATGCTGCGCACGGCGAAGCTGAACACCATCACGGCGAGCACAAGCCACGGTGCGCTTTTTCCCACGGCCTGCTCCGTGATGCCGCCGATATAGAACATGGTCGACGCCAGATCGCTGAGCACGATCGCCGCTCCGCGCCAAAATGAAATGAAGGAGAGGGCGACCGTGGTGGCAACCACAACCTTTGCCGTCGAACTACTAAAAGGAAGGGGGGAAGAGGAGGATGACGAATCTTGCGTCGACATAATGCCGGTTCGGGACCGACAATAATCAAGTCTACTCCAGTCGCCCTATGAACGAGGATCTCGCCCTACGCGTCCTCTCCACGCTCCGCCGCCACGGCCACCAGGCCTTTTTCGTCGGCGGCTGCGTGCGCGATCTCCTGCTGTCCCTGCCGCCCAAGGATTTCGACATCGCCACCTCGGCCACGCCAGCCGAGATCACGGCCCTGTTCCCACACTCCGATCTGGTCGGCGCCCATTTTGGCGTCGTGCTGGTCAAGGAGCCCGGCTCTTCCGTCGAGGCCGCCACGTTTCGCACGGAAGGCCCCTACACGGACGGCCGCCACCCGTCCCACGTCTCCCTGGTCACCGATCCCCGTCTGGATGCCCAGAGACGCGATTTCACCATCAATGCCATCTTCCTGGATCCTCTCGCGCCGCCACCACCCGGCCAATTCCTGGATTTTTTTCACGGCCGCGACGACCTGGCGCACCGCCTCATCCGCTGCGTCGGCGCGCCGCGCGCCAGGTTCCAGGAGGATCACCTGCGCCTTCTCCGCGCCGTCCGGTTCGCCGCCCGCCTGGGCTTCTCGATTGAAGCGGAAACGCTCGCCGCCATGCGTCTGGAAGCTCCGTCGCTGGTTTACATCGCCGCCGAGCGCGTCCGCGACGAGCTCACGCGGATCCTCACCCAGCCCAACCCCGCCGAGGGACTGCGCCTGCTCGGCGCAACGGGACTGCTGGCCGTCGTCCTGCCCGAGGTTCAGCGCCTCCAGGGTGTCGCGCAACCACCCGAGTATCACCCCGAAGGAGACGTCTGGACGCACACGCTCCTCATGCTCAGCCACCTGCCCGCCAACCCCTCGCCCACGCTCGCCTGGGGCGCGCTCCTCCACGACATCGGCAAACCATCCACCTTTTCCGTATCAGATCGCATCCGCTTCAATGGCCATGTGGAGGCCGGACTCGACATGGCCCGCCCGCTCCTTGCCCGTTTGCGATTTCCGAATGACAGTGCGGAACAGATCCTGGCTCTCATCGCCAACCACATGCGCTTCGGCGACATCCACCGCATGAAGGAGTCCACGCTCAAGCGCTTCCTGCGCCTTCCCCGGTTTGATGAACACCTCGCGCTGCATCGCGCCGACTGCCTCGGCTCCCACGGACACCTGGACAACTACCAGTTCGCCCGCCGCCGGCTCGACGAAACACCGCCCGAGGTGCTGCGTCCTCCTCGTCTGATCACGGGCGAGGGATTGATCGCCCTTGGCTACCCGCGCGGTCCGCTGTTCCGCGAGATCCTCACCGCCGTGGAGACGGCGCAACTCGAGGGTGAACTCTCCACACCGGGCGAGGCGGAGGCTTTCGTCCGCGCGCGCTGGCCCCTGCCCTCTCATCAGAAGCATGAGGGAGGGGAAGCGTGAGCCGCGAAAGAAGGGCGCCGGCCGTACGAACGCCGCGCTACACTTTTGATGGCTCCGGGTGTGTCCACGGCTTGCGGTAGGCGCGGCGCAGCAGGCGGGTGGCTTCGGCGTCACCGGTCACTTGGTGGCGCACAGGATCCCATCGCAACGTGCGTCCCAACTGCATGGAGAGATTGGCCAGGATGCAGGATGCCGTGGAGATGTGTCCCTGTTCGATATCGGCCACCGGCTTACCGCGTGAGGCGATGTTCTTCAGCAAGTCCACCATGTGGCCGCGGATGGCGGGCGCCACATGCCGCTCCAGATCCTTCTCGGTGCGGTCCTCGGGATACTGGTCGAGCTCGTAGGCCACGTCCTTGTGAATGGGTTGTTCGCTCTTGGACATGGGGATGTAGTCGTAGCTCATCACACCGGCCTTGAGAGTCCCCTTGTCGCCATAGAACGTGGCCGCCCAGGGATACTTCGGGTCCGGCGGGTGTCCCCACGAGCGGTGCGTCCATACCACCTTCGTACCGCCAAAGTCGAACGTGGCCTCCTGCGTGTCACTGATGTTGGCCTTGCTCTTCTTGTCCACCAAAATTCCGCCCGAGGAAGAGATGCTCAACGGCCAGCCCAGGTCCATCATCCAGCGCGTCATGTCCAGCATGTGCACGCACATGTCGCCGACGATGCCGTTTCCGTACTCCATGAAGGCCCGCCAGCGGCGCGGATGGCACAGGTCGTTGTACGGACGCATGGGCGCCGGACCGGTCCAGAACTCGTAGTCCAGGTTGGGCGGCGGCGCCGTGTCGGGAGGGTTCGCCGTGGCCCGCATGTGGTAATAGCAGCAGATTTCCACGTAGGCGATATTGCCCAGCTTGCCTTCCTTGATGATGCGGTCCCGCGCCTCGATCAGGTGCGGCGTGCTCCGGCGCTGCGTGCCCACCTGCACCACGCGGCCGTACTTGCGGGCGGCGGCCACCATGGCCTGGCCTTCCACAACGTCCACGCTGATGGGCTTCTGCACATAGATGTCCACGCCGGCCTTGCACGCCTCGATCATCGGCAGAGCGTGCCAGTGGTCCGGGGTGGCGATGAGGACGATGTCGAGATCTTTCTGCTTCAGCATCTCGCGATAGTCGTGAAAGGTGCGCGGCTTTTTCTTCGACCGCTGCCGCGTGGAAACCAGTTCGGCCGCCTCCTCCACCATCTTCTTGTCCACGTCGCAGAGCGACACCACCTCCACCGGCGCCACCTGGATGAGGCGCAGAAGGTCCGCCTTGCCGTACCAGCCCGAACCAATCAGGCCCACCCGCTTGTTCTCGCCCGCGGCGAAGGCCTGCGCGGCGCTCAACGACCATGCGCCGGCCGCGCCCGAATGCAGAAAGTTCCGTCGATCCATGTCCGATTCCTCACTCTGAAACTAGAAACTGTCACAGGCGCGGTAGGCGGCGATCACGGCCTCCTCGCCTTCCTTGCCCGGCCTCGAATTGCCGTGCTCCATTCCGATTACGCCGTCGTAACGCCTCTCGTGGAGCCATTTGAAGATGTTCTTGTAGTTGATTTCACCCGTGCCCGGCTCCTTGCGGCCGGGATTGTCGCCCGTCTGCATGTAGGCTATCTCGTCCCACGCCTTGGCCATGTTGGGAATCAGATTGCCAACGTCGATCTGTTGATGATACAGATCGTCCAGAATCTTGCAACTCTTTGACCCGACGGCCTTGCAGATGGCATAGGCCTGCGGCACCGACCGAAGGTAGAGGCTGGGGTGGTTGGCGTACCAGTTCAGCGGTTCCAGCACCATGATGAGACCGGCCGGCTCGCAGATCTCGGCCATCACCTTCAGATTCGTGACGCAGTTCGCGAGTTGATAGCCGGGATCGAGACGGTCGTTCGTCGTGCTCGGCACGACCGTGGTCCAGGGTGTGCCCAGACGCTTGGCGGCCTCGACGGCCGAGCGCATCTCGGCGCGCAGCCGGTCCTGGAACTCCTTGTCGGTTCGCGTGACGAAATCGCCCGTCTTGAAATCGGCCCAGGAGACAAATACGCCCATTTTCATGCCGAGGTTGGCCAGTGTCTCGCCAATTCTGGACTGCTCTTCGACGGGGCGCTTGTTGCCGCCGTTGTCCTCCCAGCCGGTGAAGCCTTGCGAGGCTGCGAAACGGATCTGGTCGAGAACGTTCTCGCCGGCCGAATGCCGGAACATGCCCGGATGAGGACCGTAGCGGAGGCGGAACTTCGCCTGATTGCCTTGCGCGGACGCCGGCGCGGCGGCGAGCGTGGGCGCGGCGGCGAGCACTGTATGGAAAAAGGAACGGCGTTGCATCGTTGGTAAACCACAATCAGCTTACTTCCTGGGGGGGCGGCCGTGCACGGAGCCCGCCGCCGGGCATGTTGTACTAGGAGAAGTGAGCAATTCGAATCCGGCGGTGGTGCTGTTGAGCGGCGGTCTCGATTCGGCCACCGTTCTGGCCATCGCGCGCGCCGAGGGCTTTGCCTGCCACGCCCTTTCGTTCCGCTACGGGCAGCGCCATGCATCCGAGTTGCGCGCGGCCCGCCGCGTGGCCCGGTCCCTGGGCGCCGTTGCGCATCGCGTGGCCGGCATCGACCTGCGGGTCTTCGGCGGATCGGCGTTGACCAGCAGTGACCTCGCCGTGCCCAAGCACGACGCCGTGGAGGAGATCGGCGGCGGCATCCCGGTCACCTACGTTCCGGCCCGGAATACCATCTTCCTGTCGTTTGCCCTGGCCTACGCCGAAGTGCTCGGGGCGTTCGACATTTTCCTGGGCGTGAACGCTCTCGACTACAGCGGCTACCCGGATTGCCGCCCGGAGTACATCGCGGCGTACGAGAACATGGCCAGCCTCGCCACCAAAGCGGCGGTTGAAGGCGGCCGCCGGCTCCGGATTCATGCGCCGCTCCTGCATATGAGCAAGGCGCGGATCATTGAACGCGGGCTTGCACTGGGCGTGGATTATGCGCTTACACTGAGTTGCTACGATCCCACGCCCTCCGGCGCCACCTGTGGCCATTGCGATTCCTGCCTGCTCCGCGCCAAAGGCTTCCAGGAGTTGGGACTGGCCGATCCGGCGCGCCGGTAACCACTATTTTTCGAGAAAACTCAAAACGATCCCGTACTACTCCGATGAGTTGGTATGCGCAAATTTGCGTTCGGATTCGTCTTCTGTTTGCTGGCGGGGGCTGCCACCGACCCCGTGTATGAGTTGCTCGACCGTGGGTACGGACAGCTCCGGCAGAAGGACTATGTCAGAGCCATCGAATGTTTCGAGAAAGCTGCGGCGCTTTCACCCCGTCGGCTGGACGTCCGCAAAGATCTGGCCTATGCCCTATTGAAGATAGGAGAGAACGAGCGGGCGCGCGACCAGTTTGCCGCCGCGATGAGTATCGACCCGGCCGATACGCACGTGGCGAAAGAGTATGCGTTCCTGGCCTTCGAAACAGGCCAGCAGCGCCAGGCGCGCCAGGTGTTCGACCGGGTTCGCAAGACGGGAGACGTGGGGGCCGAGGAGGCGTTTCAGAACATCGACCGTCCGCTGGCCGAGGGGATGGAACGCTGGCGTCAGGCGCTGGAGCGCGAGCCGGCCAATTTCAGCGCGCATGTCGAACTGGCGGGCCTGGCCGAGCAGCGCAGCGACTTCGCGCAGGCACTGGAGCACTACGAAGCGGCCTGGAGGCTGCGCCCGGACGAGCGCGAACTGCTGCTGAAACAGGGCCGCGTGCTGCAGTGGATGGAGAGGCCGGAAGAGGCTCACGCCGCTCTGCTGGCGGCTTCCCGCGGGGCCGAACCGCGGACGGCGGAGAAGGCGCGCCAGTTGCTGCCGTCCCGCTATCCCTATGTCTACGAGTTCGAGCGCGCGATCCAACTGGATTCCGAGAATCAGGAATTGCGGCGCGAGTTCGCCTACCTGCTGCTGGCTATGGGCCGGAAGGACGCGGGCGAAAGCGAGTTGCGGAAGCTGATGGCCGCGCCCGAAACCGGGCTGATCGTCCGCGGCGCCTCTTCGCAGCCCGCGCCCGCCGAAAGCGCCAAGCAGATGGGCGTGAAGTCTTACGAGGCGGGCTATATGAAGGATGCGCTGCGCTACTTCCAGGCCGCGCATGAAGAGGACCCGCTCGACACCGAGGTGATGCTGAAGCTCGGCTGGACGAACAACATGCTGAAGCAGGATGCCGAGGCCGCACGCTGGTTCGACCTGGCGCGGCGCGGCGGCAATGAAACGGTGGCCAGCGAGGCCCGGCGCGCCTGGCTCGCCTTGCGCGGCGAAGAGTCGCGGGTGCGCGCCACCTTTTGGATGCTGCCCTACTACAGTTCGCGATGGAAATCGGGCATCACCTTCGGGCAGGCAAAGCTGGAGTTCCGCCTGGGGCGGATCCCCCTGCGCCCGTATGTCTCCACGCGCATTGTCGGCGACACCCGTGGCGCTGTCGGCATCGGAACCGCGCCCTACCCGCAATATCTCTCTGAAACCGCCATCATCCCCGGCGTGGGTGTGGCCACCTCGACGTATAAAGGCGTGATGGCGTGGGCCGAAGCGGGTTACGCCATCTCGTATCTGAACCGGGCGGACGCCCCATCGCGTGTTCGCGCCGACTATCGCGGCGGCATCTCCTACGGCCGAGGCTGGGGCAGCCTGATGGGCTCGCGCAAGAAGGGCGCGTTCTTCGAGCATCATAGCGACGGCGTCTACATGCACCGTTTCAACCGCAGCTTTCTCGTGTATGCGCTGAACCGCGGCGGATACACCTTCCGGCCCGGCTCCCTGCAGGTGCAACTGACGTGGAGCGCGAACCTGACGGCCGACCCGAAACGCCAATACTGGGCGAACTATGCGGAAACCGGTCCCGGCGTGCGTTTCCGGTGGGACTCGCTGCCGCCCTCGGTCGTCTTCACCGTGGACGCGCTGCGCGGCGCCTACACCATCAATAAAGGAAATCCGAGCGTGCTGAACTACACGGAGGTGAGGGCTGGCTTCTGGTATGCCATTACGCGTTAGCGCGTTGCTGCTGGCCTGCTGCGTGGCGGCCATGGCCGAGGTTCCGGCGTCCGTACCGGCGCCGGTAAACTTCTCCGTGGCCGCGGGCGATGGCGGTTCCTGGCCGCGCATTCTCTCGTCCATGGGCGTGCCACGCGCCGCCGGCGATGGTGGCATTCTCGTCCTTACGGGTGCCGTGACAGAACCAGAAAGCTGGCGGCGGCGTGTTGCACAGGGCGCCTTTCTCATTTTGGAGGGCGCATCGCCCGTGGCCGAAGTGCTCGGCATTGTGTCTACTGGCAAGCGCTCGCCCGCGCGCAGCGTGGCCGATGCCGGTTCTCCAGAACTCGACATCATCTGGGAGGAAAGAATCGATCTGCCTCTCTTCGAGATGCCCGCGCAGGCGCGCATATTCGCCAGGGAGCGCTGGAGCGGCGCTCCGCTGGTGGCCGGATGGCGCCAGGGCGCGGGCGCGGTGCTGTGGACCGCCGTCAGCCCCGGGAAACGAGGTTATGAGCGTTTCCCCTATCTGCCGCAGGCATTGCACGAGCTCGGCGTGCAACCGGTGGCCGGGACACGTTCGCTCTGGGCCTTCTTCGATTCGAGTTACCGCAGCCGCGCCGATCTCGATTACTTCGCTCAGCGCTGGCGCCAGGCGGGCATCGGCGCTCTGCACGTGGCGGCCTGGCATTATTGGGAGCCCGACGCCGCGCGCGACGCCTACTTGAAGAGGCTGATCGAGGCCTGCCATCGCCGGGCGATCCACGTCTACGCCTGGATCGAGTTCCCGCATGTGAGCCAGAAGTTCTGGGACAGCCATCCCGAATGGCGGGAGCAGACCGCGATCGGACAGGACGCCCACCTGGACTGGCGGCGCCTGATGAACCTGCAGAATCCCGGCGCCAAACGCGAGATCGCCAGCGGCCTGCGCAACCTGGCCACCCGCTTCGATTGGGATGGCGTGAACCTGGCCGAGCTCTATTTCGAATCTCTGGAGGGCCACGCCAACGCGTCGCGCTTTACGCCGATGAACGCGGACGTCCGCGCGGAATTCACGTCTCTGCATGGTTTCGATCCACGCGAACTGTTCGATGCGGACTCGCCCCGGCATCATACGCGCAACGCCGGGGGCCTGCGGAAGCTGATCGAGTTCCGTGCCGCGCTGGCGCAGCGCATGCAGGGCGAGTGGCTCGACGAACTCGAGCGTATCCGCGAGTCGCGGCCGCACCTGGACCTCGTGCTCACCCATGTCGATGACCGGTTCGACACCCGCATGCGCGACCTGATTGGCGCCGACGCCGGGCGGCTGCTGCCCGTACTGGAGCGCCGCGACGCCACGTTTCTGATCGAGGACCCCGCCACCGTGTGGCATCTGGGGCCCGAGCGGTACCCCGAGATCGCGGCGCGCTACCGCGCGATTACGGAGCGGCCGGCCAGGCTCGCCATCGACATCAATATCGTCGAGCGGTATCAGAACGTGTACCCGACCAAGAAACAGACAGGCTCGGAATTGTTTCAACTGGTCCACCTCGCCGCCGGGGCATTCCCGCGCGTGGCGCTCTACTTTGAAAGCTCGCTGCTGCCGCGGGATCTCCCGCTGCTGGCCGCCGCGGGCTCGCGCGTGGACGCCGCCTTCCGGGCCGGCCCGAAGCTCGCCCTGGAGTCGAGCGGGCCGGTGGCGGTTCCCTGGAGCGGTCCCGCGCGCGTGAATGGCCGTCCTTGGCCCGCCGCCGGCGCCAGCGCCCTGATGCTTCCCGCCGGAACCTTTACCATCGAGCCTGCGCAGCAGGCGCCTTCCTTGACCGTGCTCGACTTGGCCGCCGATCTCACCAGCGCCGCTGTGGATGGCCGGTCCGTGGAGATTGGCTATCAGGCGCAGGCCCGCGCCTGGACTCTGCTGGACAGGCGGCCGGCGCGCGCTGAACTCGACGGGGCGCCGTTTCCTCTTCAACCCGTTGCGCTCGATGGCGGCGTGTGGCTGGTTGAGTTGCCGCGCGGACAACATCTGGTTACCCTCTTCGCTGAATAGCAGCCACAGCGCGATTCACGCCTCCCGGTTCCGGTGATAGACTGCACGGCATGAGATCCGTGCGATGGCTTGCCGCGGCCTGGTTGTTGGCGGCGCCGCTGTTTGGACAGTACTTCAAGATCAGCAAGGACCAGCTCATCGAGCTCACCAAGGGCAACCCGTTTGAGCGCTTCGAAGACGGCCGGCCGAAGGTGCCAACCGAGCTGCTGGAGAAGGTTCGCGGCCTCACCGTGGAAGAGGTGTGGGGCGTACTGCCGGGCGAAAAGTACAACAACCAGTTCTCCGGTGACTGGCGCATTCTGCACCCGGAAAAGAAGCTGGTCGGCCGCGCCGTGACGGCCATGTTCATGCCGGGGCGGCCCGACTTAACCTCGCTGGTTACGGGCGATCTGGCCGGCCGGGGCATCAAGTTTTCCGCGCATCAGTGGGTGATCGACCAGTTGCAGCCGGGCGACGTGATGGTGGTGGACCTGTTTGGCAAAGGCGCGGGCGGCACCGTGGTGGGTGACAACCTGGCCATGGCCATCAAGTCGGCCACCGTGAACGGCGGACTCGTGGTGGATGGCAGCATTCGCGATCTGGAAGGCATCTTCGCCATCGACATGGGCCTCTATTTCCGCCATGCCCACCCGTCGGCCATCAACGATGTGGTGCTGATGGGATACAACACGCCCGTACGCATCGGCGAGAGCACGGTCCTTCCGGGTGACGTCGTGTTCGGCGACCGGACGGGCATCTACTTCATTCCGCCCGCATCGGTGCAGAAAATTGTGGACCGCGCCGAGGAGACTCACATCCACGACGAGTGGACCAAAGAAAAATTCTCCACCGGGCGCTATAAATCGAGCGATCTCTACCCGCGCCCCCGCGACCAGAAGATGCGCGACGAATACGAGGCGTACAAGAAGAGCCGTCTGCCGAAGAAGTAGCTCACCCCCGCGCCGCCGGCGTGAACAGGCGGCGCAGCGTTCCCGCCAGATCCTCCAGCGTGAAGGGCTTGGCGAGAAAGCCGTCCATGCCCGCGCGGTGGCATGCGTTCCGAGTCTCGTCCATCGTGTTCGCCGTGACGGCCACGATTCGCACACTCCGGTGGCTCCGTTCCAGCGCACGGATGCGGTAGGTGGCCTCCACGCCGTCCATGTTGGGCATCTGTACGTCCATGAGAATCAGGTCGTATGGCTGCCGGGCCGCCCGTTCGACCGCTTCACTTCCATCCTGGCAGATGTCGGGCGTCAGTCCCAGGCGGGATAACATGCGCGAAGCGACAGCCCGGTTGATGGCATTGTCTTCCACCAGCAGAACGCGGAGATGAGCGGAAGTGAACATGGCCTGCCTCGCGTGATTCGGAAGGGCGTGAGGTGTGGCGCGGATCGCCGGTTCAGATGCGAGCGAACCACAATCCGGGCGATTCATGACGCGTTGTTCGCCGCGCCGGCAGTACCTGGCAACGTTCTGTCTTATGACGACACAGCCAGGAGCGGCTCCCGGGGCGGGCAAAATCCTCCAGGTTCAGCAGAAGGCCTCGCGAACCGCAGCCTCCCGCCAGTTTGCTAAGAGGATTTTACTCAAGGCAGTTCAGCTGGTCAAGAATTATCACGATAAATATCGTTGATTTTGCCGTAAATTGTTTTTACCGGGCAGAACCAGGACGCATTCGGTTTTCCAGCCACACAACATTTCGCTGCTCCTGGCCAGCGATGAGGAGATCCAGATCGCCGTCGCCATCCATGTCGATCATGCGGATATCGTAGGCCGATTGATCCTCATAGAGATAATGGCGGGTGAAGCCGCCTTTACCGTTATTCTCATAGAGTGCCGCAATGCCGGAGTCCTTGGCGCATGTGGCGGCGTCGAGGTCGCCGTCGCCGTCGATGTCGCCGAGCGCAAGGGAATGTGGTCCGGTCAGATCGGGGTCGATCTCATGCGCCGTCCATGTGGGAGCCTCATACCAGACGACCCCCTTTCCGTGGCCTCGGGTAGCGAAAAAGTCCGGATTACCATCATTATTCAGATCGCCAATCTGGATATTGGTGGCCCCTTCCTGTCCGCTGGCGATCCCATGTTTTTTCCAGGCCGCCGCCGAGGTCTTGCCTTTCACCAGGGCGGGCTGTTCCCACCAGGCGAACCAGTTCCCGCCGGGAGCGATCTTGGCGCCGGCGGCGATGTCGATCAAACCGTCCTTGTTCACGTCGCCGCAACCCATGTAGTGGCTCAACCCCGGGGCATCGCCTTGCGCGAACACGTAACGCTGCCACACGGGAGGACGCGCCGGCGAGGAACCCTTTGCCGGAATGCCGCGCGTCAGCTTGAACCAGGCAATTGAATTTGGAAAGGCGCCGGTGGGTTGGCCCGAGTTGGCGATGATGTCCACCGTGCCATCGCGGTCGACGTCGCATGGGAAGAGGCCGTGAATCCCGTGCACGCCGCCACGGTCCGAATGATCGATCTCGTGGTAAGGCCACGGATCGGTGAGCGGATTGGCCGGCCGCTCCAGCCAGAAGAGGACGCCGGGAGAGTACTGCGCGCCGGTGTAGTCGAGATCGCCGTCACCGTCGACGTCCATCGCCTCGCCGTGAATCAGGCTGATTCCCCTGTGCAGCGTAATGCGCTGCCAGCCGGGCGCAGCGAAGAGGTAGATCTCCTTGCCGTTCAGGTCTCCGCTGATCACGTCGGGCTTGCCGTCGCCGGTGAAGTCCGCCGCGTTCGCCGTGAAGTTGGCGAAGCCGGTGGTGATGATATGGCGCGGCCACTCGGGTTGCGTCTCATTCCAATAGATGCGGATGTTCGCGGTGGCGCGTCCGCCGGCTATGATCTCGGGTTTGCCATCGCCGTTCAAATCCGCCACGTCGAGGTCCTCCACGGCGACGCCATCGTCCACGGCGTGGCGCGCCCATTTCCCCTCGGGCGTGCGTTTGTAATAAACGATGCCGTAATCCTTCTCGCGGCCATTGTTGCGCCAGCCGGCGGCGAGTTCGTCGGAGCCGTCGCCGTCAAAGTCGCCCCATCCGAGCGCGTGGCCCTGCGACAGGTTTGTCTCGATGACCTCGCGCGCCCACATCTGGCCGGGAATGGGCGTGGGGCGCGTCAGCGTGCGTACCTGCGGATCGTACGGCGCCACGGGCTCGGTGTAGACCACCACCTTGTTCCCGTGCCAGGGTTCGATGGTGGCGAGGCGGCGGATGCGGTTCACGCGGCCCAGTTTGATCTCACCCGGAGCTCCCTCGCCCAACTGCCGCTTTGACCATGAATTCGATTGATACCTCTTGAAGGCGAACACGCCCTCCTTGGCCGCCACCCAGATTTCGCCGTCCGTGATGATGAAGTTGTGAACGATGTGGAGCGTGTCGTCCACCAGTTCCTGCCGCCAAGGCTGCGAGGGATCCTCGGGCGGCGTCAACACCAGGATGCGCGCGCCGTCGCCCTCCCAATCCGGCGCTTGCGTGCCGCGCCCGTGCAGAGGCACAACGGCCAGTTCCTCGCGGCCATCGCCGTCCACGTCGCCCCAACGGATGCGGTGCAGCGTCGGCTCCTGGCCGATGGGCGTCACCTTGCCGTCGTGGGACACCCACTGCAACGAGCCGCCGCCTTTCGTGTTTGTGGGTTGCCAGTCCGCGCCGAGGGCGAAGTCCAGTTTTCCATCGCCATCGATGTCCCGCGGTGAGAAGCAGACGTTGTCCCGCTTCGTGACGCCTTCCAGAATCACGTGCCGCGTCCAGCCGGGATTCTCCCACCAGGCCAGCGTCGTGCCGTTGATGGCGACGATGTCGGGCTTGCCGTCGCGATTCACGTCGGCCGTGGTGACGGCATACACAACGCCGAAATTCGACTGGATCTCCTGCGGGCGGAACTTCACCCCGGCCGTCAAGGGCAGACCAGTGGCCAGCAACAAAAGGGGAGCGATTCGCATTGCTCCCGAGCATATCTCAGGCGAAGCCGAAGAGTCGCGCCGCGTTGCCTCCGCGGATCATGGCGCGCTGCTCTTCCGTGGCGAAGGCGAAGTGGTGGTTGAAGACCGACTGCGCCTCCCGGAACTCGTCCATGTTGTGGCCAAGCCCGCCCCACAGGATGCGTTCCGGCCCGAAGGCGTCGAAGGCGCGCCGGACGTAGGTGGCCGCGTCGGCATATGGCGCCTTCTGTTTTGACGAGTAACGCACGCCGCTGAACTTGAAATACACCTTAGGCAGGCGGGCCAGCTTCAAAATTCCGTCGTAGGCCTCGGGAGCGCCCATGCCGGCGCGGCCCATGTGATCGAGAATCACGGGCATGGAGCGGAACTCGGCGGCCAGTTTGCCGATGGCCGGTGCGTGATGAGGCAGGAAGTGCATCTGCATGCAGAGTCCCAGGCCGGCCGCAGCTTTCCATGTGGCTTTCACGTTGGCGTCGCCCAGGTCGCGGTTCTTGATCGGGCTGTTGGCCTCGCATGCGCAGGAGAATGGCTCACCGGGCTGGGTCATCTCGTGCATGCGTAGAGCCACGATCCGGCCGGGGTGCCGCTTCATCAACGCGGCCATGCGCGCTCCGGTGCGCTCGTCCTGTGGCTCGAACAGACAGGTGCCTTTGAAGAGGCCCTTGGGCGATTCGGAGGCGAAGCAGTGTTCCAGATACCGGTGATCGTCCTGGTAAGGTTCGGGGTGAACGATGACCGTGTGCGAGATGCCCGCCTGCTTGACGAAGGCGAGATACTCCTTCAGCGGCTGCGCCGCCGGCTTGTAGGTCGCGTTGGCGTGATAAGGGAAGCGGTCCGGCTCGAAAAGATGGATGTGCGTGTCGATCAGCGGCCCCTGAGCGGAGGACGCGGGCAGCACGGAAGCGGCGGAGGCGGCGAGAAACTGGCGGCGCAGCATGGGCATATGCTAACGCGGAAACCGCCGCGGTGGGAACGGCCGGAGAAGCAGGGATGATTGTGCGGAGTAGGGATGAGGGCGCGGAGAAGTGGCGCCCCCACCCCCGGACGTTCCGTTACACGAGCACGGCCATCCGTTCCCGGATACCCGGAACCAGAGCCTCCAGCACGTCGTGGATGTGCCGCGCGAAGACGAACTCCATCTCCGGCCGCACCTCCTCGGGCACGTTGCGCAGGTCCTTCTCGTTGGCCTTGGGCAGCACGATGCGTTTGATGCCGGCGCGGCGCGCCGCAAGCACCTTTTCCTTTACGCCGCCAATGGGCAGCACAAGACCGGCGAGCGTGATCTCACCCGTCATCGCCGTGTCCATGCGCACGGGCAGACCCGTGTAGAGTGAAGCCAGCGCCACGGCCATGGTGACGCCGGCCGACGGGCCATCCTTGGGAATGGCGCCCGCCGGGACGTGCACGTGCACTCCGGAGTCGGAGAACCGTTTGGCGTCGATGCCGAAGTCCTGCGCGTGCGACCACAGATAGCTCTGCGCCGCCTTGGCGGACTCCTGCATCACCTCGCCAAGCTGGCCGGTCAGTGTCAAGCCTTTGCCCGATGGCAGCAGCGTCGCCTCGATGTACAGGACATCGCCGCCGGTTTCGGTCCAGGCCAGTCCGGCGGCCACGCCCGGAGGCGAGTCGCGCCGCGCCTGCTCCATGGTGAACGGCTCGGGTCCGAGAAGGCCGGTCAGACCGGCTTCACCAATCACGAGCGGCTCCTTCC
The DNA here is from genome assembly GCA_020847045.1 of Bryobacterales bacterium. Taxonomy (GTDB): domain Bacteria; phylum Acidobacteriota; class Terriglobia; order Bryobacterales; family Bryobacteraceae; genus JAFLBB01. Next base: position 1,674 of record JADLCT010000039.1, on the reverse strand, counting down.
GCCCCTCGGCGAACTGCAACGCGGACTTGCGCATGATTTTCCCGATGGCCCGCTCGAGCCGGCGCAACCCGGCCTCGCGCGTGTAGTTGCGAATCATCGCCGTCAGCGCTTCCTCTTCGATCGCCACCTGCCCCGAGTCCAGGCCGGTCTCCCGCAACTGGCGCGGAATCAGGTAACGCCGGGCGATCTGCACCTTCTCCTCTTCCGTGTACCCGCTGAGGCGCAGCACCTCCATGCGGTCCAGCAGCGCCGTGGGAATCGTGTCGAGCGTGTTCGCCGTGGTGACGAACAGCACCTTGGACAGGTCGAACGGCATGTCGAGATAGTTGTCGCGGAAGCTGTTGTTCTGCTCGGGATCGAGCACCTCCAGCAGCGCGCTGGCCGGATCGCCCCGGTAGTCGCGGCCCAGCTTGTCGATCTCGTCGAGCATGATCACCGGGTTCCTCGCTCCGGCGCGCCGTATGGCCTGAATCAGCCGTCCAGGCAAGGCGCCGATATAGGTGCGGCGGTGTCCGCGCAACTCCGCCTCGTCGTGCATCGCGCCCAGTGAAAAGCGTTCAAACGGGCGTCCCAGGGCGCGGGCAATCGACTTGCCCAGCGAGGTCTTGCCCACGCCGGGAGGCCCGGCAAAGCAGAGAATCGGCGCTTTGGCCAGCGGGTTCATTTTCAACACGCCGAGATGTTCGAGAATGCGCTCCTTGATCTCCTTCAGATCGAAATGGTCCTCGTCGAGCACCGTGCGCGCGTGCGCGATATCGAGGTTGTCCTCGATGGTCTTGTTCCACGGAAGCTCGATCACAATGTCGAGCCACGTCCGGATCACGTTGTACTCGGGCGACGCGGCCGGAAGGCGCTCCATGCGCTTCAATTCGCGCTCAGCCTCCTTGCGCACCTCGTCCGGCAGACCAGCCTCGGCCAGCTTCTTGCGCAACTCCTCGGCTTCGGCCCGGTCGGCGTCCTGTTCGCCCAGCTCGTCTTGAATGGCGCGCATCTGCTGGCGCAGAACGTAGTCGCGCTGCTCTTTGGACATCTCATCGCGCGCCTTGCTGGAGATGCTGCTGCGAATCTCCAAAACTTGCAACTCGCGCGTCAGGTAGTTGTGCAGCAGGCGGTAGGCGTCGGCCACCGACTGCGCCTCCAGCAATGTCTGTTCTTTTTCGAGATCGAGGTGGATGATCGAACTCAGAAGGTACACGACGCGGATCGGGTCCTTGTCCTGCGAGATCAACTGCGAAACCTCGGCGGGAAGCTGCACGTTGGACAACTCGACCAGCTTGCCCGTCACGTCGAGCACGCTGCGCTGCAGCGCCTCGATCTCCGGCGTCACTTCGCCTTCCAGGGGGGCCCGTTGCACGCGGGCCAGCAGATAGGGCTCCGCCGATTCCAGCTTTAGAAGCATGACGCGTTCCAGGCCCAGCACCAGCAACTCGTATAGGTCGCCGTTGCGCTGGGACTTGCGGATCACCGCGCGCGTGCCATAGGTATACAGGTCGTTCTGCCCGGGCTCCTCCACCGAGGAGTCCTTCTGTGAGAGCAGAAGGACCTCTTTGGACTCGGTGGCCAGCGCCGCCTCCACCGCCGCGCGCGATCGCGGCCGTCCGGCGGAGAGCGGCATGAGCAGGTGCGGAAACAGCGCCGTGTTCTTCATGGGAATCACGGGCAGGGTCAGAATGG
>JADLCT010000038.1 GCA_020847045.1 Bryobacterales bacterium | reverse complement strand
GCCCATCTGGGGCATCACTACGTCGATCATGAAACCTTCTCCGTTCGTTCCTCTGTCTGGTCCATGGCCAGTCCGAAAACGTCTCCGAACCGGCGGATTAAAGCGGCCGCCACTTCCCGCCGCGTGGCCGCCGAGCCGCGCTCCCTCATCGAGGTTACAGGGAGCGTGAGCCCGCACGGCACGATGTACTGGAAATACCGCAAATCGGTCTCGACATTCAACGCGAAGCCGTGGGAGGTGACCCAGCGGCTGATATGCACGCCGATGGCGGCGATCTTGGCTCCCTCCACCCACACGCCGGTGCAGCCCGTCCGGCGGCCGGCGGCGAGGCCGAATTCCGCAAGCGCGCCGATGATCACATCCTCGATCGCGCGCACGTACGCCACCACGTCGCGCTTCCACTCGCGCAGGTCGAGGATCGGGTAGCCGACAATCTGGCCCGGGCCGTGGTAGGTGACGCTGCCGCCGCGGTCCGTTTCAAAGAACGCGATGCCGGCGCGCTCGAGCATCTCGCGCGAAGCCAGCAGGTTCTCCTGGCGCCCGTTGCGTCCCATGGTGATGACGTGCGGGTGCTCGACCAGCAGGAACTGGTCCCGGATGAGCGCCTGCTTCCGCTCCGCCGCCAGCCGCTGCTGGAGCGCGAAGGCGGAGGCGTAGTCCATGCGCCCCAGGTCCCGCACCTCGCAGCTACGCATTGATCGCCAGTCCGTAGACCGAGTTGAAGGCCTCGCCCACCGCTTCGTAGAGCGTCGGATGGGCGTGGATGGTGTGCATCAGCGTTTCCACCGTAGCCTCCGCTTCCATGGCGGCCACGGCCTCGGCGATGAGCTCGTAGCCATGGTAGCCGATGATATGCACGCCCAGAATCTCGCCGAACTTCTCGTCGGCCACTACCTTCACGAAACCCTCATGATGGCCGGCGATGGACGCCTTGCTGTTGCCCACGAAGGGGAATTTGCCCACCTTCACCTTGTAGCCCTGCGCGCGGGCCTGGGCTTCGGTCAAGCCCACGCTGCCAATGCCCGGCTGCGTGTAGGTGGCGCCGGGGATGCGGTTCTTGTTAATGGGCGTGGCCGGCTTGCCGGCGATTTTCGCCACCGCGACCATGCCTTCCATGGTGGCGACGTGCGCCAACTGCGGCGTGCCGAGCACGATGTCGCCGATGGCGTAAACGCCGGGCTCGGCCGTCTGCTGGTAGGGGTCCACCGGAATGAAGCCGCGGTCGGCCACGATGGCAGTGTTCTCCAGGCCGATACTCTCCGTGTTCGGCTTGCGGCCGACGGCGACCAGCAGTTTCTCCGCCTCCATCTCCTCCTTGCGTCCGTTGGCCAATGTGACGGTGAGGGCGGCGCCGTTCTCCGTGCGGCGGATGTTCTCCGCCTTCGCGCCGGTCTCGCAGCGGATGCCCTCTTTCTTGAAGCACCGCTCGAGCTCCTTCGAAACTTCTTCGTCCTCGATGGGAACCAGCCGCGGCAGCATCTCGAGCACGGTGACCTTCGTGCCCAGCCGCGAGAATATGCTGGCGAACTCGACGCCCACCGCCCCCGCGCCGATGATTACCAGCGACTTCGGCACGGTGGTGATGTTCAGGATCTCGATGTTGGTGAGGATGGTCGCGGGGTCCGGCTCGAGCCCGGGCAGCATGCGCGCTTCCGACCCCGTAGCGAGACTGATGTTCTTCGCCTCGAGCGTTTTCTTCGCGCCGTCCGCGCCGGTAACTTCCACCTTGCCCTTGCCCAGCAGCTTGCCGTACCCCTTGTGCACCTCCACCTTGTGCTTCTTCATCAACCCTTCGACGCCCTTGGCGTGCTTGTCGACGATCTTCTGCTTGTGGGCGACGGCGGCGGGGTATTCGAGGCGCGGGTTGTCGCACACGATGCCTTCCTCGGGACCGTGCAGCAACGCCTGCCACATCTCCGCGGTGTGCAGGAGCGCCTTTGTCGGCACGCAGCCGACATGCAGGCACGTCCCGCCCAGCTTCGGGAACTTCTCAACGAGCGCGGTTCGGAGGCCGTACTGCCCGGCGCGGATGGCGGCGGAATATCCGCCCGGACCGCTGCCAATCACGATGACGTCGTAGGAGGACACTATTTCAGTCTAGCATCGGGATTTCAGGGCTCTTGCGAACCTCCGAACGGCCAACGCCGCCGGGTCTTTTTCGGCTCGGGCGCGGGCGGCAGCGATTTGTCGATCGCCGCCAGCACGAGCGGGGCCATGATGCGATACCCGGCGCCGTTGGGGTGCAGCCCGTCGTCGGCCAGATCCTTTTTCAGCATGCCGGCCTCGTCCGCCATCGCCGTGTGGTAATCGAGGTACACAAGGCTGCGCTGTTTGGCCTGCGCCATCATCCACTGGTTCAGTTGGCGGATCACCTGCGGCGGACGTTCGGTACTGCGCTCGTACGACGGGTTGTCCGCTTTGTGGTAGTCGCTCACCGGCAGGATGGAAGCGAGAATCACCTTGATCTTGTGGAGCGCGGCAAGATCGCAGATCATCGCGATGTTGTTCTGAATGGTCTCCACCGGCACGCCGCGCGCGATGTCGTTCGTCCCTCCAAGCAGCACCATCACCGCCGGCTGGCGGTCGATCACGTCGGCCTTCATGCGTCCGAGCATCTGGCCGGTGATCTGCCCGGAAATGCCGCGGTTGATGAAATCGCGTTCGGGGAAGTACTCGTTGAAGCGCCAGCCGTCGGTGATCGAGTCGCCCAGAAAGACGACGCGCGGCTTGCCCGGCGCCGGTGGGCCGAGCCGCGAATTGGCCTCGGCGTAGCGCTTCAAATTGTCGCGGTCTCCTCCCCGCACCAGCGCTTCCTTCTGCTCGAGCAGGGCGCGGAAGTGCGTGTCCAGCCGGGTCATCGCTTCCCGCAGCTCGGCGGCCTGTTTGCGCGCCTCGTCCGGAAACGGGTGCGGCTTGGCTACGGCGTCGTAGAGCGCCAGGAACGCCCGCAGGTTGGTGAGATACCGGTAAGCCAGCGCGGAGTTCGACGCGCCGCCGGAGAGGCGCGTCATGGTACCGGCGGCCTGCCGGCAGTTCTCGACCACCGGAGCCCCGGCGCGGTTCAACTCCGGCACGGCCACCGACAGCGACTCCATGTACTGCACACCGCGCGTGTATAGCGCCAGGGCGTCGCGCGCGGGCAGAGCGGCGTCCTGCTGGGCGAACGCGGACACCGTCAGAACGAAGATCAGGCGGACTGGATACACTTCAGCTCTCTTTTTCCAATTGCAGGGTGATGGTTCCAATGTAGAGTTGCAGGCGCACGCGGATCTGCACCGGCAGGCGGCGCTCGTCATCGGAGATCCAAACAAACAGCCGCCCCTTGCGCGAATACAGCACATTGTTGAACAGAAACGCCTCGTAGCGAATGGTCTTGAACTTGCCGAGCGGCGTGCCGATCTCCTCGCGTTCCTGGGCCTCGATGCGGGCGGTCACCAGTTTCTTGCCATCCGACATGGGGAGGTGGACCACCTGTCCGGGCTCGGGACGCAGCGCCCGCAGGCGGTTGAGCGCGCCGACGACGTCGTGTACGCACTCGGGAATGTCCATCTCCTTGGAGAGGACGACGGTGTTCTTCACCAGGTCGCGTTCCAGGTAGGACAGTTTCCGCGAGTCGCGGTCGAAGGTGATGCGCGTCTCGCGCCGGCGGCTGCCTTCCTGCGCCTTGAGGAACGTGCTGAAGGTGCAGAACTGGTCGTCGAGGATCGAGGAGTACT
>JADLCT010000037.1 GCA_020847045.1 Bryobacterales bacterium | reverse complement strand
GTAGCACTATGCCTAATCCAAAACGACGCCATTCCAAGCGCCGCACCTCGACTCGCCGCGCTCACGATTTTCTGAAAAAGCCCGCCATCGCCGAGTGCCCCGAGTGCCATCAGGCCATGGTGCCCCATCGCGCCTGCCCGCACTGCGGCAAGTACCGCACGCGCGAAGTCGTCGAAGTCCAGGAGTAACCGCCTACGGCCGCTCACATGGTCACCATCGCCGTAGACGCCATGGGCGGGGACAACGCACCGCGCATTGAAGTCGAGGGGGCCATTGCGGCTTCCCGCGCGTACGGCGTCAAAATCATTCTGGTGGGCCGCCAGGAGGCCGTGCGCACGGAGCTGGAAAAGCACTCCGGATGGGACCGGTGTCCCATCGAAGTCGTCCACGCCTCCGAGGTGATCACCATGGACGACTCGGCCGCCAAAGCCGTGCGCTCGAAGAAAGACTCCTCCATCCGCGTCGCCAGCCGTCTGGTCCGAGATGGCCTCGCCCATGGTGTCGTTTCGGCCGGCAACACGGGCGCTGTCATGGCCACGGCGAAGATGGTGCAGGGTATCGTACACGGAGTTGAGCGGCCGTCGCTGGCCGCCACGCTGCCCACGCGCAATGGCCACCCCGCCGTGCTGCTCGATGTCGGCGCCAATGTCGACTCCTCTCCCCGCATGCTGGCGCAGTTCGCCGTGATGGGCGAGATCTATTCGCGCAGCATCCTCCGGCGCGAAAGCCCGCGCGTCGGCCTGCTCTCCATCGGCGAGGAGGAGCACAAGGGTAATGAGCTGACCAAGGCCGCCACGCCGCTGATGAAATCCCTCCCCATCAACTTCATCGGCAATGTCGAAGGGCGCGATCTCTACAAAGGCGCCGTGGACGTGGTGGTCTGCGACGGCTTCACCGGCAACGTCGCGCTGAAAATCAGCGAAGGCGTCGCCGACCTGGTTACACACACGCTGCGCGAATCACTGACCGCCACCGCCCTGGGAAAGCTGGGAGCATTGCTGGCCCGCGGCGGGTTCCGGCGTTTCAAGCGCCGCATCGATTATTCTGAATACGGCGGCGCTCCCCTTCTGGGCGTCAAAGGCGTCTGTATTATCTGCCATGGTTCGTCCAACACCAACGCCATCAAGAACGCCATCCGTGTCGCCGCCGAATACGCGCAAGAGAAGCTGAATGCCAAAATCGAGGATGAACTGCACCGCTGGACCGGCTCCCGTGTGGCCACGTCGGCCGATTAGCCTGCTGGCTCTCCTGCTCTGCCCGCTCGCGGCGCCGCTTCCTGCCCCGGCGCAAACCAAACACCCCGTCGCCTGGACGCTGTCGGCCGACCCGCAACCCCTGACGCCCGGCGGCACAATCTTTCTCAAACTCACCGCCACCATCGACCACGGCTGGCACCTCTATTCCCCCTCCACGCCGCCAGGCCCCATCCCCACGGAGATCAAACTCGACGACAGCCCCGCCGTCGCCTCCTACGAGATCTATCAGCCGGAACCGAAGAAGGTCTTCGATCCTAACTTCAACAACGAATCGCATAGCTTTGACAAACAGGTGGCCTTTCTCATCAAGGTCAAGCTCGGAGCAACGCTGCCCGGCAAGCTGGAGCTTTCGGCCTCCACCCGCTACCAGGTCTGCTCGGATACCACCTGTCTGCGTCCCGTCCGCCGCTCCGCCATGCTGGCGCTTTCCACCACGGAGACCGCTCCGGGCGCCGCCGCCCGCGCGCTTCCCCCCGGCTACAGCATTGTCCTGGGCGCTTCGGCCGCTGCCGGCGCCCCCCGCACCGCAGCCGGCCAACCGGACGCCGCCTCGCCCGCGGCGCCCCCGCAGGATCTCCTCCCCTTTCTCGCCCTGGCGTTCGGCTTCGGCCTCGCCTCCCTCTTCACCCCTTGCGTCTTCCCCATGATTCCGTTTACCGTCTCGGCCTTCCTCGGCGGACCGGGGCAACAGGAGGTGGCGGGCCCGCCCGCCCCCGTCCCAACGCCCGTGCTGAAGGCCCTTACCTTCTGCCTGGGCATCATCCTGATCTTCACCACGCTCGGCATCGCCGCCACCGCCTTGCTCGGGCCGTTCGGCATTACGCAAATCGGATCCAACCCATGGGTGAATGGCTTCATCACCCTCGTTTTTTTGGTCTTCGGGCTCAGCCTTCTGGGCGCCTTTGAAATCACTCTTCCCTCCGGCCTCGTCAACCGGATGAACAACGCCTCGCAAGGCGCCGGCCTCATTCCCATGCTGCTTATGGGCCTCACCTTCGCCCTCACCTCCTTCGCCTGCGTCGGCCCCTTCATGGGGACGCTGCTAGCCGCTTCGGTGCAGGGCGACAAGCTCCAACCCGCCCTCGGCATGCTCAGCTTCGCCACCGGGCTCGCCTCGCCCTTCTTCTTTCTGGCCCTCTTTCCCGGCTATCTGAAGCGGCTGCCGCGTTCGGGCGGCTGGCTGGTTCGCGTGAAGGTGGTGATGGGCTTTCTCGTCATCGCCGCCGCCATCAAATACCTGTCCACCGTGGACCTGGTCCTGCACTGGGACCTGCTCACGCGCGAGCGCATCCTCGCCGCCTGGATGGTGCTGCTGGCCCTGCCGGGTCTCTATCTGCTCGGCTTCCTGCGCATGGAGGGCATCAAGGCCGACGAAACCGTCGGCGTCGCCCGCGCGCTCACCGGCGCCGTCTTTCTCATCCTGTCGGTCAGCCTGTTGCCCGGAATGTTCGGGTCGCCGCTCGGCGAACTGGATGCGTATCTTCCCGCCGCCAAGGCGTCCCCGTTTGCCGCCGGGTCCTCGTCCGGCCCCAAGCTCGAATGGTTGAAGGATGACTATGACGGCGCGCTCGCCCGCGCCCGCGCCGAAAACAAACCGCTGCTGCTCGACTTCACCGGCTATGCCTGCACCAACTGCAAATGGATGAAGGCGAACATGTTCACCAAGCCCGAAATCGCCTCCGAGCTCTCCAAGTTCATCCTGGTCGAACTCTACACCGACGGCACGGACGCGGCCAGCGAAACCAACCGCAACCTGCAGGAGGGACGCTTTCAGACCGTCGCCATCCCTCATTACGTCGTCCTGGACGGCGCGGAGTCCGTTCGCGCCAGCCACGTCGGGCTGACTAAGGACACGCAGGCATTCAAGGCATTCCTCAAAAAAGGTCTCGGTTCATGACAACATTTCTAGCTCGCGCGGCGTGCGCCGCCGCGATCGCTCTTCCTGTGTTCGCCCAAACGGCCCCGCCTCTGCGCGGTTTCACACCCACGCAGTACGCCTCCCAACAGGCCCTGGAACAGAACTTCCGCGCGCTACCCGACCCGGTCCGCGCCCGCCAGTATCTGGAAAAAATGGCCGCCGAACCGCATCACGCCGGTTCGCCCGCCTCCAAGGCCGTGGCCGAGTACGCCGCCGGGCTGTTCCGCTCCTGGGGCCTCCAGGTGCAGATTGAGGAGTTCGAGTCGCTGCTCCCCTATCCCACCTCGCGCCGTCTTGAGATTCTCTCGCCCACGCCCCATGCCGCACGGCTCGCCGAGCCGCCGCTGGCCGCCGATCCCGACTCCTCCGACCTGAACCAGCTTCCCACCTACAACGCCTATTCGGCCTCGGGCGACGTCACCGGCGACCTCGTCTACGTCAACTACGGCATTCCGGCCGATTACGAAGAGCTGAAGAAGCTCGGCATCGACGTTAAGGGTAAAATCGTCATCGCACGCTACGGCCGCTCCTGGCGGGGCACCAAGGCCAAGACCGCCCAGGAACACGGGGCCATCGGCTGCATTATTTACTCCGACCCCCGCGACGACGGCTACTTTCAAGGCGACGCCTTCCCCAAAGGGCCCTGGCGTCCGGCCGAAAGCGCCCAGCGCGGCAGCGTCATGGATATGCCGCTTTATGTCGGAGACCCGCTTTCGCCCGGCTGGGCCAGCGAGAAGGGCGCGCGACGGCTCGACCGCTCCGAGGCCGTCACGCTCATGAAGATTCCCGTGCTGCCCATCAGTTACGCCGATGCGCAGCCCTTCCTGGCCGCGCTGGCCGGGCCGGTCGCCCCGCCGGAGTGGCGCGGCGGGCTTCCGCTCACCTACCACATCGGCCCGGGCCCGGCCAAGGTCCGGTTGGCCGTCGATTTCGACTGGAGCTCCCGTCCTTTATATAACGTGATCGCCACGCTTCCGGGCGCCGAATTCCCTGACGAATGGGTCATCTACGGCAATCACCATGACGCCTGGGTCAACGGCGCCTCCGACCCGGTCAGCGGCGCCGCCGCATTGCTCGAAACCGCACGCTCTCTGGCCGTCTTCTCGCAATCCGGGTGGAAACCGAAGCGCACCATCAAATTCGCCCTGTGGGATGGCGAGGAGTTTGGCCTGCTGGGCTCCACCGAATGGGTGGAAAAGCACCGTGACGAGCTGCAACGCAAGACGGTCTTCTACCTGAATTCGGACACCAACTCGAACGGCAAGTTTGGCGTCGGTGGTTCGGCCACGCTCGAAGCCTTTTTTGCGCAGGTGGTCCGCGACACCGTCGGCCCCGCCGACCGGCCCGCCTCCACCGAGCTTGGCCCGCTGGGCTCCGGCTCCGATTATGTCGCCTTCGTCCACCACTCCGGCATCGCCAGCCTGAATATGGGCTTCGGCGCCCCGGGCAGTGGCGGCACCTACCACTCCATTTACGATTCGCCCGCCTGGTACATCGCTTTCATGGACAAAGATTTCGAGGGCTCCCGCAAATTGAGCCGCGTCACAGGCACGGCGCTTCTGCGCGCCTCGGAGGCGCCCATCCTCCCCTTCGAGTTCTCCGCCGTCGAGCGCAATGTCCGCAAGTGGATCGCCGAGGCCGCCAAGAAGACCGACGTATCGGCCGTAATAACCGAACTCGACAAACTGGCCCCGGCCGCCGCCGCCTATGAAAAGGCCCTCGCCGCCCAGCCTCAGCTCGCGCCGGACCGCCTGCGCCGCCTCAATGCCATTCTCCTCACCGCCGAACAGGCGCTGACACGCCCCGGCGGCCTGCCCCAGCGCCCCTGGTATAAACACCAGCTCTCGGCGCCCGGACTCTACACCGGCTACGGCTCGGTTACCCTCCCGGCCGTCAATGAATCGCTACAGCTTGGCCGTACCGCCGAGGCCGAGGCCGGCGTGACCGCCCTGGTCTCCACTCTGGCCGCCTTCCGTGGAGTGGCCGAACGGGCTACTTCTGCGTTGCAATGAACCGGACCCGGGGGCTCCTCCGAACCCACTCCGTTCAAACGACATCGGGCCCAATCACCGCTCTGTTTTCGCCACTCGGCTACAATCTGGTTGAACTGGTCAAGTTAGCGAGTCACACTACATTGCTGGCGTACGGTATAGTAGTGAATCACTACTTTTTTGAACTGTATTGTTCGATCAATCCAGTGGAGGCCTCATGAGCTCTCAACCGATGGAACCCAAGCCCGCCCGCGCGTCGGGCCTCTTGCAGATCGGCGCAAACCCGGAATCCGCGATCGAGAACATCATCCAGCAGCGGCTTGCCGACGAACGCGCCCGTTTGGAGCGTGAAGCCGGCCTGACGCACAAAGAGGTTCACCGGTTCAAGAAACCCGTTGAGCGCCCCTTCACAGCGCAGCAGCGCGGCCACACCACGCTCCTGTTCGGCGGCCTCACCTGGAAGCACGAAAAGCTTCTGCACGCCGCCTTCGAATCGCTCGGCTACATGGCCGAGGCCCTCCCCACGCCCAACGTGGCCGCCTTCCAAACCGGCAAGGAGTACGGCAACAACGGCCAGTGCAACCCTACTTATTTCACCGTCGGCAACGTCGTGCAGTATCTCCAGTCCCTGGAAGCCCAGGGCATGACCAAGCAGGAGATCATCGACCGCTACGTCTTCCTCACGGCCGGCGCCTGCGGACCCTGCCGCTTCGGCATGTACGAGGCCGAGTACCGTCTGGCGCTGCGCAACGCCGGCTTTGACGGCTTCCGCGTCATCCTGTTCCAGCAGTCCGGCGGCCTGTCGCAGTCGGATTGCGAAGCCGGGCTCGAGATGAACCTCGATTTCTTCCTCGGCATCCTGAACGCCCTGAACTGTGGCGACGTGCTGAACGAGGTTGCCTACGCCATCCGGCCCTACGAGGTTGCGCCCGGCGCCAGCGACGACGCGCTGAACCGCGCCATGGACTACATGCACGAGGTGTTCCGCAAGCGCTCGCCATGGAAGCTCGAAGAGGGCATGGCCGGCTTTTTGGGCGGCTTCAAGGATACCGCCGAGTACGTCGGCAAGTTCGTCAACCAGCTCGCCGGCGACGACATGACGGCCTCGCTCAACCGCTGCCGCGACATGTTCAACGAAGTCGAGGTGGACCGCCTCCGCGTAAAGCCCATCGTCAAAATCACGGGCGAATTCTGGGCCCAGACCACCGAGGGCGACGGCAACTTCAACATGTTCCACTTCCTGGAGCGGGAAGGCGCGCAGGTTCTCGTCGAACCCGTCGGCACATGGATCACCTATATGATCCACCAGGTGGTCCAGAAGTACCGCGACACCAAGGGACTGGAAACCGGCGCCGTACTGCCGCCGCTGTGGCGTCTGGACAAGCGCCTCAAGATCGAATTCAGCCACCGGAACAAGCTCGCCAAGCTGGCCCTGGCCGAAAGCATTTTCAAACGCGAGTACCACCGGCTGGTCGACGCACTTGGCCCGTTGGGGCACCACCTGGCCGACCAGTACGAGATGCAGCGCATCGGGCACCCCTTCTATAACTCCCGCTCCGGCGGCGGCGAAGGACACCTTGAGGTGGCCAAGAACATTTATTATTCGAACAAGGACCTCGCCCACATGGTCCTGTCGGTCAAACCCTTCGGCTGCATGCCGTCCACGCAGTCCGATGGCGCGCAGGCCGCCGTGGTCAGCCAGTACAAGGACATCATCTATCTCCCCATCGAGACCTCGGGCGAAGGCGAGGTGAACGCGCACTCGCGCGTGCAGATGGCTCTCGGGGAGGCCAAGAACAAGGCGAAACGCGAGTTCGCCGAAACCCTCGAGCGGATCGGAATGACCCTCGAGGAGTTGCAGCAGTTCGTCACCGAGCACCCGGAAACCAAGCGTCCCATGTACCATGTGCCCCACACCAAGGGAGTAACCGGTATTGCCGCTAACTTCGCCATCCACATTGCGGAACGGGTGAAGAAGGAAGGCTGGACCCCCAAACTGGCCGCCGCCGTACAGTAAACCGGACGCCGATCTCTCGTTAAACTGCTACCCTCGATCAAAGGAGACCGCCACTTGGCTCGCCGCCTATCCGTTGGATTCGACATTGGCTCCACCACTGTAAAAGCCGTTGTGGTGGACCCCGCTACCGATCAGGTTCTCTGGTGCGACTACCAACGCCACGACACCAAGCAGCCGGAAAAATCCCTCGAGTTTCTCAAGCGGTTTGAGTCCGAGATCCCCGGATTCAAGGACTGTGCCGTCCGCCTGTTCGTCACCGGCTCGGGCGGCGCCAACATCGGCCGCTTCCTGGGCGCCAAGTTTGTTCAGGAAGTGAACGCCGTCTCGCTGGCCGTCGAGAAGCTCTACCCGAACTGCAACTCCGTCGTCGAACTCGGCGGCCAGGATGCCAAGATCATCATCTTCAAGGCGGACCCCGAAACGGGCCGCAAGAAGAAGGTGCCCTCGATGAACGACAAGTGCGCCGGCGGCACGGGTGCGGTCATCGACAAGATCAACGCCAAGCTGCGCATCCCCTCCGAAGAGCTGTGCAAGATGGGGTACAAGGGGCTGAAGCTCCACCCCGTCGCCGGCAAGTGCGGCGTCTTCGCCGAAACCGACATCAACGGACTGCAGAAGTCCGGCGTGCCTCCCGAAGAGCTGATGGCCTCGTTGTTTGAAGCCATCGTCATGCAGAACCTCTCCGTGCTGACGCGTGGCAACACGCTGCGTCCCGAGGTGCTGCTGCTGGGCGGTCCCAACACCTACATCAAGGGGATGCAGGATTGCTGGAAAGCGAACATCCCGAAGATCTGGGCCGAGCGTGGCACTCCGCTGCCGGAAGGCGCCGATCCCGAGGAACTCATCAAGATTCCGGACAACGGCCAGTACTTCGCCGCGCTGGGCGCCGTCGAATTTGGCAAGGACGAAGACGACAAGATCGGCGTCTACCAGGGCTTTGAACGGCTGGAATGGTACATCACCACCGGCCGCGACGAGGAGAAGAAGAAGAAGGGCGGCAACGGCGGCCTCGCCAAGAGCGAGGATGAGTTGGAAGCCTTCAAAACCAAGTACCGCCACAAGAAGTTCGTTCCGGCTAGCTTCGGCGGCACACCCGTCGTGGAAGGCTTCATCGGCATCGACGGCGGCTCCACCTCCACCAAGGCCGTCCTCATCTCGAAGGACAAGGAACGCCGCATCCTCGCCAAGGCCTACCAGCTTTCCAAGGGCAATCCCATCGAGGATTCGATGGAGATCTTCGCCAAGCTCGAAGAGCAGATCACCAGCCAGGGCGCGCAATTGAAGGTGCTCGGCGTGGGCACCACGGGCTATGCGAAGGATATTTTGAAGGACGTCATCGGCGCCGACGCGGCCGTTGTGGAAACCGTCGCGCACACCCAGGCCGGCCTCCACTTTTATGACAACGTGGACGTCATCTGTGACGTGGGCGGCCAGGACATCAAGATCATCATCCTGAAGAACGGCCGCGTGAAGGACTTCAAGCTGAACACCCAGTGCTCAGCCGGCAACGGTTACTTCCTGCAGTCCACCGCGCAGGGATTCGGCTATCCCGTGGAGGAGTTCGCCGACGTCGCCTTCGCCGCCAAAGGCTATCCGAGCTTTGGCTACGGCTGCGCCGTGTTCATGCAGTCCGACATTGTCGATTTCCAGCGCCAGGGCTGGAAGGCCGAAGAGATCATGGCCGGACTGTGCAACGTCCTGCCCAAGAACATCTGGCTCTACGTCTCCCAGATCCCCAATCTCTCCGCCATTGGCCGGCGCTTCCTGCTGCAGGGCGGCACGCAGTACAATCTCGCCGCGGTCAAGGCCCAGGTGGACTTCATTGAGTCCCGCTTCAAGGGCAAGGAGTTCCCGGCCGACGTGATCGTTCACGAGCATTGCGGCGAAGCCGGCGCCATCGGAGCGGGCCTGGAAGCCGGGCGGCTGTGGGACAACGGACGCCAGTCCACCTTCATCGGACTGGAAGCGATTCAGCGCATCCAGTACAAGACCACGCGCTCGGAAGCCACGCGCTGTTACTTCTGCAAGAACAAGTGCCTGCGCACCTTCATCGACGTGAAGACCACGCAGATCAACCCGCTCGGCTACCGCCCGCAAAAATCCAAAGTTCCCATCGAGGACGGCTCGCAGCGCCTGATCATCGCCACCTGCGAGAAAGGCACCGTCGAGGACATCAACGAGATGCGCAACATCAAGGGCGGTCTCGACAAGGTGAAGAGCGAGAATCCGAACTTCGCCGAGATCGCGGCCAAGGCCGTGTTCCGGGCGCCCAGGGTGGAGGTTGTGGCCGCCGCGCCGCCCAAGATCCAGATCACCGCGGCGCAGAAAAAGCGCGCCGAGCTCATAAAACGCCGCGCCACGCTGCGCATCGGCATGCCGCGCGTGCTGAACATGTACTCGCAGGCGCCGGTGTTCACGGGGTACTTTCTCGCCCTCGGCCTTCAGCCGGAGAACCTCGTCTGGTCCGACTACACGAGCGAGGATCTCTACAAGACCGGAGCCAAACGCGGCTCCATCGACCCCTGCTTCCCCTCGAAACTCGGCATCCCGCACGTGCACAACCTGCTCTACACGCACCATGCCAAGAAGCCGCTCGACATCATCTTCTTCCCGATGATCGACTGCCTCACCTCGGAGTTGAAGGGCGTCCAGGGTTCGCGTTCCTGCCCCACGGTCGCCACCACGCCCGAAGCCGTCAAGGCCGCGTTTATCAAGGAAGGCGACCTGTTCGCCGAAAAGGGCATCACCTTCCTGGACACCTTCGTCAACATCTCAAAGCCCGACATGCTGGAGCGCCAGCTCTGGGAGCAGTTTTCCGGCATCCTCGGCCTGTCGCCAGAGGAGAACAAGCTCGCGCTGGAGCAGGGCTACAAAGCGCTGGACTACTTCAATAACGTCACGCTGCGCGGCCACGCACGCGAGGTTCTGGAACAACTGGAGCGCGAGGAGCGCATCGGCGTCGTCCTGCTGGGACGGCCCTATCACAACGATCCCGGCTGCAATCACGAGATTCTCGAAGAGTTTCAGAAACTCGGCTACCCGGTCTTCACGCAGGATTCGCTGCCCATCGACGATGACATCATCTGGAAGCTATTCGGGCCCGAAGTGGAGGCCGGCGAGATCGACCACCCCATGTCCATCGCCGATGTGTGGAAAAACTCATACTCGGAGAACACATCACGCAAGGTGTGGGCCGCCAAGTACATCGCGCGCCATCCGAACCTGATCGCCCTCGAGCTGTCCAGCTTCAAGTGCGGCCACGACGCGCCCATTTACACCGTCGTCGAGGAGATTGTCGAGCACTCCGGCACGCCCTACTTCTGCTTCAAGGACATCGATGAGAACAAGCCCACCGGATCCATCCGGATCCGCACGGAAACCATCGCCTACTTCCTGAAGCGCTACCGCGAAGACATGATGGCCAACCGGAAGAAGAACTCGGAGATCGACGGCCAGTTGCGCGACTTCGAAGCGCGTCTTCGCCGCGAGATGCTGCGCGACAGGCTCGCCGCCATGCAGCAGCACGAGGAGCATCCCGAGGGAGCGCTGCCCACGATTCACGTTTCGCTCGGCCAGCTTGCCGCCTCGCAACCGCCGCCACAGCAGCGTACGCACGCGGCCGGCGACTAAGCCTCACGCGAAACACAACTGAGCCTCCGGCGGAAAGCGAGGGGCCTAAATCCCTTCGCCGACCTGAAAACGGTCTGCCGGCAGAATGCCGCGGTTCTCCAGCGCCTGGATGATCTGAAAGGCCGCTTTCGAGTCGTCCGGGCTCAGTTCATAGCCTTCCAACGCCACAAAGCGCTCACCGCCCACCAGCGTCCGGGCCCGCTCCCGGTCGGCGGCGTCGTCCGAACCGGAAGAGCAGATGGCGATCATGCCCGCCTGGTTGGAGAAGCGCGCCAGTTCGGGAAGCACATGCGACTCGAACTCGTCCACCACGGCGTGTACCAGGCAGCCGCGGTCGAACAGCCGCCGCTCCAAAAGGTAGGCCAGTTCGCGCCGCGCCGTCAGCCACACGGTGGCAGGCTGATGCCGCCAGCGCGCATAGCG
This sequence comes from Bryobacterales bacterium, assembly GCA_020847045.1. Classification (GTDB taxonomy): domain Bacteria; phylum Acidobacteriota; class Terriglobia; order Bryobacterales; family Bryobacteraceae; genus JAFLBB01. The sequence continues at coordinate 3,962 of JADLCT010000037.1, read as the reverse complement.
TTCGGCCGGAGTCAGACGGCCGCTGGTGAACTCCTCGCTTCGGAGCGCCGCTGAAAGGTCGGCCGCGCGGTTGTCCTCCTTGCGCTCGGTGATCATCCCGGCGGCCACGGTCGCATTCGATGCGGGGTCGATCAGCACGAAGGCCCCGGTGGTGCGGTTCTTGCGGTAGTTGTCGAAAAACAGCGGCCGCGCCGTTTCCACTTCCACGACGCCGATCTCGTTCAACGCGAGACCATCAGCCGGCTCCTCGCTCAGCGTGTTCACGTCCAGACGGTAACGGACGGCGGTCACCGTCGCGCCCACGGTCTGCGTTGTGTGCTTCAGCAGGTACGGGCGGTCCGGCTCAAGCGCCGCGTCGTTCATCCATACCAGGTGGGCGGCGAACCGCCGCGACACATGCGGCATGCGCGCCGGGTCCACCAGCATGTCGCCCCGGGAGATGTCGATCTCGTCCTCCAGCGTCACCGTGACGCTCATCGGCGCGAACGCCTCGGACAGATCGCCCTCCCATGCCGTCACCGTCTTCACGCGTGAGCTGCGGCCGCTGGGCAGCACGGTCAAACGCTGTCCCTGCCGGACCACGCCCGAGGCGATCTGTCCGGCATAGCCACGAAAATCCAGGTCCGGCCGCACGACATACTGCACCGGGAAACGGAGGTCCTCGTAGTTGTACTGCTTGCCGATGGGCGCCTGCTCCAGGTGTTCCAACAGCGCCGGACCCGTGTACCAGGGCATCCTCCGGCTGCGCTCCACCACGTTGTCGCCTTCGAGCGCACTCATCGGGATGTAGGTGATCCCCGTGATGCCCAGCGGGGCCACGAACGCCTCGAAGTCCGCGAGGATGTTCGCGAACACCTCCTCGCTCCAGTCCACCAGGTCCATCTTGTTCACGGCCACCACCAGGTGCGGAATGCCCAGCAGCCAGGAGATGGTGCAGTGACGCCGGGACTGCGGCAGCACGCCCTTGCGCGCGTCCACCAGAATGACGGCCAGCGACGCCGTGGAGGCGCCCGTGGCCATGTTCCGCGTGTACTGCTCGTGCCCCGGTGTGTCGGCGATGATGAACTTCCGGTTTGGCGTGTGGAAGTAACGGTAGGCCACGTCGATCGTGATGCCCTGCTCGCGCTCGGCGCGCAGACCGTCGGTGAGCAGCGACAGATCGAACTCGCCCGTCGAACGGTTGATGCGCGAGTTCCTTACGGCCGCCAGTTGGTCTTCATAGACGCCTTTGGTGTCGTAGAGCAGGCGGCCAATCAGCGTCGACTTGCCGTCGTCCACCGAGCCGGCGGTGGAAAACCGCAGCATCTCGCTGTGCTCATGCTCCCGCAGGAACTGTTCGATCGATGTGGACGGCGTGCCCATTAAAAGTAACCTTCCCGCTTCTTCACTTCCATCGAGCCTTCCTGATCGTGGTCGATAATTCGTAACTCCCGCTCGCTGCGCCGGAAGCTGACTAACTCCTCGATAATCTCAGGCAAGGTGGTAGCCGTACTCCGGATTGCGCCCGTGCAGTAAGAGCACCCCAGCGAACGCATCCGGCACATGACCTTTTCCGGCTGCTCATCAGGCAGAAGGGGATAGTTGTACTCCACCGGGATCAGCGAATTTCCTCTTACTAACATCTCCCGTTCCTTGGCGTAATAGAGAGGAACAATGGGGATCCCTTCCAGGTAAATGTAGTGCCAGACATCCAACTCCGTCCAGTTGGACAGGGGAAATACACGAATGGACTCGCCTTTGTCCACGCGCGCGTTATATAAGTTCCATAACTCGGGCCGCTGGTTCTTGGGATCCCATTGTCCCAATTGATCGCGGAAGCTATAAATCCGCTCCTTGGCCCGCGACTTCTCCTCGTCGCGGCGGGCTCCGCCGAACGCGGCGTCGTAGTTGCCCTGCGCCAGGCCGTCCAACAGCGCGCGCGTCTTCAACAGTCCGCAGCACTTCTGCGTCCCCAGCGAAAAGGGGTTCGCCCCGTTGGCGATCGCGTCGCGATTGGTGTGTACACGCAGTTCGGCCCCGATGGAGGCCGGATACCAGTCGCGAAACTGAATCATCTCGCCAAACTTATACGTGGTGTCGATGTGCAGAAGCGGGAAGGGAATCTTGCCGGGGTGAAATGCCTTTTGCGCCAGACGCAGCATCACCGAGGAGTCCTTCCCGATGGAGTACAGCATCACGGGACGCTCGAACTCGGCCACCACTTCTCTGATAATGTGGATACTTTCCGCTTCGAGGGCACGCAGATGAGTCAAGGATCGCACGGAGATCGCCGGTTCGGCCAAAGACATACCTGTTCAATCATACCAAAGTTGATCGGGTATTGGGTGATCGCGGTTTGTTCCCTCTCCGCCCAACCGCAGTCCACCTCTCCAGCCTCGCTGCTGCCGCCAGACGCCACCGTTTCCACGTGGGAGCGGCAGGTTCGTCCGCAACTGCTGGACACCTGGACGCGCGCGCTCGGCCGCTTCCAGCCTTCCCTCTGGCAGCGTCTGCGCTACATTCCTTCCAACCGCCGCTTCCGCGAGATCCGCCGCGACGAGTTTCCCGCCTACACGCGCATTGAGCTCGAACTCCCTGTGGAGCGTGACTTCGCCTCGCCGCACCTGCTGCTGATTCCGCGCAACAGGCCGGCCGGCGCGCGCTTGCCCGCCGTGGTCGCCTGGACCTCGACTACACCGGATTGGCGAGAGCCGGAAAAATGGTGGGGGTCCTGGCTGGCCGAGCGCGGCTACGTCGTCCTCACCGGCTGGAGTTTCATCCGCGGCTACCGTGGCGGAGCCAGCTACAATTCTCAGGTCCACGAACGGCTATACGAACGCTTCGGCCATTGGGCGCCGCTGGCTCGCATGGTATACGACGCGAGCCGCGAGGCGGAATTCCTCGCCCGCCTTCCCTATGTCGATCCGTCCCGCATCGGCTTCATGGGCTTCTCGCTCTCGGCCAAGTCGGCGCTCTACATCGCGGCATTCTCGCGGCCGTTTGCCGCCGTGGTCAGCATCGATCCGTTTATCCCGCTGCATCCACTCCCGGAAGGCGGCCAGTCCAACTACAAATCCACCTGGTATCTGGACTGGGATCACCCTGTGGGACAAACAACCACGGGTGGGCTGCTGGCCGGGCATGACCACCACGAGTTGCTCGCCCTGGCCGCGCCGCGTCCGCTTCTGATCATCGGTGGTTCGGGCGACACACCCTTTGGCCGGGCTCATTCCGATGGCCGCGCCTCGGCCGCTTGGGCCAGCCGCGCGCGTGAGGTCTACGGTCTGTACAACTCGCCCGAACGCTTGGCGTTTATCCCTACCTCGGACGGCCACCACGCCAATGGACCTGAGATGGACGCGGCTTGGCGGCGGTTTCTGCTCCGGTGGCTTCCGGCGCAAGGCGCGGCCGCTCAGCCCTGAGGCTCGGGATCAAATAGAAAGCATTCGCGGGTTCATACTATAGGGAGATGGGTCTACCTTCCGCCGCCCTCCTGGCCGCCGTTCTGGTGGCCACCGCTTCGGCCCAGGATATCTCCGCCACGCGTCTGCGCGCCGACGTGGAGTTCCTCGCCTCGGATCTGCTGGAGGGGCGCGGCACGGGCACGCGCGGCGGCGCGCTGGCCGAGGAGTACATCGCCGCGCAGATGCGGAAGGCCAATCTCCGGCCCGGCTATCGCGGCGGCTGGTTTCAAACCGTTCCGTTGACAGGCGTCCAAACGCTCGCCACCGTGGAACTCGTGGCTGCTTCGGCGGGCGGCGACACGCCGCTGGCGTGGCTGACGGACTTTGCCGGGCAGTCGCGGCGCCAGGTGGTGGAGACGGGCTTCGATTCGCCCGTCGTGTTTGCCGGGCACGGCATCACGGCGCCTGAGTTCAACTGGGACGACTGGCGCGGACTGGACGCTCAGGGAAAGGCCTGCCTGCTGCTGGCCAACGAGCCCACCTCCACCACGGATCCCGGTTTCTTCGATGGCCCTGCCC
>JADLCT010000036.1 GCA_020847045.1 Bryobacterales bacterium | reverse complement strand
GACGGCCTGATCGACAGCGATCGCGCCGATGCCGAATGGAATGCGAAGACACGCCCGGGCCAACGCCGCGCGAAATCGGCGGCTCCCGCGGCCAGAGAACCGGGCGAGGCGCCAGTCGGCGCTGGGATCGATTACTTCCGCGCGCGGGCCATCCGGGAGAACTACCTGGCGCGGCTCGCCAAGATCGAGTTCGAGGAGAAGACGGCGAAACTGATCAGCCGCGACGAGGTGCAGGTGGCGGCGTTCACCAAGGCGCGCACGGTGCGCGACAACCTGCTGAACATTCCAGACCGCCTGGCGGCGACGCTGGCGGCCGAGGCAGACGTGGACAAGGTCCACCAGATGCTGACTCAGGAGATTCGAAAGGCGCTTGATGAGCTTGCCGGCGCAAACAGCAACTGAGGTCTACGACGAGGCGTTCCGCACGGGCCTGAGGCCGGACCCGCTGCTGACGATCTCGGAGTGGGCTGACCGTTACCGGCGGCTCTCCGGCAAAGCGGCAGCAGAGCCGGGCCCTTGGCGCACGGAGCGCACGCCATACCTCCGCGAGATCATGGATTCCCTTTCGCCGTCGGCGCCTATCGAGCGCGTGGTCTTCATGAAGGGGAGCCAAATCGGTGGCCCGCTCGCGCTCGACACATCCATCCCCACTGCGGGCGGTTGGACGACGATGGGTGACATCCGGGTCGGCGACGTGGTGTTCGACGAGAACGGCCAGCCGTCCTGCGTGACAGAAGTGTCGGAGATTTTCACTGGGCGCGACTGCTATCAGATCACCTTTTCCGACGGTTCAGAGATTGTGTCGGACGGGGCCCATCGCTGGGTAGCGTGGGACGACTTGGGAAGTAAAAAGCGGCGGCTGGTCAAGGTGACGACGGCGTCGATGTATCCGCGCCACAAAGCCGGCGCGATTCGGATACGGAATCGCTACGCCATCGACCTCGCCGGGCCTCTTTCCCTTCCGAAGGCAGATCTACCGTTAGACCCGTACCTGTTGGGTTATTGGCTGGGCAATGGGTCCTCCAGTATGAACCACATCACGGCTCACGAAGACGACCGCGAAGTGGCGGATCTCCTGGCCGGTTGCGGCGTCACAGCTGAGTTCCGGTTGCCGTGGTGGCGCAAGGGGAAGGCCGCCAACGTCCTGATCGATGGTGGGCGCCTGCCGCGGCGCGAGCCGGATGGGACGTTTGGCGCTGTGGCGGTCGCAGAGGGCGAAACGTACTTCATGGGTGCTCTCCGCGCGCTCGGCGTCGTCAACAACAAGCAGATTCCGCCGTGCTACCTCAGAGCGGGGTTGAGCCAGCGTCTCGCGCTGTTGCAAGGCCTGATGGATTCAGACGGCCACATCACCAAGAAGGGGCGATGTGAATTCTCCACCCACAACCCAGCGTTGAGAGCCGGGGTCTATGAACTGTTGATGACGCTCGGGATCAAGGCGACCATCTACAACAGGGAGGGGCATGCTCGGCACATACTCGGTCGGCCCTGTAGGGTGCGGGACGGTTGGCGGATCTCCTTCATGGTCTACGATGACCTGCCCGTCTTCCGCTTGCGCCGCAAGTTGGCGCGCCTGACTTCCCGTGATGGCCGACGCCCTACGGAAACCGAACGCCGCCGCGTGGTGCACATCAGACCGATTCCCTCTGTTCCGGTTCGCTGCATTGCGGTCGATTCGCCAAGCCATCTGTTTCTGGCCGGCCAGTCGATGATACCGACGCACAACACCGAGTGTGGGAACAACTGGGTCGGCTACGTGATCCACAAGTCGCCCGGGCCGATGATGGTGGTGCAGCCAACCGTCGAGCTGGCCAAACGGAACTCGAAACAGCGAATCGATCCTCTCATTGAGGAAAGCGGCGTGCTGCGGGAACTGGTGAAGAGCCCGCGCTCGCGCGATTCCGGCAACACGGTTCTGTCGAAGGAATTTCCCGGCGGCGTGCTGGTAATGACGGGGGCTAACAGCGCGGTGGGCCTGCGGTCGATGGCCGTGCGGTATCTGTTCCTGGATGAGATCGATGCCTACCCGGGCGATGTGGACGGGGAGGGCGATCCGATCAACCTGGCCTTTGCGCGCACGCGCACGTTCTCGCGGCGCAAGGTGTTCATGTGCTCCACGCCGCTTGTTACGGGCTTGAGCCGGATCGAAGCTGCCTTTGCAGAAAGCGATCAGCGGCGCTACTGGTTGCCGTGCCCGCACTGCGGCGAGTTTCAGGTGCTGAAATTTGAGCGCCTCCGCTGGCCCAAGGGCGAGCCGCGGAAGGCGGCCTACCATTGCATCGCGTGTGAGCAGGCGATCTTCAATCACCAGAAGAACGCGATGCTCGCGGGCGGTGAGTGGCGGCCCGAGGCGCAAGGCGACGGCCGCACGCGCGGCTATCACCTGTCGAGCCTGTACAGCCCGGTGGGCTGGTACTCGTGGGAGCGCGCGGCCGATGACTGGGAGAAGGCGCAGAAGGATGTCGAGCGGCTGAAGTCGTTCGTCAACCTGGTGCTGGGCGAATCCTGGCAGGAGCGCGGCGACGCACCCGATTGGCAGCCTCTCTACGATCGCCGGGAAGACTACTTGGTGGGAACGGTTCCAGGGGCCGGGCTGTTTCTCACGGCAGGCGCCGACGTACAGCGGGATCGCATCGAAGTCGAAGTGGTGGCCTTTGGGCGTGGCAAGGAATCGTGGTCGGTCGACTACCGAGTGCTCGTAGGTGATACGGCGCGCGCGGATGTTTGGCGACAACTCGACGCACTCCTCGATGAGGAGTTCCCGCACGCCAGCGGCATGCGGCTGCCGATCCGGGTGCTGTGCGTTGATTCGGGCTTCAACCCGCGCATCACCTACGACTGGGTGCGGGGGCACCCGCAGGCCTCCTGGGGGCCGGCCGGCGCGCGGGCGGCGAGTCCGAAGACGGCGGTTGCGGTGAAAGGCACCGCGCGCACGGACCGGCTGATTCTCGGCGCCTCGCCGGTGGACGCGAGCAAACGTCGCGGCACACGGTTGTGGACTCTCGGCACGCCGGTGGCGAAGTCGGAGCTGTACAGCCGCCTGCGCCTGGCGCCGCCGACCGAAGAGAGCGGTGAGCCGTTCCCGGCAGGCTACTGCCACTTCCCGCGATACGAGGAAGAGTACTTCCGGCAGTTGACCTCAGAGAGCTTGGTCAAGGGCCACTGGGTCGTGGGGCCAAACCAGCGCAATGAAGCGCTCG
>JADLCT010000035.1 GCA_020847045.1 Bryobacterales bacterium | reverse complement strand
CTTCGGCGCTCGCGAAAACTGACCCACCCCTACTCGCCCAAACTGACCCACCCAACCGGCTGACGATGGACCGGCATGCCCGATGCCCGCAAGAGGCCCTGCCGGATCTGCCGCCGGTGGTTCAAGCCGGATAACCGAGTCGGCGACCGCCAACACGCCTGCGGCGAGGCGGACTGCCAGCAAGCCCGGCGCCAGAAAACCCAAGCCAGTTGGCGCGCCCGAAATCCCACCTACGCCGTCGCCTATCGCCTCCAGCAGCGCAACGAGGACCCCGACGCCGAACCGCTCCGCACGCCCCCACCCCTGAACCGACTTCCCTGGGACTTGGCGAAAGACCAGTTCACCGGCCAAGGCGCTGATTTCATTGCGGTTATGGGTACACTTCTCGTCCAGGCCGCGAAAGACCAGTCCAAAGCGTATCCTGCTGATTCCAAGCCGCTTGCCGGCACACTTCCCGCCGCGCCGCGAAAGACCAGTCCGCAAGCGGCGCATACTGAAGCCCAAGCCGATGCAACTGGAGTTTCATCAACTGGACCGCCGCCTGGCAAGCCTCCGGGTGCGGCATCCGGCGCGCCAGCGCCGCCTGCTCGCCTCCCTGGCTGAAGCCGGCCAGCAAACGCCGATCATCGTCATCGAACAACACGGCCGCTACCTCGTCATCGACGGGCACCAACGCCTCGCCGCGCTCCAGCAACTCGGCCGCGATACGGTCCACGCCGTGGTGTGGGAGATGAGCGAAGCCGAAGCACTGGTGCTGGAGCGGTCACTGCGCGCCAGGCAACCGGAAACAGCGCTCGAACAAGGCTGGCTGCTCGCGGAAATGGAGAGCCGCCTCGGCTGCTCGATCGAGGAACTGGCTCGGCGTTTCGATCGCAGCAAAACCTGGGTGGCCAGTCGCCTGGCGCTGGTGGAGATCTTGCCGCAACCAGTGCAACAACGGGTGCGGGAAGGCCAACTCGCTGCGGCGATCGCGCTGCGCTATCTGACGCCGGTGGCGCGCGTCAATGCCGAGCACTGCCAACGCCTGGCGGAAGCCTTCGCCACCGCCGCGCAACCCTGGACCACGCGGCAAGCCGCCGAACTGTATCGCGCCTGGCGCCACGCCAGCCGCGCGCTGCGCGAACGCATCGTGGCCGCGCCGGATCTCTACCGCAAGGCGCAACAACCCGCCAGTTCGCTCGAAAAGCAGTTACATCAACTCGCCGCCCTCGCGCAACGCGCGCTCGACGAACTACCCTCACCGCCGCCGGAAAGCAGCGCCAGCGTGCGGCGACCACTCGCCCGCGCCATTGAACTACTGCACGAACTGCAACAACGCCTGGAGGAGCCCGTCACCCATCATGTTGACCCAAGCCCAACGCGCCGCGATTCTTCAACTGCATGCGCAAAAGGTGCCGAAGCGCGAGATCGCACGGCTCCTCGGGATCTCGCGGCCAAGCGTCCGCCAAGTGCTGCAGGCGAACTCGAGCGCCGTGCCGAAGATCGAGCGGGCCGAGAAGGCCGCGCCGTTCCGCTCCCAGATCCTGGAGTTACTCACCCTTTGCCAGGGCAATCTCGTGCGAGTCCATGAGGAGTTAGTGGCCGGCGGCGCGGCGTTCTCCTATCCAGCGCTCACCGCCTTCTGCCGCCGCGAAGGGATCGGGCAAGAGCCGCCGGTCCCCGCGGGCCGCCATGAGTTCGCGCCCGGCCAGGAGATGCAACATGACACCTCGCCGCACACCGTCACGGTGGGCGGGCGCTCGTACAAAGCACAAACCGCCTCGGCGGTGCTGTGTTACTCGCGGATGTTATTCTTCCAGATCCTGCCCACCTTCCAGCGCTTCGACTGCAAGGTCTTTCTCACTGCCGCGCTGCGCTACTTTCAAGGCGCTACCGAGCGCGTGATGATCGACAACACCCACGTCGTCGTGTGGCGCGGTTCGGGCCGGGCCATGGAGCCGGTGCCGGAAATGGCCGCCTTCGCCGAACGGCTCGGGTTCACCTTCGTGGCGCACGAGATCGGCGACGCCAACCGCTCGGGGCGCGTCGAGCGACCGTTCCACTTCATCGAGCACAACTTCCTGGTTGGACGCACGTTCGCGGACTGGGACGATCTCAACCGGCAAGCGCGCGCGTGGTGCGACCGCGTGAATGCGACTTACAAGAAACATATCCGCGCCATTCCCACCGAACTCTACGCCGTCGAGCGACTGCGGTTGAAACCGCTCCCAGCCTGGCTGCCGGAGGTCTACCGGTTGCATCACCGTCTCGTCGATGTGGAAGGCTATGTGTCGCTGCACTCGAACCGCTACTCGGTGCCGGCTTCGTTCATCGGGCGGCAGGTGGAGGTGCGCGAGATGTTCGACCGCGTCGAGATCGAACTCGATGCCCGGCACATCGTCACGCACCGGCGGATCCTCACGCCCGATCAAGTGCGCGTCACGCTGCCCGGGCACCGGCCCGAGCGCGGCGCGCCCAAGCGCGATCCCCATCCGGAGCGGGTGGCCATCCTGGCCGCCGAGCCCCAACTCGCATCGTATGTGGATCACCTCGAACGCCGCGGACGGAAGGTCGTGACGCTGTTGCTGCGGCACCTGCTGCGCATGTTACGCGACTATCCACGCGAGGCGTTCCTCGGCGCCATCGAAGAAGCCAGCCGCTACGGTCTGTACGATCTGGATCGCGTCGAGCGCATGATCTTGCGCCGCGTGCGCCGCGAATACTTCCGCTTGGACGAGGAGCAGGATGACTGACGAAATCGAACAACTACTGAAGAACCTCAAGTTCGGACGCATGCGCTCGGTGTATGACGAGCAACTCCGCGCCGCCGAGAAACAGCAACTCTCTTACTCCGAGTTTGTGGCCGCGCTGTTGCGCGCCCAGTGGCATCACCAACAGGAAAGCGCCTTGGAATGGCGCATCCGCCGCGCCAATCTGCCTGAACGCTGGTCACTGGAAACGTTTCCTTATAGCCAGCAACCCGGCGTGAAACGCAAGCAGATCCAAGGCTTCGCCGAGCTTGATTTCGTGGCCAAACACGAGAATCTGGTCTTCATCGGTCCCACGGCCGTCGGCAAAACAGGACTGGCCTCCGGCCTCCTGCTGAAGGCTTTGCAGAATGGGCTGCGCGGCCAGTTCATCGCCGCGCAGGATCTGTTCGACGACATGTATGCTTCGCTCGCCGACCGCTCCACGCGTAAGCTCATCGATCATCTGGCGCGGCTGGACGTCTTACTGATTGACGAATTTGGCTACCTCAATCTGCGGCCTGAGCAATGTAACGCTTTCTTCAAGCTCATGGAGCAGCGTTATCGCCGGCACTCTACCATCATCACTACCAATCTCGATTATAGCGAGTGGCATAACTTCCTCGGTAATAAGGCCATGGTCGAGGCGCTGCTGAGCCGCGTGCGGCATTTCTGCCACACAGTGCGCATCGATGGTCCGCCGCTGCGTGAACCACAGGGTTGAGATGGACGCCGCCGAGTACGTCCGGCGCGTGCTGGATACCTATCGCGCTACGCCGGGCACGTGCGGCGTCGCGCGCCGGCCTGATCGCGCCTTCGCGCTGGCCTTGCACGCGCGCGGCGTGCCGCTGGAGGCCGTCGAGAATGCCCTCGTGCTGGCGGCTTCACGTCGGCTCACGCGACCGCCGGATGCCCCGCCGCTGGCAGTCATCCGCTCGCTGGCCTACTTCGGCCCGGTGATCGAGGAAGTGCTCGCGAACACCGCCGGCCCGGATTACTACCGCTACCTTCGTCTGCGCCTGCCGCACTGGCTCGCCGCGCAACGCTCGCGGTAGCTGCGACGCACACGCCTCCGGCGTGGATGATCAATGACTCCCCGGCTCCCAGCAAAGCACGCACGCCTACGGCGTGGATGATGCTGTCGCCCTACGTGTTCCACACCTTGTGCAACCTATGGGCAACTCTATCCGAGTACCACTGGGTCAATTCTGGTGAGCGCCGAAG
>JADLCT010000034.1 GCA_020847045.1 Bryobacterales bacterium | reverse complement strand
CGCGACATCATCCACGCCGGTAGGCGTGCGGGTTGTGTGGATAGTCGGGGGATCTCAGCGTCATCCGCGCCGAAGGCGCGCGGGGCTAGCGCGGCCTTGGGCGGACAGCAGACGAGGCAGTCGTTTGCGCAGATAGTCGTAGTAGGCTTGGCCGGCCGTGGATTCCAGAACCTCGTCGATCACCGGCTCGAAGTAGGCCAGCGAGCGGACGATGCCCAGCGGCGCAGCGCCGGGCCGGCGAGCAAGGCGCCGTGCCACGGCCAGCACGAAAGCATTTTCGACAGCAGCCAGAGGTACGCCGCGCCTGTGCAGCGTCAGTGCGAAGGCACGGTCCGGGCTGCGCACAGCACCACACGTGCCGGGCGTGGCCCGATAAGCTTCGAACACGCGCCGGACGTATTCATCGGAGTCCAGCAACGGTTTCATCCTTGTGGCTCACGCAGCGAGGGGCCGTCGATGCGCACCGTGTGGCAGTAATGCCGCAAGCGGCTGAGCAACGCCTCCACCATTAACTTGTTCCCGAGGAAGTTGTGCCACTCGGCGTAGTCCAAGTTGGTAGTGACGATCGTAGAATGCCGGTGATAGCGTTCCTCCATCAACTTGAAGAACGTGTTGGATTGTTCCGGTTTCAGGTTCAAGTAGCCGAACTCGTCGATCAACAGTACGTCGAGCCGCGCCAGATGGTTGACCAGCTTGCGCGTGGAGCGATCGGCCAGCGAAGCATACATCTCGTCGAACAGGTCCTGAGCGCGAATGAACTGGCAGCGGAGTCCGTTCTGCAGAGCCTTGAGCAGGAGGCCGCAGGCCAGTCCGGTTTTGCCTACGCCGGTGGGGCCGACCAACACCAGATTCTCGTGTTTGGCCACGAAGTCGAGTTCCGCCAAGCCCTGGATCTGTTTGCGCCGGACGCCGGGCTGGCGGTTATAGGGAAAGGTCTCCAGCGACCAGCGCTCGGGCAGATTGGCGCGACGGATGCGCCATTCCAGGGCACTCTCCTGCTGATGGTGCCACTGGGCGCGCAGCAGCGCGGCGACAAACTCCGAGTAAGAAACCTGCTGCTTTTCGGCGGCCCGCAATTGCTCGTCGTAGATCGAGCGCATGCGGCCGAGTTTGAGGTTCTTCAGTAACTGTTCGATCTCGTCAGTCATCGTGATCCTCCAGACGGCAGTATTCCTGCCTCACCCGGCGCAGGATCATCCGTTCGAGGCGATCCAGATCGTACAGGCCATAGTGGTCGGCTTCTTCGATCGCGCCCAGAAAGGCTTCGCGTGGATATTCCCGCAACAGGCGCAACAGTTGCCGCAACCGCAGCGTGATCCCCTTGCGGCCGCGGTGTTTCAGCTTCTCGACATAGGGGGCCAGTTCGGGGATGGCAGCAAGGATGGCCGTTTCCTCCGGATGTGGATCGCGCTTGCAAGCTCCCTCGCCGCGCTTGGGCCGGTGCTCGGGCAAGGTCACGCGCACCTGGTCGGGCGTGGCAATCCGTTTGTGCCGGACGATATGGCGGGCATCGAGTTCGATCTCGACGTGGTCGCGCGTTTCGCGCACTTCCACCTGACGGCCGAGGAAGGAAGGCGGCACCGAGTAACGGTTGGTGTGCAGCGACACGTAGCCTTCGATATCCACCAGACGGTGATGCAGCCGGTAGATCTCCGGCAGCCACACCGGCAGCGGTTTCAGCAGCGGGCGCTCGACCGCATACAGTTCGCGCGGCACGGCACGGATGTGTTTCTTGTAGGTCGCATTGACCCGATCGCACCACTGGCGCGCCTGGTTGTTCAGGAGCTGCCAATCGGCGAACGTGCGACCGGCCAGGAAGTTGTTTTCGATGAAGTGGAACGGCCGTTCGACGCGCGCCGAACGATTGGCGTCGCCGATCTCGTGAGCCACAAAACGGAAGCCGATCCGTTGGGCGAAGGCGGCCATCTCCGGCACCGGCTCCATCTGGCGGCCGCTGCCGCGCAATACCACCACATGGGTGTTGTCGATCATCACACGCTCGGGGACGCCGTTCAGGTAACCGGCAGCATCGTTGAGGAACAGCTTGCAGTCGAATCGCTGAAACGTGGGCAGGATTTGGAAGAACAGCATGCGCGAGTAACACAGGGTCACAGCGGCGGTTTGTGCCTTGCACTTGCGCCCGCCGATCACCACCTCATGCGGGGAGGTGTCGTGCTGCATTTCCTGGCCGGGATCAAATTCATAGCGGCCCGCCGGCAGCAGGGGCGCCCGCCCGATGGCTTCCCGGCGGCAGAAAGCGGTGAGCGCCTGGTAGGAGAGCGTGGCGCCTGAGGCCAGCAGTTCCTCATGGACTCGCACGAGATTGCCTTTGCAGCGGGGCAGTAACTCGAGGATCTGTTGGCGGTAGGGCGTGGCTTTCTCGGCCCGCTCGATCTTCGGCACAACGCTGGAGTTGGCTTTCAGCACCTGGCGCACGCTTTGCCGCGAGATCTGCAGCAGCCGCGCGATCTCGCGTTTGCCCACTCCCTGTAGATGCAGTTGGAGAATCGTCGCTCGTTGCGATTGGCTCAACATGATGGGTTTCCGGCTCCTCGATTCGTTGTTGCAGTTCGCTCAACACTGCGATGGCGCACTCGAGCTTGCGCCGCAGCAGGGCGCGGTTGGGCAGGGGCGATGGCAGTTGCTCCAGCGCCCGTTGGGCGATGGCTGTGATCTGGTTCAGTGCCTGGTCGAGCGGGTGCGGCGGTGGTTGTGCTTTGCCAAATAGCTTCGGCGAGGCCAGCAGACGGTCGCGCACCACACCACGGGCCCGGCGCCAGACTTGATAGAACTCACCGCCTTGCCGCGTGCTCCATTGCTGTTCGGCAAAAACCGCGGCCATGCGCTGGCACTGCTCCAGGCTGATGCGCGCCACCGGCACCAGGTAACGCATCGCCAGCGAGGCGGCGAGTTTGCCTTCGCGCACCAACTGTTGCACCGACTCGGGGAGAGTCTCCACCAACGCCAGCCGGCTGGCCACCCAGTTCCTCCTGCGGTCCAAGCGGCGCGCCAGTTCTTCGATGGAGTAACCGAAACGGCTCTCCATCTCGGCCAGCCACCAGCCTTGTTCCAGCGCGCTGTCCGGCTGGCTCATGCGCAGGCTGCGCTCGAGCAACAACGCGTCGGCTTCTGACATCTCCCACACTACCGCCTCGACCGTGTCGCGGCCCAGTTGCTGGAGCGCGGCGATGCGTTGGTGGCCGTCGATGACCAGATAGCGGCCCCCGTTGCCGGCACTGCTTGGCAGAACAATGATCGGTGTTTGCTGTCCGCCTTCAGCCAGCGAAGCGATCAACCGCCGCTGGCGCGCCGGATGGCGGATGCGGAGGCTTTCCAGGCGGCGGTCCAGTTGATGAAACTCCAGTCGCGGCATCGGGGGCAACTCGGGTTTCAGTATGCGCCTGGGCGGATCTGGTCTTCTGCGGATTTTGGAGAAGTGTGCCGGCAAGTCCATTCCCATCAACCAGATAAGCCTGGAACTGGTCTTTCGCCGCGCGGAGGATTAGTGTACCCATAACCGCAATAAAATCAGTCCCTTGGCCCCCGAACTGGTCTTTCGCCAGATCCCACGGCAGTTGGTTCAGGGGCGGGGGCGTGCGCACCGCGGCGGCACTCGGGTCCTGGTTGCGTTGGACGATCCGGTGGGCGGCGGCGTAGCCCGGGTTGCGGGCTCGCCAACTGGCTTGGGTCTTCCGACGGCGGGCCTTCTGGCAGTCCGGCTTCCCGCAGGCACGTTGGCGGTCACCGACTCTGCTATCCGGCCGGAACCACCGTCGGCAGATCCGGCAGGGTCTCTTCCGGGCATCGGGCATGCCCGTTCATCGTCTTGTGGTCAACTTCTGGCGGGCAGGGGTGGGTCAGTCTT
>JADLCT010000033.1 GCA_020847045.1 Bryobacterales bacterium | reverse complement strand
TAACCCAGAGTGATCACGGCGAACGGCTCGCTGGGGCGGGCTTGGTGGTGGTTCCACTCGGCATTATCAGAGGGTGTCGAGGAAGGCCAGCAGCGCGTCGCGGGGCTGGAACCGCCGGAAGCCTTTGCCCGCTGGGGCCACGTTTTGCAGTGCCTGTTCCTTGGTTTTCAGATCCGCCTCGACGTAGATGTGGGTGGTCTCCGGACTCTCATGCCCGAGCCAGAGTGCGATCACGGTGATGTCGACACCCGATTGCAGCAGATGCATGGCAGTTGTGTGGCGCAGCACGTGCGGGGTGACGCGCCTGGCCGCCAGAGTGGGGCAAGTCTTCGCCGCCGCCCGTACCGCGTCCTGCAAGATGTAGTTCACGCCATCTCGTGACAGCGCTACGCCGCGCGCACTTGGAAACGCCGGACCGTCGGGCAATGGCGGCGAGGCGTCCAGCCAGATCTTCAACGTGCGGGCGGTTTTCGGCCAGAGCGGAACGGATCTCTCCTTCCGGCCTTTCCCATGTAGCTGGAGGAAAGATGTAGCGCCAAGCTGGACTTGGCACCGCTTGAGGGAAGTGAGCTCGGAAACGCGGGCTCCGCTGTTGTAAAAAGTGAGCAACAGCGTGTAGTCGCGTTGCCCAGCCCAGGTCTTGCGGTCAGGCGCACCGAGAATCGCGTCCATCTCGTCGCGGGTCAGATAGCCGACCAACCGCTTGTCGGCGCGCTTGACCGGAATCGCCAGCACTCGGGTCACGACGTGGATGCTCGCCGGGTCCCGCAACGCGACCAGCCGGAAGAACGATCGGAGCGCCGCCAGACGCACGTTGCGCGACTGCACCTGGTTATGGCGCTGCTGCTCGACGTGTTCCAGGAAGCTCAGCATCGCGGGCGCGTCGAGATCGGCGATCCGTAGGCTGGCGGGCTCCTTGCCAGTGGTTTGTTGCAGGAAGCGGAGCAGCAGCCGGAAGGTGTCGCGGTAACTGTCCACCGTTTGCTGGCTGGCGCGCCGGTGGGACAGCATGTGCTCAGTAAAGAAAGACTGCAGTAATGGGCCAACGAGAGTAGAGGCCTGATCCGTGTCGCTCATTCTCGGCCTCCCTCTTGCGCATACCGGCCGAACCTCTCGCCGGCGATGGTCAGCAACTCCGGCGTGGCCGACAGATAGCGGTAGGTTTCCACCATTCCCAGGTGGCCCAGATAGACCGACAGATTCGGCAACTGCGTGCGCACGTCCGCTCCGTCGCGATACCAGGCCATCAGGCGCTCAACGGCAAACGCGTGACGCAGCGCGTGCAAGGTTGGCCCCTGTCGTCCTGGACCTTCTTCTTTGACGATGCCGGCGTGCATCTGGGCCTGGAGAATGGCCTCCCGAACCGGGTGATATCGCAGGGGCTGGCCGTGATCGTTGATGAAGAACGGCTTGCCGGCTTGCGCCTGGATAAGCTGTTGCCGCTTCACCAAATACTCTTTCAGCTTGGCGGCGGCGGTGGGATGTAGCGGCACGAGGCGCGACTTGTGGAATTTGGTGTCACGGATCTCCAGATAGGGCGGGTCGTGGTCGAGATGGGCCTGATCCAGCGTCAGCCGCAGGGCCTCTCCGATCCGTAGCCCCGTGCTGGCGAGCAGGCCGATCACGGTGCGGAAGGTTATCTGTTGGAACGAACCTGGTTCCCCAGAGCCGTGATGCGGGGCGTCCATCATCCGGCGGATTTGTTCCGGTGAGTAAAGCTGCGCTTGGGGACGGCTTGGTTCGGCCACGAGTCCGGGTGGTGGAATCTCGGTTTCCGGCTCGAACGCCTTCAAGTGAACGAGGAAGCCGCGGACCATACGGAGACGGATGGCGGCGCCGGTGCGGTAGCACCGGGCGGAGGCTTGCCGCGCCCAGTCCACGGCAGCCGCAGCGCGAATCGGACCCGACTGGGCGTGCGTCGCCAAGTAGTCGACGAAGTCTCGTAACGTAGGCTCTTGTACGGATGTTTTGTATCCCAGCGATCGGCGCAGTTCGAGATAGACTTCCAGGCGCGACTGTAACGTGTCGTTGCTCACTGCACACCTCCCGGCCACGGCAGCGCCACCTTTGCCAGCGTGGTCAAATCCAACTTGGCGTAAACGCCCGTCACGCTGAGCGTGCGATGGCCCAGCACGTCTGACACCGACTTGAACGTCGCGCCGCGGCAGACCATGTGAGTAGCGACTGTGTGGCGGAATAGGTATGCGCCGGGGCGGGGTGTCGACACCGCCGCGTCCTTCAGCGCCTGCGTGGCCACCATCGAGACGACTTGCGAATTCCGAAGAGGACGATAGGGCGGGCAGAGGTTGAGAAACACGGGCCGCTGATTCCCGGAGGGGCGGCCGTCTTTCAGATAGGCAACCAAAGCTTCGCCAACGTCCTCAGGCAACGGTAGAACACGCTCGCGACGATTCTTGCCCGCGCGCACCAGCACGTGGCCCTTCCGCCAATCGATGTCCTCAAGACAAAGGCGGAGGATCTCGCCGGCGCGCAGTCCGAGGCGGGCCAGCAGCAGAAG
>JADLCT010000032.1 GCA_020847045.1 Bryobacterales bacterium | reverse complement strand
TCGGGCACGTTGCCTTTGCTTCCCACCGTCTCGGTGGTCGGACTCCTCGCAACGGTGCAGTTCGCCGGGCTGATCTCACCCGGGCTATTTCAGCTCAACATCACCGTTCCCGCTAATGCGCCGGACGGCGACCTGATGATCCGCGCCGGGTATCTCGGCGCGCTGACACAAGCCCAGGCTCTGCTGAGCGTGAAGAGGTAAACGGCCTCGATCAGGGGACGACCGTGCCCTGGAACCGGACCTCGCACGAAATGCGCGGCGCCAGGCTGCCCAACTCGGCCGTCACGGTGGCCATGATGCGAAGTCCCGGGCCGGCGTAGGCGTCCATGAGCTGCGAACCCTGGTATTCGGCATGAAGGCCTGGCGAGCGGATCTCACGCCGCTGTAGCCGCACGAACGTGTTGTGGATGTCCGTGTAGGCGTTGGAGAGTTGCGTGTCGAGGCGGACCATGCGGATGGCCCGGTCAATTGGCGCGATGCAGTAGGCGGACACCTGCCGGAGCCGGACCGTCGTTCCGGCCGGCACGTAGCCCTCACTGCCGATGTTCAAGTCGCACGGCCTGGCGCTGATTTGCGCATTGTCGACCGTCACCTGACAGACCCCAGACACAATTCGCGGCGCCTCCGGTTGCGCCAGCAGGGGGCAGGTAAGCAGAAGAAGCGTTAGAGATCGCACGTGATTCCTCTCATAGAACCACGCGCAGCCAGGGCACGGAACCGGATCAGCGCGCAGTGAGTAAGTCGCGTGCCACGCGCACGCGCTCAGCGGCTTCTTCGGCGGTGGGCGCCATGGCCGTGAGGTGTCCCATCTTGCGGCCTGGGCGAGGCGATGCCTTCCCATAGAGATGCAACTTCACCTCCGGCAGCGCCGTCACGGCCTGCCAGTTAGGTTCACCGTTGGCCCATAGGTCACCCAACAGGTTGGCCATCGCCGCCGGACGAAGCTGTTCGGTGGAGCCCAGAGAGAGGCCGCAAATCGCGCGCAACTGCTGCTCAAACTGCGAGGTGACGCAGGCATCGAAGGTGAAGTGGCCTGAGTTATGCGGTCTTGGCGCCAGTTCGTTAATCAACACGCGGCCGGAGCGTTCGAGGAAAAACTCGACGCAGAGCACGCCGACCACGTCGAGCGCCTCCAGCACACCCCGCGTGATCTGGATGGCTGTTCGGGCGGCCTCCGCGGGAATCGAGGCCGGCGCCGTAGTGACATCGAGAATGTGGTTGCTATGCTCGTTTTCCACCGCGCCATAGTGAGCAAAGCCGCCATCCAAAGAGCGGGCCGCCACCACCGAAAATTCGCACTCGAAGTCGACAAACGCTTCCAGCACGCACTCGCCACCGCCGGCCTGCTGGTAAGCCGCGGCAAGGTTGGTGTCGCTGTGAATCCTGGCCTGGCCTTTGCCGTCGTAGCCGAAGCCGGCGGATTTGAGGACGGCCGGCAGCCCCAATTCGGCAATTGCGTGCGGCAGTTGGTCGAGCGAGTTGACCACCTCGAACTGCGTCACCGGGAATCCCTGGTCGCGCAGGAAGGTCTTCTCGCGGCGGCGGTGCTGCGTGAGGTGGAGCACCTGGCCGGAAGGCCGGACCGGAGCGAACTCGGCTGCCGCCGCGGTGGCCGCCGAGGAAACGTTTTCAAATTCGAACGTGACCACGCTCACCGATTGGGCAAAGCGGCGCACGGCATCCAGGTCGTCGTAGCTCGCCTTGACTTCCAGATCGGACACCTGGCCGGTGGGCGTGTCGTCGTCCGGGGAAAAGGTGTAGACGCGGTAGCCCATGCGCCGGGCGGCGATGGCGAACATGCGGCCGAGTTGACCGCTGCCCAGAACGCCGACCGTGGCCCCAGGCAGGACGGGCGCCCGCGAAAAAAGGCTCACGAAAGAGAGTCCTCCAGCACGCGCTGCGTCTGTGCGCGGCGGAACTCTTCCAGCCGCTCCGCATACTGGGGGTGCTTGTTCGCCAGAATCGAGACCGCCAGCAGGGCCGCATTGATGGCGCCCGCTTTACCGATGGCCAGCGTGGCGACGGGAATCCCGCCTGGCATCTGAACGATGCTCAGCAACGAATCCACCCCCCGCAGCACGGCGCTTTCAATCGGCACACCGAGCACGGGCAGCGTCGTGTGCGCCGCGGTCATCCCAGGCAGATGGGCCGCTCCGCCGGCGGCGGCGATGATCACTTCAATCCCGCGGTCACGGGCCGATTTGGCGAACTCCGCCATCAGGTCAGGCGTTCTATGAGCGCTCACAATGCGGCATTCACGAGGCACGGCAAACTGGGCCAGCGTCTCATCGCAATGCTGCATGGTCGCCCAATCCGAGCGGCTGCCCATGATCACGGCAACGAGGGGGGCAGGTGCGGGTGCGTCCGGGGGCATGGTTTCAAGCCTATGATACGATGCACCAACCGTGCAGCGTCCCACGCGCGTCCGCCACATTGTCCTCTGGCTCACCGTCGCAGCCTACATGATCACTTACATGGATCGTGTCGTCATCAGCGCGGCCGTGCCCTCCATTCAGAAAGAACTGGGCATCTCCATCGTGGCCATGGGCTGGATTCTCAGCTCGTTCCGATGGGGCTATGCGTTGTTCCAGATCCCCGGTGGGTGGTTGGGCGACCGCATCGGGCCCCGCCGCGCCCTGACGCTGATCGTCACCTGGTGGAGCGGCTTCACCGCCCTTACCGCGGCCAGCTTCAGTGTCAACTCCATGGCCGCCGTGCGTTTCCTGTTCGGCGTCGGCGAGGCCGGGGCGTTTCCCATTGCCACACGCAGCCTGTCGCGCTGGATGCTGCCTACCGAACGCGGTTATGCGCAGGGCATCACGCACGCCGGCTCCCGGCTCGGCGCCGCGTTTACACCGCCCATTGTGGTTTGGCTGATCGCCGAGTATGGCTGGCGGACCCCCTTCTATGTCTTTGGCGTCCTTGGACTCTTCTGGGCCGCGCTCTGGTTCTGGTATTACCGCGATACGCCGGATGAGCATGGCTCGTTGAATGACGCCGAGCGCCAGTTGATTCGCGAGAAATTAGGCGCTCCCAACAAGCGCGCCGCCACCGACGTGCCCTGGGGCATTATTCTCGGAACGCGGCAGATATGGGTTCTATCGTCGATGTACTTCTGCTACGGCTACTGCCTAGCCGTTTACCTTGACTGGTTCCCCAAATACCTCAACGCCCACCGCGGCTTTGATCTGAAACAGATGGGCTTTTACGCGAGCCTGCCCCTGCTCGCCGGTGTGTTCGGCGACTTCCTCGGCGGTTGGCTGTCTGACCGTTGGGCCCACTCCTCGGGCAACCTGCGGCTGGCACGCCGCGGCGTCGGCAGCTTCGGCTTCGCCCTGGCGGCGGCCGGCATTCTGCCCGCCACCCTCACCCCTGACCCTCACCTGAGCGTGGTCTTCACCTGCCTCGCCTTCTTCGGGCTGGAGTTGACCGTCGGCGTCAGTTGGGCCATCCCGCTTGATGTCGGCGGCGACTTTGCCGGCTCCGTTTCGGCCGTCATGAACACCATGGGCAACATCGGCGGGGCCATCTCTTCCGCCGTGGTCGGCTATCTGGTTCAGGGCTACGGGTGGAACGTACCATTTCTTGTGGCGGCGGCGCTGTGCGTGACAGCCGCGTTCCTCTTTGCAAGAATAGATGCATCCCGACGATTGTTTACCTAGGAGTGAAGTATGCGCATCGATTCCAATAAATGCGTGGCCTGCGGCAACTGCACCTACGTCTGCCCCATGGGGGCGATCTATGTGGATCCGCTGACCAACCGGTCGACCATTGATCGCGATGAGTGCGTCGAGTGCTTCTCCTGTTACAACGGCCTGAGCCAGGAGCATCTCAATCCCACCATGGTCCGGACGATGCGCGGATTCCTGAAGCTGTTCCGCATCCGCTTCGATCCCGAACCCGACGTGTGCCCCACGGCCGCATTCCAGCCTGAGGACCTCACCTGGCCGCGCGTGGTTCGCCGCGCCTTCTCCGATCCGCGTGTGCCGCATGAGTCGACCGGTGTTGAAGGACGCGGGACCGAGGAAGTGAAGACCAACGACGTGAGCGGGCGCGTCAAAGTGGGCGAGGTAGGCTTCACCATCGAGTTCGGACGTCCGGGTGTTGGCGTCCGCTTCTGCGACATCAACAAAATGACCACTGCGCGGGCATCGGCGGGCGTGGAGTTCGAG
>JADLCT010000031.1 GCA_020847045.1 Bryobacterales bacterium | reverse complement strand
GCATCAGTGTGCTCATGGCTTCTGACAACCCGTTTGGAGAAATCACCGGTGTAGCCGGGGACATCCGGGAGTTATCGATCGAAAAGGATGCGGAGCCGACAGTCTACTACCCTCACGCAAAGCTGGGTATGAGCGGCATGACGATGCTCGTCAAGGTTCACGGGAGTCCATTGGCGATTGCCAGAAGTTGCCAGGACGCCGTGCACCGGCTTGACGCGGGCCAACCGGTATCCGCGGTTCGATCCATGGAGGAAATTCTGGGGCAGGACTTCGCGCGTCAACGCTTCAGTTCCGTCCTGCTGGCCTTCTTCTCGATTGCCGCGTTGCTTGTCGCGGCGATTGGCATCTACGGCGTCGTGGGGCACGCGGTGTCACAGCGAACCAGAGAGATTGGCTTGCGAGTGGCGCTCGGCGCCGAACCGCTGCGAATCGCGGCAATGGTAGCGGCGTCGGGCGCCAAGGTCATGGCGGCGGGCGTCCTCACGGGGCTGGCCGGCTCGCTCGCGCTGACCGGAATGTTGCGCAGCCTACTTTATGGAGTTGGTCCCCACGACCCGAAGACCTTGGCCGCCGTGCTCGCGGTCATGGCCTCAGTAGCAGTGGGCGCCATCGCCCTGCCCGCCCGCCGGGCCTTACGGCTTTCGCCGATGGATGCGCTCCGTACGGGCTGAGCGGGCAGCATGGAAGCCGGCGAAGCCTATCTGGTCAGAGAGAGAACGCGGCGGGCCTCGCTCAGCAAGGTTTCCGGTTCCAGTGGCTTGCGCAGCGCGGCATCGGCGCCGAGCGGCCGCGCCATGCGCAGGTACTGGCCGCCGTGGACACCCGAAATCGCGATGATTCCGACGTGGGGATAGTCGTGGCGCACGGCGCGGATGGTCGCCAGACCTTCCATGTCGGGCATGACCAGGTCGGTGACGACAAGATCCACCGGGTTGGTGCGCAGATGCCGGATCGCCTGTTTGCCGTCGGCCGCCTCGTATGTGTCGTATCCGCCGCTCTGCATCACCTTACGCAGGAACTGGCGCACCTCGTGCTCGTCGTCGACAATGAGCACTTTGGGTTTGGCGGCGGGAACGCCCAGCACTTCGCGAATTTTGGCGGCCAGGCCGCCGGGCGAGAACGGTTTCTCGATGAAAGACGCGCCGCCCATCTCATCTTCCGACGCCGGGTCCCGGAACGGCTGCGAATAGCCCGACATGAAGAGCACCTTGAGCTCGGGTTGAATCATGCGCGCCTGGCGGGCCAACTCGAACCCATTCATTCCCGGCATGACGATGTCGGAGATGAGGAGGCTGAGGTGACGCGCCTCACAGATGTCGAGCGCCTCCTGCCCGGCGGCGGCCTGAAGCACGGTATAGCCGCGCCCTTCCAGGACCGCGGCGACCAGCCTGCGCACTTCCTCCTGGTCTTCGGCGATGAGTACGGTCTCGTTGCCCCGGGCCGCGCTGGAGGAGTCCGCCGCCGCACCTGCCTCCGCCGGGGAGCCGACCGCCGGGAAGCAGACGTGAAACGCGGCGCCGCGGCCGATCTCGGATTCCACGTTGATGACGCCTCCGCTCTGAGCCACGATGCCGTGCACCGAAGCCAGGCCGAGTCCCGAACCTTGGCCGAAAGGCTTGGTGGTGAAGAAGGGCTCAAACAGGTGGGCCTTGGTCAGTTCGTCGATCCCCGTGCCGGTGTCACGGACCGTCAATCTCACGTAGGCCGCGGGAACGCCTGTTACTTCGAGCGTCACGTCAGACGATTCAAAGAAGAGTGTGCCGCCTTGAGGCATGGCATCCCTGGCATTGATAGCCAGCGTCACCAGGATCTGTTCGAGCTGTTGGCGGTCCACCAGGACGGGCTGGACCGGTCCCAGGCGGTCCAGTGAAATCTCGATGGCGCTGTTCAACAGGTGCGGAAGCATGTTGGCCGTATCACGGACGACCAAGGTCAGGTCGAGAACCTCAGGCTGGAGCATCTGCTTCCGGCCAAAGGCGAGCAACTGGCGGACGAGCGAGGTGGCCCTTTCGCCGGCGCGCTGAATGTGGCCCGCCGCCGAGTGGACCGGATCAGAAGCCGGCAGACGGTCCAGGATGAGCGCCGAGTAGCCGTTGATGACGGTCAGCAGGTTATTGAAGTCGTGCGCAACACCTCCGGCAAGCCGTCCCACGGATTCCATTTTTTGCGCTTCCAGAAGCTGCGCCTGAAGCCGTTCGCGTTCCGCCTCCGCCTTGCGTTGAGCCGTAAGGTCCTCGACAAACAGGACTAGCGCCGGCCCGTCGGAGAACCGCATGAAACTGAGCGCGACCTGGAGCGGGTAGCGGGCGCCGCCGGCCCGGAGCCCGGCGATCTCGAGTTTCTCCGCGGCCTCGTGGCCGTAGGACCGCAAACGAAACCAATTTCCGGCTTCCTTCCTGGATTCAGGCGCAACCAGGTGAGGCAGCCGGATGCCGCGCAGGCCCTCGTCGGACGAGTAGCCGGTCAGCTTGAGGAATGCCGGGTTGGCATAGGTGACGCGTCCGTTCCGCGACATGCAGATGGCGACGGGAGACTCGCTGATGAGCGTACGGAAACGGGCTTCGCTCGCCCGCAATGCCTCTTCGGCCCGCCGGCGTTCGGTTACGTCCTGATGAGCTCCCACAATGGCGGCTGGCGAGCCGGACTCGTCAAAGAGGGCTTCATGGCGGACCACCATATAGCGAACCTCGCCGTCACGCCGGACGATTCTGTACTCCAGTTGCCGGCGCTGGCCGCGGCAACACTGGTCCCGGTAGCCGCCCGCCTCCGTCAGGACGCGGGCCATGTCTTCGGAATGGACAAACTGCCGCGCATAACAATCCGGAGTCATTTCGTAACCGCCCTCGTCTTGGGCGCTGGTTCCACAGAGAGCGTAGAACCGGTCGTTGAAGATGAAGCGGCCGGTGGCCAGGTCGAAGCGCCAGGGAACCAGGTTGGCGAGTTCCATCGTTTCGGCCAACTGCGCCTGGCTGGCGCGGAGCGCGTCTTCGGCGGCTTTGCGCTCGGTGATGTCGCGGGATACGCCCAGCACCTCCCGGACGCGTCCGTCGGCGTCGGTGAGCAGCGTGGTGACGGCCTCCGTTTGCACG
>JADLCT010000030.1 GCA_020847045.1 Bryobacterales bacterium | reverse complement strand
GTTCTCGAGCGCCATCGGCCCCTACAAGGGCGGTCTGCGGTTCCACCCGACCGTCTACCTGGGCATCCTCAAGTTCCTGGCCTTCGAGCAGGTCTTCAAGAACTCGCTCACCACGCTGCCCATGGGCGGCGGCAAGGGCGGCTCGGATTTCGACCCGAAGGGCAAGTCGGACGCCGAGGTGATGCGCTTCTGCCAGAGCTTCATGACCGAGCTTTGCCGGCACATCGGCTCGGATGCCGACGTTCCGGCCGGCGACATCGGCGTCGGCGGGCGCGAAATCGGCTACATGTTCGGCCAGTACAAGCGCATCCGCAACGAGTTCACCGGCGTGCTGACGGGGAAGGGCCTGGCGTGGGGCGGGTCGCTCATCCGGCCGGAGGCGACAGGTTACGGCTGCGTCTACTTCTGCGAAGAGATGCTGAAGACGCGCGGCGAAGGGTTCCAGGGCAAGACGTGCCTGGTGTCGGGATCCGGCAACGTGGCGCAGTACACCGTCGAGAAGCTCAATGAGTACGGGGCGAAGGCCATCACGCTCTCCGACTCGGACGGGACCATCTACGACAAGGATGGCATCGATCCCGAAAAGCTCGCCTGGGTGATGGATCTGAAGAACAACCGGCGCGGGCGCATCCGGGAGTATGTGACGCAGTACCCGAAGGCCGAGTACTTCCACAACAAGCGGCCGTGGCACATCCCCGCGCAGTGCGCTTTCCCGAGCGCGACCCAGAACGAAATCAACGGCGAAGACGCCAAGACGCTGCTCCAGAACGGCTGCTACGTGGTGGGCGAAGGGGCCAACATGCCGACCACGCTCGAGGGCGTCGAGCTGTTCCGCGAGGCGAAGATCCTCTATGGCCCCGGCAAGGCGGCCAACGCGGGCGGCGTCGCCACCTCCGGCCTCGAGATGGCGCAGAACTCGATGCGCATTTCCTGGGGCCGGGAGGAAGTGGACGGGCGGCTGAAGCAGATCATGACGTCCATTCATCGCGCGGCGTATGAAACCTCGAAGGAATACGATGTCCCGGGCGACTATGTGACGGGCGCGAACATCGCCGGTTTCGTGAAGGTCGCCGACGCCATGCTCGCGCAGGGCCTTGTCTAAACTCAGTAGTAGGGGGGCAGGCCGCCCTGGCCTGTCCTCCATTTGCCCGGCCACCGCTCCGAGGTTCCGATGAAGCCACCCGATCTTGGCGACCGGCTCCGCTACGCTTACGATCCGCAGGTTCGCGGCCTCCACCAGTTGATGGCGCGGCGTGTGCGCACCATCCTGATGGTCTCGAACCCCTACGAGTCCTTCAGCCTGTCGCGCGACTACTCATTGTCGCAGGAGATCTACGGCACGTCCCAGTTACTGCACCTCCAGAACGTCCCCCACATCGTCACCGCGCTGTCGGGCCAGGAGGCGCTGGACATATTGGGAAGGGAGCACTTCGACCTTGTCCTGGTGTCGGGCAACCTGCCTGATACGGGCACGCCCGAGTTCGGGAGGAAAGTGAAGGCCGCGCATCCCGGGCTGCCGGTGGTGATGGTGGTGTTCGACGGCTCCTGGTACGACCAGGCGTACAGCGGCACGGAGCCCGGGGGAATCGACCGCACCTTCGCCTGGCGCGGCAGCGCCGACGTGCTGCTCTCCATCGTCAAGCTGGTCGAGGACAGCCAGAACATCGACCGCGACCTCAGCATCGCCTCGATCGGCACCATCCTCGTCATTGAGGACGCGGTCGAGCACTACTCGCTGATCCTGCCGCACCTCTATTCGATGCTGATGCAGCGCACCTTCATGCTGGTGCCGGAGGGCATCAACGAAAGCGACCGCCAGGTGCGGACGCGGGTCCGGCCAAAAGTGCTGCTGGCCCGCACCTTCTCCGAGGCGATCGCGCTCTTTGAGAAGTACGAAGCGTCCCTGGTGGGCATCATCTCCGATCTGCACACCTACCACGACGACCGCATCGACCCCGACACGGGCGTGCGGTTTCTGCGGACCGTGGCGGCGCGGATGCCTGGTTTGCCCCTCCTGGTGCAGTCCTCCGAACTGAACGCGGCCGAGGTGGCGGAGTCGGTGGGGGCGCGCTGTCTGAACAAGCGCGGGTCGAACATCCGGGCGGGAATCGAGCAGTTTGTGCTCGAGGATATCGGTTTCGGCGATTTCGAATTCCGCATGCCGGAGGGAACGGAGATTCTGCGCGTCTCCAACTTGTGGGAGATGGAGCAGGCAATTGCCAGCGTGCCGGACGAGTCGCTGGTGTTCCACGTCAAGCGCAATGACCTGTCGCACTGGTTCCGGGCGCGGGGCGAGACCACGCTGGCCGGCGTGCTGCGGCCCATTTCGCTTTCCGACTTCCCCACGGTGGAGGCGCTGAAGGAGTACCTGATCCGCGCGGTGTCCATCGCGCGCCGCGAGAAGTACCGGGGCGCCATCGCCGACTTCCGCCCGCCGGAGTTCGATCCGGGCTACCCGTTCCTGGTGCTGGGGCGCGGCTCGCTCGGGGGCAAGGGACGCGGCCTGGCGTTTGTGTTCCGGCAGCTCAGCCAGTGGCTGAAGGACGGCCTGATCGAGGGCATCGAAACGCGCCTGCCGCGGACGCTGGTGATCGGCGCCGATGAATCCGACGCTTTCCTGACGGACAACGGCATCGGCATCGGCGCGCTCGAGGGGCTGACGGACGCCGCCGTCCGCGAGCGTTTCGCGAACGGCCATTTCGGCGGCAGGCTGCGGGAAGGCCTCGAGTTCTACATCCAGCGGGTGAACGTCCCGCTGGCCGTGCGGTCGTCGGGCCTGCTCGAGGACTCGCACCGCCAGCCGCTGGCCGGGCTCTACGCGACGTACATGCTGCCGAACAACCACCCCGATCCGGCGGTGCGGCTGAAACACCTCGAGACCGCGGTGAAACTGGTC
>JADLCT010000029.1 GCA_020847045.1 Bryobacterales bacterium | reverse complement strand
GCGCTGGCAACGGCGGTCAGGACGAGCACCAGGATCACGGCAAACCCAGGCTTTCGATTGATTTCCATATGCCTTTCGTATACTTTTCTATTGAACTGTTCGTAGTATACAGGACGGGAAAGGCGGGCAGAAGTCATGAAACGTGTGGGCCGGCGGGGCATATTGCGGGCAGGTTTGGGAGCGGCGGCATTGGCCTCGCCGGGTGTGGTGACGCGGGCGCGGGCCGACGTTCCCACGCATCGCTGGGATGGCTATGATTTTGGCCCCGGACCGCGCGTGACGGACCGGCTGAACCAGGGACCATTCGGCATCGAGCAGGACGACGGCTGGTACACCGTGGCGGCGACCTCGCCCTCAAAGAAGCCGGTGCGCAACTTCGGCTGCGGCCTGGTGGGATACACATGGGAGGAGAAGGGGCCATCGCTGGCGGCGCGCCGCGGCGAGGAGACGCTGGAGCAGCACGTGGAAAAGATGGCGTCGTTGCCGTTCGTCAGCGTCCTCTACATCCGCTGCGACTGGCGCGATGTGCAGCAGCGGGCCGGACGCCTGGACCTTCACCCGGTGTTCGGCCTCACCCTGGACGCCGCGCGCCGTCACGGACTGCGCGTGGCCTTCCGGATTCAGTTGTCCAACGAGGCGTTCCAGCCGGAGCGTCTGGCCATGCCCGGCTTCCTCGCTTCCAAAGTGCCCACGGCCGCCATCGGCCGCGCCCCCGGCGCCCGGTTCGATTACCGTGAGCCCCTGTATCACCACCCCGAGTTCATGAAAGCGTTCCGAGAACTGGCCGAATTGCTAGCGGCGGAGTTCGACGCGAACCCGGCCATGGAGTTCATGGACCTGATGCAGTATGGCTTTTGGGGCGAGGGCCACACCGGGAACCTGCCCAGCCCGTTTCCCGATTATCTGACGGCAGAACGCACCTGCATGGAGATGACGCGCCTGCAATTGGAGGCCTTCCGGCGCTGCCCGCTCGCCGTGAACACGCAGCCCGACATCAGCCGCACCGGCAATCGCGAGGTGATCGACATGGCCGTGCGCGCCGGGTGCTGGCTGCGGTCCGACAGCATACTGCTGGATGAGCCGGAGCAGATCGAGGCGCTGTCGAATCGCCCGCCGTGGCTGGCCACGATCATGGAGGACGGCTATTTCCGCCAGTACAAAGTGGACGGCAACTACCTGCCCGTGGACGAGGCGGGCGTGAACCGGCTGGAGTTGTCGATGCTGCATACGCTCGACTTGGGCGCGAACTATTGGGGCCTGTGGACGGAATCGGCCAATTTGGCGCGCTACAACGAGCGCTACCCCGAGGGGTTCGCAGCGCTGCAGCAGCGAATGGGCTACCGGCTGCGGCCTTCGTGGATCTGGCAGCGGAAACGGCTGGGCGCGCGCGAATTCATCGTCGCCGTGGCCAATGACGGCGTGGCGGCGGCGCCGGGCGTGATACGGTTAACCTTGCGCGATCCGGAGGGCAGCTTCCGGGCCGAGGGCTCACTCGACGCAGGGCACCCATACGGTGGCCGCCTGCGGCAGGCTTCGCTCATGGTCCCGCGCGAGGTGACAGCCGGAAAACTACACCTGACGGCGCAGATCGAGTGCAAGGGCGGAGTCCTGCGTCCGGTGCGCTGGGCGTGCGCACAGCCTCTGGCGGCGGACGGCGCGTTCGTAATCCCGGTGAAGGATGAGGCCGACCGGGATTGGAGGAAGAATGTGTAAGACCTTGAAGCTATCGTTTGCTTTCGTATGCTTTCTTTTGACACAATCGAAACGTGGAATGTATGGGTTCTAGCTCGGTAAACGGTTCCACCCTTCTGGACAACCTGGTCCGCACACAAGCAGAGGCCGCTCGTCTTCTGAAGGGGGACGGAACCGGTGAGGCGGCGGGGCTTCAGCACACGTTGCGCGAAATCTGCCAGCAGCCGGATACGTGGCGCGATACGGCGGCCAGAATGGCGTGTAGGGCGGAGGCCATCCGGGGCATCCTGGCCGGGGCGCGGTCCGTGACGGTAACCGGATCGGGCAGTTCCGAGTATGCCGGCGAGTGTGTGCGCCTGGGCTTGCAGAACGATCTGGGAATCGACTGCCAGGCGCTGAGCGGCGGCGCGATTCTCACCCATGGCGCGGCGGCTCTGCCAAGGGGGCGGCCGGGCGTGATGGTGTCGCTGGCGCGCTCGGGCGAGAGTCCGGAGAGCGTGGGCGCGCTGCGTCTGGTGCGCGCCGCCGAGCCCGGCATCCGGCACCTCGTGCTGACCTGCAATGAACGGGGAAGCCTGGCCCGCGAGTTGGATGGCGCCGGTGTGGTGACGCTAGACGGGCGGACGAATGACCGCAGCCTGGTGATGACCAGCAGCTTCACGAACCTGAGCCTGGCGGCGCGCTTTCTGGGATTCGCGGCATCGGAGGAACCGGTGGCGCGGTATCAGGAGGTGTGCGGGCAATTGGCGGCCGCCGCCGAGCGGCTGATTTCGACAGAATTCGACACTCTGGCGCGTGTCGCGGGGTCGCCATTCCGGCGGGCGGTGTTTCTCGGTAGTGGCGAGCGCTATGGCGCGGCCCGGGAAGCGGCGCTGAAGATGCTGGAAATGACCGCCGGGCGCGTACCGGCCATGGCAGAGACGTTCCTGGGTTTGCGGCACGGTCCCATGGCTTATGTGCACAGCGACACGCTGCTGGTGTGCTTTCTCTCCAACGGAGACGCCATCCAGCGCTATGAGCGCGACTTGGTGGCCGAACTGAACGAGAAGGGCATCGGCGCGGCGAAACTTCTTGTGGGCGGGGCGGCGTTGGACGAACTGGCCGGTCCGCAGGACTGCCGCATCGAACTGCCCGGGCTCAGCGCCCTCGGCGACGCCAATTCCGCCGTACTCTATGTGGTGGTGGGACAGTTGCTGGCCTTCTTCCGCTGCCTGGGCGAGGGCCTGGAACCGGACTCGCCGTCCAAGGACGGCGTGATCAACCGTGTGGTGAACAGCTTCAAGATTCACAATCTGGCGGCGCAATGAAGGTTCTGGTCGCGGGCGAACTCAATGTCGATCTTGT
>JADLCT010000028.1 GCA_020847045.1 Bryobacterales bacterium | reverse complement strand
TGTCGAAACCCCAGCCCACCGGAACGTTGGGCCCCCAGACGCCGATGCCCTTGAACAGCAGGTAGTACATCGACACGCCGAGCAGGCTGGCGAGCGAGGCCGAAAACAGGAAACCAATGAGCCACTCCTTGTGGATCTTGGTCGTCAGCACCAGCGAGGAGATCTTGTCGGTGACAGAGGTGTAATCGTGGCCAGGCCCGATGACAGGATCCTGCGTGATCCCGATTGCGGTTGATTTTTGAACCAGTTCCTTTTCCATGTGGTGATCCTGAGCTGGTTTATCCGTGCGAAGGAGCGGGCGCCTGGGGCGCAGCGAGCTCCGGATTGGGGTTGCGCACCCGCGCCATGAATTCCGTGCGCGGACGCGTGTTCAAGTCGGCCAGCAACTTGTAATTGCGGGCGTTGTGGCGCGACTTGGAGATTTTCGAATTCGGGTCGTTCAAATCGCCGAACAAAATGGCCTCCGTGGGGCACACCGACTGGCAGGCCGTCACAATTTCGCCATCCCGGATTTTCCGGTCTTCCTTATCGGCTTCGATGCGCGCGGCGTTGATGCGCTGCACGCAGTAGGTGCACTTTTCCATGACGCCGCGGCTGCGCACCGTCACGTTCGGGTTCCGCAGCGGTTCGAGCGACTGCGTTTCCCAATCGCTGTAGAGGAAGAAGTTGAAGCGGCGCACCTTGTAGGGGCAGTTGTTGGAGCAGTACCGCGTGCCGATGCAGCGGTTGTACACCATCTGGTTCAGCCCTTCTTCCGAGTGCATGGTAGCGGCCACGGGACAGACGCCTTCACACGGCGCGTTCTCGCAGTGCTGGCAGGCCAGCGGTTGATGGTAGATGCCCGGGTTGTCGGCATCGCCCTCGTAGTAGCGGTCGATGCGGATCCAGTGCATCTCACGGCCGCGCAACACCTCGCTTTTGCCAACCACGGCGATGTTGTTCTCGGCATGGCAGGCAATGGTGCAGGCGTTGCATCCGGTGCAGGCGCTCAGATCAATCGCCATGCCCCACTTGTAACTGTTGTACTCGTAGTCCTGATAAAGGGACATCGGCGGATGCTCATGCCCCCACATCTGCGGGTTCTTCTCGAAGTCGGCGGCATTGGCCACGCGGATCACGTCGCGGCCTTCCATCGAGTGGTGCTCCTGCACCGTCGCCAGCCGGAAATTCTCGCCGGTCCTGGTAATTTCCAGGCCGGAGCTGATGTAGTGGCCCTGAGAGACGCGAATCGCTCCGGCGTTGTAGCCGATGCGGTTGCCAAGGCGGCCTACGCGCGTGCGGCCGTATCCCAGCGGCACCGTCACGCTGTCGGGCGCATGGCCCGGCATAATCCAGACGGGCGCCTGCACGCGCCGTCCGGCGTGCTTCAATTCCACCAAATCGCCGTTGCCCAGTCCCAACTTCGCGGCCGTGGACGATCCGACGTAAACCGCGTTATCCCAGGTGAGGCGCGAAATCGGTTTGGGCAGCTCCTGCAACCAGCCATTGTTGGCAAAGCGGCCATCCCAGATGGTGCCGTCGGGCCGGAAGTTGATCTCCAACCCCGAACCCGCTTTCGCCTTGGGCAGCGCGGCGGCCAGATCGGCACGCACCGCCACAGCCTTGGCCGGCGAAGCCGAACCGGCCACCAGCCCGTCATGCAGCGCCTTGCGCCAGTTGTCTTCAAATGGCTCGGCCACCAGTTGATTCGCCTGCCAGTGCCCGCGCACCAGTTGGTAGGAGGTTTGCTCCGGCTGGCCGAGAAGCACCGACAAAATTTCAATCGACGAGTGGTTGCCGTACAGCGGCGCAATCAGCGGCTGGGCCACGGTCAGCGTGCCGTCGTGAGCGCGCAGATCGGCCCAAGTCTCCAGCGAATGCGTGTCGGGAACGTGCCAGTGGCAAAGCGCCGAGGTTTCGTCGTCATAGAGCCCCAGGCGGACGCGTGTGGCCACTTTCTTCATGGCCGCCGCGAAGTCCAGATCAGCGGGAGCCGCGTAGACTGGGTTGCCTCCCAGCATCACCAGAGCCCGCACTTTGCCGGCATTCATGTCCGCGGTGAGCTTGCGCAGGCTTTCCACGCCATCGCCCGTGAACGCCTCCACGGCATCGATATAAGTTACGGTCTTGCCCACGTTGCCCAACGCGGCATTGATGGCGTGCGCGATGGCATGCACGGCGGGCGGCTGATAGGCTCCCGCCACCACCAGCGACGCGCCGGCGTGGGCCTTCAGGTCGGCGGCCACCTTCTTCACCCAGTCGGCCGGCGCTTTGGATTGGGCGGCGCCCAGGTTCACGCCAAGCTCCGCAGAAAGCGCCCGGGCGTAATTTTCCACATCCGCCGAAGCCAGTGGCAGGCGGTGGTCGGCGATCGAGCCGGTGGGCGTCGGACAGGATTCCACGGCGTACAGCCGGTTCATTTTGGGTGCGGCTTCCGGCGCGGCATGGCCTTCGCCGGATTTGCCATGCGCGGATTCCTTCCACACTTTGCGGCGGCGGCCGAACTCTCTGGCATACCGCACGGCGCCCGGACCCTCCGTCAGGAAGTCCGAATCGAGCGCGAGAATCACGTCGGCGGCCGCGAGGTTATACACGGCGTTCACCGGCTGGCCAAAAGCCAACTGCGCGCCCGCGCGGGCGTTATCCGTGCCCACGGAATCGTACTGATGCCACTGCGCCTGCGGTAACTCCGCCAACAGCTTTTTCATGAGCGCGGCGAAGGTGGGCGAGGTCGTATTTTCGCTGAGAATCCGCAGCCCGGCGCCCTTATCGACAAGCGCCTCTTCCCGCACCAACCGCATCGCTTCCACGAAACCCGGCCAGGTGGCGATGCGCCCGTTGCGCAGCACCGACTGCGAACGGTCGGGATCGTACAGCATCAACGTGGCTGCCTGCGCGAAGGCGTCCGTGCCGCCCAGGCTCGAAGGATGCAGCTCGTTGCCTTCCACCTTGGTGGGACGGCCCAGATGGCTCTCCACGACCACGCCTTGCGCGTAGCCGCTCAAGCTCACGGCCGAGGCGTACTTCAGCGCCTTGCCCGGCACAAAGTCCTCGGGCTGCTGGACGTACGGAACAATTTTTTCATCCGGCTGCTTGGTGCAGGCGGTCAGGCCGGCCAGTCCGAGCGAGGCGCCCAGCAGGTGCAGCATGCGCCGGCGTCCCACGGGGTCGGACCACGTCGAGGCTCCATCGGGAAACTCATGCGCCGCCCAGTTCTGGAACTCCGAGGTGCCCGCCAGTTCTTCCAGACTGCGCCAGAAGCGCGGTCCACTTTGCCCGGCCACCCGGTCGCGCATCGCTTCCAGCGCGGCCTGTGAGTCCTTCCCGGCCTTCAGCGCCGCCGCCTGCGCGGCCGCCATGCTCGGGGCGATCTGTACAAGTTGATTGTGCTGTGATGTCGACATCGCGTTTACCGGTGGCAGACCGAGCAATCGGTGAGCTTGCGGACCTTATATTCGGCCACAAGTTTCGCGCCCAACGCGGCTTGATCGCCTTCGGGCTTGTACTCCATGTTGAACACCTGATCCTTCGGCCGGATGTATTTCTCCGGCGCGCGGTGGCAATCCAGACACCACTCCATGAGCAGCGTGTTCTGTTTCCACACCATCGGCATCTGGTCCACCTGTCCGTGACAGGTTTGACACCCCATGCCTTTGGCGACGTGAATGCTGTGATTGAAGTAGACGAAGCCGGGCAGGTCGTGCACGCGGTTCCACTCGATGGATTTGCCCGTGCGCCAGCTCTCGCGGACCGGCTCCAGTATGGGCGCTTCGCTCCAAATCTGCGAATGGCAGCCCATGCAGACTTCCGTCGAGGGAATTCCCGCCGAGGAAGACACCTCCACGGAGGTATGGCAGTAACGGCAATCCATGCCCACGCCGCGGACGTGGTGTTTGTGCGTGAACATCACCGGCTGGTCGCGCGGGACGTTCACGTTGGTCACATACGAGGTCCGCTCAATGTTGTTGAGGATACCGCCCAGACCCAGGGCGACGCCGAGACCCGCAATCACGCTAGCCTTAGCAAATGTGTTTGCTCCCGGGCGGAATAACT
>JADLCT010000027.1 GCA_020847045.1 Bryobacterales bacterium | reverse complement strand
GTGGATTTGCCGGCGGCGCGCGCGGCCACCTGGTCCATGCTGACGCCGTTGCAGGAGATGTCCACGCCGAGCGTTTTGGAGATGGTGGTGGAGGTGAGCCAGCCGGAGAGCTTCACGTAGTGGCCGTCGCCGCTCTTGCTTCCCTGATTCCACAGGTTGGTGAAGACGTTGAGGTGGGGCTTGAAATGCGCCAGCGGCAGCAGCCCTTCGCTCAATTCCCACTCCTGGCCGGCCCCCTTGGCCTTGGGCGTCCAGGTGGGTTCGTGCATGCCGTTGGGCACATAGAGCGCCGCCATGCGGACGGGGGCGCCGCCGCGCGACATTTCAGCGGCCGAGGCGCGCGCGGGCATCATGGCTTCCAGCCAGGGCAGTCCCAGGGCCGCACCCGTGCCGCGCAGCAGCGTACGTCTGGTGAGATTCCGTTTCATCTTGGCGCCACCTCCGTTGCCGATGAGGCGCCTGCGACGGTGATCCGGGCATTGCTACCCCGCTGATACCGGAAAGGCACACTCAACACGATTTCTTGTACTAAAGTATGCGACTGATATCCGTTCTGGCGCAAGGCCTCCATGACGCGGTCCACGGCGCAGCGGTCCGAAAGGCTGAGTCCGCGGCCCAGGGCGTAGCCGAGCATCTTCGACGCCAGGTTGCGAATCACCTCGTTCTTGCGGGCGGCGAGAACCTTCTTGAGGCCGTCGACGCCTTCGAATGAAGTTCCATCCGGAAGGACGCCGTGCGTGTCGATGGGCTTGCCGGCATCCTCCACGCGCCACCGGCCAATGACATCGAAGTTTTCCAGGCCGAAGCCCATCGGGTCGATGCGGCTGTGGCAGGAGGCGCAGACGGGGTTGGCGCGGTGGAGTTCCAGGCGCTCGCGCAGTGTCTTGGGCGCCTCGCCGGCGTGGTTATCCTTCAACTCGGGCACGTCGGGCGGCGGCACGGGGGCGGGCGTGCCGAGGAGGTTTTCCAGAACCCACTTGCCACGCAGCACGGGGCTGGTGCGGTGCGGGTAGGAGGAGACGGCATGAATGGCCGCCATGCCGAGGAGGCCGCCGCGATGTTTGCCGGGCGGGATTTTCACGCGCACCGGCTGTTGCCGGAGTCCTTCGATGGGGCCGAAGTCATAAAAGCGGGCCAGCTTGGAGGCGACGACGGTCCAGTCGCTGTCGATGAGGTCGGTGAGCGGCAGGTTGTTTTGCAGGATCTCGTGGAGGAACAGGAAGGGCTCGTGGCGGATGCCGGACAGCACCTCGGGCTCGTAGTACTCGGGGAAGAGCTTTTCGTCCGGCTTGATGTCGCGGCCCAGTTCGCGCGTGCCAAGCCATTGCTCCGTGAAATTTTCGGCGAACTCGCGCGACTTTTCGCTTTTGAGCAGGCGCACGGTCTGGCGGCGAAGCTCATCGGGGTCCTGGAGCTTGCCGAGGCGTGCGAGCCGCACAAGCTCGGCGTCGGGCATGGATCCCCACAGGAAGTAGGAGAGCCGCGAGGCCATCTCGTATTGGCCAGCCAGGCGCGGTTCGGCGGACTCGTTGGGGGCTTCGGCGTGGAAGAGGAACTTGGGCGAAACCATGACGCCGGTCATGGCGTAGAGGATGGATTCCTCCCAGTTCATCTTGCGGGCGCGCGCGGCGTGAAACAGCTTGCCGTCGGAGGTGATCTCGCCGGGATGCGCGGGACGGCGGAAAGCGCGGGGCACGAAGACTTCGAGAACCTTGTAAGCGGCTTCCATCTCGCTGACGTCGCCGCCGGGCTCAAACGGGATCATGACGGCGCGGGAGCGCGGGTCGCGATTGCCGTAGTCGAGTGCTTCCTTGGCTGCCTCCAGATATTTTTCCGCGTGGATGGGAGACAGGAAGAGCGTTTCGGCGGCGTTGTCGAAGCCTTCGCCGCCGGCGCCATCGGCGGGGAGATTGCGGCCGGCGTTGACGGGGATGTTCAGCAGGTCGCGGACGGTGGCGGTGTATTCGGTGCGGTTCAGACGCCGGACCATGGCGCGTCCTGGCGTGATGCCCTCGGCGCAGGCTTCGCGGCGGAGCGAGGATTCCACCCACTGCGTGAAGAGTTCCTTGGCGTCGAGCGAGGGAGCGGGGACGCCCTTGGGCGGCATCTCGCCATTTTTCACACGCAAGGAGGCGCGGGCCCAGTTGCCTTGCTGGGCCAGCATGGGTTCGGCGGCGGAGAAACGGGAGACGTCGAAGCCTCCCACGGCGCTTTTGCCAAAGTGGCAGGCCTTGCAATTCTGCGAAAGGAACGCGCTGGCCTGGGAAAAACCGTATGGGGGCGCGGCGCCGCCCGGGGCGGCCGTTTGCTGTGCGGCGGCGCACAGGGACAAAGCTAGCGCGAGCGCTCCCGTTCTCATGGTCACTAATACTCTATACCGCCGGGCGGCGGGCGTGGGCGGCGAGGGGCTTGGGGCCGTCTAGTGCGAATGCCGTGGCGTGTCGCGGCAAACGTCGTGGTACTTGACGGCGAACTCCAGACATCCGCCGGTTTCGAGCTGTCCCACGTGGCCGCGGTAGAGCTCCTGCCAGGGGGTTTGGTGCGGCGGCACGTCGATGGTCATGGCGGCGCGGCGGGCGGCGATCTCCTCGTCGGAGATGAGCAGATCGACCCGGCGGGCGTTCAGGTCGATGCGGAGCTGATCGCCGGTGCGGATGATGTTGAGGTTGCCGCCGACGGCGGATTCGGGCGAGGCGTTCAGGATGGACGGGCTGGCCGAGGTGCCGGACTGCCGGCCATCGCCGAGGGTGGGCAGTTGGGTGACGCCTTTGCGCACGAGCGACGCCGGGGGCAGCATGTTCACCACCTCGGCGGAACCTGGGTAGCCCACCGGACCCGCTCCGCGAACGATCAGGACGGAGTGCTCATCGGCGCCGAGATCGGGGTCGTTGATCCGGGCGTGGTAGTCCTCGGGGCCGTCGAAGACGATGGCCTTGCCCGTGAAAACGCCCTCCGAACCGGGTGTGCGGAGGAAGCGCTGGGCGAACTCCTCGCCGATGACCGAGGTTTTCATAAGAGCTGAATGGAAGAGGTTTCCGGTCATGACCAGGAAGCCCGCGTTTTCCAGCAGCGGGTTGTCGTAGGAGCGGATGACCTTTTGATCGAGGCTGCGGGCGGCGGCGTAGTTCTCGCCGGCGGTCTTGCCGGTGACCGTAAGCGCGCCGGTGCGGATCTTGCCTGCGGCCATCAGTTCGCCAAACACGGCCGGAACTCCGCCGGCCAGATGGTAGGACTCGCTCAGGTATTCACCGGCGGGCTGGAGGTTGACGAGCAGAGGAATCTCATGGCCGATGGTCTCCCAATCCTTGATTTCGAGCTCGACGCCGATGTGGCGGGCGATGGCGGCGATGTGAGGCGGGGCGTTGGTGGATCCGCCGATGGCCGAGTTGATGATGATGGCATTCTCGAAGGCTTCGCGCGTCAGGATCTTCGACGGCGTGAGGTCCTCGTGGACCATGGCCACGATGCGGCGGCCGGTTTCATACGCCATCTGGGCGCGTTCTCGATAGGGGGCCGGAATGGAGGCGCAGCCGGGCAGCGACATGCCCAGCGCCTCGGCGAGCGAGTTCATGGTGGTGGCCGTGCCCATGGTGTTGCAGTGGCCGATGGAGGGGACCGAGGCGGCCACGAGATCGAAGAAGCCCTGCAGATCGATTTCACCGGCGGCGAGCATGCGGCGGCCATCCCACAGCGCCATGCCGGAGCCGGCCAGTTGGCCCTTGTGGTAGCTGTTCAGCATCGGACCGCCGGAAAAGACGATGGCGGGGAGATTGGCTGTGGCGGCGGCCATCAAACAAGCCGGGGTGGTTTTGTCGCAGCCAGTGGTGAGAATCACGCCGTCGAGCGGGTAGCCGTGGAGAACTTCGACCAGCCCGAGGTAGGCGAGGTTGCGGTCCAGCGCGGCGGTGGGGCGGCGGCAGCTCTCCTGGATGGGGTGGACGGGGAACTCGAAGGGAATGCCGCCCGCGTCGCGGATGCCATCGCGCAGACGGGTGGCGAGCTCCAGATGGTGGCGGTTGCAGGGCGAGAGATCGCTGCCGGTTTGGGCGATGCCGATGATGGGCTTGCCGCCCTGCATCTCCTCGCGCGTGATGCCGTAGTTGGGGTAGCGCTCCAGGTAGATGGCCGTGGCGTCGCAGTTGGCGAGGTTGTCAAACCAGTTGCGGCTGCGCAGGCGGCCGGGGGTTTCGTGCTTGGGATGTTCGTACGGGGGATAAGGCAGTTTCGGCATGAGAAGCCATAGTGTATCGAATGCGCTTCGCACCGGCGCAAGGCGATTTGAGGCGGCTAAGCGCCGAGAGCTTTGTGAATGGCCTCGGCGGATTCGCGTCCGCTGAGAGCGGCCCCGCCGCAGGTTTGGGTCCAACGGGGAGCGCAGGCTTCGCCGGCGAAATAGACGCGGGCGGCCACGGTGCGGCGCAAGGCTTCGCGCTGGTGTCCGTTGCCGGGCGTGGGGGCGGCGTAGGCGCCAAGGGACCAGGGGTCTCCGGCCCACTGCGTGAAGCTGCCCTTGATGAACTGCTTGGCGGCGCCGGAGCCGAACATGTGGCGCAGGTGATTGAGGGCGTAGTCGATGGCTTCGGCCTCGCCGGCGGCGGAGAGTTCCCAGGCGAAATCGCCTCCGGCGAAACCCACCAGCAGAGGCAGGTGGAAGGGGAAGCTCAAGAAGTAGATGTCGCGCTTGCCCGGTTGCTCGCGCAGGAGGTCATCGAAATCGTTCAGACCGAAGAGGCCGCTGGCTTGAAACTGGAGCGGAATTTTGGCGAGCAGGCCCATGGGAAAGCCGGCGATGGCATCGCGTTTCCATTCGGGCAGGACAGGATCGAAGCGGATCTTTTCCGCGGCCAGCACGCCGGTGGAGGATGTGACCAGGCAGGCGCGGGCGTTCACGGCGCCCTGTGGCGTGTCGAGCACGACGCCGGGACCGGAGTAGCGGACGGCGCGCACGGGCGTGTTCAGATGCACCGGAACCTCGCGGCCATAGCGGGCTACCAGGGCGCCATAGCCCTCCTTGATGAGGAGATTGGGCTCGACATCGGTGCCGATGTCGAGATAGCCGGTGGTGGAGAGCTCATCGAGATCGACGGCCGAGGACATGGGGCCGTGGAATGTGGCGACGGCATCCTCGACGAGTCCGCGGCGTTTCAGCCAGGCGCCGCCGGGACGGTCCTTGCCTTGCTTGCCGCGTTTTGTCATGACGGCGTCGAGCTTGGCCTCCAGTTCCGTTTGGCGGGCGCGTTCGGCATCGGTGGCGCGGCGCGAGCCCAGCCAGAGCCCGTCCAGGTGGTTGTTGTGCTCGAACAGCGTGAAGCCCCACTGGCGCGCGAGCGGCGTGTAGGGGTTATCGTCGGCCTTATGGAGCCAGGCGCAGCCCCGGTCGAACGGGATGCCGAAGGTGGACGTCTCGGTGAAGGCGCGTCCGCCGATGCGGCCGCGGGCTTCCAGGACGACTGTGGTGCGGCCGAGTTCGTGCAGGCGGCGGGCGGCGTTGAGTCCAGCCGAGCCGGCTCCAATGATGGCGACGTCGGGGTGAGTAGGGGCCTGCGCCCGCGTGCAAACGGAACCCACCAGCGCGGCCAGCGCGCTTCTCCGGGTGGTGACTGACATCCGGCCAGCATAGCGCGGGCGTGAGCGCCGCCGCGCCGTGACTTGCGCAGGCCACATGCTCAGGCTGTATCCTCGGAGGGATGCGAGCTGTCGTG
The DNA here is from genome assembly GCA_020847045.1 of Bryobacterales bacterium. GTDB lineage: Bacteria > Acidobacteriota > Terriglobia > Bryobacterales > Bryobacteraceae > JAFLBB01. Next base: position 14,015 of record JADLCT010000027.1, on the reverse strand, counting down.
TATACCGAGACGGTGGTGCATGCGGCGCCGGAGTGGCTGGCGGCCGAAGCGCCGTACCAGTTGGCCATTGTCGAGTTGGAGACAGGCGGACGGCGCACGGTGCGTATTACCGGCGAGCGGGTGAACATTGGCGACGCGGTGTCGCTGGTGGAAGAGCGCGACGGCGTGGCTTATTTCCAAAGGATCTGAACCGTGCAACTAGCCGATAGGATGTCGCGCCTTCTGGTGGAGGGCGCTTTTGAGGTGCTGGTGAAGGCTCGAGCGCTGGAGGCGCAGGGGCGTTCCATCATTCACCTGGAGATTGGCGAACCGGACTTCGCGACGCCGCCGAACGTGGTGGCCGCGGCGAAGAAGGCGCTGGACGAGGAGTGGACGCACTACGGGCCCACGCAGGGCTATCCGGACTTCCGTGAGGTGATCGCCCGGCACGTGGGCGGCACGCGGAACATTGAGGTTACGCCGGACATGGTGTCGGTGGTGCCAGGGGGCAAGCCGGTGATCTTCTTCCCGATGCTCGCGCTGCTGGAGGCGGGCGACGAGGTGATCTTCCCGAACCCTGGCTTTCCGATCTATGAGTCGATGATCCGGTTTCTTGGGGCGAAGCCCGTGCCGGTGCCGCTGGTGGAGGATCGCGGCTTTTCGTTCGACCTGGATGTGTTCCGCCGCAGCCTGACGCCGAAGACGAAGATGGTGGTGCTGAATTCGCCGCAAAACCCCACGGGCGGTCTGATTCCAGCGGCGGACCTGGCCGAGATCGCACGCCTGCTGGCCGAGCGCGACGTGATGGTGCTCTCCGATGAGATTTACTGCCGCATCGTGTATGGCGAGCGTCCAGTGTCGATCGCCTCATTTCCGGGCATGCGGGAAAAGACGATCATCCTGGATGGCTTTTCGAAGACCTATGCGATGACGGGCTGGCGTCTGGGGTATGGCGTGATGCCGCCGTGGCTGGCCGAGGCAGTGAATAAGCTGATGGTGAATTCGAACTCCTGCACGGCGAGTTTCACGCAGCGGGCGGGCATGGAGGCATTGACCGGACCGCAAGAGGCCGTGGACACGATGGTGGCCGAGTTCAAGCGGCGGCGCGACGCCTTCATCGCCGCGCTGAACACGCTGCCAGGCGTGCGGTGCCGGCTGCCGGAGGGAGCTTTTTACGCGTTTCCGAACATTACGGGGACGGGGCTGCCTGCGAAACAGTTGGCCGATGATCTGTTGCTGCAGGCGGGTGTGGCGTGTTTGGCGGGGACGGCATTCGGCGAGTACGGCGAGGGCTACCTGCGCTTCTCATATGCGAACTCGCTGGAGAACCTGCTGGAAGCGGTGGAGCGGATCCGGAAGTTTCTTACTAAGTAGGACGGAGACAGGAACCGGGCCCGCCGCGCGCAGCGGCCAGGCCCGGTATGGTCTGGGAAAGCCTGGGTGCTCGTTACCGTCTGCGGCGCGAAAGCAGAAGCGCCAGGGCGCCGCCCGCCACCATTGTCCAGGTGGACGGTTCGGGAACCTCGCCATTGCCGGGAGTGGCCGAGCCGAAGGTGATGTTGTCGAAGCCAATCTGGTTCACCGTGCCGCCGAAGTCGATCGACCGGGCGGTTCCGTCAAAGGCAACTCCAATGGGCAGGAAGGGGCTGAACTGTCCGGTAGGATCGGGAGCGCCGTTGAAGGGCGTGAGAGGAAGGTTCAGAGTCGCGAGCAGATTACCGGTTCCGTCCAGGCCGTCGTACACGTTGATGACACCCGGTTGATTGATGGCCGAATAGTAGAACGAAAACCCCGTGTCGAACCCCGCGGCATAGTTCAGGATGGCCGTTCCGGACAGGAAGAACAAAATCGTGTCAGGTGAAGGTTCGCCGCCGAAGTTGCCCCCGCCGCCGGCATCGGCATCGATAAGAGCCAGAGCGTTGGCATTGAAAGCAACACCCAGGTTTGGTCCGATGCTGCCCAAGCTGCCTGCGCCACCGTTGTAAAAATTCTGGACGGATTCCTGATTTTGCAGCCCTTCAAAGGTGAGCACAATGGCGGCGCGCCCCGGCGCCGCGAAGGCGGCTAACAGTGTGAATACCAGAAACGGTCTCATTCAGAGTTCCTCCTGCCCGCTCGTGTGTTCCTAGGCGATCATCTGCCTTGCGCATGTACAGCGGCATGAGCCGACGGCTCGGTCTGGTTCAGTATCGCGACAAACTATACGAATGAAAACGTGTTGGCGGGCGGGTTCGTACCAGGGGAAGGGAGGAATTGTACTAGGAGGCGGTGGCCGGGGTACTGGTGGAGATAAGAAACGGGGGCCACCCGTGGGCGCCCCCGTTCCAATCGCAATCAGATTTTTGATGCGTCAAAGGCGCATCTGATTATTACGCCGGGACATGCTCCGTACGGTAACGGGCCATGATCTCCAACATCCGGTCCTTGGCGTGCAGCTTCAGTTTCTTAAGGCGGACTTCCTCCATTTGTTCGTCCTCGCTCAAGTGGCCTTTAGCCTCCAAGTCGTTCAGGCGAAGCTCGAACTCATGGTGTTGTTCAAAGTTCATCCTGAATTCCGGGTGCGTCATCATCAGATGCGCCTTCAATTCTTCGTCTGTTTTGAGTGTATCCACGAGTGGGTCCTCCTTGTCGTGAGGTCGCCACGCCGAATCCAGTTGATGATGCCACTGGCTCGGTGTGTGATCTGAAGGCAGCTTGTTCGCTGCTTCGGAACGGCGGCTAAGCGGTCTCCGTTCCCGCCCCCACACTAACATTTCCCCGGGGATTAGGCAATGGGCTGGAGGGGTGTCTGAAAGGGGCCATGCAAGGAGCGAGACAGTGTCCTAAATGTGGTTGACGTGCGTACACTGTTTGGTACCGGGTACCGAACGGGGAAGGGCAGGCGGGTGAAGCGAAGACACTGGGTTGCGGGCGTTTGTTATCTGGTTCTGGCGCTGTGTATCTGGCTGCCGTACGGTGCTGTGAATGGGATGCCTTACGAAACGACGCTGGTGTGGAACAGCGAGACGACGCCGTTTCCGCAGTCGATGCTCTACGCGGACGACGCCTTACGCCCCTTTACCTCGGTCTTCTACGATCTGGGATACCGGTTGAGCGTGGTTTTGGGCGTGCAGGGCAGTTATCTGGGTATCCAACTGGTGTATCTGGCTCTGCTGTGGGCACGAGCGTATTTGCTTTATCTTGGGGTTGCCGCGCTTACGCCCGGCGCGCCGTGGCTCTCCTTTCTCGCGGGTGTATTCATGCTGGTGAATGCGGCGGACCTTGCTGCCATGTGGGTGGGGCAGTTGAACCAGTACGGGTACATGTTCTGGCTGGCGCTGGCGTTTTGGGCGATGGTGCGAGGAACGGAGCCGGACTCGGTGAGCGCGAAGTTCAGCGCTTTGGCGCTGGTGAGTGGATATCTCTGCCTGTATAGTTACGAAAGTCCGATATTCCTGCTTTCCCTCCTTCCCGTGTTACTCGGGGCCGTGGACCGGAGAAGAGTCCGCCAGCACCTTGTTCTGCATGTTATCTGGTATTCGCTCATCGCCCATTTTACTTATCGATTCCTATTACGGTATTACTTGGCGGCACAGACCACTTATCAGGCGAAGGTGATGCGGCAGGAGTTTGCGCTGTGGGGAGTGCTTAGGGAGTGGGCGGGCCAGGTGGGCCATTCGATATTCGCCTGGAGATGGGGGACGGGACCGCACTGGCCCGAATTGACTGCGCCGGTGGCGTTGGCGGTGATCGCGTTTGCCGGCGCGGCGTGGTTGTTACGGCGGGAGGAGTTCGATGTCCGGGAGCAGACGCGCGTGGCGCGGCGAGCGCTGCCCGTCGGTCTGCTGGCATGTATCTTCAGTTTTCCCGCCTATCTGTTCCTGCCCGGTGGCGGTGGACTGTGGCGCACGCAGTTTTTGTCGGCATTTGGAGCGGGTGTGGCGCTGGCGGCGCTGGTTCTGATTGTGGCTGCCTGGGGACGGCCAGGCAAGGCCATGGCGGCGATGGCAAGCCTGCTGATTCTTTGCTTGGGGGTGGATACGCTTGTGGATGACGCACGGGCGCACTGGCGCGTATGGGAGCGCCACCGTGGGGTGATGGCCGGGCTTCTGGCGGTGGCGCCCGCTGTGGCAGAGGGCACGGCGGTGATTCTCACGGGGGTTCCACGGAAAGAAGATCCGTTCGGAGATAACATGTGGTTCGACTTCGCCGTGCGGCTGGCGTATCCGGGCCGCCAGGTTATTGGCGCTTATCAATATTCGGACGGGGGCGTTAGTCCATCCTATCCGCTTGACTTAGAGCGTGAGCCAGGTAAATGGGTATGGAACGGGAAGGGGATGCCGCCGTTGGTCACGGGCGGTCCGGCTGAGTCGGTTCTGTTGGCCGCCATGGACGGCGATGGGAGAGTCCGGTTACTGAATGTGTGGCCGGCGAACTTACCCGCGCCGGAGAGTATGAGACAAAGATACAAACTTCATGGCATCGAGCGGGTGGGGGGAAATTCGCCCATCGCGGTGAACCGGTTTGGTCCAATTCCGGAAAGTAACTAAGAAGAGGATGGCGCGCCCGGCGCGATTCGAACACGCGACCTTTTGGTTCGTAGCCAAACGCTCTATCCAGCTGAGCTACGGGCGCACTTGCAGTTGCTACTTTGGTCACTATAGCACAGGGGAGGCGGGGGGCGCGCGTGCTGGAGACGTTTCTTATGCGGGATGAGCATGCGGCGAGGCCGGTTTCGCGGCGCCGTTCAGGAACGATAGAATGTTTTCGCCGCGGTGCGGCTCAAGGGAACCGGGCGCATCCGGCCGGATAGAAGAAGAAGGGTGAAATCCAATGAGACTGGCGATTGTGTTGTGCGGGATGAGCGTGGTGTGTTGGGGGCAGGCGCCACGGCGTGGTCCGAGCATGCCGGAGCCGGTTCAGGTGAACGGTTATGAGGGGTTCACCTCGATCTTCGATGGCACTTTGAAGGGATGGGACGGCGATACGAAGTTCTGGCGGGCCGAGAATCAGACGATCGTGGGCGAGACAACGCCGGAGAACAAGCTGCCCCGGAACACGTTTCTGGTGTGGCGGGGTGGTGCGCCGAAGAATTTCGAATTGAAGCTGGATTTCCGGATGAATTCGACCAATAGCGGCGTGCAGTACCGCAGCGTGGAGATGCCGGAGGTGGGGCAGTGGGTGATGAAGGGCTATCAGGCCGACATCGACTTTCAGAACACCTACACGGGGCAGATCTACGAAGAGCGCGGCCGAGGTTTCCTGGCGTTGCGCGGGCAGGCGACGCACATCGCCGAGGGCGGTTCGAAGCGCGCGTTCGCGCAGATCAAGAACGGCGACGATTTGAAGGGCATCCTGAAAATCAATGACTGGAATACACTGCATGTGATCGCGCGCGGAAACGTACTGATGCAGGTGGTGAACGGGCAACTGGCGGCGGTGGTGGTGGACGACGACGCGGCGGGACGCAAGCTGGAGGGCCTGATCGGCTTCCAGATCCACGTGGGTCCGCCGATGAAGGTGGAGTTCCGGAACGTCTATTTGAAGAACCTTCCGGAGTGAGGCTGGAGCGGCGGCAGGACCGCCAGGAGGGGAGCTATCATCGTTCTCATGCTCCTTCGCTGCGCCTGTGCGCTCGCCATTTTCTGCTCCGCCGTGGCCGCGCAGAACGGCCCCGTGATTGCCATCACCAACGCGCGGGTCTTTGACGGTACGCCCAGGCCTCCAGTGACGGCCACGGTCCTCATTCAAGGAGCGCGCATCGCCGGGGTTGGGCCTGCGCTCACTCCTCCCCCGGGCGCCACGGTGATCGACTCCGCCGGCAAGACGCTCATGCCGGGGATTATCGACCTGCACACGCATCTTCCGTATTCCGCCGTGGCTGGTATCTCAGGCGACTGGCCGAAATCGCTGAAGGCCTACCTGGCGTGCGGCGTCACCACGGCCGTAGATTTTGGCGTGTATCCCGAGATGTTCGAGCCGATGCGGAGGCTGTGGGACGGCGGGGTGGTGGCCGGGCCCAGGCTTCATCTGGCGGCCCGCATGTCGACGCCGGGCGGTCATGGACTGGAAGGCGGGCGCGGCGATTTTCACACGGCCGAAGTGCTGACGCCCCGCGAGGCGCGCACGGCCGTACGCCGGTGGCTCGACTATAAGCCCGATGCCATAAAGGTGTTCACCGACGGCTGGCGCTACGGCTCCTCTCCGGATATGACGTCGATGCAGGAGCCCACGCTCAAGGTGATCGCCGATGAGGCGCACGCCCGCGGCGTCGAGGTTCTGACGCATACCGTGACGCTCTCCAAGGCCAAGATCGCCGCGCGCGCGGGCGTCGATGTGATTGCGCATGGCATCGGCGATGAGACCGCCGATTTGGAGATTCTCTCCCTCATGAAGCAGCATCACACCACCTACGCGCCGACAATGGCCGTCTACGAGCCACGCCAGTTTCCCGCCATCCCCGCGTTGCTGGCTGCGCTTCTGGAACCAGCCTCCCGCGCCATTCTGCAGCGCCGCATCGACGCGGGCAATGCGCCACCGTCGGAGACCAACATGGACACGCCGCGCCTGCGCCGCTGGCAGCGTCTTAACTTTAATACCGGCGCGCTTCGTTCGGGCGGCATCAACGTCGCCACCGGGACCGACGCCGGCGTGACGGGCACATGGCACGGCTGGGCCACGCTGCGCGAGGTTCAACTGCTGGCCGCCGCCGGGCTAACGCCTGTGGAAGCGTTGGCCGCGGCCACCGGCAACGCCGCGCGCGCAATTCACGTGGACGCCGACCGGGGGTTTATTGCTCCCGGTAAATTTGCCGACCTGCTTCTGATCGATGGCCGTCCGGACGAGAACATCGCCGACATCGAGCGTACGGCCCGCGTGTGGCTCGGCGGAAGGGAAATCGACCGCGCCGGATTTCTCAAGGCATTCGCCAACGACGACGCCACGCCGCTGCCCACGCGTCCGGCCAGCGCACTGATCGACGATTTCGAGTCCGCCAACGGACGCACCAACCTGGGCACGCTTCGCGTGAACACCACCGACAGCGGGCATGACCACTCGAAGGTCACCTTTACGCGGATGGCCCGTGCCGGAGGCTCCGGCCATGCTTTGGCCGCCATTGCCAGCATGGGCGACAAGCCCCGCCCGAGGGCATCCATCGTCCTGCCGTTGAGCCCTGGCAGTCTGGAGCCGGTTGACGCCACGGGATTCGCGGGCGTCGAGTTTGAGGCGCGCGGCGATGGCGATTACAGGCTTGGCGTGACCAGGGCTTCGGTTCGAAACTACGCCGATCCAGAGGCGCCCTTCAAGGCGGGTCCTGAATGGATCACCGTCCGCATCCCCTTCGTATCGCTGCAATCCACTTCGCCGCGCGCGCCCTCCTGGACCGGGCGCGACCTGCAGGAGATTACGTTCACCATCTCGCGTCCTCCCACCGAGCAGACCTGGCTCGAACTCGACAACGTCCGCTTCTACCGGTAAGCTAAACGCCCATGACGCCACGCACGATCCTTCCTGCCGCGCTCGCCGCCGCACTCGCCGCCGGGCTTGTCCCGGCGCAGACGCCCACCACGTTTGAGGGCCGCGAAGCCCTATCGCTCGACAACGGCGTCGTCGATCTGCTGATGTTTCCCAAGGGCGGAGCGTTCGCGTCGCTGACGCTCAAGGATGACGCATCTCAGCTCAATCCGCTGTGGAACCCATTTGCGGGTGCGCGCGCCGCAGGGCAGCCGGCCCGCTTTGGCGACTCCACCGGGCACTTCCTCTGCGTGGACGGCTTTGGCGGCGTCTCCAGGGAAGAGGCGGTCGCGGGGCTTCAGAACCATGGCGAGGCGCATCGCCTTCCCTGGCGGCAGATTTCGGCCGGGCGTGACGGTGTGGCGCGCCAGGCCACCTTCCGCGTCACGCTTCCCATCGTGCAGGAGGTGCTCACGCGCCGCGTCTCGCTCAACGATGGCGAATCCGTGATCGCCGTCGATAGTGAGTTGGAGAGCCTGCTCGCCTTCGACAGGCCCGTGAACTGGGCCGAGCATGCCACGATTGGCTCGCCTTTTCTCGCCCCGGAGGTCACCGTTGTGGACGCCTCGGTGGGGCGCTGCCAAACCCGTCCGCGCACGGGGGAGAAGCGCATGGACATCAACCGGCTGGAGGGCGGGCGCGAGTTCACCTACCCGAACGCGCCACTCAAGACGGGAACGCTAGCCGATATCCGCGCCGTGCCCGCCCATCCGAATTCCATGGATCACACGGGCTGCGCGTTCGACCCGGCCCGCCGCCTTGTCTATGTCACCGCCATCCGCAAAGACAAGCGGCTCGTGTTCGGGTACCTGCTGCGACGCGAGGAATACCCATGGTTGCAGGAGTGGATGAACTACACGCATCCGCTCAACCTTGCGCGTGGCCTCGAGTTCGGCACGCAGCCCTACGATCTGCCGCGCCGCACGGTGATCGACATGGGCAAGCTGTTCGACGTGCCCACGTTCCGCTGGCTGCCCGCCAAGTCGAAGATCTCCACGCGCTTTCTCATGTTCTACGCCCATGCCCCGCAGGGGTTCGAGAAGGTGGACGGCGTCCGCCTGGAAAACGGCCAGCTCATCCTGAGCGACCGGAAGTCAGGCAAGCAGGTTACGCTGAAGACCAGCCAGACACTTTGAGCCATGCGCTGCCTTCCGTTCCTCGCACTGGCGGCCGCCACGTTGAGTCCGGCGCAGATCTCCCGCCAGCCGGCCGATCTGGTTATACGCAACGCGCGGATCGCCACCATGGATGCTCCCGAGTTCGCGCAGGCCATCGCCATCCGCGGCGAGCGCATCACCGCCGTGGGGGCCAACGCCGCCATGGCCGAGTTCACGGGGCCGGGCACGCGCGTCATCGACGCTCGCGGGGCGTTCTTGATGCCGGGTTTCATCGAGAGCCATGGCCACTTCATGGGCCTGGGCCAGTTTCAGCGCAGTCTGAATCTGCGAGAGGCGCGCTCCTGGGAAGAGATCACGCGCATGGTGGCGGCGGCCGCACGCGAGGCCAAGCCAGGCGCGTGGATCATCGGACGCGGCTTTCATCAGTCGAAGTGGACCACGCCTCCTGCGCCGCATGTCCAGGGGTTTCCCGTACACGACGCCCTGACCAAGGCCGCTCCTCAGAATCCTGTTCTGCTCGCGCACGCATCGGGCCACGCCGCCATGGTGAACGCCCGTGCGATGGAGGAGTCCGGCATTACGCGTGAGACACGCGACCCTCGCGGCGGCGCTCTGTTGCGGGATGCCCAGGGCAATCTCACGGGGCTGCTCAATGAACGGGCCCAGGGGCTTGCCTACCGCGCCTACAACGCCTATCTCGGCCGCCGGCCCGCCGCCGTGCGCGCCGCCGACGCCCGCGCCGAGGCGGCCCTCGCCTTTCGGGAATGCCTTCGCAACGGCGTAACCAGCTTCCAGGATGCCGGGTCCTCCTTCGAGACGGTTGACCTGTTTCGCGCGCTCCGCATGGAAGGCCGGCTCGACGTGAGGCTCTGGGTGATGTTAAACGAGCCGGACGCCGCCCTTGCGGCGCGCGGCGCAAGCTACCGGGTGATTGACACGGAGAAGCAGCGGCTTACGGTTCGCGCCATCAAGCGTTCGTTGGACGGGGCGCTCGGATCGCGCGGCGCGTGGCTGCTGGCGCCATACTCCGATCTGCCCTCCAGTTCGGGCCTGAACACCACGCCGCTGGAGTCGCTTCGCGCCACCGCCGCCTACGCGCTGGCCCACGGTTTTCAACTGTGCGTGCACGCCATTGGCGACCGCGCCAACCGCGAAACGCTGAACGTTTTCGAGGAGTTCATCCGGCGGAAACGCTCCCAGAACCCGGTTGCTCCGCCCGCGTCTCCGGACCTGCGGTGGCGAGTGGAGCACGCGCAGCACCTGTCCGCCGCCGACATTCCGCGCTTTGCCGCGCTGGGGGTGATCGCCTCGATGCAGGGCATCCATTGCACCTCCGACGCTCCTTACGTTCTGGCGCGGCTGGGCGCGCAGCGCGCCGAAGAGGGCGCCTACGTTTGGCGCAAGCTGCTCGATTCGGGCGCGACGATCGCCAACGGCACCGACGTGCCCGTGGAGGAGATCGGCCCGATCGCCAATTTCTACGCCTCGGTGACGCGCAAGGGCGGCGATGGCGCGGCTTTCTATCCGGCCCAGCGCATGACGCGGCTGGAAGCCATGCGCTCCTACACCATCCAGGCCGCGCGCGCGGCGTTTGAGGAGAATGACAAGGGCTCGATACGGCGGGGCAAGCTGGCCGATGTTGTGATTTTGTCCAGGGACCTGCTTAGCGTGCCCGAGGAGGAGATCCGCTCCACCGAGGTGCTTTACACGATTGTGGGCGGCAAGGTGATGTATGAGAAGGCTCCGCGTTAGCGGGGCGGCGAGAGCCGTTCAGGCTTGCCGCGCCGCGGGCGCCTGACGCAGGCCTTCGATCACGGCCGTGACGTATTCACGGGCGCGGCGGGCCAGCGCGTCGAGACCGGCGGCGTCGCGTGGCCGCGGTTGCAGCGGCTCGAAAAAGTTTTCAAAGGCCAGCGGCATGGTGAGTCCTGTGCGCATTACGGGTTCAAACAGGCGGTAGTGGTCGATTTCGCCGAAGCCGGGTCCGCAGTCTTCATCCTTGGGCCAGTTACGGTGGTCTTTGATGGCGAAGGCGCGTACGTCGCGCCAGCAGGCGCGAATGTCGGCGATGGGGTCGTGGCTCTCATAGTCCAGCACGTTGCCCGCGTCATAGCACATGCGCACGCCGGGGTGAGCGACTTCGGCGAGGATGCGGCTGCAGTCGGCGCCGGTGGCGGTGTTGCCTCCGTGCTGTTTGATGGTGACCAGAACGCCCGCATCCTGGGCGCGGGGGGCGATGGCGCGGAGACAGGCGATGACGCGCTCGTATTCGCCGGGCGAGGTCTTGCCGAAGGTGAGCAGGTAAGGGATGCCTGCCTCGGCCGCCTGTTCGATGCGGCGCAGGTGGCTCTCGATGGCGTTTGGCGCTTCCAGCATCACCGTGGAAAACATCATGACGGGGGTGAGTCCGGCGTCCTTCGACTGGCGGGCCAGTTCGCGGGCGCGGGCGGCGGGCGCCGCCACGTCGAGCAGCGGCATACGGGCGCCGCTGGCGGTTGGGTGCGTTGTGCCCCAGGCGACATGGGAATAGCCGGCCGAGCGGATCCCTTCCAACGCCCGCGCGAAGGACACGGAGGCGTAGGGGTGCGTCATGCAGGCCATCTGGAATTGCGTCCACGGCGTGGGCGCGGAGGTTTGGGCGAGGGCGGCGGAGGCGGCCGCCGTGGACAGGAAAGTTCTGCGGGTCATTTAGAAGATGAATGAGAGGCCGCCGCGCAGCGAGCGGGGCGACTGAATGAGCAGGACCTGCCGGCCATCGGGCGAGTAGATGGGCACATAGCCTTGGGCCAGTAGGTTGCGCAGTTCGGCCGTAGCTTCCAGACGTCCCGAGAACATGCCGGGCACGCCGGGGATGGGCTGGCGCAGGTAGAGGTTGAAGCCGGGTTCGAAGGTGGCCCGCTGGGTAAGCGACAGGTGCACCGGAGTGAGCACGCCATAGTCGGCGAACTGGTAACTGGAGCTGAAATAGGTGCCGGTTGCCGGCGCGCGTCCCGTGATGCGCACAAAAGTGGAGCCGCGCTGCGTGTGGTGGAGCGTGGAACGCAGGCTGGCGGCGTCGCCCGCTTGCGCCATGGCCCCTGGCGCGAGCGCCCCGGTGTACTGATACCCCACGGTGGCCGTGAGATCCTCGCCCACCTGCTGCGAGATGCTGGCGACGTACCCCATGCGCCTATAGCCGCCGATGTTGAAGACGGAGCTGTTGGACGCGAGGTCGGGCAGGAGGTCCGCACCGCCGAAGAAACCCGCCGGAGACGCCATGGTCAGGGCGGCATTGGACACGCCCTCGCGGAACACCGATCCGGCGACCGTGCGTGAGCCAAACCGCCGGCGGTACCCCGCTTCGATATTTTCCGTGCGTTGCACGCGCGCCGCGCCGCCGCTGAGCGAGATGCGCGGGAACAGGCTGAGCGTGGACAGCGAGTGTTGCAGGTCGGCCTCGGGCGCCGCCGCATGATTCAGTAGTTCCATGGGAGGCGCGCCGTTGGAATACCCGATTTCAAAGGCGCCGTCGTTGTCGCTGCCCCAGCGGAGGCGGGCGAAGGGGCTGAGCACGTTCAGGCGCTCCAGGAACGATACCGACTCGAGCGTGGCTCCGTACTCGACGGTAAGCCCTTCGCTGATCTCCTGCTGGTCGGAGAGCGTGAGCGACATGGAGCGCAGGGCGGGGAGGCCGCTGCTTTGCCCCAGGCCGAGCGCCGCGCCGGTGCGCGACGGCAGGAAGATCTGCCGCATGGTGAGGCTCACTTCGGGGCCGAACGCCTCGGCGCCGGCCTGGCGCTGATAGCTGGTGCTGAACCCGGCGGCGGGAATGCCGGCGGCGGAGGCATATCCGAGGTTGCCGCTGAACTGAACGCGGTTGGAGCCGAAGACCGAGGTGGCCAGGGCGAACGCGGTGCCAAGATCGGTCTGGCTGCCGGCCGCGGTGGAGGCTCCGCCATCGCCCGCCGAAACTCGGACGATGCCCTGCGTGCCGGAAAACATGGCCGCGGATTGACGGCGGCGGCCGGGATCGGAGATGTCGATTTCGCCGGCGATGATGCGCAGCACGGGCCGCGTGGCGCCGGAGCCGCGCAGCACCCATTTCCAGTCTTCGCTCATGATGGCCGCCTGGCTGGGGGCTACATAAATGAGCTCGACGGTGGAGAAGATGGTGGCCAGGTTGATGGATAGGAAGCTGCGCATGCCGGCCTGAATGGCGATGTTCCGCTTGACGGCGGGCACGAAGCTGGGCAATTGGACGCGCAGGGAATAGGTGTCGGCGGGCAGGGAGAAGAAGGAGAAATTGCCACGGTCGTTGGTGATGGCGCGGGCCACCATGCGGTCAAACCGGTTATAGAGGAGCACCGTGGCGCCCATTTGCGGTACGCCGGTGGTGTTGGCCACAATGCCGGAGAGGGTTCCGGCGAGGATGCCGGGCTCCACGGCGCGGGCCGCCGGGGCGCACACCATGCCCGCCAGCACCGCCAGGGGCGCCGCCCATGCGACCAGCCGTGGCCGGGAAGGCCGTTGCCGCAGTGGACTCATCACTCTCCCATGGGCATTCTACCCGATAATTTTGAACGTCGCTGAGGGCGTCAGAGTGGTGTTGTTGTTCTTGTCGGTGACCTTCAGCCGGAGCGTATAATCTCCGGGCTCCAGGTTTTGCAGCGGCAAGAGCTTTTCAATCGTGTACTGCTGGGCCGAGGCGCCGTCAACCTTTTGGACCTCCTCGGAAAACTCGAAGATCTTTTCGTTACTGCCGTTGCGCACGACCTCGTACTGGACGACGGCGTTCGGCTTCTGCGTCTTCTCGTCGGGGACGAAATTGTAGAGCTGCAGGTAGATCCCCATTTTCTCGTTGCGCTTGAAGGTCTCCGTGACGCGCGGGCGGACCTTGGTGGCGCCAATGACAAACTGGCCGGTGCCGATGGACTTTGTGGGCACCTTCTCAATGAGGTCGGCTAGCACGAGCGAGGAGTTGCCGAGTTTTTCCTCCTCGTAGCGGGGCACATTGAGAGCCATCTCATAGTTGGTCATGTTGCCGCCGACTATGTCCTTCACGACCAGGTTCAGGCGGTAGGTGCCGGGCGGCAGGGGAATCGACTTCTGATAGAGCGAGGAGCCCTTGGAGGCTTCCTGGAGCAGTTCGGTGGGGACCTCGACGGTGACCACATCCTCGAACACGTTCACCACGCGGCGGGACATGGAGGTGACGCGGCCATAGATGTTCACGACAGCCTTGGACACGCCTTCCTTGTCTCCGAACTGGAGATCCTTCTTTTCCAGTTGCGCGGTGATGTTGGTGAGGATGGTGGAATTGGTCATGCGCATGTAGTCGGCGCGGACCTTGAGCGGCAGCAGGTTGTACTTCACCGTGGAGGTGACGGCGGCTTCCAGATCCTTGAACTTGATGGCCGGGGGCTTCTGGAGGTTGGCGAACTGCTG
>JADLCT010000026.1 GCA_020847045.1 Bryobacterales bacterium | reverse complement strand
TTTCGTGAAGCCCGGGTTCGCGGGCCTCAATTGACTTGCGCAGGTCGGCAATCCTTTTCGGGGAACTCCTCACAAGCGCGATGATTTCTCGCTGAATTGCGTTGGCGCTCATCTTTCGGTTCGCTTGCGTATTGACGGCGTTCAGTTCCTGCGTCACTTCGATGGCGTTCAATACCGCTGACCTGAAGTCGTCAGATTCGGTGAGCGGCGGAAGCGACCGGTTTTTCAAGTTCAGTGCTGGTTTGGTTCGTTTGGTCATTAGCGCGAGTTTCATTTCATTTCCTTTTGCGTTGACAAGAATGGAGGGGTCAGGATCGTGTCCTGAGGCGATCTGGGCCACGCTCGGCCCCGGACCGCCCTCATCACGGATCGGGGCGGAAATCGCGTCCTGCGCGTTCCTGGACGATCTGCGGCCATGTCGCCCTAGCGTTAGAAACTGAAACTCTCGCGGTACTCTTTGGCGAGATCTGGATTAGCGGCGAGGATTGCTTCCAAGGCGACGGCGTATGACTTCTCGCCGTTGTCGCGCATGTAGATCTGCACTGCCTCATCAACGATCTCTCCGGCAGTCGGATTCTTTAGCGCCTCCATCTCGGCGGTAAGGGTTGCGACATTGGCCTGCAACTTTGCGACTCGTTCAGCTCTGGTAGTCATTGAAATCTCCTAGGAATGGGCTGTCGAAGGGATCAAGAATCTCGCCCGCGTAGCCCAAGTCCGCGACGAGGTGGTCATCCCGCTCCGCTCGAAGCTCGGAAGCGGAAACAAGCGATGCGTCGGAAAGGTCCGCAGGGCCGCTGCGAACCGCATGCAATAGAGCGCCGCATACCGCGTTCGCCAGATCGTCGCGGCCGCGTGGCGGGTGATCTATGACATCCCGCGTCTGTCCGGTTCGGCGTTCGAGTTGGCGCAACTCGTTGAGCAAGGCGCGGTTGTCGAGCAACTGGACCGCGCCAGTGGCGAACTGCGGAACGACCTCCAGATAGATTTCAGACTTCGACCGGGCCGATTGCTGGTAGTGGACGCCGTGCTCGCGGAATGCGCTGACCACCCACTCGGCGGAGTAGCGGTCGCCGGTGACCTGGCCCAAGCCGTACCGCTTCAGGATCAGGCACAACTCGGCGACGACAACAGGCTTGGGGTCGAACGGCGGACGCCAGGACCGGGCTACATCGAGGACTTGGTGTCATCTTTCGCCGTAATGGAGCCAGGGATGTTCGGCGTAATGGAGCCAGTTTCGGGTGGGGGAAACGGGCATCCTGGCGGGGTTAAGAGTGCGTGTTTTTGGATCCTTTTGCAACCGTGGACTTGGTCGCGACGGGGTTGAGCTTTGGCGCGCGGTAGGAGGCGCCGTCCAGTACCAGGCAGTAGGCGTTGTGACGCAGCCGGTCGAGCGTTGCGGAAGCCAGTAGCCGGTTGGCGGGGAAGGCCTGGTCCCACTCGGTGAAGTCCAGATTGCTGGTGACGACGGTGGCGGTCTGCTCGTAGCGCTCGGCGATCAAGTCGTGCAGGTCCTCGTCGGCGGGCGTGCGAAGGGGTTTCAGGCCGAAGTCATCGATGATCAGCAGCGGCACTCGGGCAAGGGAAGCAAGTTTCCTGTCGTAGGCGCCGATGGCGCGCGCGGCGTTCAGGCTTGCGGTGAGGGTGGCGCAGGTGCCGAAGACGACGTCGATGCCCTGACGCACGGCGCAGTGTCCGAGGGCCTGCGCGAGGTGAGACTTGCCGGTGCCGCAGGGTCCGACGATGAGAACAGGCGCGCGCTCGGTGAGGTAGCGACCGGTGGCCAGATCGTGCACCAGGGCGCGGTTGACGTTGGGCAGGCGATCGAAGTCGAACTGATCGAGGGTCTTGGTGGTGCGGAAGGCGGCGCGCCGTAGGCGCAGGGCGAACTTCTTTTGCTCGCGCCGGGCGACCTCGTCCTGGATGAGCAGTGCCAGGAACTCGGTGTAGGCGAGTTTGGAATCGACGGCCTGGCGGTTACGGGCTTCCAGCGAATCGAGGATGCCGGACAGGCGCAATTGCTTCAGATGCGGGGAGAGCTCGGGGACGGGGTTCAGGGGCATGGAATCTCCTTGGGGGTTGAGGGACGAGGAAACGACGGGGACTGCGGTGGCAGGGTTATCCACGGCGCGGCGCGCGGCGCCTCAAACGCAAGAGCGCGCCGCGCGGTGGGTAACCCGGATTCAGTGCGCGAGCGGCTCATCGGTATCGAACAGGCTCTGGGCATCGCGCGCGAAGCGTGCCGCGCTGGCGTAGGCGCTCGGCGTCTGGATGGCCGATGGCAAGGGCAGCGCGTCGTGACCGCCGAGGAGGATGTTCTTGACGCTGCGGTACTGGATGGTGGCGTGATACAGGGCGCGAGCACAGGCCGCTTCCAGCCGTTCGCGGCCGTAGGGCTTGGCCAGGCGCAGCAGCCCCTGCGCGGCGCGCAGCCGCTCGACGATCCGGTCGGCGAGCAAGCGCGCGACGAACTCGGCGCAGGCCGGGCCCACGGCGCCGGCCTGCCTGGCGCACCAGGCGCGGTCCTGCAGGAAGAACGCCTGAGCCTCGGGCGGCAGGTGCGCGGCGACGGTGAAGCGTTGACCCGGCTTACGTCCCCGGGGATGGGTGGCCACCAGCCGGTAGTCCTCGAAGAGCGCCACCGAGGCATCGGTGAGGCGCAGCCACAGGCGCTTGCCTACGAGGGCGAAGGGCGCGGAGTACAGGATCCGCTCATGCTGCACGTGGCAGTCGCGGTGAACCGCAACGCCGTGCCAGCTGCCCAGATCCGGGGCGATCACCGGAAGCGGCCGCATCAGGGGTTTCTCTACGGCGAAGCGGTCCAGCGGCCGCTCGCGCGTGGTGCCGTGCGTGCGAACACCCGCTTCCTCGAGCACCCAGCGCCAGCCTTGAGCGTTCAGGTCGGCCAGATCGCGAAACTCCCGGATTGGCAGGAAGTTCCTCTTCACGTACTTGACCCCGGCTTCGACGATGCCCTTCTTCTGCGGATCGGCCGGGGGACAGGGATCGATCCGGAACCCGTAGCCCTCGGCACATTCGGCGTAGGCGCGCTGCACTATCGGGTCGTGGATCGAGGCCCGAGTGATGGCGCACTTGGGGTTGTCGATGATCAGGCGCTCAGGCACTGCGCCGAACCACTCGAACGCCCGCCGGTGGCACCCCAGCCAGGTGGCCACGGTCTGATCCCAGACGAATTCGACATACTGGTGGCGCGAGAAGCACAGCGTCATCACGAAACACCAGGTGCGCCGCCGCTCCCCCGTGGCCGGATCGGCAAGCACGGGTCCTGCGCCGAAATCGACCTGCGCCGCCTCGGCCGGGGCGAAGACGAGCGGCACCGTGGCCTGCGCCGGCAGCGCACCCCGGATCGCCGCCAGCATCCGGTAAACCGAGGAATAGCTCCCCGCATAACCGTGCTCGCGCACGAGCGCGGCGTGGATCGCCACGCCCGAGACCCCTTGCGATGCCCAGCGCTCCACCAGCCCCCGGAACGGCGCCACGCTGGACACGGTGCTGCGCGCTCGCCGGGCCGCGCCCAGGGCCTGCGCGATCGCCTCGTTCTCGGGCAGCGCGGCCTGCTGGGCAAGCCATCCGTGGCGCCGGGCCAGCGCGTGAAACGTCGCCACCTTCGCCCGACCCATAAGCCCCGAGCGCGCGATCTCGCGCTCGGTATCGCCCTGGCGCAGCCGCACCAGAACCTGACGGTACTGAAACATCTCGATTCTCCTGCGGCTCACCGCGCTCTCCTTCGGGCAAAAGGCCCGAAGGGTAGCGGTGCCGCTCTAAACCGAGATGCCCTTCCTTCCC
>JADLCT010000025.1 GCA_020847045.1 Bryobacterales bacterium | reverse complement strand
GCTCGTCCTGATCAATCCCGAAATCGTCAAGCTGGAAGGCGCGCAGGTGGGCGAGGAGGGCTGTCTCTCCATCCCCGGCTTCCGCGAGGACGTCAAGCGCGCCATGAAGGCCACCGTGCGGGCCCGCGACGTGCAGGGCGTGGAGTTCGAAGTCACCGGCGAGGAGCTGCTCGCGCGCGCCATGCAACACGAGGTGGACCACCTGAACGGCATCCTCTTCCTGCAACATCTGAGCGCCCTGAAACGCGACCTCATCCGCCGCAAGATCCGCAAACTGCAAAAAGCCGGCGAGTGGGATTGATTCCACATGCGGCTGATCTTCATGGGAACTCCGTGGTTCGCCGTACCCACGCTGGAGGCCTGCGCCGCCGAAGGCCATGAGGTGGCCGCCGTGTTCACGCAACCGGACCGGCCCAAGGGACGCGGCGGCGTGCTGGCGCAGCCGCCCGTGAAGGAAACCGCGCTGCGTCTGGACCTGCCCGTGCATCAACCGCAGCGCGTGCGCTACCCCGAGGTGGTGGAGCGGATCCGTTCGCTGGCCCCGCGCGCCATCGTCGTGGTCGGCTACGGACAGATCATCCCGCAATCGATCATCGACATTCCCGCGCTGGGAATCCTGAATGTGCACGCCTCGCTGCTGCCGCTCTACCGCGGCGCCGCGCCGGTGCAATGGGCCGTGGCCAACGGGGAGACCGAAACCGGCGTGACCATCATGCGCATCGACGCCGGTCTGGATACCGGTGACATTCTCTTGCAGGAAGCCACGCCGGTTGGCCCGGACGAAACGGCGCTCGAGTTGGGCGCGCGTCTGGCCGCCTCTGGCGCCGCTCTGCTGGTGCGCGCGCTCACAGGGCTCGACGCCGGTCTGCTGAGCGCCACGCCGCAGGACAGCACCCGCGCCACGCTGGCGCCCATCCTGAGGAAAGACGATGGCCGCATCGATTGGCGCCTGCCCGCGCGCACCATCCACAACCGGCTGCGCGGCTTCACGCCCTGGCCCGGCGCCTGGACGGCGTTCCGCGGCCAGACACTGCATGTCCAGCAGGCCCGGCCATCGTTGGAGCCATCCACCGCCGCTCCCGGCACGCTGCTGCAGGCCAGAAACAGGCTGCGCGTGGCCTGCGGTGAGGGCACGGCGATCGAGATCATCGAACTGCAATTGGAAGGGCGTAAGCGCGTGTCCGCGGCGGCCTTCCTGAACGGGCAGCGATTGCACGACAATGAACGGTTAGGAGACCCCGCCAATTGATACTTCCTCTGGGCTACCGCTACGCCAGCACCTACGCCAAAATCCGCAAGGCCGCCAAGGATGATCTGGCGCTGATCGTCTCCGATACGCCGGCTTCGGCCGCCGCCGTGTTCACCACCAACCAGGTGGCCGCCGCGCCCGTGCTGCTGGCGCGCAAGAATCTGGCGGCGTCCAAGGGCAGGCTGCGCGCCTTTCTGATCAACGCGGGCAACGCGAACTGCGCCACGCAAACCGGCATGGCCGTGGCGCGCGAAACGGTGGCCGCCGCCGCCGCCGCGCTGGGCATGCCGGCCAACCAGGTTCTGCCGGCCTCCACGGGCGTCATTGGCGTGGAATTGAAGGCCTCGCTGATCACCAAGGCGCTGCCGCGTCTGGCAAAACAAATTTCCCCGGATGCGTTTCAGAAAACCGCCGAAGCCATCATGACCACCGATCTGACGCCCAAAACGGCAACGGCCGAACTGGCGATTCGCGGCGGCAACGTGCGCATCGCCGGCATGACCAAGGGCTCCGGCATGATCATGCCGAACATGGCCACGACCTTGGGCTTCCTCATGTGCGACGCCGCGCTGCCCGCGCCCGCGCTGAAGCGTATGTTGGTGGCCGCCACCGAGGAGAGCTACCACCGGCTCAGCGTGGATGGCGACACCTCGACCAACGACACGGTGGCCATCATGGCCAACGGCGCCTCGGGTGTGGCACTCAAACCCGGCGACTATCCTCTCTTCCAGCAGGCCCTCACCAAGGTGATGCAGGACCTGGCGTCGCAAATCGCCCGCGACGGCGAAGGCGCGAAAAAGTTGGTGACCATTCACGTCTCCGGCGCCGCCACCAACGCCGACGCGGCGCGCATCGCCCGCTCCATCGCCAACTCGCCTCTGGTGAAGACGGCCATCGCGGGCTCGGACCCCAACTGGGGCCGCATCATCTGCGCCGCCGGATACGCGGGCGTGCCGTTTGATCCCTCCAAGGCCGACATCGCCATGCAGGGCATGCTCGTGTGCAAAGGCGGCCTGGCCGCGCCGTTCCGCGAACGCGAACTGAAGAAGCGCCTGGACGAGAAGGACGTTCACATCGAGTTCGCGCTGCGTGGCGGACGCCCGGGCAAAGCCAAGTTCTGGACGTGTGATTTCACCGACGGCTACATCCGCATTAACGCCAGCTACCGGACCTGACGTCCGCCGCAATTCATCCAACGAGGTTTTATACCGTGCATCCCCCACAACCACCCGACGCGCCCAAGCCGCCCATCCCCGGCATCCGTTACATGATCGCCGTGGGTTCCGGCAAAGGGGGCGTGGGAAAGACAACGGTGTCGGTCAATCTGGCGATCGCGCTGTCCCGGCTGGGCTACCGCACCGGCCTGCTCGACGCCGACGTGTATGGCCCGAACATTCCATTGATGCTCGGCGTGCAGCAGCAGCCCTACGCCGTGGACAACCGCATCGTGCCGCTCGAAAAGGACGGCCTGAAGCTGATGTCGATGGGCTTTCTCAATCCAGGCGACAAGCCGCTGATCTGGCGCGGCCCCATGCTGCACAGCGTCATCGGCCAGTTCCTGCGCGGCACCGAGTGGGGCGAACTGGACTTTCTGGTGATCGACCTGCCGCCGGGCACCGGCGACGTGCAGCTTTCGCTCATCCAAACCGCGCCGCTGTCGGGCGCCATCGTTGTGACGACGCCCTCCGACGTGTCCCTCGAGGACGCACGCAAAGCGGTGAATATGTTCCGGCAGGTGCGCGTGCCCCTGCTGGGACTCGTGGAGAACATGAGTTACCTGATCGCGCCGCAGTCGGGTGAACGCATTGATGTGTTCGGCACCGGTGGAGGACGGCGCACGGCCGGCGAGATGGATGTTCATTTCCTGGGCGAGTTGCCGCTGGACCCGCAGATTCGCATCGGTGGCGATTCGGGGAACGCCGTAGGCTGGCGCGGCGAAAAGGACGCTACGGCGGCGGCTTTCTACAAAATGGCCCGCGAAGCGGCGCAGCGCACGGAGATGAGCGCCGCCGACGCCGGGCCGAGCATGACCATCGAGGATTGACCGCGGCCCGGCTCAGGTCACCGGACCGGGGTTGAACGGGGCCAGAGCGTTGTGCAGCTCCCAGCGGCTGGCCCAGGTCTGCTTGCGCCCGCTGGCCACGTCGAGAATCAGACGGAAGATCTCCCAGCCAACCTCTTCGATGGTGGCTTCACCGGTGGCGATGCGGCCGGCGTCCACGTCGATCAGGTCGTGCCAGCGTTCGGCCAGCGCCGTGCGGGAACTCACTTTGATCACGGGCGCCAGAGCCAGGCCATAGGGCGAGCCTTCTCCCGTCGTGAATACATGGACGTTCATGCCGGCGGCCAGTTGTTGCGTGCCGCAGATGAAATCGCTGGCCGGGGTGGCGGCAAAGACGAGACCCTTGGCCGTGACGCGCTCGCCGGATGGCGCGACGGCGGCCAGCGCGGACGTACCGGCCTTGGCGACGCTGCCGAGAGCCTTTTCGACAATATTCGACAGTCCGCCCCGCTTGTTTCCGGGCGTGGGGTTGGCGCTGCGGTCGGCCGAGCCGCGGGCGAGGTATTCGTCGTACCAGCGCATTTCGGCGATGAGGGCGCGCGCCACCTCGGGTGTGGCGGCGCGGGGCGTCAGCAGGTGGACGGCGTCGCGAACCTCGGTCACCTCGCTGAACATCACCGTGGCGCCGGCGCGCACGAGCAGGTCCGCGGCGAAGCCCACGGCGGGGTTGCAGGTAACGCCGGAGAAGGCATCGCTGCCGCCGCATTGCAGCCCAACGACGAGTCCGCTCGCCGGACAGGCCGTCCGCGCGCGGCGGTTCAACTCCTCCAACCGCTGTTCGGCGTGGCGCATGATGGACCCGGCGATGTTGCCGAAGCCCCTCAACTCGTGGTCCTGCATCCGGATCACGTGCGGTTCGCCATCGAGCACCGGCAGCGCCGCGCCAGCGCCGGGGGCGGGGAAGAGGCGTCCCGGCTGCATCTTCTCGCAGCCCAGGCTGACCACCAGCGGCCAGCCGCCTAGGTTCGGATGGAGACTGATGTTGCGGATGGTGCGGATGGGGATGGCGGCGCCCGGCGCATCAATGGCCACGCCGCAGCCGTAGGAGTGCGTGATGGCCGTGGCGTCATCCACGTTGGGATAGCGGGGCAGCAGTTCGGCCTTGATGCGGCGCACGGCGTACTCCACCGTGGGCGCGACGCATTGCACCGTGGTGGTGATGCCGAGAATGTTCCTGGCGCCCACGCTGCCATCGGTGTTGCGGTAGCCGTCGAAGGTGTAGCCTTCGAGCGGCGGCAGAGGCGGCGGCGTGGCGGTGGCCAGCGGCAAATCATCGAGCGCGGGCGGCGCGGGAAGCCTCAGGGAATCCTCGCGCACCCAATCGCCAGCCTCCATCGCGCGCGTGGCCAGCCCGATCACTTCGCCATAGCGGATCACGGGCGCTCCGGCGGCGATGGGCCGGAGAGCCACCTTGTGAGACTGTGGAATGGCTTCGCGCAGCGTGGGGCCGCCGTCGAAGGACACGCCCGCGGCGAGGCCTTCGGGGTTCACGATGATCCCCACGTTGTCACGCGCGTGCACGCGCACGTAGAGCGGCTTCATCGGCGCGCCTACGGTTGGTCGTAGCCCTTCAGCCGGCGAACCCACACGTTGCGGTAGCGCACGGGCACGTCGTGGTCCTGCAGCGCGAGTGGCTCTTCGGGCTCGTGCCCTTTATATACGCCGACCACGCGGTGGGCCATCTCGCCAATCACCTCCTGCCGGTTGTGCAGCAGGATGCCGTTCAGGAACACCGTGGCGAAGGCGGGCCGGACCAGCTTGCCGCCGTCGAACTTGGGCGCTTCCCACACAATGTCGTACGCATTCCATTCTCCGCGCTTGCGCACGGCGTTCACCAGCGGCGGCCACTGGCCGTAGATGGCGCCGGCCATGCCGTCGGCGTACGTGGGGTTGTGGTCGCTGTCGAGCACCTGAATCTCGTAACGGCTCATCAGCAGGACGCCGCTGTTGCCGCGCCACTGGCTGTCGCCGTAGATCACCGGCGTCGAGGCCCACTCGATATGCAGTTGAATGTCGCCGAACTTCTGCCGGGTGCGAATCGTGCCCGCGCCGGGAGCCACCTCGAAATAGCCGTTCTCCACCTTCCAACTGGTGGGACGCGCAGCGGCCTTTTTCTTCCGGTTGGGCGGCGGCGCGGGAATCTCCCACTGCGAAAGGTCCTTGCCGTCGAACAGCACAATGGCGTCCGAGGGCGGGCCACCCGGCTTGGCCGAGGGCGTCACGACGGTGGGTTGTGGACGGTCGATGTCGTGCACCTTCCATTTCTGGCCGGGCAGCACTGGCGTGTCGTTATATCCGGTGGCCGAGGTGCGGAAGTTGGGCGCCTTGACCGGATCCGGATCAGCCGCGCCCGCGGTCCAAAGCAAAGCCGCGGCGGCGAGTGCGCCTCCGGCCATCGAGAGTCGTGTGAATCGGTGCATGGAAGGGACCTCCTGCTGGGAGAATCTGACACTGTATCAAACAGAGCCAGGGTACGGACGCACCGGCCCGGTGGCCGGCGGCGCGGCGCCGGTCTGCGATAGACTGCCCGCCATGACCACTCGCCGCCACGTTCTCGCCGCGCTGGCCTCCACGCTGGCTACTCGCGCACACGCCGCTACAAAGGCAACCGCCTACGCCCTGATCGGCGACCGTTACCACAACTCCGACTACATCCGCACCGGCCTGAACCGCACCATTCAGGACGGCGTGGGCGTGAGCATCGACTTCAACGACAACTACAAGGCGCTCAGCGATGAGACGCTGAAGGGCTACAAGCTGCTGATCATCCTGCGCGACGGCATGATCTGGCCCGATGGCTATCCAGACGAAACCACCAACGCGGCCTGGGTGGTGACGGGGAAGCCGCCGCTGGTCTCCGAGCCTCCCGTGCCGAAGACCGCGGCCAAGCCCGCCTACTGGATGCAGCCGGGCCAGGGGAAGGCCGTGCGCTCCTTCGTGGAGAAGGGCGGTGCGGCGCTGTTCCTGCACAACGTGACTCACGTCGGACTAACCGATCCGGACTTTCGCGCCACACTGGGCGCTGCCTACGCGGGCCATCCACCGATCCGGACCTTCAAAGTGAAAATTACCAATCCCAGTCATCCGATCACCAAGGGCGTGAAGGATTTCATCGTCACCGATGAGCAGCATTACATGACCTACGACAAGGACCGTTCCTACATCTTTGCCGAGAGCGTGAACGAACAGGGCCTGGACTACGACAAGCAGGGCGCCACGGCGCCGGCCGGATGGTCATTCGACTTGGGTAAGGGGCGGGTGTGTTACCTCTCGCCGGGCCACCTGTTGAACGTGATCTGGAACCCGGAGTATGTGAAGCTGCAGCAGAACGCCGTGCGATGGCTGCTGCGCATGTGACACCGCCGCCGCTGTGCGGGCAGAGCCGCGGTTCGGTATGCTGTTCGGTGCGATGCGCCGGCAACTCCTTCTCTATCTCGCGGCCGGCCTGGCGGTGAGTCTCGTGGTGGCGTGGTTCGCCTGGCCGGGCAACCTCCTGAAGTCGCAAACGCGCACGCAGCAGCGGTTGTCCTATCTGTTGGCGCCTGGCTTGGCGACGGGGTTGGGCCTGGCGACGCTGGTACGTTCACTGGCGCCGTCGCTGGCCAATCCGTTCTCTAAAATTGTCATGGCCGTGTGCATTGCGGGCGCCGTCACGGTGCAGTCCTCCGTGTTTGGCTTCCTGTTCTGGCTGGCCGCGCGGCTGCTGGGTCCGTTGCGTGCGCTGGTAAGGTGAAGCGGGCGCGGGGGCGCTTACCGCTGCGCCGCGCCGGTGCGTCCCATGATGGGCCACACGTCGACAATCCGGTCGCCCTTGGCGATGTAGTAACGGTCGTAACAGTTGGTGCTCATGTCGAGATTGCTGCAGTAGATCTCCAGCCGGTCGCCGACCTTGATCTCATTGCCGCCATCTTTCCAGCGCAGGATGCCGTACTCGGCGCCCTGGCGCTCCACCTGGAGCCACGGCATGCCCTTCACCTGGTCGGTCACCTGGATCATGGCCTTGTTGCCGTAGTCGATGGTGACCTGGCCCGGATGCTGTTTGCTGTCGACGGTGACCAGAACGGACATGGCGTTCTCAAAGTCGGTGTAGATCTCGTCGTTGGACTTCCCGCCCACCTTCTTGTAGTTGGAGTCCATGAAGACGTAGCTGCCGCACTCGAGTTCGGTGAGCCCGAGTTCGTGGTCCATGTTGTAGGTGCCGGTGGAACCACCGCTGACGATGCCGGTGGGAAGTCCGGCCTTCCGGGCCAGGGCGACGGTTTCCTGAACGCCCGCGAGGTCCTCGGCGCTTTTGCGCCGGCGTGCGGCAAAGCCGTGGGTGTGCGAAGCCGTGCCCGAGTAGGCCATGAAGCCCTCCAGCGCAATGTGCTTCGAGGCATGAATTTTCCGTGCCAGGTCAACGGCAGGCTTGCCGTTGGCAATGCCCTGGCGTGTCAGGCCGGCGTAGACGGCCACGGCCACGCGGCATTTCACGCTGGCCGCCGCGGCGGCCTCTTCCACCTGGCTGGCCACCAGAGGATCGTCAATCACAAACATGAATGTGGGATCGCGTTTGGTCAGGCTGATGGCGCGCATCAGGTTGTTCATGCTGGCCGGCTGCTTGGTCCAGAGCACGCCCTGAATGCCAGAGCCGGACATGAGTTCGGACTCGGCGATGGTGGCCGTGGTGACGCCGATGGCCCCAAGCGCGGTCTGCCGCCGGGCGACATCCACGCTTTTGTGCACCTTCACGTGCGGGCGCAACAGAATGGGGGACGCCTTGGCGCTGGCGGCCATGGTCTTCAGGTTCTTCTCAAACAGGTCGATGTCGACCACCATGCAAGGCGTGGGCAGTACGTCCTTGGTCATTCCGCGGAAGTCCTTGCGCGCGATGCGTTGTTCGAACTCCGCGTACGGGTAGCCGGTTGTGGCGGCGCGTGCGGCACGGGCGGCTCCGAGAAGTCCGGCGGCCCCGGCGGCGAAAAAGCTGCGGCGTGTGGTCATAGTGTCGCTCTCCCTGGCTCGTACAGGATATCGCTGTTGCCGGGCGCGCCGCCGGAGGGGCCCGGCGCTCACATCTGGTTCCTGCCGTCGTAGGGCGTGTTGGAAGCCATCATCTCCGGCCAGGTGACGGGACGCTGGCGGGCGGCGGCCATGCGGCCGAGGATCGCGGTGAAGTTGGACTGTGCCGAGGCTGCGGCGTTATTCATCGGGGGCGAACCGGCGCGCACGGCGCCGATGAAGTCCTTGATGTTTTGAATGGCGCCGCCATTAAAGGTGTTGTCCTTTTCCGAGCCGTTCCAGGGCTGGTCGCCGGTGATGCGGACCATGCCGTTGTAATGCGAGTCGCAGGTGCCGGACGAGCCGTAGAGGCGGATGCAGAGGTCGCTGTAGCCTTTGGCGAACTGCACGGAGCTGAAGTCCACCTTCACGCCGCGGTCGAAGAGGTAGGTCACCTGGAAGTGGTCCGAGACATCGCCGGTGTGGCGGGCGCCCTGGCCGCAGATGCCCGTGGCTTGCAGGGGATGTCCGTTCAGATACCAGCAGGCGACGTCGATGACATGGACGTTCTGTTCGACGATGATGTCGCCGGAAAGGCGGCGCGTGTGGAGCCAGCCCTTCACCTCGGCCTGCGAGGCGTCGAGCCCGCTGGTGTCGGCGGCGCGGTTGCGTCCGGCGTGATAGTAGACGTGGCCGAATACGGGGTCGCCGATGCCGCCGTTGTGCACGCGCGCGGCGGCTTCCTGAAACACGGGACGGACGCGGGTTTGGAAATCGACGAGGAAGTTCAGCTTGCGGCGCGCGGCCTCCTCGGAGGCGCGCAGGAAAAGCTGCGTTCCGGGCACGTCCGTGGCGACGGGCTTGGCGCAATATACATGCTTGCCCGCCTGGACGGCGGCCATGGCGTGATCGGGATGAAAGTACGGCGGCGATTCGATGACCACCGCGTCGACGTTGGTGCGCACAAGTTCGCGGTAGGCGTCCAGGCCGGCAAAGGAACGCTTGGCATCCCCGCCGAACTTCTCCCGGAACGTGGCCAGCGGCGGTTCAAACGCGTCGGCGATGGCGGTGACTTTGGCGCCGGTCTGCTCCAGGAAGTGGCCGGTGATCCAGACGCCGCGGTTGCCGCAGCCGATCAGTCCAAGCTCGGGCGTGGAGTTGGCTTGCGAGCCAAAGGCGATGGAGGGACTGACGATTAAGACTCCGGCTCCTGTGGTGAGAAAACGGCGGCGTGGGTTCATGGCTGGTCTCCTTGGCGAGCGGCGCGGAGTGGCGGCTGCGCACTGCCCACGATAGCTCTGTGGATGCGCGAAGGAAAGCGGGCATGATGTACAAAGATGTCAAGAAATGTTTGGGCGAGCGCAACCTGGCCAAGCCGTGCTTCAACGCGACCAGAGCAGCCAGACGAAAAACGGACCGCCCAGCAGCGCCGTGATCACGCCCACCGGCACCTCGATGGGCGCCAGGACGCTGCGCGCCACCGTGTCGCAGATGGCCACGAACGCGCCGCCACCGAACACCGAGGCGGGCAGCAACAGCCGGTAGTCCGGCCCAACCACGCGCCGCAGCAGGTGAGGCACGATTAGGCCGACGAACGCGATGGGTCCGGTGACGGCGGTGGTGGTGCCCACCAGCACCGTGCCGGCCACGAAGCCGCGCCAGGTCACCTGCCGGCAGTTCACGCCGCGTCCGGCGGCCCATGTGTCGCCATAGGACACGACGTTCAGCACGCGCGCCAGGCGCAGCGCCCACACGCACACGGGCACAATGACGGCCGCCAGCAGCAGCACGACGGAGTATTCGACCGGGGCGATGCCGCCCATGAGCCAGTGCGTGATCTGGAAGGACTTGGTGATGCCGGCCAGGCTGTGCAGCAGTAGAACGATGGCCGAGCAGATGCCGTTCACTGCGATGCCGGTTAGCAGCAGCGTATAGGCCGAGAAGCGTTTGCGCGAGCGGCTGAGAACCGCCACCAGCGCGATGACCGTGGCTGCGCCGGCCAGCGCGCACAACCAGACCAGCGGAAACCATGCCGGCCCGGCGGGCGCGAAGGAGATGGCGGCGACGGCGCCCAACGCGGCGGCGGCGGTGACGCCCAGGCTGGACGGCGTGGCGAGGGCGTCGCGGAGCAAGGCTTGAAACATCGCTCCAGAGGCCGAGAGGGCGGCGCCGGTGAGCAGAGCCAGCAGCGTGCGCGGCAGCCGGAGATTCACGAAAATGGGCCAGTCCGGTGACTGCCGGCGCAGCAGATTTGCATAGTCCATGCCGGAGCCACCGAGAAATGGACAGAATATGGCGGCCAGCAGCGCGGCCAGCGCCGAAAGCGCGAGCACGGTTCGGGCGCGGTGGCGCAGTTCAATCGCCATAGCTGAGAAACAGGCGGCCCTGCTCGCCTGTGTGTCTGTGGAAGGGAACGCCGAAGACCGCTTCGAGGCGGCCGGGCTGCAACGCGGCCGCCGGCGGGCCATCGGCGGCGAGTGCGCCGTGGTGGAGCAGCCAGATGCGGTCGCTGTGGTGCGCGGCCAGCGAAAGATGATGCGTGACGACGAGGATGAGGCGGCCGAGCGCGCGCAGATCGTGGAGCAGCGTCCAAAGACGGGCTTCGTTCTGCGGGTCCAGATGGGCGCTGGGCTCGTCGAGCAACAGCACGGGCGACTGCTGGGCCAGCGCGGCGGCGAGCAGTACACGCTGCTGTTCTCCGCCGCTGAGCGTTTGAAAGGAGCGGCCGCGGAACGGGGCCAGACGCATACGCTCCAGGGCCTCTTCCATCGCCTGGTGGTCGTCCTCGTTTTCGTACAGTCCGCGGCCGTAGGGAATGCGTCCTGTGAGCACAACCTCTTCGACGGTGTAGGGAACGTTGGCCGGGGCCTGTTGCGGCACGTGAGCCACCAGCCGGCACCAGGCGTCGCGCGGCGTGGCGGCGGAGTCGCGGCCATCCACAAGGCAGCGGCCCGAAGCGGGCGTTTTGTGTCCGGCGATAAGGTCGAGCAAGGTCGACTTGCCCGCCCCGTTGGGTCCGATGATGGCGATCAACTCGCCCACGCCGGCCTCGGCGGAGACGCCGTTCAGCACGGGCGGCGAGCCGGGGTAAGCGAAGGCGGCGGATTGGAGAACGAGCAGGCTCATCGCGCGGGCGCCTTGTTCAGCATGGCGGCGAAGGCCTCGGCGGCATCGACAACGCGCGGGCCGGGTACAACGAAGATGTCGTCGGCGACGGCGAACACGGTGTGCTGCGTCACGGCGCGAATGGCCTTATGGCCTTCCCACATTCCGACCACGGCGCGTTTCTGCGCCTCGGTGACGCCGTTGGTTTGCGACATCTCTCCCATGTCGGCGATCACGTCCGGGTTGAGGCGGATGACGCCCTCCAACGAAAGGCTCGGATAGGAGACCTTGGAATCGCCGAGCACGTTGCGGCCTCCGGCAATGCGAATCAGTTCGTTCAAATAGGAACCGCCGCCGACGGCGACCATGCCGTCCAGACGGCCCGGCGTGCGGCCCACCAGGAACAGAAGCGTGCGGCGCGGCTTGCCCCGCTGACGGGTTTCAATGGCCCGCAGACGCGTGCGAAGCTCGCGAACGGTGCGCGCGCCATCGGCGGCGAGACCGAGAGCATCACCGATGCGCTGGATCGAGGTGAGCGTCTCTTCGAGCGTCGTGTTCCGGAGCGCGAGCACGGGAATGCCCAGCGCGGCGAATCTCTCCCGCGCGGAAAGTAGCTGCTCGTGAAGCAGCACGAGGTCCGGCCGGAGGCGTGCGATGGCCTCGATGTTGGGCTCCAGATAGCTGCCGATGCGAGGCAGTTTGGCCGCTTCCTGCGGATAGTGGCAGTAGTTGGAGACGGCCACCAGCCGCCGCCCCGCACCAAGAGCGTACATCGACTCGGTGAAGCTGGGCGCGGTGGACACAACGCGCACAGGCGCGGCGGCGCACACAGCGGCGGCCAGCAGAAAACAGGCGGCGTGGCGGATGGCGGCGTGATGAGTCCGGAATGGGTTGGGCACTTCCCCTGCCCCTCCTTCGAGAGCAAAGTGGAGTCAGCGCGTTGCTGTTCCCAGGCAGGTCTTCGGACTGATGGGCTTCCTAGTGGCCGCGACTTCCCAGCCCGGAGAGAGCCAGTGTCGGGGGGCGGCCTTCGTTCCCAATTACCGCTGCGGGACAGTCCCGGAATCGCACCGGGTTCCCTTTTCAACGCTCCCATGCGGAGCGTACCTCGGAAGATTCGAGCTTAGCAGATCGTCCGGGGCGGCATGGAACGGAGCGGCGCATTCAGTACCCTCCTCGTGAGCCGATCCGGCGTGCGGAAGCGCGTGTTCGAGTGGACAGCTATGAACATGACACGCATTGCTTATCTGGCTCTGGCACTGGGTTGCCTCGGAGCGGACACAACAAGGGCCGCGGTGAAGCTCACCGCGATGCAGATCACGTCGGCCGACGCCGATGGGAAGATTCAGGGCGTGGGCGCGCACCGCTTCAAGACCACGCAACAGGGAGGGCAGCCAACGATCTTCCTGGTGAAGGGCGACAACCTGGAAGGCGAGATCATCAACGGGCCGAAGGCGGCCAACGCGGGGATCGATCTTGCCCTTCCGGCGGGCACGCACACCTACACCATCTATACGGAGAAGCTGAACTCCTACGACTGGACCTACTACACGATCAATTTTTATTTCGACAAATCCAATGCGCCGCAGATTTCCGCGTTTGCGCCGTTAAACGTCACCTCGACGCAGTTCTTCCCGCCGTTCAGCATGAATCCGGGCGCGAAGACGGAGAACCTGATGGGCCATCAGATCGACAACCCTAAGACGCTGGTGTACAAGGTGGGCCAGACCGAGGTGAAGGTAACCGGATTCAACTTCTCCGATCCGAACCTGTTCAAGATGGACCGGGTGCACGCGCACGAGGTGCGCGCCGACAAGATCTACGACTATGTCGGCCAGTTCACCATCGAAGTATCGGCGCCGCCCACCATCGCCGCCGGCGGCGTGGTGAACGCGGCCAGCTTCGCGCCGAAAGTGGCGCCCGGCTCGCTGGTGAGCATCTTCGGCGATAGCCTCGCCACGGGCACCTACAGCGCCAGCGCCGTGCCCCTGCCCACGGAAATCGCCGGCACGTCGGTGAAAATTGGCGGCAAGGATGCGCCCATCGTGTTCGTCAGTAGCGGGCAGATCAACGCGCAGGTGCCGTTCGAGGTAAGCGAAGCCGCCTCGGTGCCGGTGGTAGTGAAGGTGAACGGCGTGTCGAGTCCGGCGGGCAGCGTGGCCGTGATCGCGGCCGCGCCGGGCATGTTCCAGTTCGGTAACAAGCGTGCGGTGGTGCAGAACGCCGACTATTCGGTGAACGACGCGGGCAACGGGGCCGAGGCGGGCAGCTACGCGGTTGCGTACTTGACGGGCGGCGGGCGTCTGGACAATCCCGTGGCGACGGGTTCGCCGGCGGGAAGCGAGCCGCTGTCGAGGCCGCTGGGCACCGTGTCGGCCACCATCAACAACGCGCCGGTGGAGATCGCCTTCGCGGGGTTGACGCCGGGGTTCATCGGGCTGATGCAGATGAACTTCAAGATGCCGCCGCTGCCACCGGGCAGCTACCAGATGGTGGTGACGGTGAACGGCGAAAAGAGCAACGGCGCGATGGTGACGATCAAGTAGGCGCCGCGCCACCCGCGGACCAGCAGCCGGAGGTGGCCCATGTGGCCTCTCCGGCTGTTCGCCGTTTGGGGCATGAGCGATACCATAATGCCGTGAAGCTCAACGACCGGTTTACAGCCGGATCCGGCCATCACTATCTGACGGGCATTCAGGCGCTGGTGCGGCTGCCTCTCGACCAGATGCGCCTGGACCGCCGGGCGGGCTTGCGCACGGCGGCCTTCATTTCGGGCTACGAAGGCTCACCGCTGGGCGGCTATGACCTGGCGCTGGCTCGCGCCAGCACATTGCTGCGCGAGTGGGACATTCATTTCTCTCCCGCCGTGAACGAGGACCTGGCAGTGACGGCCGTGTGGGGTACGCAAATTCTGTCCGCCGCCGGACCGGCGCGCGTGGATGGCGTGGTGGGCATCTGGTATGGCAAGGGGCCGGGCGTGGACCGCTCGGGAGACGCTTTGCGCCACGCCAATCTGGCGGGCACGCCGGGCATCTCGGCCGCGCTTGTTCTTGCAGGCGACGATCACGCCTGCAAGAGCTCTTCGATTCCCCATCACTCCGACTTCAGTCTGCTGAACGCCGGGCTGCCCATCTTGCAGCCGGGCACGCCTCAGGAGATTCTCGACTATGGCCTGTACGCCATCGCGCTGTCGCGCTACTCCGGCGCGTGGAGTTCGCTGAAACTGGTTACCAACGTATGCGACGGCGGCGCCAGCGTGGACGTTTCCCTGGATCGCCACCACTTCGAGACGCCCGGTGAGTTCCGCAAGGTGTCCAGCGGCATGCTGGTGCCGACGGTGGCCAACAGCCTCGAGCCGGAAGCCTACATCCGGCGCATGGACGCCGTGCGGAGCTTTCGCGAGCGCAATCCTGTGGACCGGTTGCACGGTGCCGGGGCGCGCGAAGGACGCCTCGGCATTGCCGCCGCGGGCAAGGTGTATTACGACCTGCGGCAGGCGCTGCGCGATCTGGGCTTCGATGATGCGGCCCTGCATGCCATGGGGATTCGCATCGCGCAGTATGCGATGACCTATCCGGTGTCGGAGCCGTTTACGCGCGCCTTCGCCGAAGGGCTGGAAACGGTGCTGGTGCTTGAAGAGAAGCGGAGTTTTCTCGAGTTGCAAATCAAGGACGCGCTGTTCAACGCGCCAGGGCGTCCGCTGGTGGAGGGCAAATGCGATCAGCGCGGCGAGCCGCTGACGCCGCTGACGGGTGAACTGGACCCTGACCTGATCGCGCGGCTGTTGATGCGCTGGCTGCCGCCGCTGCCTCCGGGGTTGGATGCGCGCGCGCGGAGGCGCATCGAGGTGATGGATGCCGCCGGGTCCCGTGGCCCCGCCACCATAGCGGTGCGCGCGCCGAACTACTGCCCAGGCTGTCCGCACAACCGGAGCACTTTGTTGCTCGAGGGACAGATCTCTGGCGGCGGCATCGGCTGTCATGGCATGGGGATGCTGCTCGGCGAGGTGCATCGCGGCTATGAGTTCGCGGCGCAGATGGGCGGCGAAGGCGCGGCCTGGATTGGTATGGCCCCGTTCACGAATCGCCGCCACATCTTCCAGAACATGGGCGATGGGACGCTGTTCCACTCCGGTTCCCTGGCGATTGAAGCGGCGGTGGCCGCGGGCGTGAACATCACCTTCCGCATTCTCTACAACGGCCATGTGGCGATGACCGGAGGCCAGGACGCCGTGGGCGCGATTCCGGTTCCCGC
This sequence comes from Bryobacterales bacterium, assembly GCA_020847045.1. Lineage (GTDB taxonomy): Bacteria > Acidobacteriota > Terriglobia > Bryobacterales > Bryobacteraceae > JAFLBB01. Next base: position 46,780 of record JADLCT010000025.1, on the reverse strand, counting down.
CCTGACGCGCAAGCTGGAAGCCGAGGGCGTGAAACGCACGGTGATTCTCGCCGAGGACACGCGCGCCTATTACGATCAGCCGCTGGCGGCGAACGCGTCGCTGCGGGATCGTTCGGCGCTGGAAGCAACGTTGCGGGAACTGGAGCGCGTGGAGGGCGTGACGGTCCTGATCTACGACCAGGAGTGCGCGGCCGAGAAGCGGCGGAAGCGCTCGCGGGGCCAGTATGCGCGGCCTTTGGAGAGGTTGGTGATTCACCCGCGCGTGTGCGAAGGCTGCGGCGACTGTCTGCGGGAGTCCAACTGCATGAGCCTTGTGCCGCTGGCCACGGCGTTCGGTGAGAAGCTGGCGATTCACCAGTCTTCGTGCAACCAGGACGAATCGTGCGCCCTGGGAGATTGCCCGAGCTTCGTGCGGCTGCGTCTAAGGCCGGGCGGCGGGCCGAAGGTGGCCGTGGAGAGGCAAGCGCCCAGCTTTTCGCCTCCGCCCCCGGCGGCGCCCGCGCCGGTGGAGGGCGTCTGGCGCTTGTTGATGCCGGGCATTGGCGGTACGGGCGTGGTGACGGTGAATGCGATTCTGGCCGCTGCGGCGGAGATGGAGGAACTCCATGTAACCACGCTCGACCAGACGGGGCTGGCGCAAAAGGGCGGGGCAGTTGTGTCGCATCTGACGCTGTCGCGCGCCCGGGAAAGCACGCCAGCGAAGATCAACACGGCCCGCGCCGATGTTCTGCTCGCCTTCGACGCTTTGGGCGCAGCGGGTGGAGCAAACCTGCCGCTGCTGGACGCGGAGCGGACTCGCGCCGTGGTGAATACCGCGGTCACGCCGGCGGCGGCGCGGATGCGGGCCCGGTTCGTCCTGTGGGGCGAGCCGGACCACTACTCGCCGCTGACCGCAATTGTTTCAAGCACGAAATCGCAGATCTGTCTGGACGCCTCCGGTCTGGCCGCTCGCCATTTCGGATCGCACATGTTCGCCAATATGATTCTGCTGGGCGCCGCGTTGCAGGAGGGTCTGCTGCCCCTGCGATGCGAGTCGGTGGAGGCGGCCATCCGTTTGAACAACGTCGAGGTGGAGCGCAATCTGGCGGCGCTCGCCTGCGGGCGCGACTGGCGCAGGCAGCAAGATGGGGCCTCCGCCCCGGCGCCGGAGCGGTTGACGCACGAACAGCGCATGGCGGAGTTGCGCGTCTATCAGGACGCACGTTGGGCGGCCCGCTACGAGGCCACGGTGCGGCGCGTGCAAGACGCGCGGCCCGAACTGCTGCCGGTTGTGGAAGAGGCGCTGTTCGCTTTGATGACCTACAAGGACGAGTACGAGGTGGCACGTCTGCTGACCGCGCCGGAGTTCTCGCGGCAACTCGACGCCGAGTGGCATCAGGCCGAACGCGTCGAGTTTCTGCTTCACCCGCCGCTGCTGCGGCGCTGGGGAATGCGCCGGAAGATTGCGATTGGGCCATGGGGGCGGCCGTTGCTCCGGCTGCTGGCGAGGCTGAAAACGCTGCGGGGCGGTCCGTTGGATCTCTTCGGCGCGGCGGCGCACAGACGGCGCGAGCGGGAATTGATTGGCTGGTATGAGGCTCTGGTGCGGGAGCTTCTGGACGCCGCTCCATGCCCGGAGGCGTCCGAGTTGGCCGCCGTGCCGCTATTGATTCGCGGTTTCGAAGCTCTGAAGGAACGGCGTATGGAGCAGGCCAAGGCGAAGGCCGGAGAACTGCTGGAGAAGGTGCGCGAGGCGGGAAAGGCCGTGGCGCGCGCGTGAGGAGGCGGCCCGGCGCGGCGCACGGATGAGGTGCGCCGGCGTGGGCCTTGAAGCGTGAGGCGAAGCGGGCTGGGCGGCCGGGTCAGTGGCCGCTGCCAACCGTTTCGGCCTGTGAGATGAGCTTGGAGTCCGCCTCCACCGGGCGGCCGCCCAGCGGCGTACGGTAGCGTTCCTCCAGATCGTCCCATTGCACGACGAGCGAACTACCCAGCGCCTCGTGCTGCTTGCGCCAGTTGTGGATCAGTTCCAGACAGGCGTGATCGATGTAGTTTAACTTTTCGAAGTGGAGATGAACCAGCCGTCCCGCCGGAACCGCGTCGAGTTCCCTGGCCAGGTTGGGCAATCCGACGAAGGTGGCGGCGCCCTCCAGGTAGAGATCCACGCGGCGTTCGGCTTCGCAGGGCACGCAGCGCACAGTGAGGTGTGTGAAGGTGTAGAGCAGCTTGCCTACGGCCAGTATGACGCCGAGCAGGACGCCGGTGAGCAGGTCCGTCCCGACGATCCCGAGTAGAGTGACCAGATAGACGGCCACTTCGCCGCGGCCGAAGCGGGCGAGCAACCGGACGCGCGCCGGGTTGAACAGCTTGAATCCGGTGTAGACAAGAATGGCCGCCAGACCCGAGGTGGGGATGAGCCGGAGCACGTCGGGTAGCATCACGATGGTGCCCAGCAGCCAGAAGCCATGCAGAATGGCGGACCATTTCGTGGTGGCGCCCGAGGCGACGTTGGCGCTGGAGCGCACAATGACGCCCGTCATGGGCAGCCCGCCGACAAAGCCGCACAGGATATTGCCAATGCCCTGCGCGGCGAGTTCGCGGTCATAGTTGGCGCGCGGACCCTTGTGCATCTGGTCCACGGCGGCCGTTGAAAGCAGTGTTTCGGCGCTGGCGATGAAGGCAAGCGCGGCGGCGGCGCCTAGCATTTCTTTGGTGAATACCTGGCGCAGCGTCTCCATCGACGGAAAGACGAAGGATTCGACGAGGGCGTCGGGCACCTTCACATAGTTCACGTCGAGCTTGAGGAACATCGCGATGGCCGACACCAGCAGGATGGCCAGCAGCGGTCCGGGAACATTGGCCAGCCGCTTCGGCCGGAAGCGCTCCCAGGCAATCATCGTGACAATCGTGATGGCGCCGAGCAGCGCGGCCACGTGATGGCTCGCCCCATCCATCGGAAACAGGCCCTTATAAACCGATTCGGGAATGGACAGCAGATTCGCCAGGCCGGATCCGCGCGGCTTGTCATCCACCATGATGTGGAATTGCGACGCGAAGATCAGCACGCCGATGCCGGCCAGCATTCCGTGGATGACCGAAGGCGATATGGCGCGGAACCACTGGCCGGTTTTGCACAGGCCCGCAATAAGTTGCATGAGGCCCGCCACAAGAACCACAGTGCCCAACAGCGCCAGACCGTGAGACTGCACCAACTCCCAAATGAGCACGGTGAGCCCGGCGGCCGGCCCGCTGACCTGCAGGGGAGCTCCTCCGATGAGCCCCACCAGGATGCCCCCGACGATGCCGGTAACCAGACCGGCCGCGGGAGGCACACCCGAGGCGATGGCCACGCCCATGCAGAGCGGCAGGGCCACCAAAAACACAACCACAGAGGAGAGGAGGTCCTTGCCTGGTGGAAAGACTGCGCGCGAAGCGCCGTTTGTTTCTTTCATGGTCATCTCCTTCAGTCGGTGAGCGCCATGGCCAGGCGCATGGCGGGCAGATCCTGAAACGGGTCGCCTGGTTGCAGGGGTAGAAACGCATTGGTGGCGGGATCGTAGGCATGGATCCGGCCGGCTCCAATCTCATACACCCAGCCGTACAAGTGGACCGCGCCGGTCAGTAGACGGGAGGCCACCGAAGGATGGGTGTGCAGATTGACCAGTTGGGCCATCACGTTCTCTTCCACCAGACGGCGCAGACGGACGGACTCCTCTTGGTGGCCGTAACGGTCCTGCACGATGCGGCGCGCGCAACTGGCGTGCGTCAGCCAGTTCTGGACGGCGTGCATTCCGCTGGCCACTTCTGGTTTCAGTACGGCGCGCATGGCGCCGCAATCGGTGTGGCCGCACACGATAATGTGCTTCAGCTTGAGCACCGACATGGCGTACTCGATGGTGGCCGCCTCGGCGCCAAGACCGCTGGTGTAGGCGGGCACCATGTTGCCCGCGTTGCGCAGCATGAATAGCTCGCCCGGGCGGGTTTGCAACAGGTGGCTGGGGTCGATGCGCGCATCGGCACAGGTGATCATCATGGCGTGCGGCTCATGATGGTTGGCCAGGTGAGCGAACAATTCGCGCTCGCGGGGAAATATTTCGGTTTGAAAACGCTCTAATCCCTGAATCAGTTTTTCCATGGTCTCTTTCCATTCACTGTGTGGACGTTGGTTCGCCACGGGGCCTCCACGCGCCAGCGGCACATGACGGCGATGGATCGCAGACCGGCATGTGCGCGGAGAGTACGCGCGCGGTTCGTCTAGCGGAGCAGCCTAGGAGAGAGAGGAGGGAGGGGCGCGGCCAGGAGGAAGATTGCAAACAGCCGCTGTGAAGGAAGGTGCGGGCGGGAAGGAAGGTTTGCCGGCAAGACGTTGCAGAACAAACCGGACGCCTGGTGGGCCCAGTTCAGCCCACGTCGATGCGGACTCCGTGCTTTGCTTGCCGCTTTCAGACCCGGCCAGAAGCTGAGGGATTTCTTCGTGGTGATGATCGCCGTTAAAGCGGGCGTTTCCGGAACGCGCGTGCCGCTGTACGCGGTGGCGTTGGTGGGTCGGGGCGGCGCCCCGGAGGACGGGCGTGACGGTGCGCACCGCCAGCCACGAGGCCAGCAGAGGGAGAAGAACGGCCAAAATGCGCGTCTGTCTCTTCATTCCACTGTCTGACGGGAAGCGTCAGTACTCGATTTTTACAGTTTAGAGCATTGCGGCGGGCGGCGCTAGTGTGCCGGTCCTCAACTTCGCGGCCGCCGGCTGGCGGAGGCTGCTACGGAAGATAGCGGCGGATGCCGAAGTCGTAAAGAAATGCGCCGAGCGCGCCGCCGATGAGCGGTCCGATGAGGGGAACCCAGAAGACGCCGGTGCCGTCGGTGAGGCCGTTGTTGCGGAAGCCGGCGGCCACGGTGAACAGGCGCGGGCCAAGGTCGCGCGCGGGGTTGATGGCATAGCCATGCAGCGTTCCCCAGCACATGCCGATGGCGACCACCACCGCGCCGATGGCGAACGGGGTCAAGGCGCCCAGTGGCTGGTTGCGTTCGTCGATGATGGCCAGGATGAGCAGGATGAGCAGGGCCGTGCCGACAATCTGGTCGGTCCAGCCCGTCATCGGTGAGGCGGGGAAGCTGGGGAATGTGGCGAATACTTTGGCGGTCTTTTCCAGCGCCGGATCAAACTTCAGAAAAGCCGCCTGGTAGGCCGTGAAGACGATGGCTGCGCCGGCGAAGGCGCCCGCGGTTTGGGCAAGCGCATAGGGCAGCAGTTTGCCCCAGGGGAAGCCGCGGCGCAGAGCCAGGGCCAGCGTGACGGCGGGGTTGAGATGGGCGCCCGAGATCTTGCCCGCCACCAGGATGCCCATGACGACGGCGAGCCCCCAGCCAATGTTGATATTGGTGAACCCGCCGTTCACCGTTTCGCCCGGCGCGCCCGTTCCAAACAGGACCACGGAGGCCACCACGCCCACGCCAAACATCAGCATCACCATCGTGCCGAGGAACTCGGCCATCAATTCACCCGCCATTCCGGCTGTTCGCATACGGTAGGCGAGTGTAGCAGAGTGCGGGGGCGCCTGTGTTAGCGGCGGCGAATTACAAGCGGCATCGGCACTTCGACGCCCCGCGCATCGCGCACCACGATGGGCTCGTAGCCGAGCGGCGTGACGCGCATGACGCCGCCGTCGATCTCCACGCTCAGAAACTGGTGGTGGGAACTGGCGCCGGTGATGTTGGCCATGTCGAGCCGCTGGCGGATGTCGCCGTCGCGCAACTCGCCGCCGGAGCCCGAGACAATGTACTGCACACCGCCGGTGGCTTCGTTGCGGTTCACGATTTGCAGGTTGTGCTCGTGGCCGTTGAAAACGGCCGAGACGCCGCCGCGCGAGAGCATGTCCACGGCGTCCCCCATCCAGGAGAGGCTGGCCTCGTGGCGCGGTCCTGCCGTAAACGGAGGGTGATGCCAGTAGGCGATGCGCCAGGGCGCGGCGGGTTTGGCCAGTTCGGCGCGCAGCCAGTTCTTCTGCCCGGGCAGATCGCGCCAAACGTTGCGGCGCGGTCCTGTGGCGCTGTTGCGCGTCGAGTCGATCGCGTACAACTGGGCGAGGCCGCCAATTTCGAAGCTGTACCAGCGCTCCGGACGGCCAGAGGGGAAGAAAAAGTTGTCGAGATAGACGGCGAGGTCTCCCCGGTTTTCGCTTTCGTTGCCGTCATGATTGCCGGGCGAGGGATAGAAAGGAATGTGACGCAGCACGGTTTTGTACGGCTCGAAGAAGCGGCGCTCCCAGTGGCTGTCCCTGTCGCCGGAGCCCTTCGTGAACAGGCCGAACGGAGTGCCGTAGATGTTGTCGCCCGTGGTGATGAGAAAGCGCACGGGGTTGTCCGACTTGGCGTGGCGGGCGAGCTCCCGCTCCATGGCCTGGGCGATGCGGTATTGCGGATCCGCGCCGGTGCCATAGTCACCCATGACGAAAAAACGAAGGCGCGTGGCGCGCTCGGGCATGGTGCGCAGTTCGCCCGCGCCGAACGGCGCGCCGTTCACCAGCACGCGGAACGGATACATGGTGTCGGGCCTCAGACCCGTGACGTGCATCCAGTTGCGGCCCGTGGTTTGGTGGCGCTTCCCGCCTAATTCCACCGAGGCCGGGCCCAGCGGGCTGCTGTCGCGGCCAATCGTGTTGCCTCGGCCACGCGTGGAGCCCCAGGCGATCCAGGCCTCGCGCGCCTGCACCGAGCCGACGTAGACGTAGTCCGGCCCGGCGGCTAATGCCGCTTGCTCACCAGCCGCGCTCCACGCCCACCACCTGCCAACCGCCAGCGCCGCCGCGCAGATAAACCGTAGCTGTCTTCTTCGCATCCTGTCCTTGTATCTTCGCAGCCAGGAAGGCCGCGGCGGGCGTTCGAGGAATCCCGGCGCCCCGCGCCCGCAGTGGCGTCACGGCGCCGGTGCCATTATCGAAAACCGACCAGGCGATCGGGTAGTCCCCGCCGCCGGTCTGATATCCCGGGCTTTGCGTGAAGCCGTGCGCGCGGGCGAGGTCGTCAAACACGAGACGGCCGGCCTCGACGCGGAAGCGGTCCAGCGGCAGCACGTCCGCAAAGTAGGCGCGGCCGATCTTGTCGCGGCGCTCGATCAGCGCGGCGGCGATCCACTCCGCCGCGCCGGGGTTGCTGTACTGGCCGGTGCGGACGATCGCGCGGATCTCCTCGTCGGTGAAGGCCATCACCTGTTTCGCCGCCCAGAAGTTGTCGTCCGGAAGACGGTTCACGAAGGCCGGGTTGGGGTATTCGGGAACCCATCCGGCGGCGCGGAAGAGCTTCGATTCAAAGCGCCCCACGCTCTTATACGCGGGATAGCGGGCGTGCGCCCAATAGGGCACCCACAGGCCGAGGCTGAAAAAGTTGCGCAGCGCCTGCCCCTTCTCGAATACATATTCGAAACCGGAGCGCGGCGAATTGGGACCGTTGCTCGCGCTTCCCAGCGTGGAGCCGAAGTCGATCAGATAGTGCTTCACGGCCGTCGCGCCGCCTTCGGGCTGCAACATGTCGAGCGAGTTGATGGCCCGCGAATCGTCATGGCCCACCCAGGCGCAGAAGACGGCCAGACCCCGCAGGTCGCGCCGGTGCTCATGGGGCACGATGTCGTTGGGGTCGTCGCGCCTCATGCCCGAATATTTATAAGGGCCGATGGGCTTGCCGGGCAGGTAGAGGCTGGCCCCGCCCCGATAGCGGCCGTCAGGGCCGCGCGGCACTCTCATGAGCAACTCGGTGACATCGCGCTGTGTCATCCTGCGCGGCTTTCCCCGCGCGTCCAAAAGTTGCACGTCCTCGCCCAGTTCGAGATCCTCGCGCCGGAAGTGAACTATGTAGTTCTCCGGCACGTTGTAGCCCAACGCGAAGAAGATCTTCGAAACCAAGGTGTCGGGCGCGGTGGCGATCTCGGGATACTCCAGCGGATCGAACTTAAGCACATAGCGGCGCTTGCGCGCATCGAGAATTTCAAAGCCCGGCGTGACGCCTTCGCTCTTGGCCTTCACCACCGTCCACTTGCCCTCGGTGGAAGGCGCGTGTCCCAAGCCGGGACCGGCGGCCAGCTCGGCCAGGCTCATGCGCCTGTAGTAGTGGCGCGGCTGCCACCAGGCGCTCGCCATGGGCTCGCCCAGCGTGTTCACGGCGCGCGCCGGGATGGGTGGCACAACGCGGCCGTTTTGCTTTTCTCCGGTCTGTTCGCCCGGATGCGCGAACATGTGGGCAAAGAAATCGTAGTAGTCGCTGATCTTGCGGCGGATGGCCTTGGAGGCGTCGCGCGGCGCCGGTTCGGACGGCAGCGGGTCATCGGGGTAGAACCGCGGACCGCCTTCGGCGCACAACGGGGCCGCCAGAAGCAGGAGGAGTACAGACAGGCTGTGTTTGCTCATCATCATGCCTCCTCTTAATAAATGTGGCTCGGGGCCGAGCTGCCGAACGGCCGCTGCGCGAATACGTCGTTGAACTTGAACCACACCTGGAAGCCTTCGTGGCTGAAGCCCACGTCGATGCGGATGAAGGTGGCGTTGCGTGCGTTGAATCGCAGTCCGAAGCCCACGGCGCTTTCCAGGTTCTTGAAGTTGAGATCGCCGCGTTTGGGCGTCACTTTGCCGGCGTCGGCAAACAGAGCCATGTCCATGCCGGAGAAAACCTCCCAGCGGTATTCGGCGTTCAGCGCCATCATGTTCTCATCGTAAAAGCGGTAGGGCCGGAAACCGCGCAGATCCTGCGGCCCGCCCAGCACGCTTTGCAGGTAGAACGGCACGGACTGATCGGGGTCGTGTATGGTCATCACCGTGCGGCCCCGCAGCACGAACACCCGCCGCTTGTTGAACAGCGGCAGGTACTGCTGCGCCTCCAGGTCCAGCCGTTGGAAGCCGTGGCGGCGCAGCACGCGGTCATTGTAGCTGTCATAGCGCGCCGTGTAGTTGCCGCCTTGCCTCGGACCGGTCTTGCTGTCGCGATAGTCGGCCTGGGCAAACACGCCCCAGCGGAAGAAGTTGGTTTGATGGTCAATGCCGGAGGCTTGCGAAACGGGGAAGACGCGCTCGGCGCTGGCATAGCGGCCGTCCGTGCCCGGCCCGGTGTTGTTCCACATGTAGCCGGAAGAGACGCCCGTGCGCAGCCACTTGTTGACATGCACGCCCACGACGCCGTCGGCGGTGGTGTTCTCCAGACGGTAGTTCGTGCGCCGGATCTTCTCCGAATCCGGCCCCTGTCCATAGAAGGGCAGGCCGCCATAGTTGTGATGCAGCGCGCGCGCCTCCCAGAAAAGGCGGCCATTCGCCGTCTTGGGCTGGCCCATGGCCGTCTCCAGACGGAGCCATCGGCGCGTCGAGGCCTGCGCCGAAACGCTGGCGAACATTGTGCCGCGCGCCAGGTCCTCGCGCAGATACTGCGGTCCCAGGGCGAAGCCGCCGCCCGTGGCGAGTCCGCCCAGCTTCACGCGGAAACCCGCGATGCCCGCGGTGATCCGCTCCAGCACCTTGGCGTCCTTGATATAGATGAGGCGCTCCTCCAGCTTCGATGGTGTGTCCGGCGCCAAATGCCCGGCCTTGGAGTCACGCTCGGATTCGATCTCCGCGGCACGGGTTTGTTGCGCCAGCGAAAGTTGCGCCGCCAGCATGAGGCCCAGGCCCATCCACAGCAATCTTGACTCTATTCTCATGTCCCCCCAATCCTGATAGGTTCGCACACAGGAAGGAACGCGGGAGCCGCCGTGCGGCTACACTGTACATGATGCGAATCACCTTTTGGGGCGCCGCGCAAACCGTCACCGGATCCATGCACGAGGTGTCGGTGAGCGGCCAGCGCTACCTTCTTGATTGCGGCCTGTATCAAGGCCGGCGCCAGGACACCTTCGAGCGGAACCGGAACTTTCCCTTCCCGGCGAAATCGGTGGCGTCGGTCGTGCTGTCGCACGCGCACATCGACCACAGCGGCAACCTGCCGTCTTTGGCCCGGGGCGGGTATGAAGGCGACATTCACGCCACGCCCGCCACGATCGACCTGTGTAAGTCGATGCTCATGGATTCCGCCTATCTGCAAGAGAAAGACGCGGAATTTTTGAACAAAAGGAATCAACGCCGCCGCGCGGTTCTGCAGCACAACGGCAATGGTCCAGTGGAACCGCTCTATTCGGTCGCCGACGCCGAACGCGCCTTGGGGCTGTTCCGCGCACGCTCGTATCATGAGCCGGCGCCGGTTTCCGAGGAGGTGGAGTTCGAGTATGCCGACGCCGGCCACCTGTTGGGCTCGGCCTGCGTGCTGCTGCGCGTAAAGTCGAACGGGCGCACGTTGCGCCTTTTGTTCTCTGGCGACGTGGGCCGTCCCGGCCTGCCCATCATCCGCGACCCGGAGCCTCCTCCGGAAGCCGATTACCTGCTGCTGGAATCCACCTATGGCGCGCGGCTGCACAAGCACGATGAGGTGGTTCTCGACAAACTGCGTGACACCATTAATCGCACGGCGGCGCGCGGCGGGCGCGTGATCATCCCCGCCTTCGCCGTGGGGCGCACGCAGCAGATCGTCTACCTGCTGCACCAGATGTGCTGCGGCAAAGGCATCCCGGACATCCCCATCTTTGTCGATTCTCCGCTGGCCATCAACGCCACCGAGGTCTACCGCGCGCACCCGGAGTGTTTCGACGCCCAAACCTACAGCTACATCGAGAACCACGACGACCCGTTCGGCTTCCGCCGCTTGCGCTATGTGCGCGAGGCCTCCGAATCGAAGGCGTTGAACGACCTGCGCGGACCGATGGTCGTGATTTCGGCATCCGGAATGTGCGAGGCGGGCCGCATCCTGCACCACCTGCGGAACAACATCGAGGATCCGCGGAACACCGTGCTCATTGCCGGCTTCCAGGCGGAACACACGTTGGGCCGCAAAATTGTCGAACGGCGGCCCGAGGTGCCCATCTTTGGCGAACCCGTGAGGCTGCGCTCCGAGGTGGTCACCCTGCAGGAGCTCTCCGGCCACGCCGACCAGAACGAATTGCTGCAGTGGATCAAGCCCATCGCGAAGCGTCTGAAGGGCATTTTCCTGGTGCACGGCGAACCTGTGAACCAGGAAGGGCTCAAGACCGCGATCCAGGAGCACTATGACATTCCCGTCACGATCCCCCGGCGCGGGGATCACTTTGAACTGTAACGGGAGCGCACGCCAAACCGCATGAGCGCAGCCAGCCAGACACTGCCCGCCCCGCCCAGGTCGATGCTGGACCGTCTGCTGTCACCATTCTCGCGCGTGGAAAACGGCGAGGGCGCCGGAGCCCTTCTGCTGGCCGCCAACGTTTTCCTGTTGCTCGGCTCCTACTATGTGTTGAAGACCGTGCGCGAGGCGCTCATTCTAAGCGAAGCCGGCGCGGAGGTGAAGAGCTACGCCTCGGCCGGTCAAGCCGCGCTCATGCTGTTGCTGGTTCCGCTCTACAGTTGGTTTGGTTCGCGCGTCGGGCGGTTGACGCTCGTCGCCGGCTCGACGCTGTTTTTCGCCGCGCACCTGGCGGTGTTTTTCCTGCTGGGCCAGACCGGCGTCCACATCGGCGTTGCTTTCTTTCTTTGGCTCGGCGTCTACAACATGTTTGTCGTGGCGCAGTTCTGGGCCTTCGCCAACGACCTCTACACCGAGGAGCAGGGAAAGCGCCTGTTCCCCATCATCGGCGTGGGCGCCTCGCTGGGCGCCTGGCTGGGCTCGCTCGCGGCCAAGGAGCTGTTCAAGACATTCACGCCGCATCAACTGATGCTGCTGACCATCGTGATTCTGGCCGCCTGCGCTGGGCTCACCTACGCGAGCCATCTGCGTCAGCAGCGGCGCAGCGGCTCGGCGCAAGCCAGGGCGGCCGAGGAGCCTCTCAACAAATCGGGCGGCTTCCAGCTTGTGCTCAGCGACCGCTACCTGCGCCTGATCGCCACTCTGGTGCTGCTGCTGAACCTGGTGAACACGACGGGCGAATTCCTGATGGGCGATTTCGTGGCCGATCAGGCCGTGCTGCGCTTTGGCGCCGGTGAGGCCGCGGCGGCGCAGCGGGGCGCGTTCATCGGCCAGTTCTACGGCGACTTCTTCGGCTGGGTGAACCTGAGCGGCTTCCTGATCCAAACCTTCCTCGTCTCCCGCGTCTTCAAGTACGCCGGCGTCGGCGCGGCGCTGTTCGTGCTGCCCGTGATCGCGCTGGGCGGCTACGGCTTCCTGATCTTCGCGCCTGTGCTCGGCATCGTGCGCGTGGCCAAGATCCTGGAAAATTCGACCGACTACTCCTTGAACAACACCGTCCGGCACGCCCTGTTTCTGAACACCTCGCGCGAGGCCAAGTACAAGGCCAAGGCGGCCATCGACACCTTCTTTGTGCGCTTCGGCGACATGGTGCAGGCGGCTGTCGTCTACGCCGGCACGGCCATGGCCTGGACCACGAAGAACTTCGCCGTGCTGAACGCCTGCTTCGTCGTGGTGTGGCTGCTGGTGGCCGTGCAAATCCACCGCGAGTTCAAACGGCAGGAACAGGAAGCCAATCCGGTACGCTAGAGGGGATGACTTCTTCCATGACACGGCGCGCCGCGCTGGCCACGGCGGCCGCCGGCGCTTTGCCGGCTCAAAACGCCGTATCCGCTTGGCAACCTCCGGCGGAGATGGTGGAGGCGCATGACAAGGCCATCGACACCCGGCTGCAGGCGCAAATTCTAACCAAGGGGCACCGCTTTTACGGCGGCTTCGCCGACGCCGACGGACTCGTGCATGGCGGGGCCACCGGCGGCGCGTTGCACACCTTCGGCCTGGGCTACATTTTGCCGCGCTCGCGCCACCATAAATCTCCGCTCATGCTGGAGCGCATGAAACTGGTGTGCGGCTACCTGGACGCGCATACCTCGCCCGAAGGCAACATCGACCTGCTCATCACCAACTTCAATTCGCCGCCCGACACGGCGTTCATGATCTGGGGCGTGGGGCAAATCGGAGCGCTGGCCCGCCGCCTTGGCGTGAGCGAGGTGGAGAAGATCGTCGAACCGGTGCTGCGCCGCTCCGGGCGCGCGCTGGCCACGGGCGGCATCCACACGCCGAACCACCGCTGGGTCGCCTCGTCGGCGCTGGCGCAGATCCACGAACTCTATCCCGACACCTCCTATGTCAAACGCATCGGCGAATGGCTGGCCGAAGGCATCGACATCGACAGCGATGGCCAGTACACGGAGCGGTCCACGGGGGGCTACAACGGCATCACCAATCGCGCGTTCACCATTCTGGCGGCCAAGCTGAATCGGCCTGAACTGTTGGAGCCGGTGCGCCGCAACCTGGACGCCATGCTCTATCTGTTGCACCCCGGCGAAGAGGTGGTCACCGACATTTCCCGGCGCCAGGATCTGTACACGGCGGGCACGATGGCCGGCTATTCGTTGTCGCTGAAGTACATGGCCGTGCGTGACGGCAACGGCGTCTATGAGACGCTGTCGCGGCGTTTCCCGCCCTCGCTGGGCGACACGATGGAGTATGCCGAGTTGCAGCAACCCGGGCCCGCGCCCAAGCCCGTGCCCGCCGACTATGTGAAAGAAATGCCGTTCATCCAGGTGGGCCGCGTGCGCCGCGGCGAGCGCAGCGCCACCGTGATGCTGGACGGGCGCAGCCGTTTTTTCGGCATTCGCAACGGCAAGGCCGTCATCGAAGCCGTCCGGCTGGGCAGCCTGTTCTTCGGCAAGGCGCAGTTCCAGCCGCAGCGTTGCTGGCGGGCGCGCGACGTGGACGGCCGTCCGCAGTGGGTTCTGGAAGAGTCGATGGAGGCGCCCTATTACCAGCCGCTGCATCCGGCCGAGTCCGTGGGCACGGAGGAGTGGGGCGCCAAGCGCCGCCTGCGCGCCAAAACGCAGATGAACTACCTGTCCTACCGCGCCACGGTGACCGAAACGGCCAAGGGCTTCACGTTGCGGTTCGACGTCGAGGGGCCGAAGGACCTGCCCGTGATGATCGAGGTGGCGCTCCGGCCCGGCGGGCAGTTGTCCGGAGTGGAGCCGCACCCGCGCGAGCACGGCTGCCACTTACTCAAATCCGGTTTTGCCACTTACTCGGCAGGAGGCGGCGTGGTGCGCTTTGGTCCGGGAATGGCGGAGCATCAGGCCGTGGCCGGGCGGGGCATTGAACCACGTCTGCCCGGACCCACCGTCTTCCTGACGGGCTTCGCGCCCCTTTCCCACACTCTGGAGATCGAGGCGTAAGCCATGCGGACACGGCGGCAGTGGCTCGGGGCGGCGGGCGCCGCGCTGGCGGGAGGGCTGCGCGCCGCCTCGCCCTCCATTGAAGTGACCTCCGTGCGGCGGCTGTTCCACAACGGCGAACACAACGCCTTCACCGACTTAGTCAGATTTCGGGGAACTTACTATCTCACCTTCCGCACCTGTCCCGGCGGCCACATGGTGCATCCCACCTCGGCGATTCTCGTGCTGGCCAGCCGCGACGGTGGCGAATGGAAGCAGGTGCACCGCTTCTCCGTGCCCAAACGCGACACGCGCGACCCGCACTTTCTCATCTTCCAGGACAGGCTCTTCGTCTACACCGGGACATGGTATTGCGGCGACGCCACGCCGGCGCGCTACGACATGAACCAGCACCTGGGCTACGCCGCCTGGAGCCGCGATGGCGCCTCGTGGGAGGGGCCGCGGATGCTGGAAGGCACCTATGGCCATTACATCTGGCGCGCGGCTTCCCACGCGGGAAAGGTCTATCTCTGCGGACGGCGCAAACGCGCCTTCATCGAAACCACCACGCGCGCCGGGCAGGACGAGGCGGTCGAATCGGCCTTGCTCGAAAGCGTGGACGGCCTTGTGTTCCGCACGGCCGGCCTGTTCCAGGAGACCTTTGGCGATGAAACCGCGTTTCTCATCGACAGCCGCGGGGCGCTGACCGCCGTGGCGCGCAGCGGCGGTAACCGGAACGCGCAGGTGTTGCGTTCGCAGCCGCCCTTCACTTCCTGGCGCCGCGCGGACCTGGGCCGCTATGTGGGTGGCCCGATGCTGGCGCGCTGGGGCGGACGCTGGCTGGTGGGCGGACGCAAACAGACGCCCGGAGGTCCGCGCTGCGTGCTCTCATGGCTCGAAGGAGACCGGCTGGAGGACGCCGTCGAGTTGCCCAGCGGAGGCGACAACTCCTATCCCGGTTTTGTCGCGCTCGATGCGGACCGCGGCTGGCTGTCTTATTACTCCTCGCACGAATCCGAGGGCGGCAAGCCCATCACGGCGGTCTATCTCGCCGAACTCCGCCGCCGGTGAGCCTGCGCGCTACGCCGCGCGCTTATGCACGCGCCAGGCCAGGAGCCAGCCCAGCGCCGCGAACACGCCCACGGTGAGCCAGCCGCGCACCGGCGCCAGGCTCTCGGCGGCCAGCGATGGCGCGCCAGCCAGAAAGGCCATGGCCAGCAGAATGCCCATGACGGCGTCGCCGGCGATGAGACCGCTGGCCATCAACGTCCCCCGGTCTTCGGCCGCTTTGCGCGCGGCTTCCTCGCGTGAGGCCGCAATCCGGCCGGCCAGCCAGCGCAACGCGCCCCCGGCGAAGATGGCCGAACTCGTGTCAAACGGCAGATACATGCCGACGGCGATCAGCATGGGCGCGCGCGCGCCGCATAGCAACAGAGCCACGCCGAACGCCGCGCCAATTCCCAGCAGTCCCCAGGCCATCTGTCCGCCCATGATGCCGGCCGCGAGTTGCGCCATCAGTCCCGCCTGCGGCGCGGGCAGCGCGCGGCCGCCAATGCCTCCGGTGTCGAGATTGGCCTCGTGCAGCGCCACGATGGGTGCGATCAGGAAAAAGGACAGCACCACCACGGCCAGGATCTCCACCACCTGCATCTTCCACGGCGTGCCGCCCAGTAGTTGTCCGGCCTTGAGATCCTGAATCAACGAGCCCGACACGCAGATGGCGCAGCAGACCACCGACGCCACGCCCAGCACGGCGCCCACGCCCGCCTTGCCCGTTACGCCCAACGCCAGCAGCAGCAGAGCGCTGATCACTAGCGCGGCCAGCGTCAACCCGCTCACGGGCTGGTTCGAACTGCCCACTAGACCCACCAGGTAGCCGCCCACGGCGCTCAGCAGGAAGCCCGTCAACGTCAGCAACAGTCCGGCCGCCAGCGCCGCCGTCCAACTGTTCGTGAAGTGGAAGTACATCGCCGTGATGAGCACGATGAGCGCGCCCGAGGCGGCCAGAACCCACTTGGCGGGAAGATCGCGTTCGGTGCGCTCCACGCGGTGCGCCTGCCCGCCGGCCGCCCGCGCCGAAGCCGCCAGCGCGCCTTTCACGGAGGCCGCGATGGAGCCGCGCAGTCCGATCATCGTGTGCGCCGCCGCCACCAGCATGGCCCCCACCGCGATGGGACGCACCACGTTGTACCACAGCGTGTAGGACTGCACGGCCGTGCCCGCCGCGGCTTCGCCCCCCAGCCGCCGCGCCAGGTCGGGATCAAAAAACAGCAGCAGCGGAATCAGCAGCCACCAGGCGATGATGCCGCCGGCCACGTTGATCGACGCCAGTTCCGGACCGATCAGATAGCCCACGCCGATCAGCGCCGGCGACAGCGCCGGAGTGGACCACGGCACGCCACCGCCGTGCGTCACCTCGCCGATGATCTTTTTGTCGAAGTCAAAGTGCCGGATCACCGACTTCGGAAAGGCCCAGAAGCCCTCCACGTATTCCGTCAGCAGGTGCAGTCCTTTCTCGCTCCGCGCAAAGTGGATGAACGCGCCAATGCCCATCGAGCCGAAGATCAGCTTCGAAGCGCCCGCGCCTTCGCCGCCCGCTTTCACCAGTTCCACACAGGCCACGCTTTCCGGCCACGGCAGCCCGGCGTCCACGCACAGAGGCCGCCGCAGCAGGATGATGAAGAACACGCCGATCAGGCCGCCCGCCAGCAGAATGAGCGTCGCCTCCCAGAAGTGCGGGCGCAGACCGCTCCACAGCCGCTCGCCGCCTACATCCACCAGCAGAAAAGCGGGAATCGTGAAGATCGCCCCGGCCACCAGCGCCTCGCCCACACTGGCCGCGGTGCGCGCAATGTTTTGTTCGAGAACCGTTCCGCGAAACGCGGGCAGACGGAACAGAGCCATCGCGATGACCGCCGCCGGAATGGTGGCGGCCACGGTTTGTCCGGCGCGCATACCCAGATAGGCGTTGGCGGCGCCAAAGACAAAGGCCAGGAAGATGCCCAGCCCAACGGCTTTCACGGTGAGCTCGGCCGGCTCCGGCGGGGGCTGCGGCGCGGGGGCCTGTGGGCCGTTTGGCATAGAGGTAGGATAGCGTCATGCTGCCACGCCGTACCTTCCTTCTCGCCGCGGCCTCGGCCTCCTTCGCCGCCTCGCGGTTTCCCACCCAGGTCGCCGGCCGGGCCGAGCGCATGTTCGCCACGCCCGGCAAGAATCCCAACGGCCTGCAGGCCACCCCGGAAGGCTTGTGGGTGTACGATCAGGGCGATAATCACGCGGCGCTGCTTGACTGGTCCGGCAAGGTGCTGCGCGACTTCCCCACGGAAACCGACAAGGGCTCCGGCATCACCTTCGACGGCAAGCACCTGTGGATCGCCTCCACCTACGATTCGCGCATTGTGCGCACGGACCCGCGGACCGGCAAGGCGCTGCAGTCGTTCGCCTGCCCCGGCGCGGGCGTCGTCCACTGGGCGCCGCGCGGCGCCCACCCGCGTCCCACCGGCGCGCACGGCCTGGAATGGCGCGCGGGCGAACTCTGGATCGCCGTGCCTCCGGCCATGACGATCTATGTCACCGACCCCGCCACGGGCCAGGTGAAGCGTAGTTTCCCCGCGCCGGGCGTTCGTCCGCACGGCATCGGATGGGACCCCGGCGGCTCGCTCTGGTGCACGGATTCCATCTACCGGTCATTCTTCCGGATGGATCCCCGCACGGGCGGCATCCAGCGCCAGCTCATGCTGCCGTTGCGCGAGCCTCTGGTGGACGATCTGCTGATTGTTCCGCATGGCATGACCGTGCACGCGGGCCACATCTGGTTCTCCGTGGCCGAAACGGGCGAGGTGTACCGCGTCCCGCTTACGTAACGGCCCGGCCTAACCGCCCGGCGGGCCGCCGTGTAATACGATGAAGAGGTTCATGCCTTCGCACCGTCTTTTCCGCGGCTTCTCCATCTGCATGCGGGCCGCCCGCTTTCCCGCTGCCGGGGCCCGCTTATGATGTGGAGCGCCGCGGGCGCGGCCGCTCTGGCGCTGGCCGTCGCGCTTGGGGCGTTTGGCGCTCACGGGCTGCGCGGCAAACTCGACGCCTACGCGATGGGCATCTACGAGAAGGCCGTCTTCTATCACTTTGTCCACGCGCTTGGTCTGCTCGCCGTGCCGGTGATGGCCCGGCTCGGCGCCATCCGGCCCGGTCAGGCCGCGGCCGTGTGCGCTTTGCTGCTGGCCGGAATCGCCATCTTTTCCGGCAGCCTCTATCTGCTCGCCGTAACCGGTGCGCGCTGGCTGGGGGCCATCACGCCGCTCGGCGGGGTGAGTTTCATTGCCGCCTGGGTTGTGCTCGCCTACGCCCTGGCCCGTTCCTGACGGCGCGGCGCGCGCCCGCCCCTCTGCGCCACATTTTCACCCTTGCTTGAGTGAAACGGTCCGATGAGTTATACAGCGGACACTTCTGCTCACATCCATAGGCGGAACAATGACTATTCAACAAAAGACCAGACTTCTGAGCCGGACGGCCATAGGAGTCATGATCGTCCTCGCCCTCGCCGTAGCGGCGCTGTTTCAGGTGCAACGGGCGTTGCGCCAGAGCACGGACAACCGGTTTGATTCGCGAGCTTTGGCCGTGCATCTGCGGCAGAGCTCGGACGACCTGACCCGGCTGGCGCGCAGCTATGTGGCGACGGGCGACGCGGCATTCGAAAAGATGTACTGGGATATCATCGCCGTCCGGAACGGGGAAAAGGCAAGGGAGGACGGGCGCAAGGTTTCCTTGCAGCAGTTAATGAAGGAGCTCGGCTTTACGCCGATGGAATTTGAGAAGTTGAAGCAGGGAGAGGATCTGTCCAACACGCTGGCCGGCACCGAAGCCACGGCGATGAATGCAATCAAGGGCCTGTATGCGGATGGTGGCGGGCAATTCACAAAGCAGGCGCCGCCGGACCCGGAGATGGCGCGGCGTGTCCTGTTCGACCAGGCCTATCACGACACGAAGAAGAGGATTGGCGGCTATGTATCCGAGTTTGACCGCATGCTGGACATCCGGACGGCCGAGGCGGTTGAGCGGCACACGCTGTGGGCCAACCTCCTATTGGGGACCATCACGCTGCTGACGATTGGAATCATCACCCTGTCAATGCTGTTTATCCGCACCTTCAGTGGTGTGGTGCGGCAGGCGGCGGCGCAACTGCACGCGGCCTCCGAGCAGGTGGTGACGGCGGCCAACCATGTGGCGCACTCCGGCCAGACTCTGGCGCAAGGCACCTGCGAGCAGGCCTCGTCGCTGGAGGAGACCTCGGCATCGCTGCAGGAGATCGCGGCGATTTCGCAGAACAACCTGACTCGCGCCGGTTCGGCCGCGGATTTGATGGCGGCAGCCGAGGGCCATGTGACCAAGGGCAATGGCGCGCTTTCGGAGATGACCGAATCGATGGAACGGATTCAAGCCGAAAGTGGCAAGATTGCGCAGATCATCAAGGTGATTGACAGCATCGCGTTCCAGACGAATATTCTCGCCTTGAATGCGGCCGTCGAGGCCGCACGCGCCGGAGACGCCGGCATGGGCTTCGCCGTGGTGGCCGACGAGGTGCGCAATCTGGCGCAGCGCTCCGCGCAGGCGGCCAGGGACACGACCGAGCTGATCGAAAAATCGGTGCAGAGCGCGAGCGAAGGCACCGACCGGTTGGCCGGACTGGCCGAGGCGTTCCGCGCGATCACCGAGAACGTGGTGGCTGTGAAGCGGGAGGTGGAAGGTGTGAATGTGGCCAGCCGCGAGGAGGCGCGGGGCATCGAACACATCACCACGGCGATTCGCCAGATCGACCAGGTGGTGCAAAGCACAGCGGCCACGGCGGAGGAGAACGCGGCGGCGGGCGAGGAGATCGCGGCGCAGTCGGGCAACCTGCGTACGATCGTCGACCGGCTGGAAGCGCTGGTTTCCTGAGACTCGGGTTCGGAGGGCCGGGCGTGCTCGTTCGCTCCGGCCCCCTTCCAGCCGCTGTGATAGACTCCGCGCGATGCGATATCTGTTGCTGGCCCTGCTGGCCTGCGCGGCCCACGCCGCGCAGGAGCGCAATGACATCGAGTTCGCGCGTCCGGGCGGCGTTCCACTGACTCTGGATGCCTCCGTGCCCGGCGGCAAGGGCCCCTTCCCCACGGTCATCGTCGTTCATGGCGGCGGCTGGCAGAACGGTTCCAAGCGCAGCTATGAAAAGCCCCTGCTGCCGGTGTTGACCGATGCCGGGTTCACGTGGTTCACCATCAACTACCGTCTGGCGCCGCAACATCCGTACCCGGCCGCGGTGGAGGATGTCGAGGCCGCCGTGCGCTGGGTGAAGGCCCACGCCAAGGAGTTCAAGGTGGACAAGCGGCGAATTGCCCTGATGGGCGAGTCTGCCGGCGGCCACTTGGTGGCATTCGTGGGCGTGCGGCCCACCCCAGCGACGCGGGTCGCGGCGGTGGTCGATTTCTACGGACCGCACGATCTGGCCCGGCGCGAAACCGGGCGCGAGGAGGTAAGCAAAAGCCTTCGCCTGTTCCTGGGTGTGGACAAGCCCGACGCGGCTGGTCTGGCCAAATTAAAGGAAGCCTCGCCCACTACTTATGTGAAGCGCGGCCTGCCGCCGTTCCTGTTCATTCACGGCACCAACGACGTCACCGTGCCGTTCGAGCAGTCGCCGGTGCTGTGCGACAAGCTGAAGGCCGCGGGCAACCGGTGCGAGGTGTTCGCCGTCGAGGGCGCGCCGCACGGCGTCGGACGCTGGGAGAGCCGTCCCGAGTGGCAGGCGTACAAAACAAAAATGGTGGAGTGGCTGCGCGCCACGCTGCGATAGTCCGTTCCGCGCGGCCACGCGGTGTGATACTCCTGAAACATGCCCCGAGAGGGGGCCAGAATCTGGGTATGTGGAGGAAGGAATGGCCAAGCATGGATCGTTGATGGATATAGTGCAGCACTCTGTGGCGACTGGGATGGCCAGGGCGTCGATCCAGGCGGCGGAAGCCAAGCTGCAGGACGTGGAGGCGGCCAATAAGGCTCTAAGCCAGCGGTGGCAACAGTTTCTGGGCTCGCCGGAGGCGATGGCTTACAGGGCCAACAATAATGTTGGCGATTGGGAGCAGACTCAATTGACCATTGGCGTGCAAAACCTGCTGACCGGTCTGACCAAGGTGGTGATTGCCCAGCAGGCGGTCATCTCAACCATGCTGGGAGCGATGAAGAACCTGAATCAGAAGTAGCCTCCGCGGCTGCTACATCCGGTAGAGCATCCAGTACACCACGACGCCCGTCACCGAAACGTACAGCCACACGGGCAGCGTCCAGCGTGCGATTTTCCGGTGCGCCGGGAAGCGCTTTTGGAACGCGCGGTGCAGCGTGAGGATCGCCAGCACGGGCACGACGGAGGCCAGCACGGTGTGGGTCAGTAGGATGCCGAGATACACGGTCCTGGTGAGCCCCACGCCCTGGAACCGCACCGAGCCGACCTGGTAGTGATAGACGACGTAGGAGACAAAAAACGCGACCGAGACGGTGAACGCCGCCAGCATCGCATAGCGGTGCTCCTCGCGCCGTTTGTTGCGGATGAAAAGGTAGCCCGCCACCAGTAACACGCCGGACAGGGCGTTGAGCGTGGCGTTCAGTGCGGGAAGGGAGCGGTAGTCCATGGAGGTCAGGGGGCGGGTTCGCTGGCGAGTTGTTGAATGTCCGCGATTAATTTTGGCACGTCGCCGTCATCGGCGGTGCCGTAGAAGCCGCGCACCACGCCGCGCGCGTCCACCAGCACGAACCGCGTGGAGTGGTTCAACGAGCCATCCACATCGCCCAGTGTGAAAGCCTCCCGTTTCAGGGCATGCAACTGCTCGCGCGGGCCGGTGAGGAAACTCCAGCGCCGCGTGTTGGCCGCGTAGCGTCTGGCGTAGGCGGCCAGTTGCGGCGGAGTGTCGTGTTCGGGGTCCACGGTGAAGCTGACGTAGCGCACGTTGGGGAGTCCGTTCGTGGCGCCGGCTACCGTTTTCATCAGGCGGCTCATGCGTGGACAGGGTCCGTTGCAGGTGGTGTAAAAGAAGTCGGCCACCCACACCTTGCCGCGCAGTTCCCGTTCGCTCGCGAACGCGCGGCCATCCTCGGCGGTCAGTGTGAAACCAGGGATGGTTTGATAGCGGGGAAGCGGTTCGGGCGGGCGTGAGCAGGCCGCCAGGAAAAGAAACGCGGGAAGGGCTCGGCGTGTCACCGGTCGATCAGCATCAGACCATACAGCACGGGCAGGTAAGCCACCGAGGCCAGCAACACCTTGCGGGCGCGCGCCACGGTTTTCTCGGAAGCCACGCGGTAGGCTGCGTAGAAAAACAGCGTGCCCGCGGCCAGCGCGCCGAACAGGTAGAGCCTGCCGGTCATGCCGAGTAGCGACGGCGCCAGGCTGGCCGGAATCAGCAAGGCGGAGGTAAACAGAATGTGGCGGGCCGTGGAGGAGCCATCCGGCTCCACCACCGGCAACATGCGGATGCCGGCTTTGGCGTAATCGTCGCGGTACATCCAGGCGATCGAGTAAAAGTGCGGAAACTGCCACAGAAAGAGAATCGCGAACAGCGCCCACGCCTCCACAGAAAGGTGGCCATGCGCGGCGGCGTAGCCGATCAACGGAGGCATCGCGCCGGGAATCGCGCCCACGGTGGTCGAATGCGGGCTCACCCGCTTCAATGGCGTGTATAGCAGCAGATAGCTGGCCAGCGTGAACAGGCCCAGCGCCGCCGACAACAGATTCACACCCCAGGCCAGCTCAACGAAGCCGAGCACCGAAAGGCCGATGCCGAACCAGAACGCGCGCGTGCGCGGCATGCGGCCGCCCGGAATCGGACGGTTGCTGGTGCGGCGCATCAGCGCATCGGCGTCCCATTCATACCACTGGTTCAACGCCGCCGTGCCGCTGGCCAGCAGCCCGGTTCCGGCCAGAGTATGCACGAAAGCAAACCAGCCAAAATCCGGACGCTGCCCGAACAGACAGCCGATCGCCGTGCTCAACATGATGAGCCAGGTGATGCGCGGCTTGGTCAGGGCCGCGTAGTCGCGCAGTTGGGGCCGGGTGTGCGGGGTCATCGAATGAGGAGGCGCCAGAAGCATTTAGTGTGACATATCCACGGCGGATCTCATAGGGACAATCGCCACCGGACGAACGTGCCGCGCCGCCTGAATCGCGAACAACGTGCTGGTGGCCAGCGTAAGGGCTCCGATGGCCACATGGGCCACCGTGAACCACACCATGACGGGCATGGGTTGCGGCGCCTCGGCCGTCACCACGCGGCTGATGTAAGCAGCCACCCCGAGAAACACCTGGGCGAACGTCACGCCCAGCAGAACAATGGCATAGCTCCGCAGCGTCCGGTGGTGCGGATAGCTCAGCAGCGCGAAGACGGTTACAAACAGCACCACTCCGGTCACCACCACCGCGCCTCCGACGTGCCACAGGATATCCAGCGCCTTATGCCGGTAGGCCGCGCCCAGAAACACCTGGGCCAGCATCGCCGGGGGTAGCCACAGTCCGAGCGTTCGTAAGCTCAATGATCCCGTGGCGTCCACCATCTCCGGTTCGCGCCGGAACGAGGGCGACGTGAACAGCGCCATGGCCACCGTAGTGGAAAAGAAGATCTCCGCAAGACAGGCATGCGAGATGCTGACCCACTTGGGCAGCAGATACAGCACCGTCAGCCCGCCCAGCAGGCCCTGAAAGCAGACGGCCGCCAGCGCGGCGAATCCCAGCCGCCGCATCCAGGCGCGATCGTCGCTCCGGTACAGCCAGACGGCCATGATGATCGTGAGGAAGCCCACCGTGGTGGCCACCATGCGATGGCCATGCTCAAAAAAGATGTTGCCGTACATGGGCGGCATCAACTGGCCGTAGCTGAGCGGCCAGTCCGGCACCGACAACCCGGCTTCTTTCGAGGTCACCGTCGCCCCGGCCACCACCAGAAACAGCGTGCAGCAGGCCAGAAAAATGGCGTAGCGAAATAACGCGATACTGGCTGTCGAAAGACGCGGCATGGTGAACGGAGAAGGAGATGTGGTGATCGGGCCCAGTCGTGCCTCTTATTGTATCGCAGGATATTTTGTTGTCTAGCAGGATCTCATTGGGCGGCGATTTTCCCGGGCCGCATGGCCGGGATTCGCCCCCGGCTTGCTATAGACTGTCTCCATGCGATTTCTGGCGCCGTTCGCGTTGGCGGCCTGCCTGTGCGCGCAGGAGCCGCCGGTGAGGCGGCCACCCATCACGGGCGTGGCTCACATGGCTCTCTACGTCAAGGACGTGCAGGCCTCGCGCAACTTCTACACCGGACTGCTCGGCTACCAGGAGTGCTTCGATCTGAAGAACCCCGGCGGCTCTCTGTCGCTTACCTTCGTCAAGGTCAACGACCGCCAGTACATTGAACTGTTCCCCGAGCGTGCGGCAGCCACGGACCGCATGGCGCACATCTCCATCGAAACCACCGATGCCGGGCAGATGCGCCGCTATCTGGCGTCGAAGGGCGTGCCGGTTCCCCCCAGTGTGCCCAAAGGCCGCATCGGCAACTCGAATTTCAACGTGAAAGATCCCGACGGCCACACCGTCGAGATTGTGCAGTACGAGCCCACCGGCTGGAGCATGCGCGAGAAGGGCCGGTGCCTGCCCGGCGGACGCGTTTCGCCGCGCATGTTGCACATCGGCATCCTGGTGGGCTCGCTGAGCCGGTCGCTCGATTTCTATCACCGCATCCTTGGCTTCGAGGAGACCTGGCGCGGCGGGCGCGATCCCAAGGTGCTCAGTTGGGTGAACCTCCGCGTGCCCGAAGGCAGCGACTACATCGAACTGATGCTGTACAAGGAACTGCCCGCCGCAACCAAGCGCGGCAGCCAGCACCACATCGCCCTGGAAGTGCCGGACATGGATGCCGCGCTGCGGTGGCTTACGCCGCGGGCGCAGGCCACCGGCTACACGCGTCCACTCGAGATCCGCACCGGCGTGAACCGCCGCCGCCAGTTGAACCTGTTCGACCCGGACGGCACGCGCACCGAATTGATGGAGCCGCGCACCGTGGATGGCGTGGCGCCGCCTGTCTCGGCCGCTCCACCGCCCATCCCGTGAACCACGGCGGCATGGAATCGTGTCACGCTAAAGCGATGCGGATCGCTCTGGGATTGGCGCTGGCCGCGGGCCTTTGCGCGCAGGCCGCCGAGGTGCGGTTCAATCGCGATGTCCGTCCCATTCTCTCGGACCGCTGCTATGCCTGCCATGGTCCGGATCCGGGCGCGCGCAAGAGCAAGCTGCGCCTCGATATCGAATCCCAAGCCAAGGCCGATCTGGGCGGCGGCCGTTTCGGCATTGTCCCCGGCGAGCCGGACAGGAGCGGCGTGCTGCAGCGCGTCCTCACCTCCAACAAGGCTCTGCGCATGCCGCCCGCCTACCTCGGCCATGCGGCGCTCAAGCCCGGCGAGATCGCCACGCTGCGGCAGTGGATCGCCGAGGGGGCGCATTATCAAAGCCACTGGTCGTTCATTCCGCCCGTGAAGGCGCCGCTGCCCGAGGTGCGCGGCGCGGACTGGGCGCGCACGCCCATCGACCGTTTTGTTCTCGCCCGCCTGGAGCGCGAGGGCCTTCACCCATCGCCGCCCGCAGCGCGCGCGCGGCTGCTGCGCCGCCTTACGCTCGACCTCACCGGCCTTGCGCCGTCGCCCGATGAGACGCGCGCCTTCCTGGACGATGCTGCGCCGGAAGCTTACGAGCGCGCCGTCGACCGTCTGCTCGCCTCGCCCCGCTATGCCGAGCGCATGGCCATACGCTGGCTGGAAGCCGCGCGCTACGCCGACACCAACGGGTATCAAAGCGACGGTCCGCGCGACATGTGGCGCTGGCGCGATTGGGTGATCGGCGCCTTTCACCAGAACAAACCCTTCGATGAATTCACGATCGAACAGATTGCCGGCGATCTGCTGCCCGGGGCCACGCTGGATCAGAAGATCGCCACCGGTTTCAACCGCAACCACCGCACCAGCGCCGAAGGCGGAATTGTCGATGAGGAGTTCCGCGTCGAGTATGTCGCCGACCGCGCCGAAACCACCTCTATGGTCTGGCTTGGCGCGACGCTTGGCTGCGCCCGCTGCCACGATCACAAGTACGATCCGTTCACGCAGAAGGATTTCTATTCGCTGTTCGCTTTCTACAACAACGTCCCCGAGAAGGGCTTCGTCTACAACTTCGGCAACGAGGAGCCGTACATCAAAGCGCCCCTGCCCGCGCAGGCGCGGCGGCTGGCCGAACTCGACGCCGCCGTGACCCGCGCTGAAGTCCGCGCGCAGGAGAGCGAAGCCACGTCGCGCAAGGCCAGGCGCGCCTGGGAACGCTCGTATGCGAAGTCAGCCGCGCCGGAATGGACGCCGCAGGAGGCTCTCGCGCTGCGCGACGACGCGGGCGGCGACTTCACCGGCAAGGAGGGCCGCGAGCTGGCGCCCGCCACCGAGGTCCGCCTGAACTACCGCGACCCGTTCACCTTCGCCGCCTGGATTGAACCGCGCGAGGCCAAGGGCGCCATTCTCTCCAAGGCGGAAGACTATTGGGAAGGCACGGGCCACGGCCTCTATCTCGTCGATGGCAAGCTCCGCCTGCACGTCGTATTCCGCTGGACCGACCTCGGCTTCCGCGTGGAAACCGAAGAGGCCATCCCGCTGAACGTCCGCCAGCACATCGCCGTGACCTATGACGGCAGCATGAAGGCTTCGCACGCGCGCATTTATGTGAATGGCAAACCGGCGCGCATGAAGATCCTCTTCGATCAGGGCATCTGGCCGCTCGATCCAGGCGAGCCTTGGCGCATCGGCTCGGGCGGCGGGCTGCGCTTCAACGGCCGTATCGACGGCGTTCGCGTGTGGCGGCGCGAGATGCCAGCCGCGGAAGTGGCCGCCATCGCGCTTCCGGAATCCGCGGCCGCGATTGCACGCAAGAAGGACGGCGCCCGCGGCGGGGACGAACGCGAGAAGTTGCGGCTGGCCTTTCTCGATCTCGGCGCGCCCGGCGAGTTGCGGCAGGCTCGCGCCGAACTGGGCCAGGCCCGCATTGCCCGCGACGAGTATTACGCCACGATTCCCACCGTCATGGTGATGACCGAGCGCGCCGAACGCCGGCCCACCTTCGTGCTGAAGCGCGGCGCCTACGACGCGCCCGGCGAGCCTGTGGAGCCGGCCACGCCCGCCGTGCTGGGCGGCTGGAATCCGGAATGGCCGCGCAACCGCCTGGGCCTGGCCAAATGGCTGGTCTCGCGCGACAACCCGCTCACGGCGCGCGTCACGGTGAACCGCTTCTGGCAGATGCTGTTCGGCACGGGCCTCGTGAAAACCGTCGAGGACTTCGGCTCGCAAGGGGAGATGCCTCCGCACCGGGAACTGCTCGACTGGCTTGCCGCCGAGTTCATGAGCTCGGGTTGGGACGTGAAGCACATCCTGAAGACCATCGTCATGAGCGCCACCTACCAGCAATCCTCGAAGGTGGACGCCGCCTTGCGCGAGCGGGACCCCGAGAACCGCCTGCTGGCGCGCGGCCCGCGCCTGCGGCTTGCTCCCGAGATGGTTCGCGACCAGGCGTTGCAGGTGAGCGGTCTTCTGGTGGAAAAAACCGGCGGCCCCAGCGTGAAGCCCTATCAGCCCGCCGGATTGTGGAAGGAGCTCTCCAACGGCGAGGACTACAAGCCAGACCGCGGCGAGGGCCTCTACCGCCGGACGCTGTACCAGTACTGGCGCCGCACCGTCGCTCCGCCCTCGCTGGTCAACTTCGATTCGCCCAGCCGCGAAACCTGCGTGGTGCGCGAAACCCGCACGAATACGCCTTTGCAGGCGCTCGACCTGATGAACGATGTCACCTATGTAGAGGCCGCGCGCAAGCTCGGCGAGCGCATGTGGCATGCCGCCGGCGGTGATGAGGGACGGCTGCGCGCAGGATGGCTGCTTGTACTGGCGCACGAGCCCAACGCCCGCGAACTCGCCGCCGCCACAGCCGCGCTCGGCCGCTTCCGCGTCTACTACCAGGCCCACGCGGACGAAGCGCTGCGCTATCTCGCCGCGGGCGACTCTCCGCGCGACACAGCCATTCCGGCCCCCGAGGCCGCCGCGCTGGCCGCCGCCGGCAGCCTCATCCTCAACCTCGATGAAACCGTGACCAAGGAATGACGCCATGAATCGACGCCAATGGTTCGGACATACCCTCGGCACTCTGGGGCAGGCCGCCCTGGCAACTCTTCAGGCCAAAAGCGGTGGCCTGCCTCATCTGCCCACGCACAAGCCCACGGCCAAGCGCGTGATCTATCTCTTCATGTCCGGCGGCCCATCGCAGATCGAGCTGTTCGACTACAAGCCCGGCCTCTCCGCGTTCGCCGGAAAGGACCTGCCCGAATCCGTCCGCAACGGCCAGCGCCTGACGCAGATGTCGGCCACGCAGTCCAGCTTCCCCATGGTGCCGTCGAAGTTCAGCTTTGCCCGGCACGGCCAGAGCGGCGCATGGGTCAGCGAACTGCTTCCGCGCACGGCCGCCATCGCCGACCGGCTCGCCTTCATCAAGTCGATGCACACCGAGGCCATCAATCACGATCCGGCCGTTACGTTTTTTCAAACCGGATCGCAAATCGCCGGCCGCCCTTCGATGGGCTCCTGGACCATCTACGGCCTCGGCTCGGAAAGCGAAAATCTTCCCGGCTTCGTCGTCATGCTTTCGCAGGGCGGCGGTGGCGGCCAGCCTCTCTACGACCGTTTGTGGGGCTCCGGTTTTCTGCCCACCAAGTATCAGGGCGTGAAGTTCCGCTCCACCGGCGACCCCGTTCTGTACCTCTCCAACCCCGATGGCTTCGGCGCGGGCAACCGCCGCGTCTTCCTCGATGCGCTGAAGGAGATCAACACAAGCAAGCTCGACGAGTCCGGCGACCCGGAAACGGCCACGCGCATCGCCCAGTACGAGATGGCGTTCCAGATGCAATCCTCCGTGCCCGAACTGATCGGCCTCTCCCAGGAAAGCGCCTCCACCTACGCCCTCTATGGCGAAGACGCCCGCAAGCCCGGCTCCTTCGCCTACAACTGCCTGCTCGCCCGCCGTCTGGCCGAGCGCGGCGTCCGCTTCATCCAGCTCTACCACCGCGATTGGGATCATCACGGTGGTTTGCCCAAAGGCCTGCCCGCCCGCTGCCAGGAGACCGACCGGCCCGCCGCCGCGCTCATCAGCGACCTTGCGCAGCGCGGCATGCTGGACGATACGCTCGTCGTCTGGGGCGGGGAATTCGGCCGCACCGTGTACTGCCAGGGACGCCTTACCGCGGACAGCTATGGACGCGACCATCATCCCCGCTGCTTCACCGTCTGGCTGGCCGGTGGCGGCATCAAGCCCGGCATTTCGCTCGGCGCGACGGACGACTTCTCCTACAACGTCGTCGAGAACCCCGTTCACGTGCACGATCTGCAGGCCACCATCCTGCACTGCCTCGGCGTCGATCACACCAAGCTCACCTACCAGTTCCAGGGACGCCACTTCCGGCTTACCGACGTTCATGGCAAGGTGGTGAAGCCGCTGCTCGCCTGAGGCCGCGCCACGTCCGCCGCGGGAGTTAACCGGGACAAGGTCGCGGATATACTTTATGTGAATGCCACAGGGAACAGGAAGCATGAGCTCTCAATTGCAGCAGCGCGTCCGCACGCACAAAGAGGCTCTGGACGCGCATGTGCGCGAGATCGTCGCCTGGCATTTCGATCCCTCCACGGGCTGTCCGTTCTGGCTGGACTTTGCCGCGCGCGCCGGCTGGGACCCTCGCCGCGAGATCACACGCTACGAGGATCTCGACCGCTTCGGCTTCTTCGAGGATGAATGGCTGCGCGGCGGCCCGGTGCGCCAGTGGGTTCCCAAGGGCCTCGCCCATCTGCCCACCTACATCTTTGAAACCGGTGGCAGCACGGGCGTTCCCAAGGCCCGCATCCAGATGAACGACTTCCGCACCGACTACGAGCAGTTCTCGCACACGCTGCCCGCGGAGGCCTTTCCGCAAGGCGCGGACTGGCTCATGGTTGGTCCCTCGGGCCCGCGCCGCCTGCGCCTGGCCGTCGAACACCTGGCGCAGTACCGCGGCGGCATCTGCTTCATGGTGGATCTCGATCCGCGTTGGGTGGTGAAGCTCATCAAGTGGGGCGAGTTCGAGATGGCCGAGCGCTACAAGCAGCACGTCGTCGATCAGGCGCTTACGCTGCTCAAGGCCCACGACAACATCCAGTGCATGTTCACCACGCCCAAGCTGCTCGAAGCTCTCTGTGAAAAGGTGAACCTCCGCAAGCTGGGCATCAAGGGCATCTTCTGCGGCGGCACCGAGATGACGCCCCAATTCCACCGCTTCGCCGTCGAGGAACTGCTGGACGGCATCTATTTCGCGCCCACCTACGGCAACACGCTGATGGGCCTGGCGACGCACAAAGCGCCCGCGCCGGAGGATGACTGGGCCATCATCTACTACCCGCCCGCCCCGCGCGCCGTACTGGAGGTGGTTGATCCGGCCGAGCCCACCCGCCTTGTCCCGTATGGCGGCACCGGACGTGTCCGGCTCACCACGCTCACCAAGGAGACGTTCATTCCGCGCTTCCTCGAACGCGATGAATGCGAGCGTGAAGCGCCGTGCGAGCAGTATCCCTGGGATGGCGTCCGGAATGTCCGCCCGTTCGCCAAACTCGGCTCAAACGTCGTGGTCGGGGTCTATTGATGCGGCATCTTCCTATCCTCCGCCAGGGCCGTCCTTACTACAGCGCCGACCGTGCGCGCGCCATCCACCATCGCACCAAGGAACCCTTCGTCGAGATCAGCCAGGCCAACACGGGACTCATCCGCCGTGACTTCCTGCAAAAGGAAGCCGTGGCCAACCGGCTCTCAGGTTTCTCCAGCGAGGAGCTGATCCGCCTGTGCGCCGCCGCCGCCGGGCACTTCGCCGACGCCACCCTGCCGCTCGGCGAAGGCGAGCAATCGCCGCAAGATTATGTCGAGGCCACCTCGGCCACCACCGGCCTGCCGTATAACATGGTGCGCCGGAATCAGGCCAAGATTCAGGGCGTGCTGGCCAACATGGCCGGCGTGCTGCGCGGACTGACGCGCAATCTCGATCTCTCCATCCTCGATCGCGGCCACGGGGAAGCGTCGGGAACCGTGGTCAGCTACTTCCGCCGTACGGATTCGCTCGGTGTCGTGCTGCCATCGAACTCGCCCGGCGTGCACTCCTTGTGGGCGCCCGCCTTCGCGCTCAAAACGCCTCTCGTGCTGAAGCCCGGCGGACAGGAGCCGTGGACGCCTTACCGTATGATCCAGTCGCTGATTCGCGCCGGGGCGCCGCCGGAAGCGTTCAGCTACTATCCCACGGACCACGCGGGCGCCGGGGAAATTCTTCGCCGGTGCGGCCGCGGCATGGTGTTCGGCGATGTCTCCACCACCAGGGTCTGGGCGCGCGATCCGCGCATCGAGGTCCACGGGCCCGGCTGGAGCAAGGTGGTCATCGGCGACGACATGGCGGACCGCTGGCCCGAGTTCATCGACGTGATGGCCGCCTCGATCGCCGAAAACTCCGGCCGGTCCTGTGTGAACGCGAGCGGAGTCTGGACGCCGCGCCACGGGCGAGCCATCGCCGAGGCTCTGGCCGCAAAGCTGGCCGCCATCCAGCCCCGCGCCGCCAGCGATCCGGAGGCAGCCATCGCTCCGTTCGCCGATCCCACCGTCGCCCACCGCATGAACCAGATGATCGACGGACTGCTGGCCGAACCCGGCGCCATCGACCTTTCCGGGGCCGCCGGACGCGGGCCGCGCCTGGCCGAGCAGGATGGCTGTTCCTACCTGCTGCCCACCATTGTCTGGTGTGACTCGCCCAGCCATCCCGCCGCCAACAAGGAGTTCCTCTTCCCTTACGCGAGCGTTGTGGAAGCGCCCACCTCGGCCATGCCCGGCATCCTCGGCCCCACGCTGGTGTGCACGGCCATCACGGAGGACCGCGGCCTTCAGCAGCGCCTGCTCGCCGCGCCGCACATCGGCCGGCTCAACTTCGGCCCCATCAAGACGATTCAGATTGTCTGGGACCAGCCGCACGAAGGCAACCTGTTCGAGCATCTCTACGCCCGCCGCGCCTTCCAGGCGCTGCCTGAGTTCGCCACGGCCTGAACCGCCGCCGCCTCCGATGAAGATTCTCTCCCTCATCGCCGGCGCCGGTGACATGTATTGCGGCTCCTGTCTGCGCGACAATGCCCTGGCCGGCGAACTGAAGCGGCGCGGCCATGATCTTACTCTCATCCCCTTGTATACGCCCGTTCGCACAGACACCACCAGCCATTCTGAACCGCGTGTGTTCTTCGGCGGTATCTCCGTCTACCTGTCGCAGATGAGCGGACTGTTCGGCCGTCTGCCCAAAGCCTTCGATGCCCTCTGGGATCTTCCGGGCGTCATTCGGGCCTTTGCCGGACGCGGCGTCGAGGTTGATCCTAATCATCTGGGCGCGCTCACGGTTTCCATTTTGCAGGGCGAGCACGGCCGTCAGCGCAAGGAGATTGACCACCTTCTCCACTGGCTTGGCCGCACGCCGCCTCCCGACATCGTCACCATCCCCTACACGCTCCTGATCGCGCTGGCGCGTCCGCTGCGGCAAGCCACCGGACGCCCCGTCGTGTGTACGCTGCAGGGCGAGGAGTTCTTCCTCGACGGACTCCCGGAACCCTACAAGTCGCAGGCGCTCGGGCTGATTCGCGGCAAGGTGGCCGATGCCGACGCCTTCATCGCCGTCAGCCAGTATGAGCGCGAGTTCATGGCCTCCTACCTGGGCATCCCGCGCGAAAAGATCCACGTCGTGCGCCTGGGCGTCGCGACGGCGGGCTCGGCGCTGCGCACGCCCGGTTCGCCCGGCGCGCCCGTCTTTGGCTTCTTCGGACGCATCGCTCCGGAAAAGGGACTCCACCTGGCCGCCGACGCCATGCTTCAGTTGCGCGCACGCGGCGAGCTTCACGGGGCCACGCTGCGCGCCGCGGGATATCTGGCGCCCGAGCGCAAAGCCTACCTCGACGAGCAGCGGCGGAAGTTTCATGCCGCCGGTTGCAGGGATTGCTTCCACTACGCAGGCGCACCCGATTGGTCCGGCAAAATGGCTTTTCTCCAGGGGCTCGACATGATCACCATGCCCACGGAGTTCGACGAGCCCAAGGGACTGCCCGCGCTGGAAGCGCTCGCCAACGGTGTTCCGGTCATCGCCCCGCGCCGGGGCGCCTTCCCGGAGATGCTCGGCGGAGATGGTGGATATCTGTTCGCGCCCGGCGATGTCTCCTCGCTGGCCGAAACCATGCTCGCCGCCGTGCGCCAGTGGGACGCCGCCATGCAGATGGGCCGCCTGGGCCATGCGCGCGTCCATGCCGGCTGGACGCTCTCCCACATGGCGGCCCAAACCGAAGAGGTGTTCCGCGAGGTGGCCGCGCGGGCCGGCTAGCGTCTTTCGTTCAGCAGGTGCGTTTCGGCCAGACGCCGCCGCGCATGTTCGGTGCGCGGATGCTCCGCCCCGAAGTCCCGTTCGGCGGACTCCACCGCGGCCTGCAGCGTCAGCAGCGCATCCTGCACCCGCCCCAACTCCCGCTGTGCCGTGGCCAGATGAAGCTGGTGCCGCGTCAACTCGCTCTCTCCCGGCGGCGCCTCCATCTGCCCCAGAAACTCCACCTTCTCCCGGTACAACCGCTCCGCGCTGGCAAAGTCCTGCCGCGCCATCGCCAGATCCGGAATCGCCATCGCGATCACAGCCGAATTCTGGTGCATCTTCGGCTCCAGTGTGTCCTTCAAGAGCCGCCGCTCGAACTCGATGCCCTTCTCGATCACCGCCCGCGCGTCGTCGTACTTCTGCTGGGCCAGCAGCACGTCGCCCAGGCTCTTCAACGACGAGAGTACCCGTTCGGGCCGGTCGTTGAACTCCACCGCCACCGCCGCCTTCCGGAAGTGCTTCTCGGCCTCGTTGCACTCGCCCGCGTCGAAGGCGATCTCACCCCATAACTGATGGCCCGCCGCCAGTTTCACGCCACGCGCCGCCTCGCCCAGTTCCTCGAATCCCTGCAACGCCAGCGTCAAATGCGCCACCGCGTCGTCCTTCCGGTTGCGCGCATAGGCCCCGTGCGCCGTCAGATATTCGATGTCGGCCACCATCTCCTGGCGTGAGCGTCCGTCGGTGATTCGCCGGGCGAGAGTCCGCGCCTGCGTCATCCGCCGGTCGAACTCCGCCCAGTTGCGTGTCTCCAACGCCCGTCCGGCCGCGGCAAGATGTTCACTACACACGTCCTTCTTCCGCAGCCCGTACAGAAGCAGGGCAAGCAGAAAACCAGCGGCAAGCCACCACATAGTCACCATTTCGGCAGAGAGGCGCCCCTCCGACATAGGGAGAAGCGCCTAGCCGGATCCGAGGGGTTTCTACCGGAGCTCCCGCCTGCGCTCCAACATCATCGGTCCCGGACCCTCGCGCACCGTGTAGCCCGCCGGCACTTCGAACAGGCTGGCGGCCGGCTCGGCGCGGCTTACGCCGCTCAACCGCATCGTGGTTTCGCCGTGCATCGGGTCCACGGTGCGGGACGACACCATGGTCTTCAACTCGGGCGACAGGCAGGTTTCGGTCACGATTTCGATGGGGCGGTCGTTGCCAATCTGGCCCGGTGGAATGGTATGCGTGCGCCTGGAAGCTTCGCAACGTACGCCCTCGATGGTCTGCTGGCCCAGGGTCTCGACGCGGTCGTTCTGGTCGCCGCCGGAGCGGAATACGGTCACGGCGGGCATGCCCATTATTCCTCCGGGAGCCATGCCCCCCGGCCCCATGCCTCCCGGAAGCGGCCCGCCCATCGGCACTCGCGGCAAAGCCGGCGCGAGATTCCCGGTCACCACCTCGCCTGTGGCGCCGTCGCGGACCGTACGCACCTCCACGGTGCGCGCCACCACCACGTCGTGGCCGGGTTCGGCCGGGCCGCCCGTTTCGGGCCTCGGCTGCCGTGGCAGACTCGCCGCCTTGGCCCTCATGGCCGCCATGTCCGGCAGCGGCATCACCGTCGCCGTCTTCTCCTTCTCGTTCAGGATGATCGTCCGCTTCGCCACGGGGTCATGGATGAACACCATGGCGGGCATCTCCACGACCGCCGCGCCCACCGCCGCCGCCACGGTTTCGGTCCGTGTACGTCCCTCGGAATCGCGCGCCGTTTTCGACTGCGACTTCCGTTCAATTCTGGTTCCGTCGGCCAGCACCTGGAGGAACCCGTTCTCGATCGTCGCCGAGTACGGCGCCCCCTTCATGCCGCCGCGCATCTTCACCGCCTCCTCGGCCGCCACGAAACCGATGGTGGCCTCCTGAGGCGGCGCGCCCGCCACGGCTGTGGTCTCCCAACTGAAACTCCGCAGTTTCACCGCGCCGTTTCCGGTCTGCGCCGGTTGCGCGGCGAGGCTCGCGGCAGCCGCAGCGGCCAGAACAATCGCCTTGTGTGTCATCTATTGTGCTCCTTGGACTGAATTACTCACATGAACGAACCGGATCGCCCGTGCCGTGCCGTCGGCGCCGAACAGAACGTCGGCGGGGACATCCCGCGGAGGGCCGCCCGCCGTCATCATCTCGCCGCCGCTGAGGCCGAATCGCAATAACTCCCGCCGTGGAATCCGGCCCCGCACGACCCTGGCCACCTCGCCGGGCTCGAGAACCGGACCAGGGCGCAGCGGAAAGAAATCCGTGGCGATCTCACGCGGTTCGGGCTCCGGCTGAGGAGGCGCGGGCCTGGCCGCACGCCGCGTCCGCGCCTGGGGCGCGGGATTCTGCGCCCTCGCCGCCACGCTCACCACGGGCGCCGCCGGAGCGGAAACTCGCAGTTCCAATCGCTCCCCGGCCGGCCACTGCCACACGGCCACGGCAACCGCCGCCAGGCATGCCGCCGCGTATGCCGCCACACGAGTCCACCGCCATGCGGAGGCGCTTTGCCGCCGCCGGAACTCCTGCCTCAACGCCTTGCCCAAATCGGGCGGCGTGGCCGTGGCGCGATGCTCCCGGCCCAGTTCACGCAGCACACGGTCCAGCGGCGTCATTGCGTCACCTTCCGTCCGGCCAGCGACTGCTGCAACAGCGCCCGCGCCCGGTGCAATCGCGAGCGCACCGTGCCCACCGGCGCTCCCAGCGCCGCCGCCGTCTCCTCGTACGTCATCTCTTCGAACTCGATCAGCACCACCACTTCGCGGAAGGCTTCCGGCAAGGCCGCCACCGCCGCGCGCACGGCGGCCAGCTCCTCGGCCCGCGTCATCGCCTCCAAAGCGTTGCGTCCGTCCGCCTCCGGTTCGGGGGCCGCATCGGCCGGCTCCCACTCCACCGTCGCGGCCAGCGCCTTCCGCACCCGGTTGCGGGCGATCCCCAGCAGCCAGGCGCCCAGCGGCGCACGCGCCGCATCGTACCGCCCGGACTGTTCGAGAAACGCCACAAACGTCTCCTGCGTAATGTCACGCGCCGCGGCCTCATCGCCGGTCATTTTCAGCGCATACCGGTACAGCCGTCCCATGTGGCGGCTGTACAACTCGCGCCAGCAGGCCTCATCGCCCGTTCGCAGACGGCGCACCAGTTCGGAGTCGTCCGCGTGTGGCGCATCGAAGCCCAAGCCAAGCCAGTTCATGCCTGTTGTCCGTTCGACGCGCCACCCGGCGTTCGGTTCGACCCGCCCAGCATCCTCTTCCTGTGGATAGTTCCGGCGAGCCGGCCGGAAAGTTCCCGCGCCGGACTTTTTTATTCGCGCCGCGCCCGCACGGCCCCGGCAGCCTGCACCAGGAAGAACGCCGCCAGCGAGAGCGAGGCCACCACTGAGTACGGCTTCCCGGCCAGGGCGAAGCCAAACGGTACGGGTGTCGAAAACAGCGTCGCCGCGATGCGTCCGGCCGGCCAGCCATCCTCGAAAATGGCGAGCCACACAGGGACCAGAAGCAGGGCCGCGTCGTAGCCATACACATGCGGCACGATCAACAGCGAGGCCGTCGGCGCGAGCACAAACATGCGCCACGCGGGCGCTCCACGCAAAGCCCACACCAGCGCGGCGCACACGCAGAGGCCGAAGACCGCTGGAAACCACGCGCCCTTGATGCCCAGGTTCGCCGCCAGCCCCTGCACGCTGATCATGAACTCCGGCGTGGGCGACAAACGGTCCAGGTCCTTGTTCAAGAGCAGGCGCGCGTAGGCCTCCGCGCCCCGCCATCC
Source organism: Bryobacterales bacterium (assembly GCA_020847045.1). Lineage (GTDB taxonomy): Bacteria > Acidobacteriota > Terriglobia > Bryobacterales > Bryobacteraceae > JAFLBB01. The sequence continues at coordinate 9,390 of JADLCT010000025.1, read as the reverse complement.
TCCCAGCGCCAGACATAACGCCACCTCGGCCGCCGCCGCCGCGCAAAATCCCGCCAGCATCCGCCAGCGCTTTTGCACCACCAGCGCCACCGGCCACAACAGCACCAGGTGGAACTTCATCAGCATCAAGGCCAGCACCGCGCCGGCCGCTCCGGCTCGCCCCCGCCGCTCCAGTTCGTACGAGCAAATCAGCAGAGCCAGGAGCACGGCGCAGTCCTGCCCCGACGCGATCCCCAGCGGTCCGGGCAGGAACATCGCCGAGAACACCAGCGCATCGCCCCCGAACCGCCGCCAGGCCCACGCCCAGGCCCCCAGCAGCAGCGCCGTTTGCAGAGCGATCCAGACCGTGAACGCGGCGCCGTACGGCAACAGCCCCAATGGGGCCAGGACCAGCGAGTAGAAGGCGGGCCGTACGAACGGCACCAGCGTGCCCAACTCCGGATAGATCTTCCGCTCTTCGGCCAACTGCACGGATGGTTCGTGCATCTCCGCGAACCGCCCCTCCAAGGCCAGCCGCGCGCCCGTATAAAGGTTCAGAAAATCGTGCGACCGCGCCGCCGGCAGCATCAGCGAACCGAGCAGCCCCCAGAACACGCACATTCCCGCCACCACCACCCAAACCGTCAGCGAAACCTTCGGCATCCTCACCAGACTAAGCCATGGCGTTGCTCTCCCACGCGCGCCAGGCGCCCGCACGCGCGCGATGCGCCCACGCCCGCCGCGTCCTACTTCGCGTAGCCTTTGGGCGGCGTCGCCTTGATCGCCCGCTCGAACGCCCACGCCCGGATGTGGTTGATCTGCTCCTTCATCGTGCGCGACAGCGGCACCTGTTTGGCCGCCAGCGTCAGCAGGTCCTGCGCCTTCACCGGCGTGTCCTCCAGTTTCGCCTTGGTGATGGCGGCGATGACGCACTGCTCGATTTCGGCGCCCGTCCAACCCTGCGTGAACTCCATCAACTGAGAGATGTTCAGCGCCTCGGCGTCGTGCCCGCGCCGCGACAGATGAATGCGGAAGATCTCCATCCGCTCCTCCTCCGTCGGCAGGTCCACGAAGAATACCTCGTCGAAGCGTCCTTTGCGGATCATCTCGGCCGGCAGCAGGTCGATGCGGTTCGCCGTGGCGGCCACGAACAGTCCCGGGGTCTTTTCCTGCATCCAGGTGAGGAAGAACGCGAAGATGCGCCCCTGCTCGCCGCTGGACTCCGTACTGGTCACCGCCATCTCAATTTCGTCGAACCACAATACGGCCGGCGCCAGATCCTCCATCATTTTGCAGGCGTCTGCGAAAGCCACCTCCGGGCTGCCATAGCGGCCCGAAAACACCTCCACCATGTCCATTCGGTACAGGGGCAACTGGAAGTGTGACGAGATCGCCTTCACACACAGGCTCTTGCCGCAACCGGGAATGCCCATCATGAGCAGGCCCTTGGGCACGATCTCCTGGCTCAACGACTCCCGCATGTCGAACAGCTTCCGCCGCTCCAGCAGCCAGCGCTTCAGATTTTCCAGGCCGCCGATAATGTCCATCGTGGTCGGCGTGGAGATGAACTCGAGCACGCCGCCACGGTTCACCAGCATGCGTTTTTCTTCGAGCAGAGTCTGCCAGGAGGCCTCGCTCAGCCCGCCGCCCGCGGCCAGGGCCCGGCGCAGAGCATAGCGCGTTTCATCCAATGTCAGGCCCTGCAGAGCCGGGGCGAGCGTGCGCAATAACTCATCCCCCGGAGGCGACGGCAGCTCCCGCGTTTCATCCCGCAGGAAGGAAACAATCTCGGTCAGGTCCGGAGGCCGCAGTTCCATGTACAACACCGCGCGGTCCAGTTCGGCCGGCACGGCCCGCACCGGCGAGGTCACCACGATGTACTTCCGGCGCCCCCGGCACAGCTCATACAAATCCCGCAGCCAGCGCCGCACCGCGGGCGACTCGCGCATCGGCTCATGGAAGTCGCGCAGTTGGAAGATGCCCGGTCCTTCGTGCGCCGCGATGAACGCGAGCACGCCCTCCGGCGAGCCGGTTCCCGCTTCCACGCCGCCATCGGCGCGCCACAACCCGCGTGTCAGGCTCCATGACCACACCGGCACAGGCTCGTCCAACAACCCGCCGCCCGCCTCGGCGAGAATCCGCCCGACGCGCTCCTCTTCCGGCGTCCTGATATACACGAGGGAACGTCCCGAATGAAACGCATCGGCGAAAGCGCGCGCCGCGCGGCTGGCGTTGGATTGAGTAGGGGGGGCTGTCTGCGTGATAACCACTTTATTATGACGAATTCCACCCGCCGGAAAGTCTGTTCGGCCTTAGTACCGTGTGGCCCGTTTTCAGTACTTCCGCTTCATGCGCGGACATCCCCCGGACGGCAAGAATCTGGATAGAGACATGCAGTACGACGGACGAGCCGGCTCACCCGCACTACGACTGTTCCGCCGTAGTGCGCTGGCGATCTGCCTCGCCTTGCCGCTGTGGGCGCTCTATCTCTGCGCCTTCCAGTTCCGTTCCCCGTATGGAGGGCCTCAGCGCGCACGCACCGTGGAGACGCTGAGCGGTGTGGAGCGGGACTTCCGCGACAATCTCGACCGTTTCGCGCTGGGCGCCGGTTTCAGCGAAGGCCCCGAAGCGCGTGAAGCCCGCATCGCCGGCATGAAGCGCATCTACGAATCCGCCATCGCCACGCTGGCCGGCGTGCCGGAAGCCGGAGAGTGGGCCGGCGCGCTCGGCCGCGCGGTCCGGTTCGCGGACAACTCCAGTCCCGGCGTCTCGCGGGAAACCGTCGAGTATGAAATGCGCGCCACGGGAGCCAGCGTGCTTGGCGAAATCGGCCGGCATCTGGGTCGGCTGGAGAATCCTCCCTACGATGCTTTTGAAACACAGCGCCGGCGGTTCCTCTTCTACCTGCTCGCCGCCGCCGCCATCATGCTGGTCCCGCTTGGCTATCTGTTGCTGGCCGAGTGGCGCGACTACAGCGATGCTGCGCCGCCGGTGACGGTCACCGCCGCTCCCTGGATGGAGGATGCGCTCCAGCGGCTGCCCGACGCTGTCCTGGTGTTCGATGAAACGCTCCATGTCCGCTGGGCCAACGCCGCCGCCGAGCGGCTGCTCGCCTACCAATCGCACGAACTGGAAGGCGTACCGGCTTCGTCCATCTTCCCCGGCGCTTCCGCGCAGGCGGGCGCGCTGTCGCCCGCCGCTCAACCCGGCCAACGCCGCCAAACCGCACGCCGCGCCAATGGCGAGCAGTTCGAAGCCGGCTTCCAGGCTGTTCGAGCCGGCGCCCGCACGATGCTGCTTCTGCGCGAACAGGCTCCCGAGCCCCCGGCCTCTCCCCACACGCGCCCTGGCGATCTCGAAGCGCTTCGCCAGGAGCGCGACTTCTTCACAGGATTCCTGGACGCCGCGCCCGCGCCGTTGCTGGTCTTTGGCCGCGATGCAAGCATCCTGCACTGCAACCAGGCTGCCGCGGCGCTTTTGGATACTCAGCCCGGCGAACTGTCGAGACGCCCTTATTGGGAGGCTCTGCTCGACGGGCCGGAACGCGAGCGTGCCGCCGCGCAGTGGAGCGACCTGCTCCAGTCCAAAGGCCGCCAGCAGGTGTTCGAACATTGGCGTCCGGGCTCGCAGTCGGCGCTCGTCGTCGGCTGCCAGCGGCAAACCGTGCTCGGCCAGGACGGAGAGGTGCGGCACGTGGTGGCGGCGCTGGAACCGGTCACTCCGGCCGCGTCCACGGCCAGCAACGGTCCTTCGGCCCTGCTGCTGCAACCGCATCTCAACGGCTCGCGCGACACGCTGGAGGATCTGCTCACCGAAATGATCGGCTATGCCGAGCTGGCGCTGATGGCCATGCCCGAGGTGCTCGACTCACGCCAGGACGTGGAGCGCGTGCGGGACGCAGCCCAGAACGCCGTCGGCCTCTGGCGCCGCGCCGCGGGCTGCTGAGCGAGCTACTCGCGCGTGCCTCTCACCACCGACTGCGAATACAACCGCTGCAACTCCCGCCGGGCCACGTCGGCCCACGCCGTCGAAGGGTCCAGTTGGATGTAGGTCCGCCAGTGCTTCACGGCCTTCAGGCTCTGCCCCGTGGCCTGGTACAACAGCGCCAGATTGTAATGGGCGTCGGCATAGTTGGGATCGTTCTTCAACGAGTGCAAATAGTATTGCTGCGCCTGCCCGCGGTCGCCCTTCTCATCAAACAGGTTCCCCAAATTGAACAGCGCCAGCGCATACTTCGGATTCACTTCCAGCGCCCGCCGGTAGTATTTTTCGGCGCGGTCCAGTTGGCGTGAATTGAAGTAGAGCGTTCCCAGGTTCACCATGGCGGCGGTGAGCCCGGGGTCCAGCGCGATGGCCACGCGATAGGCATCCATGGCTTGCTCCAGGGCCTGGCCCGTCTGTTCGATCTCGAGCCCGCGCTGAAACCAGTTCTCCGCCTCGCGTTTCTTTTTCTGCGCGGCCTCGTCCTTGTTCTTCTCCTTGCGCTCGGGCGGGAAGCTCACCAGCCGGCGCACCTGCTCCTCGGCGAAATCCAGCAGCAGTTGCCCGGACTCGGCATCCATCCGCAGACGCCCGTGCTGCACGCGGATGCGCTTGCCTTCGGCGTGCAGTCCCAGCTCGGTCAGCGGGTCCTTCACCTCGCTCAGCTTGGCCCGGATCGCCGCCAGCGTCTTTTCGATCCGCGCCACCGGCACCTTCTGCGCCTTTAACCGGGCCAGGGCGCGTAGCGCGATCAACTGCGTGAAGGTGTATGCCTCGGCGCGCTCCAGCAGGCCCTTCCGCTCCCACACCCGCAGGTGGCGCTCCTCGAGACCCACCACGCGAAGCGCTTCCTTCCGGGTATATTCCTGCTTGCCCGCGCCTGCTTGCACCGTGACGGATTGTAGCATGTGCCGTACATGCCAACGCACTGTTTTCCGGCTCCCGGGCGCCGCCGCGCCCTACTGCCGCGCGCCTCCAAACGGGTAGAGCCACCGCGCCGCCAGAATCCGCGCCTGCTTGCCGCCCGTGTTGTAAAAGCCCACCGTCGTGTTCAGCCGGAAGTAGTACGCATCGCCGGCTTTTGAAGCCACGCGCCCTTCCACGCCTTCGGCGCCGCCGCCGGCCACCATCTCGCCCTGCCCCTCCAGCACGACGTACAACTCCTCCTCACGGTCGTGGTGATGAGGAAAGTTCGTTCCTCCCGGCGCCATGTCCATCACGAACAGGCTCGTCAGCACGGCCCCGGCCGCCATGCGGTCCCGCGTGCTCCGGGTGTCGCCCACCAGCAGTTGGTAGAGCGTCGAAGGCGGATGATTCCCCACCACCTGCTTTTTCACCTCGCCCGTGTTGGCAATCTGCAACTCCGTCGAGCCGGTCCGCCCGCCCGGCGTCTTATAGCCGAACACCAGCACCTCGATCCCGCCCGCCTCCGCGCGCAGTTCCACGCGCTGGTTCACCGGAACATAGACGAAATCCTCGGCTCGCAACGAGCGGCCATTCACCGCGCCCGCGCCTTTCACGACGAACCATGTCTGCTCTTCGCCGGCGAAGGCGTGCGCCGCGCAGGCCGCACCTGCCTCCGCCACCACGCGCGCGAAACGCGCCAGCCCGCGCATGGCCGCGGTTCTCGGTGAGCCTTCGCCGAAAATCGCCTGCGTCCGGCAGCCGGCCGACGTCAGTGGCGTAGCGTGCGCTGGCTCGCCGCTCATGCGCACCCGGTAATACGTCGGGTCGACGGCGCGTTCGGCGCACCGCGCCACGCCACCCTGCACAAGAGCCAGCACCAGAACCAGTGCGAGAACCGTAAGTCGCGTTTTCACGGCCACCACTCTATTCCAAACTGCTCCCGCGCGCTTGCGCCGCGATATGCTGTTTCCTCATGCTCAGCCTGGTCCAACTACGCCACCCGCGCCATGGCCGCGCCGCCGCCGCCGTCGAAGGCGCTTCGCTGCGGCTGCTCGCCTTCCCGTCGCTTTATCACCTGGCTTCTCACGCCCTGGCCCGCTCGCTCACGCTCGCCGAAGCCGCGTACGCCGCCACCACGGCCGAAACGCTCCCCTACGATGACATCCACGCCGGCGATTCCCCGTGGCGCCTGCTGCCCTCCTTCGATCACCCCGCCGAGCCCGCCCGCTGCCTCGTCTCAGGCACCGGACTGACACACCGCCAAAGCGCCGCCAACCGCGACGCCATGCACACGGTCCCCTCGGACAAGCCCACCGACTCCATGCTCATGTACCAGTGGGGCGTCGAAGGAGGCCGTCCCGCCTCCGGCTCTCCCGGCGTGTCTCCCGAGTGGTTCTACAAAGGCTCCGGCGCAATCCTGCGCGGCCACCTCGATCCTCTCACCGTCCCCACTTTCGCCTCTGATGGCGGCGAGGAGGCCGAACTCGCGGGCGTCTATCTCATCGGCCCGGACGGCTCGCCGCGCCGTCTCGGTTTCACCGCCGGCAACGAGTTCTCCGATCACGTCTTTGAAAAGAAGAACTACCTTTACCTGGCCTCATCCAAGCTCCGCGAATGCGCCATCGGCCCCGAACTCGCCACGGGCCTCGACTATGGCCGGATCCCCGGCCAAGCCGCCATTCTCCGCCGCGGCGCCGGTTTGTGGTCCAAACCTCTGCTTACCGGCGACGCCGCCATGTGCCACTCACTGGCCAACATGGAGCACCACCACTTCAAGTTTCCCACCCACCGCAGGCCCGGCGACGTGCACATCCATTTTTTCGGAGCAGGGGCCTTCAGCTTCGGCGACGGAGTCCGGTTGGAACTCGGCGACGTGATGGAGGTATCCTTTGAAGGATTGGGCAGGCCGCTGCGGAACCCCCTGGTGGTGGAAGACGGCGCGGAGCAGTTGGTAACCGTGCGTCCCCTGTAGCGCGTCACCCTCTACGAAAATCCATGGCTGTCAGCATTAAAGATGTCGCCGCGCGCGCCGGTGTCTCCACGGCCACCGTATCCCATGTCCTGAACCAGACACGCAATACCAAGCCCGCCACGCGCCAGCGCGTGCTCGAGGCCGTCGCCGAGCTTGGGTATTCGCAGAATCTATCGGCACGCAACCTCGCCGTAGGCCGTTCCAGCCTGCTCGGCCTGATTCTCTCCGACATCCGCAACCCGTTCTTCCCCGAGATCACCTCGGCCTTCCAGGACCAGGCGCTGCTCCATCACATGGAAGCCCTTGTGCTGAACACCAACTACGATACGCAGCGGACGCTGGACTCGGTGAAGCGCCTGGTGGGCCTCCAGGTGCCAGGCGTCGCCGTGGTCACCTCGCAGGTGGACCCTTCCATTAGCGAAATGCTCCAGGAGCGCAAGATCGCCGCCGTCTATCTCGACCTCGGCCGCGTGGACCGCTACATCGCCAACATCACCGTCCAGTATGAGCAGGGCATCGCCGAGGCTCTTGAACACCTTGCCTCGCTCGGCCACCGCCGCATCGGCTTCCTCGGCGGGCCCGCCCATCTGCCCTCCTCGGACCGCCGGAAACAGGCCTTCCTCGACACCGCCCGCCAGTTGGGCCTCGAACCCTGCGGTCCGGTTACCTCCGACTTCACGGTCAAAGGCGGCTACTATGCCTGCTCGAAGCTGCTCTCCAGCTTCCGCCCCACGGCCATCTTCGGCGGCAACGATCTGACCGCCATCGGCGCGCTCCACTGCGCTTTCGACCGCGGCCTCCGCGTGCCCGAGCAGCTCTCCGTGGTCGGCTTCGACGACATCACCTTCGCCGAATATACACAGCCCGCGCTCACCACCGTGCTGATCCCCCGCCAGGACATCGGCCGCACGGCTTTCCAGGCGCTCTGGCACATGATCTCCTCCGGCGATGGCGAGGGCCGCGAATACCCTGTCGCCACGCGCCTCATCGTCCGCCAGTCCACCGCCCCCGCCCCCCAGCCGTAAACGCCGGGACCGCCCATTTTTCTTCTGCTTCGAGCAGACAGGACGGGTAGCCTGGAGTATAATTTAAGCGCTTAACGGATGCTCTCGTCATGCCACGCATCGCCCTGTCACCCGTCGACTATCTCATCCTGCTCACCTACCTGGTCTTCGTCATCGGCATCGGCTATGCGCTGAAACGCTACATGAAGTCCAGCAGCGACTTCTTCCTCTCAGGCCGCTCGCTGCCCGCCTGGGTAACCGGACTCGCCTTTCTTTCGGCCAACCTGGGCGCCCAGGAGATGATGGGCATGGCTGCCTCCGGCGCCAAGTACGGCATCGCCACCAGCCACTTCTACTGGGTCGGCGCCGTCCCGGCCATGGTCTTCGTCGGCGTCTTCATGATGCCCTTCTACTATGGCTCGCGCGCCCGCTCGGTCCCGGAGTATCTGAAGCTCCGCTTCGACGAAAAGACACGCGGCTTCAACGCCCTCTCCTTCGCCGCCATGACCGTCTTCTCCTCGGGCATCTCGCTCTATGCCATGGGCCTGCTGCTGAACGTCCTGCTTGGCTGGGACTTCAACGCCTGCATCTTCCTGTCGGCCATCGTCGTCCTGCTCTACATCACGCTCGGCGGCCTCACTTCGGCCATCTATAACGAGGTCCTGCAGTTCTTCCTCATCGTCGCCGGCTTTCTTCCACTCGTCCTGCTCGGACTGGAAAACGTCGGCGGCTGGAGCGGACTCACGGCGCGCCTGGCCACCGTCAGCGCCGAGCGCGGCTTCTCCCCCGGCGCCTACACGTCGCTGTGGAGCAACATGGGCAACGCCTCGCACAATCCTCTCGGCGTCGAGTGGTTCGGCACGCTGATGGGTCTCGGCTTCGTCCTCTCGTTCGGCTACTGGTGCACCGACTTCCTCGTCGTCCAGCGCGCCATGGCCGCCGACTCCATCCTCGCCGCCCGCCGCACGCCCCTCATCGCCGCCGTACCCAAAATGCTCTTCCCCTTCCTGGTCGTGCTGCCAGGCATGATCGCCATCGCCCTCACCAAAACATCCGGCTCCGGCGGCTTCGCCCTTCCTCTCAAGCCCGACGGCGCCGTCAACTTCGACATGACCATCCCCATGATGCTCGGCTACTACTTCCCGCCCGGCATGCTCGGCCTCGGCCTCACCGCCCTGATGGCCTCGTTCATGTCCGGCATGGCCGGCAACGTCACCGCGTTCAATACCGTCTGGACCTACGACATCTACCAGGCCTACATACGGCCCCGTGAATCCGATCAGCACTACCTTTGGATGGGCCGCGCGGCCACCATTGGCGGCATCGGCGCCTCGGTCGCCGCCGCCTATCTCGCCACGCGGTTCAACAACATCATGGACTTCCTCCAACTGGTGTTCGCCTTCGTGAACGCCCCCTTGTTTGCCACCTTCCTGCTGGGCATGTTCTGGAAACGCGCCACCGGCCACGGGGCCTTCTTCGGACTGGTCTGCGGCACCACGGCCGCCGCGCTCCATCACGGACTCTCCCTGCCCGCTGGATCCACGCCGG
>JADLCT010000024.1 GCA_020847045.1 Bryobacterales bacterium | reverse complement strand
TACGAACCGGCGGCCGAAGCTGACAAGAAGGAGGAACCGGCGAAGTGAACACACTGAGAGTTTTGGCGGCAGTGACGGCGATGGCTGGCGTGATGCAAGGCGCCGACATCGTAATTCAAAACGCGAAAATCCTGACGGTAACCAAGGGTTCTCTGGAAGGTTCCATCCTGATCCGCGACGGAAAGATCGCCCAGGTGGGCGAAAAGCTCATGATTCCGGCCGGGGCGCGCGTGGTGGAGGCTGCAGGCCGCTATGTGATGCCCGGCATTATCGACTGCCATTCGCATATTGCCGCCGATGCCATCAACGAAGGCAGCGTGTCGGTAAGTTCGATGGTTGGAATTGAGGATGTATTAAATTCCGAAGATATGGACATTTACCGGGCATTAGCGGGCGGAGTTACCACGGTAAATGTCCTGCACGGCAGTGCGAACGCCATCGGTGGTAAGTGTTCGGTGATTAAGACGAGGTGGGGCAAGAGCGTGCCGGAGCTGCTGTTCCAGGGCGCGACGCCAGGAATCAAGTTCGCCCTTGGAGAAAACCCCAAACGCCGGGGCGGCACGCCTTCGTTCGGCGCCACTGCCCTGCGGTATCCGGCGACGCGCATGGGCGTGGAAGATGTCATCCGTGAAGCGTTCACCGAAGCCAAGCGGTATCAGTCGGAATGGAAGACATACGAGGCCCGAAAGGCGAAAGACGGGCGCGCCCTGCCTCCGCGGCGCAATTTGAAACTGGAGCCGCTCGTGGAGATCCTCGAGGGCAAGCGTTTCGTGCACGCCCACTGTTACCGTGCCGATGAAATTCTCATGCTGCTGCGGCTGGCCGATGAATTCGGGTTCAAGATCCGCACCCTGCAGCATGTTTTGGAGGGCTATAAGGTAGCCAACGAGATTAAGGCTCATGGAGCGGGAGCGTCGACGTTCAGCGACTGGTGGTCATACAAGGTGGAGGCCTATGACGCGATTCCTTATAACGCGGCATTAATGCACAAGCGCGGCGTACTTGTTTCGTTGAACTCCGATTCCGCGGAATTAATGCGTCACCTGAATCTGGAAGCGGCCAAGGTGGTGAAATATGGCGGACTCACCGAGGACGAAGCGCTGGCGATGGTAACCATTAATCCGGCTAAGCAACTGGCCATTGATTCGCGCGTGGGCTCGATTGAGGCGGGCAAGGACGCCGATCTTGCCTTATTCGACCAGCATCCTCTGTCGAATTACTCGAAAGTCGTGAAAGTATTTATTGATGGAGAGTTGTACTTTGATCGCGAGGCCGATGAGAAGGCGCGCTTGACGAACGAGTCACGAAAGAAGCTGCTCGAAGAGAAGCAGAAGAAACAGACGCCCGCACGGAGGCCCGCATGAAGAGACTTTTGATGGTGCTGGCGGGCGCGGCGGCCGCCATGGCGCAGGACACGATCCTGATTCGCAATGCGCATATTCATCCCGTGGCCGGGCAGGAGATTCCCGGCGGTTCCGTATTGATTCAGAAGGGAAAGATTGCCGGTGTGGGTGTGAAACTGGCTGCTCCCAAGGGGGCTACGGTCATCGACGCCAAGGGGATGCACCTGTACCCAGGCATGATCGACTCGGCGACGGCGATCGGGTTGACCGAGATCGGAGCCGTGCGCGAGACCAACGACACCAATGAACTGGGTGAATATAATCCTCAATTACGTGCTTTGATTGCCGTTAATCCGGAGAGTGAGCACATTGATGTTACTCGTGCCAACGGAATTACCTCCGTGATGACTCTTCCGGCGGGTGGTGTCATCTCCGGCCAGGGAGCCTTGATTCATTTGGATGGCTGGACGTGGGAAGAGATGAGCGTCGCACCCAGTGTTGCGATCCGGTTGAATTTTCCGGTCCTTGCAGTATCTTCCGCCGGGCCGGGCAGCCGCTCATCGCAAGGCTACGAGGATGCCAAGAAACGGTATGAAGAGCAATTGGACAGATTGCGCCTGTTTCTAGAAGACGCGCGCCGGTATGACAAGGCGAAGCGGGCTAGTGCGGCAACCGTATCGCCAGATCCTAAGTTCGAAGCCATGCTGCCGGTACTTTCAGGGAAGACTCCGCTTCTGGTGGTTGCCGTCAGGGAACGGGCCATATTGGATGCGATTCAATTTGCGAGAAGGGAAAAATTGAAAATCATTCTCGCGGGAGTGCGCGAACCCGGCAAGGCGCTGGCGGAGATGGCAAAGGACAAGATTCCCGTCATTCTGCCAGAGACGCACGCTTTGCCGCTGGAGGAGGATGACGCCTACGACAGCCAGTACACCCTGCCCGCCGAATTACATCAAGCGGGTATCAAGTTCGCCTTTGGATCGTTTGACACACAATTCGCACGCAATCTACCTTATCAGGCAGCGGCCGCGGTGGCATTCGGATTACCCAAGGATGTGGCACTTAAGGCCGTCACTTCGAATGCGGCGGAGATTTGGGGACTCGGCAGCCAGCTAGGAACCATCGAGGAGGGGAAACTGGCGGATCTGATCCTGACCGATGGAGACCCGCTGGAAACACGCACCCAGATCCGGCAGATGTTCATCGGAGGCCGGCCGGTGAGCCTGGAAAGCCGGCATACCCGATTATACGAAAAGTATTCGAAACGGCCGCAGTAACCAAGCTGTAACTGGAGGAATCAAAAAATATAGCCGCGCCAGGTGCGTCCCTTGCTATCACGAAGGAGTACTCCGAAGTCATCGGAATAGCCGCTTATGGGATTGCCTTCGGCGTCGCGAAACCGGTAATGCAGAGAGTCGTCGCCCTGAACATCCACCGTGCCTTGCCACATATTTCCGTCCTCATCCCGAAGACGGATGAACTCGCCATCGCCAAAGCCCTGGGCCGATTTTCCGGCGCTTTGCAGATGGTAGTATCCCGATGGGGCTCTCCGCCCGCCTCTTCTGCGCCGGTAAATCATGCTGTCAATTATCGTTTGGCGCGATCCCGCCCGCCCTCGGATAAACCACTTAGCCGTCTGGTGAAAGCGACTGATCTCACGATGATGGGGCGCGAAGGACTGGAACTGTGGCGGTTGGAGGTGGCTTCCTCATGAGGGCCGTGGTGCAACGCGTAAGCCAGGCGTGGGTTGACGTGGAGAATAGGCGGGTGAGCGGGATTGAGGCAGGCTTGCTGGTTTTCGCCGGAGTCGGCAGGGACGATACAGCAGCGGATGCGGAGTACCTGGCCAGAAAGATTGTGGGACTGCGAGTGTTCCCGAACACGGAAGGCAAGATGGACTGGACGCTCGGGCAAGCTGGTGGCGCTTTGCTCGTTGTTTCGCAATTTACGCTGTGGGGTGATGTTAGGAAGGGCAACCGTCCTTCTTTCGATCAGGCGGCTCCGGCGGAAGAAGCAAGAAGGTTGTATGAATATCTGGTGAACGAGTTGAGCCGTGAGGGAGTAGTTGTGCGCACGGGTATTTTCCAGGCGCGCATGGAAGTAGGGCTGGTGAATCAGGGCCCGGTAACCATCTTGCTGGATAGCAAAAAACAGTTTTGAATAGTAATTTTTGTTACAGTGAGATAGAATCTGGAACTGAGGTCACCTATGGCTCGACAAAGGCAAGTAATCAGTGATCCTACGTTGCTCGCGGCGGCGTTGGAAGGGCTCATCCTCCAAAAGGAGCGGATCGAAGAACAGATCCGGAATCTCCGCGAGGTACTGGGCAAGCGCTCCGCCGGCCGGCCTGCCAAGGCGGCCGCGGCCCCGGCGGAAAGCGGCGAAGAGAAGCCTCGCAAGCGGCGTAAGATGAGCGCGGCGGCGAGAAAACGGATTGCCGAGGCGCAGAAGAAGCGCTGGAGCGAGTACCGCAAGCAACAAAAAGCGGAAGGGTAAGGCAAGCCTTACTGGCTCCGTGTTCGTGGTAGGTCGCGGCCGTGGCCGTAAGTCCGGCCTGAATTGCGGAACGGGGAGCCTTGTTGAGGCTCGGGGATAGACTCACAATGGGTGAACTGAGCCGGATTGGGGTCGCGATTGACACAGCTTTGCTGGAGAAGTTTGACGAGCTGATCGCGGGGCGTGGTTACACGAACCGTTCCGAAGCGTTTCGCGACCTGATTCGGGATGAGCTGATCCGTCAGGAGTGGGAGAGTCCGGACGCGCAGGTGGTGGGTACGGTGACTCTGGTGTACGACCATCACGTCCGGCAACTAAGTGAACGCCTGACGAACATGCAGCACGATCATCATCACAACATACTTTCCACGTTGCACGTCCATCTGGACCATGACAACTGTCTGGAAGTTCTGGTGGTGAAAGGACGCTCGGCCGCCGTGCGCAAGATTGCCGAGGCGCTGATCGCGACCAAGGGCGTGAAGCATGGCCGTTTGACCATTACGACCACGGGGGCCGGGCTTTGATTCTCGGTACGGGGATCGACCTGGCGGAGGTGGACCGCATCCGCAAATCCATCGAGCGTTTTGGCGACCGCTTTCTCAAGCGCGTGTACACACCGGGCGAAATTGCCTATGTCGAGCGAAAGGCCAACAAGTATGAGCGCTACGCGGCGCGCTTCGCAGCCAAGGAGGCCGGCATGAAGGCAATTGGGACGGGTTGGCGGCGGGGCGTCACATGGCAGGACTTCGAGGTGGCTAATCTGCCCTCGGGCCGTCCGGCTTTGAAGCTGCACGGCGTGGGCGCTCGCGTGGCGGCGGAACTGGGTGTGAAGCGTGTGTCGGTGTCGTTGACGCACACGGCGGCGCAAGGAATGGCGTTCGTAATTCTCGAAGACTAACTGGCCGCGCTTAGGCGCGCGTGGCCCGCTCGGGCTGCGCGACGGAACGCAGTTGGGCGTCCTCCAGCCGCTTGGTCTCCTGATAGGTGAAGATCATGCGGTGAATGACGGTGATGTTGCCGAGCACGGCGATCACCCACAACACGGCGGGAATGCGGTTGAACAGAGAGCCGATGATCAGCAGTACGATGCGCTCGGGACGTTCGAGGAAACCAACTTTGCACTTGGGAATCGTGTTTTCCGCCCGTGAACGCGTATAGCTGATCATGACCGAAGCGGTCATGACGATGGCCGTGAGCACGACGTAGAGAGGGCGATTGATGTTGGCGTAGTAGACCAGCAGGCCCATGAGCAGGCCGAGGTCGGAGTAGCGGTCCACCACGGAATCGAAGAAGCCTCCGAAGCGGGTAACCTGGTTGGACTCACGCGCCACGCGGCCGTCGACCATGTCGAAAATGGCCGCGCCGGTAATCACCCATCCGGCGGCGAAGAAGCGGCCCTGCGCGAGCAGGACGGCGGCGAAGATGTTAATTACCAGCCCGATGAGCGTGAGCACGTTGGGATGGATGCGCAGCGCCGTAAGGAGACGGACGATGGCGGCAATCACCTTGTTGCAGGTGCTGCCGATCATGCTGGTTACGGTCATCTGGAATCCACTCCCGCCTTCCGGCGGACGCCACTATACCTGATCGTGAATCGTGGTGAGTTTGAGAATCTCAAACTCTTTGGCGCCACCCGGAATCACAATTCTAACAGTGTCGCCAACCTCCTTGCCCAACAAGCCCTTTCCGATGGGCGAGGTGGTGGAGATGCGTCCGGCGTTGACATCGGCCTCCTCGCTGGTGACGAGCTTGTAGCGGATCTCCTCATCCTTCTTCAGATCGAGCACGGTCACCTCGGAGCCGAGGCCCACCTTGTCGCGGGGGATGCGGCTCATGTCGATCATGGAGAAATGGCGGAGCCGTCCTTTGAGCTGGGACAGACGCGCGTCCACATAGCTCTGGCGTTCCTTGGCGGCTGAATATTCCGCGTTTTCGCTGAGATCGCCATACGCACGTGCGCGCGCGATCTCTTTGGGGAGTTCCACGTGCAGTTCGTATTCCAGGGCGGCGATCTCCTCCTGCAATTTCTTCTTGAGATCTTCCATGGGGAGGGCTGGGCTTCCGAAAACTCATTATACTCCGGCAAGAGTAAGGTTTTCGAAATGAAGCATACGCCTTTACTTCGCCCAACTGTTACCTTGTAAGCAATTACTCCACCGGTAGACTCGAAGCTTTGCCGGTGACATTACCTAACTGGATCACCACGGGTTGCAGTCCGGAAGCGATACCTTCGGGAACCCGTACATTGATCTGGTAGAGGCCAACGATGCCCGGGGCAAGGCCGGCGAAACTGACCTCGGCGGGCCGGCCGCCGATGGTAACGGTGGGCGCGGTTGTGGCGCGGGCCAGAGGATTGGCCGAGGAGGGCTCGCCGGAGGCCTGCGGGTTATCGACGGGCCCGAGACCATTGCAGTAGATCTGAACGAATTGCCCTTTCCGCGCTTTGTTGGCGTCGTAGACCAGGGCGAAGTTGGAATCGAGCGCCGCGGCGAGACGCCGGCCGGTGACGGGGTCGGTGAACTCGAAGGCGTTGGGTGAGTAGGTGGCGAGCTGGAGGCTGTAGAGCGCCGACGAGTAATCGCCAATGGAAACCTTCAACTGGACGGAATTCAGTCCGGCCAGCTCCCAAGGGATTTGGACATTGATCTGGCCGGGGCTGACAAAGTGGAGGCGGCCCGGATAGCTGAGGCCGCGGTTAGGCACATCGAAGCTGACGCTGACACCGGCCAGTGACAGGGGCAGCGACTGTGTGACGCCTGCCCTGGTGACGTCGCTGAGATTCTGGCCGTAAATGGAGAGGTAGCTGCCGGGAGCAAGTCCGCCTTGGATTGCGCCGCTGGCGGCATCCACGACGCCACCCGTGCGAATTGTGGGGCGCAGGCGGGCGCGGCCGGGGAAGGCGACCTCGATGGTCTTGGGCGCCGTACCGACGACGCCGGTAAACTCCTGCTCGCCCACTTCGGGTCCCAGGAAACCGTCTCGCACGGCGGCGATGCCCAGCACGTCGGTGGTATCGGTGGCGACCTCAATCCGTCCGCCGCCGAGCTTGGCGAGATAGCGGACGGGCAGTTTGTCGAGCGGGATGCCGTACTGATCGGTGGCCTTGAGAACGAGGCGGGTGTAGGCGCCGCCGGGGATGGCTTCATTCGCGATGCCCTCGAAGAAGTAGTTTGTGATGGGGAAGGCGTCGAAGAGAACACCGTCGGAGCGCATGTAGAGATAAGGCACGCGGATGGTGGTGACGCCGCCGGTGATCACCAGTTCTCCTTCCCAACTGCCCGCGTTGGGCGTGCCTTCGAGCGTGGCCGTCACCTGCTGCGATGCGCCCGGCGCAAGCGGGAAGGCGAGCGTGGAAAGAGTGATGCGCGAGTTGTTGGAGAAGTTGCGGGGACGATTGTCGATGCGGACGGTGATGTTGGAGTCGCCGAGGTTACGAAAGACGAGGGTTTGCGGGGCAGGCGCTCCGGCGGCCTGCAGGACGCCGAAACTTAGCGTGGACGGCTCCACCACCAGCGTGGTGCGGGCGGCGTCGTTCACGTTCACCTTGCCCGCACCCATGGCGGTGATGCGCGCCGGGCTGATGCGGTCTCCGTCGATGGTGTCGTCGATGTCGGCGCTGGCGGAGTTCACCACGGCCGACTTCACCACGGCGGGGCTGGCCGTAGGGAAGCGCTGTTTGAAGATGGCGGCGACACCGGCGGCGATGGGAGCGGCAAAGCTGGTGCCTTGGGCCGTCACCCAGCCGGAGGGGTCGTAGAGCGCGCCGTTGGGGTCCAGGCTTTGCGTCGCCATGAAGAGGGGAAGGCCAGGGGCAACCACCTCCGGCTTGATGCCTCCCGTTCGTATGTTCGGGCCATAGGAGCTGAAGTAGGCGACGTAGTTGGCATCCTGGGCTTCGGCGCGGAGGGATGGGTCGAAGGTGAACTGGCCGGTGGGATTGGTGGCGAGATAGGCGCGGATGGCGGCGCCGGCCTTGGAGCCGATCATGGCCAGCGGGATGCCTGTCTCTTCGAGGCCCGTGGGCGGAAAGATGAAGTCCGAGTCGCCGGACTGTACGAGGATGACGCCGATGGCGCCGGCCTGCTGGGCATGGATGGCCTTGGTGGCGATCTGGCACTTGCCCCGATCAATGAGCGCGATGGCGTTTGAGAGCGAACCGTTGGCCAGCGGCGCGCACACGGCGCCGTCGTTTTCCAGCGTGCGCGTGTCCCTCACAGCCGCGACAAAAGCCGTGGCGGGCTTGGGCCCGTTGCCGAGGAACGCGGCGATCTGGGCGATGGTTTGCGGCGCGCCCGCCGGACCGCGAATGGAGGAGACGTAGCGCTGGGAGTTGGTTGTAGCGCCTACGGAGATGGCCGATGGCGCCGTAGCGGGTGAGTTGATGGTGTTCAACGTGGGCGGATAGAAGCCGAGGTCGCCATCGTTACCCGCCGAGATCACCACGGTGAGGCCGGCGCGCGTGGCGAAGGCGACGGCGTCGGCGCTGTAGTCGCAGGGGTTGCTGGCGGTTTCGTCGCAGGTGGCGCCGCGGTCGGCGGGCCCCCACAGCGCGCCTCGGCCGTAGGAGTAGACGGCGATGTCCATGCCGTCCTTGACGGCGTCGTCCAGGGCCTGAATGAAGACATCCTCGAAGGTGACGTCATTCACGCCGGGCGAACCTACGATCTTGTAGTTGCCGAGCCAGGCTTTGGGTGCGACGCCGGAGGCCTGGCCGAGGGGGCTGGAGACGTGATTGCCGGCGGCGGCGAAGGCGACGGCGGTGCCGTGGCCGACACGGTCGCGGGGCGTGAGATCGTCGGGGCGGGAGAGCGAAGGATTCTCGGGCAGCACGAGGAGACTTACATAGCTGCGGACGGCGATGATCTTGCTGGTCGCATAGTCGCAGTCGGCGCCGGCGCATTTGGGATACCCGGCTGGCATGGAGAGCCCGGCGTCCTGAAAGGCGGGATGGTTCCTGTCGATGCCGGAGTCGAGGATGGCGATTTTAACGCCCGCGCCGGCGCGTTCAGGTCCGCCCACGTTGTTCCAGCCGGTTTGGGCGCGAATGAGATCGAGCGCCTTCACCATTTGGGGCTTGTGCGCTCGCATCGGCACAACGCGGCGGACACCGGGCAGAGAGGCGAGATCCGCAGGCGACTCGCTATAGACAAACACGGCGTTGGCCACCGTGTTGGCGCTGCCCAGGACTTCGATTTGGCGTTCGGCCAGGACGGCGCGGAGGTTATTCTGCGCGGCGGCGATGCGTGCGCCGGCATCGGCCGAGGCGGCGCGGACTCCGGACTTGCCAAAGCCATCCGCGGCGGCCAGCGGCGGATCGTTCAACAGCAGAGCATAGCGGTTCGTCCGTTCCTGCGCCATCAACGGCAAACAAGCCGCGGCGATGAGACAGAGCGCCTGGATTCTCACGGGGTAGCTGACGCGCGATGGTTTCATTTCGTTCCTTTTCTTTATCTCGCATCGGGCGGGACCGCCGCAGGCGCGGCCGCGATACCCTGATGCTTGACGATGAAGTTAAAGGATCTGGCCAATACCTTGGGATGCCGCCTGGAAGGCGACGGCGAGCTGGAGATTCGCGGCGTGCGCGGCATGGAGCAGGCGGAGGCTGGCGAGCTTACGTTCCTGGCGAACCCGAAGTATGCGCACAAGGTAAAGGACACGCGGGCCACGGCGATTCTCGTGCAAACTCCGGTGGCCGGACAGCCGATTGCGAGCCTGGTGAGCGAGAATCCGTATCACGACTTCGCCCGCGCGCTGGCGCTGTTTTATCAGCCGCCGCGGCCCCGTCCGGGCGTGCACCCGCTTGCCTCGGTGGCCGCCACGGCCGTGATCGGCGAGGGCGCCTCCATCGGGCCCTTCGCCGTTGTGGGCGAGCATGTCCGGCTGGGACGCGACGCCATCCTGCATCCCCACGTGGTGATCTATGAAGGCGCCGAAATCGGCGACGGTTTCACGGCGCACTCGCACGCGGTGGTGCGTGAATTCTGCAAGGTGGGCCATCGCGTGGTGTTGCAGAACGGCGCCGTGGTGGGCGGCGATGGGTTTGGTTTCGCCAAGACGAAGGATGGACGCCATTTCAAAATCGTTCAGTCGGGCATCACCGTGATCGAGGATGACGTGGAGATTCAATCGAACACCTCGATAGACCGGGCGACGGTGGGCGAGACGCGCGTGAAGCGCGGCGCCAAGATCGATTCGCTGGTGCAGGTGGGGCATGCCTGCGTGGTGGGCGAGGACAACATTCTCTGCTCGCAGGTGGGCTTGGCCGGGAGCACGGTGCTGGGGAAGAACGTGCTGCTGGCCGGGCAGGCGGGCGTTAGCGGACACCTGACCATTCACGACAACGCCATTGTGTACGCGCAGGCGGGCATTGGCGGCGACGTGGCGCCAGGCGAGATGGTGGCCGGTTCGCCGCACTTCGGCATGAAGACCTGGAGGCGGGCCGTGGCGGCGTTTCCGAAGCTGCCGGAGCTTGTGCGCACGGTGAGACAATTGGGGAAGCGTCTGGACGTCCTGGAGGGAAACAAGGACGGCGGACGCGCCACGGAGCCAGCCACCGATGAGTGATCCCAATCAACCTGCCGGCAAGGCGAACGGCCTGCCTCTTGCCTATCTGAACGAGGAGTTCCTCACAAGCCGGGACGCGCGGTCGATCCGGCTTCTGGCCGAGTATCTGCACCCGCTCGCGCACTTCCGGAAGGAGCGCGTGCACGACACGGTGGTCTTCTTCGGTTCGGCGCGCACGCACGAGGGCGGGCCGATGGGCCGCTACTACGACGACGCGCGCGAGCTGGCGCGGCTGGTGACGGAGTGGTCGCTGCTGCTCGATCAGCACCGGCAGCGGTTCGTGGTGGCCACGGGCGGTGGTCCGGGCATCATGGAGGCGGCCAACCGCGGGGCGCACGACGCCGGCGGCAAGAGCGTGGGGTTGAACATCGGACTGCCCTTCGAGCAGGCTCCGAATCCCTACATCACCCCGGAGCTGAGCTTCGAGTTCCACTACTTTTTCATGCGCAAGTTCTGGTTCGCCTATCTGGCCAAAGCGCTGGTGGTGTTTCCGGGAGGCTTCGGCACGCTGGACGAGCTGGGCGAGTTGCTGACGCTCGCGCAGACGCACAAGCTAATGAAGAAGATGGTGATCGTGCTGTACGGCACCTCGTTTTGGAAAGAGGTGTTGAATTTCGAGGCGCTGGTGAAGTACGGCATGATCAGCCCGGGCGATCTCGACCTGTTCCAGTTCGCCGACGATCCGCGCGAGGCGATGGCGCTGCTGCGCGAAGGGTTGACGGAGCACTACCTGCGCGGCGATGACCACGGGCCGGAGCTGGCCGAGGACGAGTCGCCGGCGATCGCCAAGTCGCGCATCTAAGCGCCACGGGAGTCTATGAACGGGGATGCGGGTCCACAGGTCGGCCTGAGCTGGCGGGAGTGGCTGCCGCTGTGGGAGACGCCGGAAAAGCTGACCGTGGCCGGCGTGGCGTTGAGCCTGCTGGCGTGGCTTGCGGGAGCGCATGGGGGGCTGCTGCTGCTGGCGCTGCTGATGACGGCGGCCGCGTCCGGCTGGTCGTTTGTGAAGTGGGCGCGGCGGCTGTTGCGGCGCTTCATCTGGAACCTGCGGAACAGGATGCTGGTGGCATTCCTGTTCATCGCCGTGATTCCGCTGCTGCTGGTGGTGGGGCTGGCGGGCTATTCGGCCAAGGAGGCGGCGGGCCAGTTCGCGGTGTACCTGGTGCACTCCGAGTATGAGCGCCGGATCGCGCAACTGATGCAGGCGGCCGAGAGTCTTTCGCAGGAGCCGGACGCTGCGCTGGAACGTGCGATCGACCGGATCGGCGTGGTGCACCAGCAGGGGTTTCCAGGGCTGAGGATCACCGTGCACGGGCCTTCGCGGACGCTCGCGTTCCCGGCCGGATCCGTACCGGTGGAGCGGACGAGCGCGCGCGGCACGGCCTCCGGACTTGTGGTGCGCGATGGCTATCTGTATGGATGGGCGCATGTGCTGACGCCGCAGCGGGAGGTGTCGCTGCTGGCGCCTCTCAGCCGGAAGTTCTTCAGCGACCTCGCGCCCGGGCTGTGCGAAGTGGGCGTGTTGCATTTCGATCCGGCCGCTGCGCAGCCGTTCGAGCGAAGGCGAATCGGATTCTATCCGCTCGGCACGCGCGAGGAGGAGGAAGAGGCGGTGCAGGCGGCGCCGCCCCCCGTGAACCGCTTCGACTTCGAACTGCTGTGGGCGACACAGGTGCCCATCTATTTCTGGGACGACCTGGCGCGTACGGACACGGCGCTGCTGAGCGTGCATTCGCGCCTGAGCGCCGTGGCGCGGACGCTGTTCTCGCAGCGCACCGAAAGCGGACTGGCGGCTTACATGTACACGCTGGGGATTCTGCTGGTTGTGGTGGAGTTCCTCTCGATCTTCATCGGCGTGAGCATCACCACGACCATCACGGCCGCCGTGCAGGACCTGTACGAGGGAACACAGCGCGTGATGAAGGGCGACTTCAGCCACCGCATCCGCGTGCGTGGAGGTGAGCAGGTGGCCGGATTGAGCCGGAGCTTCAACCGCATGACGGAGAACGTGGAGCGGCTGCTGGTGGTGGCCAAGGAGAACGAGCGCATGCAGGCCGAGCTGCAAATTGCGCGCGAGGTGCAGGACCAGTTGTTCCCCAAGGCGCCGCCCTCCACGCCGGGATTGCGCGTGGACGCCTTGTGCCATGCGGCGCGCACGGTGTCCGGCGACTATTACGACTACCAGGAGCTGGCCAGCGGCTGCCTGGCCATGGCGATTGCCGACGTGGCCGGGAAAGGCATCTCGGCGGCGCTGCTGATGGCCAGCCTGCAGGCTTCGCTGCGCTTGGTGATTCACGACGGGCGCCAGCAGCCCGCCGGAAACTCCGGCGAGGCGTGCGGCGTGTTTCCCACGTCGCAACTGGTGAGCCGGATCAACCGGCAGTTGCACGCCAACACCTCGCCGGAGAAGTACGCCACGTTCTTTTTCGCCGTGTACGACCCGCACGCCTCGCTGCTCACCTACACGAACGCCGGACACCTGCCGCCCTTGCTGGTGCGGGACGGAAAGGCGTCGCCGCTGGAGGTGAACGGCACGGTGGTGGGGTTGTTTCCCGGAACTCCTTACGAGGAGAGCCGTTTGGAATTGAAGCCGGGCGATGTGCTGGTGTGCTACACCGACGGCGTGACCGAGCCGGAGAACGAGTACGGCGAGATGTTCGGCGAGGGGCGTCTTTGTGAGCTGGCCGAACGCTGCGCGGGCATGGAGGGCGATCAGATCATCGCCGAGGTGATCGAGGCGGTCAAGGCATTCACCGGCTCGCACGAGTTGCAGGATGATATGACACTGCTGGTGGTGAAGAGGACGTAGGCGATGAAGGTTTTGACGGCGCGGCAGATGCGGGAAATGGACAGAAGAACAATCGAAGCCGGCGTTCCGGGCTTGATCCTCATGGAGAACGCCGCGATGCGCGTGGTGGAGCTCCTGGCCCGGCGGTACGCGCCGCTGGAGAGGCATCACATCGTGGTGTGCTGCGGGAAGGGAAACAACGGCGGCGATGGCCTGGCGGTTGCGCGGCAGTTGCGGACGCGGTTCGCGGCGCGCGTCGAGGTGGTGATGGCGTGTGCGCCGGAGGAGCTGCGCGGCGATGCTCTGGCCAACTGGCGGATGCTGTGTGTATGCGGGTGTCCGGTGGTGGAGAAGATCCCCGCCGGGGCGACGCTCATCGTGGACGCCTTGTTGGGCACGGGGGGCGAGGGCGCTCCGCGCGGGCGTGTGGCGGAATTGATCGGAGGGATCCATGCGGCCGCCGGTGCGCATATAGTGGCCGTGGACCTTCCGTCGGGCCTGGGTTTCGGCGGTGTGCGCGCCGAGGCGACGGTGACCTTCGCGGCGCCGAAGGTGGAGCATTACTTCGGTGAGGAGACAGGGCGGGTGGGCGAGCTGGTGGTGGCGCCCATCGGGATCCCCTCGCGTTTCATCGACGATGAGCCGGAGCACTGGTTGCACGTAACAGAGGCGCGCGATGCGGGCAAGGTGCTCGCGCCACGAGCGGCCAATGGCCATAAAGGGACATACGGTCACGTTCTGGTCGTGGGCGGAGCGGCTGGGAAGAGTGGCGCGGCGGCGATGGCGGGGCTCGCGGCGTTGCGTGCGGGGGCGGGGCTGGTGACGGTGGCGTGCGAAGGCGCGCCGGCGATGGCTCCGGAGTTGATGACGGCTCCTTTGGACGAGCCGCCCGTGGAAGGCAAGACCGTGCTGGCCGTGGGTCCGGGTTTGGGAACCGAACCGGGAGCGGCGGCTCTGCTGGGAAAGCTGCTTTCGCTGGAGACGCCTTGCGTGCTGGATGCCGATGCGCTGAACCTGGTGGCGGCCGGGGGCTTGGATGTGCACGGCTGCATTCTGACGCCGCATCCGGGCGAAATGGGGCGGTTGGCGGGACTGAGCACGGCCGAGGTGCAGGAGAACCGTTTGGCCGTGGCGCGCGGATTTGCGCAGGAGCGGCAATGCACGCTGGTGCTGAAGGGCCACCGCACCTTGATCGCCTTCGCCGATGGCGCGGTGTGGATCAACCCGGCGGGAAACCCCGGAATGGCCACGGGCGGCTCCGGCGACGTGCTGACGGGGCTGATTGCCGGACTTCTGGCGCAGGAGCCGCGCAGGCCGCGCGAGGCCGTGGTCGCCGCCGTGTGGCTGCATGGACGGGCCGGCGATCTGGCCAGGGACGAATTGGGCGAACGGTGCCTGATCGCCACCGATCTGCTGCGGTATCTGCCCAAGGCGATGGCCGATGCGCGTGTATAAGACGAACTCGGCGGAGGAGACGATGGCGCTGGGCGAGCGTCTGGCGGCCCTGCTGCCGCGGCGCGGAGTGGTGCTGCTGTCCGGCAACCTGGGGGCGGGAAAGACGACGCTGGCCAAGGGCATCGCCGTGGGACTCGGCGTGGCGCGGGCCGCCGAGGTGTCGAGCCCCACGTTCACGCTGATTCACGAGTACGGCGATCCGGTAAGGCTTTATCACATCGACCTCTACCGGATCGAGGAGGCGCGCGAACTGGCGACGCTCGAACTGGAGGATCTCATGGACCGCGATGCGATGGTGCTGATCGAATGGGGCGAGCGCTTCGCCGGCCTCATGCCGAGGCCGCGAACCGAGGTCCGCATCGAACGTTCGGGCGAGGACGCGCGCACCGTGAAAGTGCGTGAGGTTGTTTAGCCGACGCGCTTGGCGAAGGCTTCGTAGCTGCCCTGCGCGCGCTGGTTCATCCACTCGATGAAGCGCTTGGCCACCGTTTCGAGATTGTGATAGGCGAAGGGGTCGTTATTGGCCTTGCGCACCTCGGGGATGATCTTCTCGATGCGCACGTAGCACAGCAGCAGCTCGCGGGTGTTCTCGAAAAAGAGCTCGTCGTAGAGCACACCGGAGGTGACGAAGGAGGCAACCATCTCCCAGTAGCTGAGCACCTGGCGGATGCTGGCGTTTTCAGCCGACCCATGAGGCCACTTTTCCGTGACTTCGGTCCAGGACTGGGGACGGAAATTGGCCGTGAACCAGGCGCGTGCTTCGCGCATCCGGGCCTCGCGGCGCATTTCGTAGAGGCGGAGCAGAAGGTTCACGTCGTCGTAGGTCGCCTGGGAGCGAATCGGGGGCATAGGGACAGTGTAACGCGCGGGTGCGCCGCGGCTCTGGCGCGCTGTGTTAGCCTGAAAATGCATATTTCTCGCAAGGAGTTCTCCGCTTCCATGTTTCGCGTCTCTCGTCTGTGTCTTGTCGCGTCCCTGTTTCTGGCCGTTGCGGCCGCACAGGCCCAGTCCAAGGTAGCCATCATTAACCTGCAAAAGGCTCTGCTCGATACGGCGGAGATGAAAAAGGCGCAGGCTGAAATGGAGACGCGGTACCGTCCGCGCCAGGAGGCCATCGACAAGTTGCAGCGCGAAATCGCCGAGATTCAGCGCAACCTGCAAACCAACGCGGGCAAGCTGCAACCGGCGGCCGAGCAGGACATGATGGTGCGGGCCCAGCGGGCACAGGTGGAGTTGAAGCGCCAGACCGAAGACCTGCAGGCCGACGTGGAACGCGACCGCAACGACATTCTGCAGCGGGGCGGCCAGCGCATCCAGGAAGTGATCAAGAAGGTGGCCGAGGCGCAAGGCGTGGACGTGGTGGTGGATTCGGGCAATACGCTCTATTTCAAGCCCGCGCTGGATGTGACGCCGGCCGTGACGGCGGAGTACGACAAAGCCTATCCCGCGAAGTAGGAGGTCTTCCGTGGCCGACTACATGAGCGGGTACGGCGTTGAGGACGAACGCCGGGCGGAAATCCGAAGAAAGATCGGGCTGGCGCTCGTGGTGGTGCTGGGCGCCCTCTTTATCTGGTGGATGTTCTTCCGCAATTTCAGCGAGGAGCGCCAGCTGAACGAGTTCGTGGAGGCGCTCAAGGCCAAGAACTATCAGAAGGGGTACGCGATGTTCGGCTGCACGAGCCGGACGCCGTGCACCGACTACACCTACCCGAAGTTTCTCGAAGACTGGGGCCCGGAGGGCCGGTTCAAGAACGCCGGCCAGGGCGTGATCCTGCGCAGCGGGCACACGGGCAGTTCGGCACGCCGTTTTCTGCTGCGCTTCAAGCCGCCGGACGATTGTCCGGCGAGCATCATTCGCGTGCTCCGGTTCGACGATACGGAGTTGAACCTGATGGTGGACCGGGAAAACGGCGCGATTGGATTCTCGCCGTGGCCGGTGTGCAGTCCGCGGTTGAAGTTTTAGGGGCGTTTCACCGCCCGGCGTGGTGGCCGCGAAGCTGATAGGGCGGGCAATCCTCCAGGCAGCGGCGCACCTCGGCGCCAATCTCATTCCGGTCGAGAAACGGGTAATCCTGCACACGCTCCCAGACAGCCTCCCGGCAGTGGGTGGCGCGTGAGGAGTGCCACTCAAAACTGGCCAGCAGTTCGGCATCCAGGGTGAAACGTGGGCGCATGGTGTCCCAGTGGCCGCGTTCTTCGCGCAGCGTGGCGAGCAGGTCGCGGCGAATCTCGCGCAGAACCGGGTGAGCAGGTTCGGCGGGCAGGGCGCCGAGGGTGGAGGTCTCACTGGCCGCACCCGTCAGAAAGAGCTCGATCTGTTCGAGAAGCCGCGCGGCGAAGGTGATGTCGTCTGGGGTGGCTGAGTGGGGCGGCTGCGTCATGAAAGCTCTATTGTACTGGCGGTGATCGTGGCGGGTTGCGGCGGGCGGTTCAGGAGCGCTTGAGGCGGCCGCGAGCCGGTTTGGATGGCTTGGGCTCGGCGGCGGGGCGCGACACAGCCACCTCGGGCATGCGCAACACGGGAACAAGCGAGTTCGCGGGCTCGTCGCCGGTGTGCGGAACGCGGTGGGCCAGTTCGCGGTTGAGCGTCGAGATGAACTCCTCCATCTGCCGCTGCATGGTTTCCATGCGCGCGCGCATGTTCAGGATGATCTCGACACCGGCAAGGTTCACGCCGAGGTCGCGCGTGAGCTTGAGGATGATCTCCAGACGTTCCAGGTCCTCGTCGGTGTACAGGCGCGTGTTGCCGTCGCTGCGGGAAGGCTTGAGCAGGCCCTCGCGCTCGTACAGGCGGAGGGTTTGCGGGTGGATTCCGTACTGTTCCGAGACAGCCGAAATCATGTAAGCCGCTTTGCTGCGCGATCGCTTCATCGTTTTCGCCAGTTTATATCTTCGCCCACATCTCCGCGCGCGGGTCCTCTTCGTGCAGTTGCGCCAGTTCGCGTAGAATTTCACGGGTGCGTTCGTCGTGGGCCTTGGGGGCCTGGACAGCTACCTCGACAATCTCGTCGCCGCGTTTACCTTTGCGGGCGTTGTTCACTCCCCGCTCGCGCAGGCGGAACCGCTGGCCGTTCTGCGTGCCCTGCGGAATTTTCAACAACGCGCGGCCATCGATGGTGGGGACCTCAACCTTGGTGCCCAACGCCGCTTCCCACACCGTAACGGGGATCTGAATGCGGATATCGTCACCTTCGCGCTGGAAGAAGGCGTGCGGCTCGACGTTCACGGTGATGTAGAGATCACCCGAAGGAGCGCCCATTGTGCCGGCGTTTCCCTTACCGGCTACACGCAGACGGTCGCCGCCCTGCACGCCCGAGGGGATGCGGACATCCACTGTCTCGCGCGCGCTCACCCGGCCGTCGCCATGGCAATGGGTGCAGACGTTGCGCAGGCGGCCGGTGCCATCGCAGCGGGGGCAACTCAAGTTGAAGCGCATGGCGCCCGCCTGCTGGGTTACCGTGCCGCTGCCGTTGCAGCCGGGGCACAGAACGTTGCCTCCGCCGGACTGGCCGCTGCCATGACAGGTGGCGCACTGCTCCTGGCGGTCGATGTTCAGCTTCGCCTGCGTGCCCTTCATGCTGCGCCAGAAGTCGATGTTCAGCGTGTACTCCAGATCGGCGCCCTTTTCGGGCTGGCGCTGGCCGCGCCGGTTGCCTCCGAAGAACTGGCTGAAAATGTCGCTGAAGCGGGAGCCGCCGGCTTCCTGAGAGAAATCCTCCGGGCGCGCGCCGGCATGGCCGCCGCCGGACTTTCCGAACATGTCGGTGAAATCGAAACCGCCGAAGCCAAAACCGCCACCGGGATTCTGCTGGGCGCCCGCGCCCGGGAATCCTGATTCGGAATAGAAGCCGAACTGATCGTACATCTGGCGCTTTTTGGCGTCGTTCAGAACGTCGTAGGCTTCCTGGACGTCCTTGAAACGGTCTTCCGCCGCCTTATCGCCAGGGTTCACGTCGGGATGGTGTTTACGCGCCAGACGGCGGTACGCCTTGCGGATCTCATCTTCGCCCGCGCCGCGTTTCAGTCCCAGCGTCTCGTAATAGTCGTGTTTGGGTTTCATGGCCGGCGCCGGAGAGAGGATGCGCCTCTCTCCGGTCCTCCCTTAGGAACGCTTACTTCTTGTCGTCGACGTCGACGAACTCGGCATCGACAACGTTGTCGGCGGGCTTGCCGCCGCCCGGCGCGCTGCCTGCGCCCGCGGCGCCCTGGCCGGCCGCCGCGCCTTCGCCGCTTGGCGGAGCCGACGACTTATACATGGCCTCGGCCAATTTGTGCGAGCTGGCCGTCAGCTTGTCCATGGCCGCCTGGATCTTCTCCTTGCCGCCTTCCTCCACCGCTTTCTTGGTTTCGGCCACGGCCTCTTCGACGGCCTTGGCGTCGCTTTCGCCGATCTTGTCGCGATGCTCGCGCAGCATTTTCTCGACGCTATAGATCATCGAGTCGGCCTGGTTGCGCAGTTCGATCTCTTCCTTGCGCGTGCGGTCGTCGGCCGTGTGCGCCTCGGCGTCCTTGGCCATCTTCTCGACCTCATCCTTGCTGAGACCAGAGCTCGAGGTGATGGTGATCTTCTGCTCGTTGTTCGTGGCGCGATCCTTGGCGCTCACGTTCAGAATGCCGTTGGCGTCGATGTCGAAAGTGACCTCCACCTGCGGCACGCCGCGCGGGGCCGGCGGAATGCCCACCAACTGGAAGACGCCCAGCAACCGGTTGTCCCGGGCCATGGCGCGCTCGCCCTGGTAGACCTTGATCTCCACCGACGTCTGGTTGTCGGCCGCCGTCGAGAACACCTCGCTCTTGCGCGTCGGGATGGTCGTGTTCCGCTCAATGAGCTTGGTGAACACGCCGCCCAGCGTCTCGATGCCAAGCGACAGCGGGGTGACGTCCAGGAGCAGAACGTCCTTCACTTCGCCGGCGAGCACGCCACCCTGCACGGCGGCGCCGACGGCCACCACCTCGTCCGGGTTCACGCTCTTGTTCGGATCCTTGCCGAACAGCTCGCGCACCAGCGTCTGGATGCGCGGAATCCTCGTCGAGCCGCCCACCATGACCACTTCGTCGATCTGCTGCGGCGTCATGCCGGCGTCGGCCAGCGCCTGCTTGGCCGGACCGAGCGTGCGCTGGAGAATGTTCTCCATCATCTGTTCGAACTTGGCGCGCGTGATCTTCAGCACCAGGTGCTTGGGACCGCTCGCGTCGGCCGTGATAAACGGCAGGTTGATCTCGGTTTCCAGCAGGGTGGAAAGCTCGATCTTGGCCTTTTCGGCCGCTTCCTTCAACCGCTGCAGCGCCATCTGGTCCTTGGACAGGTCGATGCCCTGCTCGCGCTTGAATTCGTCGATAATCCACTCGATCAACCGCTGGTCGACGTTGTCTCCGCCCAGGTGCGTGTCGCCGTTGGTGGACTTCACCTCCACCACGCCGTCGCCCACCTCGAGAATCGAGATGTCGAAGGTGCCGCCGCCGAAGTCGAACACGGCGATCACCTGATCCTTTTTCTTATCGAGACCGTAGGCGAGCGCGGCCGCCGTCGGTTCGTTGATGATCCGCATCACCTCGAGGCCGGCAATCTTGCCCGCATCCTTGGTGGCTTGCCGCTGCGCATCATTGAAATACGCCGGCACCGTGATCACGGCCTTTGAGACCTTCTCGCCCAGGTAGGCCTCGGCAGCCTCCTTCAGCTTGGTCAACACCATGGCCGACACCTCGGGCGCCGACTGCTTTGTGCCGGACACGTCAACACGCGCATCCCCGTGGTCGCCGGACACAATCCTGTAAGGAACCAGCTTGGTCTCCTGCGACACCTCGTCAAAGCGGCGCCCCATGAAGCGCTTGATCGAGTAGATGGTATTCTCGGGGTTGGTCACAGCTTGCCGCTTGGCCACCTGGCCAACCAGGCGCTCGCCCGATTTGGTAAAGCCCACCACGGACGGGGTCGTCCGCCCACCCTCCTGGTTTGGAATCACCACCGGCTGGCCGCCTTCCATCACGGCAACCACGCTGTTCGTCGTTCCTAGGTCAATTCCGATGATCTTGCTCATGACTCGCAATAACCTCCCTGGCTGGCGCCTGGCACCGAATGCACAGACGCACCGTTCCTTCCTGGATATGACGGCGTTCGCGCCCGCTGTCCGCCTCTTCTCTAGATCGGCGGAAGCGTGGCTTCAATTTAGCCTGATCCTATTATTTAGTGTGAGTGGATCATTGTCAAGTTTGAAGGCGCAAACCCGCACACTCACCATAGCAGCAGCTTCTGATCTCCTGCCTGTCCAAAACGATCTATCATCTGCATTCCAAAAGGAATACAAGATTTCTATCCGCTGGGTACCAGGTTCCAGCGGGACACTCTCCCGGCAGATTCGCAACGGTGCGCCCTATGATGTTTTCCTGAGTGCCAACTACGAGTTTGCCGCCGAATTGGCCAAGTCAGGCTACCTCCGTCCCGAGTCGCTGCGGACGTATGCCCTGGGCCGCCTGGGATTGTACTCCAAGAGTCCTGAATTCAGGACTCTACAGTCACTCGCCGGGCCCCGCCTGGTCCACATTTCGATCGCAAACCCTCTGCACGCCCCGTATGGCGTCTTGGCGCGCGAGGCGCTTAGAAACGCCGGGTTGTGGGAAAAACTGGAGTCGAAACTCGTTTATGGCGAAAATGTCGTGCAGGCATTCCAACTGGCGTCCAGCGGCAACGCCGACGCGGCTCTGGTCTCCTGGTCACTGGTTCATGACAAAGGGGGAGTGCCTGTGGACCCCAAGCTGTATACCTCTCTGCGGCAGACCGGGGGGGTGACGCGCGAGGCTCCCGCCGGCGCCAACCGTTTCCTGGAGTGGTTGGTTGGGAAGAAAGCACAAAATATCCTAACGAGGTACGGTTTCTCGTCCATATTGCGCCCGTAAAGGATCCGCTATACCCTACAAACATCTCCTTTTAAGGGAAAGGGATCCATGACCTCTCTAGCTCGCTTTCTTGCGGTGGCCCTTGTGTTGGGCGCAGCCGCTCTCGCCCAGGATACAGCCCGGCTGTCCGGTAGCGTCGTCGACGCAACCGGAGCGCCAATACCTGGCGCTACGGTTTCTCTTCGGCTCGCAGGCGGCACGGCTGCGGTTGCCAGCACCACTACCACGGAAGAGGGTCTGTATTCCTTCATTGGACTCAGGCCACTCATGATCGACATTACGGTGGAGGCGGCCGGGTTTCAAAAGCAGACCATACGCAGCGTGAAGCTCGATTCCGGGCGCGAGACGAGCCTGGTCGCCACAAAACTGGAGATCGGCTCCGTGACCGAAAGCGTGGAGGTGACCGGCGTCCTCCAAACGGTGCAAATTTCGAACGCGGAGGTTTCCAACACCATTTCGATGGAGCAGGTGCGGCGGTTGCCCATCCTGAACCGAAGCGTCATCAGCCTGATTCAGTCGCAGGCCGGCATTGGCTCCACAGGCCGCACCACGACGGTGATCAATGGACTGCGCACGCCGTTCGCCAATTCAACCTACGACGGCATCAACGTGCAGGACAATTTCATCCGCTCCAACGCGCTGGACTTTCAGCCGAACCGCCTGTTCACGGATCAGGTCGCCGAGGTAAGCGTGGTGACTTCGAATGGGGGCGCGATGTTTGGAGGCGGCGCGGCGCAGGTGACCTTTGTCAGCCCCTCCGGGTCGAACAACTATCACGGATCGCTTTACTGGTACAACCGCAACAACGCCACGGCGGCGAACACCTGGTTTAATAATCAGGCAGGCGTTGGGCTGCCATTCCTGAACCAGAATCAGGGTGGCGGCACGTTCTCCGGCCCGGTCATCAAGGACAAGCTCCTCTTCTATTTCAACTACGAAGCTTACCGCCTGAACCAGCAGACCTCGGTGAACCGTACGATTCTCACCGACGATGCGCGCAAGGGTATCTTCACATATCAGACGGCGTCGGGCGTGGTGCAGCAGGCCAACGTGTTGCAGTTGATGGGCGTAGGCGTGGATTCTCATGTCCAGCAGGTGCTGGGACAGTTGCCTGGCGCGGACAAGATCAACAACTTCAACGTGGGCGATTCGCGTTCCACCCTCATGCGCAACACCGGTGGTTACCGGTTCCTGGCGCGGAACAACACCACGCGCGACAACCTGCTGGCCAAGGTGGATTACCTGATTTCGGCCAAACACACTCTGTCCGGCACTTACTCGTGGAACACTGAGCGGACGGACCGCAACGACTCCACCATCGCCAACGACTACAGCGTGACGCCTCAGGTTTACAACGACACGAGCCGCCCACTGGTGTCCCTGGCGTGGCGAGCCAACCCGAACCCGCGGCTTACCAATGAACTGCGCGGCGGCTTCTTCTTTTCGCCCAGCACCTTCGTCAGCGACACGAAGTTCGGCGACAGGATCATCACGGGCTATGTTTTTTCCAACCCGCTCAACACATTCCGCAACCAGGGCCGCTATACGGATACCTACAACCTGCAGGACAACGCCAGCTACACCTTCGGCCGGCACCAGCTCCAGTTCGGTTATCAGTATCAAGGCGTCCGTGTGGACACCTACGATCAGGCGGGCACCCTTCCCACTTACACGATTGGCATCGGCGCCGGGAATCAAGGACTGGTCGCGGCCCAGTTGCCAGGCATTAGCGCCTCGGACCTGGCCGCCGCGAATAATCTTCTGGCTTCGCTCGGCGGCTATGTCACAAGCTACTCGCAGAACTTTGAAGTGCGCAACCGCACCAGCGGCTTTGTCCCCGGCCAGGAGAACCGGCGCAACCTGCGGCTCAGCAACCATGCCTTTTATCTCCAGGACAACTTCAAGGTGCGGCCTGGGTTGACCGTGAACTTGGGCGTGCGCTGGGACTACTGGTCGCCGGTGGACGAGCGCGACTCCCTCTACCTGCTCCCGGTGCTGAAGGGCAACGTGATCGAGACGATGCTGAACGCCGACGGCACTCTCGACTTCGCCGGCAAATCCGCCGGACGCCGCTGGTACAATCCGGACCGCAACAATTTCGCTCCCAACATCGGCCTGGCCTGGGACATCTTCGGCAACGGCAAGACGTCGCTACGCCTGGGCTACACCATTAGCTATGTGAACGACGAGATGATCCGGTCTCTCGACAACAACGTGGGCACCAACGCCGGCCTCTCCACGTCGGCCACCCGCTCCGGCCTGTCAGCGCGCGCAAGCAATGTTCCGGCGGTGCCCACGCCGGCCTACAAGGTGCCGCGCACCTTTGCGGACAACTATGCCGTGAATTCGCAGGCGGCGCTGGGACTGCCGGAACCAAACCTGGTGACGCCGTACGTGCAGCAGTTTTCCATCGGCATTCAGCAGGAGTTCAAGGGTTTCGTTCTGGAAGGCCGCTACGTGGGCAACCACGCCACCAAGATGTACCGCGCCTTCGATTTCAACCAGGTGGTGATTAAGGAGAATGGCTTCCTGGACGACTTCAAGCGCGCCGTGAACAATGGCAACCTCGCTCAGGCGGCCGGGCGCGGCTTCGACGTCCGCTACAACACCGCCGTTTCCGGCAGCCAGCCGTTGCCCGTGTTCGACCGTCTCACGAGCGGCGGTCTTCTCACAAATTCGACCATCCTCAACCTGATCCGGCAGAACGCCGTGGGCGAGCTCGCCAATACATACGCCATCAATGGCTTGAATGGCGGTGTCCAGTTCTACCGTAACTACAACGCGCTAGGCACGAACGTAATGACGAACTACTCGAACTCCACCTACAACTCGCTGCAGTTGGAGGCGCGCAGGCAGGTGCGCTCGGGACTGTTCTTCCAAGGCAATTACGTTTTCTCGAAGGTGCTCACCGATACGCTCGGTGACACCCAGACGCGCTTCGAACCTTTCCTCGACCTGCGAAATGGCGCCATCGAGCGCGCCCGCGCGCCGTACGACCTGACGCACCAGTTCAAATTCAACTTCGTGTATGACCTTCCCATCGGAACCGGCAAGTGGCTGAACACCGGTGGTCCGCTGGATCGGATCCTTGGCGGCTGGAGCATCTCCAGTTTCTTCACCTGGCAAAGCGGAACGCCGTTTTCCGTGCTCAGTGGACGAGGCACGCTGAACCGTGGAGGCCGCTCGGGAGGCAACACGGCCACCAGCACGCTGAACAAGGCTGGACTCGATGACGCCCTCAGTTTCCGCATGTCGGGCACGGGGCCCTACATGATCAGTGCGAACGCTGTCGGCGTCGATGGCCGCGCCGTGCAGGCCGATGGCGCAGCGCCCTTCGCCGGCCAGATCTTCTTCCAACCCGGAGCGGGCGAGATCGGCGCCCTCCAGCGCCGTATGTTCAGCGGACCCGCCGGCTGGAGCATCGACAGCGCCGTGAACAAGCGCACGCGCATCACCGAACGCGTCTCGCTGGAGATCCGCGGTGAGTTCTACAACACGTTCAACCACCCGACCTTCGACATCGGCGACCAGACGATCACCAGCGTCACGTTTGGAAAAATTACCGGAAACCTCTTCGGACGCCGCCTGATCCAACTGGGCGCCTATCTGAAGTTCTGAACTCGCAGGGGCCTGTCCGTTCCGCTAACCGGATAGGCCCCTTCAACGCTTCGCCTCAAAAAAGTCCCGCAGCAGTTCCGCGCACTCGGCCCCCAACACACCTTCTGTTACTTCCGCACGATGATTCAGAATCTCCGAGTCGGCAAGCTGGAACTTACTCCGAACGCCTCCGAAACGCAGATCCCGCGCGCCAAAAACGATGCGGGCCACACGCGCCTGCACCAGCGCGCCCGCGCACATGACGCATGGCTCCAGCGTGCAATAGAGAACTGCGTCTTCCAGACGGTAGTTGCCCGCCGCGGCGCCGGCCGCCCGGAGGGCCCGAATCTCCGCGTGGGCGGTGGGATCGTTCGTGGCGATCGGACAGTTCGTACCCTCTCCAAGCGCTTCCTCACCCCGCACAACCACGGCTCCCACGGGAACCTCGCCGCGTGCCCGCGCCTCTTGGGCCAAACGCAGCGCCACACGCATCCATTGTTCGTCTTTCATTCTCTGATCGTCCATGAAATCACCCTCTCAGCCGAATCGAAGGAACATCCCAACACCTCACACCGTAGAATGTTATCAATGTGATCGCGTTTCTCCCGTTGATTCTTCGTAACAGCATCCGGAACCGGCGGCGGAGCCTGCTCACCATTTTGAGCGTCGCCGCGTCGCTTTGCCTTCTGGGGGTTCTGGGCGCCGTCTACAACAATTTCTACTACGCTGAGGCCTCGCCGGACCAGGCGCTGCGCCTGATTGTCCGGAATCGTGTGTCGCTGGCCAACCCGTTTCCCATCGCCTACCGCGCGCGCATCCTGCAAGTGCCTGGGGTGGACGAGGCGGTCATCTATCAATGGTTCGGCGGCGTGTATAAGGACGCGCGCGACACGAATAACTTCTTTGGCCGTTTCGCCATTGAGCCCGACCGTCTTTTCCGCGTCTACCCGGAGTTCAAACTCTCCGACGCCGAACGGCTCGCCTTTCAGCGCGAACGCAGCGCCTGCATTGTGGGCCGGAAACTGGCCAACCGTCTTGGCCTCAAACTGGGTGACCGCGTGCAAATCGTGGGCGACATCTTTCCCATGACGCTGGAACTGACCGTACGCGGCATCTACGATTCGCAGGCCGACAACGAAAATCTCTTCTTCAATTTCGAGTATCTGAACAAAGGCTTCGGCGGCAGAAGGCAGATGGACCGCATCTCCACGCTGGTCATCCATGTCCGTTCCACTGGCCTTGTGCCCACGGTATCGCGCCAGGTGGACGACCTGTTCCGCAACTCCGACGTGCAGACGCTCACTGAAACCGAGCACTCCTTCCAGCTCAGCTTTCTTGCTTTTCTCGGCAACGTGAAGCTGTTCTTTCTGATGATCTCCAGCGCCGTGGCCTTCACCATGTTCCTGATCACGGCCAACACCATGGCCATGAGTGTCCGCGAACGCACGCGCGAGGTGGGTATCCTGAAAACCATTGGATTCACTCCGGCGGAGATCCTGCGCATTCTGATTGGCGAATCGGTGACGATCTCCCTCATTGGCGCGGCCGTAGGGCTGTGGCTGGCCACTCTGCTGGTGAACCTGCTGCGCAGCGCCCCTTCCACCTTCGCCGATCTCAGTACGTTGCGCATGCCCGCCGGCATTTATTGGATTGGGTTCGCTTCGGCCGCCGTGTTGGGCCTGCTGGCGTGTCTATTGCCGGCCTGGAACGCGTCGCGCCTGTCCATCATTGACGCCCTACGCGTCACCGACTAGATCATGCTGGCGATTCCCCTCAGCTACAACCTGCGAAACCTGACGGCGCGCAAGACAACCACCGCCATGACGGCGTTGGGTATCGCGCTGACTGTGGCCGTCCTGCTCAGCGTATCGGCGCTGGTGCAAGGGCTGCGCACATCACTGGCGGCAAGCGGAAATCCATTGCAGGTCCTGGTGCTGCGCAAGGGGGGGACGGCGGAGTTGAATAGCGTCATCACACGAACGGCCTTTCAGGACATCCTCGCCCGGCCGCGCATCGCCCACGACGAGGAGGGGCAGCCGATGGCCTCGCTCGAAGTTGTCACCGTGATCGTACTCGAATCGAAGGAAAATCCATCGGGCATCAACATCAACCTGCGCGGACTGACGCCGATGGGCTTCCGGTTGCGCGACGAGGTGAAACTCACCGCCGGAAGAATGTTCCGCCCTGGCCATCGTGAAATCGTCGCCGGCAGGAGCCTGGTGAACCGCTACGGCGTCTACCTGGGACAGAAATTGCGCTTTGGACGAGGCGAGTGGGAGATCACAGGCATCATGGACGGCGGCCGCACCTCGGCCAACAGCGAGGTGTTCGCCGATCTGAATCAGCTAGCCGCCGATCAGAACCGCTCGACCGCGCTGAGCTCCGTTTTGCTACGCGCCACCAGCCTTGCGGAGGTACAGCCGCTGATCAACGACCTCGAGACCGACCGCCGGTTGAATGTCGACGCCATGACGGAGGCCGCCTACTATGCGCAGCAAACCTCCTCGGCCATGCCGATTCAGGCGTTGGGAACTTTCGTGGCTCTGATCATGAGCATCGGTTCTAGCTTCGCCGCGATGAACACCATGTATGCCG
Organism: Bryobacterales bacterium; assembly: GCA_020847045.1. Classification (GTDB taxonomy): domain Bacteria; phylum Acidobacteriota; class Terriglobia; order Bryobacterales; family Bryobacteraceae; genus JAFLBB01. Next base: position 72,197 of record JADLCT010000024.1, on the reverse strand, counting down.
CCGTGGCGCGGCGCTCCTCCGAAATCGGGACCTTGCGCGTGCTCGGCTTTTCACGGCGTAGCATTCTGCTGGCCTTCCTGCTGGAGTCCGCTCTGCTCAGTCTCATTGGCGGCGTTCTCGGCTGCCTGCTGGTGCTGCCGTTGAATGGGTTGGAAACAGGAGTTGGCAGCTTCGTAACCTTCTCAGAGCTGACATTCAGCTTCCACATCACGCCTCAGGTGATGATCACCGGCGTTGTGTTCGCTCTGATTATGGGCGTTCTGGGCGGCATCCTTCCCGCTGCTTCAGCGGCCCGCAAACAGATTCTCCCGGCGCTCAAGAGCGTCTGATCTCCGTAATTCAACATGACCACCGACCTCGACTCACTCCGTATTGACAAGGACAAGAAGCCCGCCGCACGGCCGCCCCGATGGCAGTCGCGCTGGATCGTGGGCGGCGTGCTGCTCTTTCTCCTCCTCGGCGCGGCTCGATTCCTCGGACCCCGCTTGTCCCAGCCGGCGGAGGTGCAAACCGTCCGCGTCGTCAGCGCCGACCCAGCCGGTGTTCGTGTCGTTCTCAACGCCACCGGCTACATCGTGGCTCATCACAAAATTCAGCTTGCCTCGAAAGTGGTGGGCAAGGTGGCCTGGATTGGCGTGGAAAAGGGCAACATGGTTAAGCAGGGTCAAGTGGTAGTGCGCCTGGAGGACGACGAGTACCGCGCCCAGTTGCAGCAGGCGCAGGGCCAGTACGCCTCTCTGGAAGCCCGCTTGAAGGAGTTGCGAAACGGCTCCCGTCCGGAGGAGATCGCCGTAGCCAAGGCCAACCTCGATTCGGCGCGCGCCGACCTGGCCAATGCCCGTGTGAGCCTGGAGCGCACACGCAAGCTCGTGGCGGAAAAAGTGCTTTCCGCTCAGGCGCTCGACGATGCCCAGGCGCGTTCCGACATGCAGGAAAACCGCATTCGTTCGCTCGAACGGACCTACGAGTTGGTTCGCATTGGCCCTCGCGCCGAGGTGATTCAACAGGTACAGGGCGACATCATTCGCGCACGCGGAGCCGTCGCACTGGCCGAAACGCAACTGGCCAACACGGTCATCCGGGCGCCCATCTCCGGCACCATTCTGGACCGTAATGTCGAGCGCGGCGAGTTTGTCACCACAGGTTTCGTCGGTGACCGGGGCGCCAAGGGCTTTGTCGTCTCCATGGCCGACCTGAACGATTTGCAGGTGGAGCTGGACATCAATCAGAACGACTTCGCGCGGCTCGATCCGAAGCAGAAAGCGGTGATCACCACGGACGCCTATCCCGACCGCAAGTACGACGGCGTCATCGATGAGATCGCTCCCGAGGCCAACCGCGCCAAGGCTACGGTTCAGGTGAAGGTAAAGGTGCTCTCGCCGGATGGATACCTGCGGCCGGAGATGAACGCGAGCGTCGCCTTCATCGAACAGGGCGCGCCTGATGGTTCCTCGTCACGCCCGTTGATCTTCGTGCCCATAACAGCCGTGCGCGACGACGCTGTCTTCGTGGTCGAGCAGGGCAAGGCCGTGCGGCGGGCGGTGAAGACGTCCAGCAACACACCCATGGGGTTGCGCATCGAGGATGGGTTGAAGGGCGGCGAGCAGTTGATCGCCAATCCTCCGGCGGACCTGAAAGAGGGTGACGTGGTGACGGCCAAGGGCGCCGCTGCGAAATGAGCAGCGCCACACAACAGCCGGTGATCACCACTCGCGAACTCACGAAAGAGTACCGGCGCCAGGAGTATCACGTCTATGCGCTTCGCGACGCCAGTATTGAAATCCACCAGGGCGAGTTCGTCGCGTTAATGGGACCATCGGGTTCCGGCAAATCCACTTTGCTGCATCTGATTGCGGCGATGGACCGCCCAACCGGTGGCGAGATCATTGTACTGGGACACGATCTTAGGTCCTTGAGCGAGTCCGAGGTGGCGCGCTGGCGCAATGCCCACATCGGATTCATCTTTCAGTCCTTCAACCTGATTCCCGTCCTAACGGCTCTGGAGAACGTGGAGCTGCCGCTGAAGCTCACGCGGCTTTCGCGCCGCGAACGGCTTGACCATGCGCGCCGGGCGCTCGAATTAGTGGGTCTTGGCGACCGTCTGAGTCACACGCCACGCCAGATGTCAGGCGGACAGGAGCAACGCGTCGCCATCGCACGCGCTCTAGTGACCGACCCCGACCTGATCCTGGCCGACGAACCTACGGGCAACCTGGACGCGAACTCGGCCAAGGATGTGCTGCACCTGCTCACACGGCTGAACCAGGAGTTCGGCAAGACCGTGGTGATGGTGACGCACGACCCGCACGCGGCGCGCACGGCGGGGCATGTCCGCTACCTGGAGAAGGGCCGGCTGCTTCCGAACGGTGAGGTGCCGGAGGACTGGGCCCCCATTCACGCTTGAGCGTCCACCACGGAGGCGAGCGTTCGTTTCAGAAACGGCAGCCCCTCCCAAGGAATCGACTCAGGCGTCGCGGCGAAGTCGCGCCAGATGCAGGCGGGCGCGATCAGTTCCGGAATGTTGAAGCCAAAACTTTCGATGGAGCAGACGCCATCGTAGCCAACTTCTTGCAACGTGGCGAACACGCTGCGCCATTCCACATGGCCGCTGCCGGGAATGCCGCGGTCATTCTCGCAGGTGTGGACGTGCGCAATCCACCGCCCCGCGTCGTGGATCGCCGCAACCTGGCTCTTCTCCTCGATGTTCGCGTGGAAGGTGTCGTAGAGGATGCCGACGCGCGGGTGGTTCACTTCGCGGCACAGGCGCGCGGCGTCGGACATAGTGTTCAGAAAGTAAGTTTCAAACCGGTTGAGGGGCTCGATGGCGAGCGTCACACCGGTTGCTTCCAATAGTGGCGCCAATGTTTGAAGTGCTTCGACTTGGCGCTTCCACTCCTCCTCCGTTCGCCGCCGTCCATGGTGCTGGCCCACTGGCGAGTAGAGCGGACCAACGAGAACCTTGCCACCCGCTTCAGCGCAACATTGAATGGCCTGCCTCAGATAGGCCACCGCTTTCGCCCGCTCGCCCGCATCGTCATGAAGCAAACTCAGCCCTGGCATCGCCGAGCAGGTCAACACGCCCAGACCAGCCGCCTCCGCCGTCCGGCGGATCTCCGCCGCCGGAAAGTCATCCCAGTTGAAGCGCGCGACCTCGACATAGTCGAAGCCGTGCGCCGCCATCCGGGGAATGAGGTCGAGATGTGGACGGTCAAAGTGCGCCGTCCAGATCAGAGTGTTGGCGCCGAACTTCATGCCGCGCCCACGAACCGGGCCGCGTCAGGATTGCCAGGTCCGAAATGCTTCAACATCACCAGAGGTTCGCAATCGCTTTCGTTGGCGACGGTCACGCCGTTGGAGGCCGCCGCGGCGGTCACGAACAGTTCGTCCTTCGTCATCTGGCCGTAGCGGATGAGCGACGGTGTTTCCACGGCCATCTTGCCCACGGAGCCTCTGCCTTGTGTCACGATCATCCCATACGCGGCCGCGTCCTTGATCACCACGCTGCGGCCCGGAGCGACGGTGAGCTCCTTGGCCGAGTAGTGCCCTGTGGAGTAAACAACCCATTGTTCCGCGTAACCGGCATCGGCCATCGCATGCGCGTCGCCCACCGGCGTGGGGTGGAACAGGTTGTGCTTCATGAACTCGGGGTCGGTGTTGGCGTCCCAATCGAGCATGTCGAGAATGTAGTCGAGGTCGTGATGATGCTGTTCCGGCACGTCCTTCACCAACAGGTCCCACGGCACGGCGCGCCCTTCCACCATGGACTGGTACATGGCGAAGACGTCGGAGTTCACCTGCGGTTCATACGTAACCAGGGAACCGGGCGCGTGCAGAATGCCGGCGTTGATCTGCCATCCGGTGCCGGGCTTGAGCCGGTAGGCGCGGGATAAATCGAGAATTCCGTTGTCGCCCTCGTTCCAGCGTTCCAGACACTTCCGGATGTCATTGCGCGTGGTGCCCGGTTCAAGGCCCATGAACGTGTACGGGAAGTTGTTCCCTTTGAAGTTGTATTGCGGCGGAAAGTAGTACGCCTCGGGCTTTCCCTTCTGGCCCACGCGCCTGGCGAACTCGTCGCTTTGGTGCAGGTGGTGGGGAATGGGACCAAGGTTGTCAAAGAACTTGCACAGCAGGTTCCATCCGCCTTCACGCGCCATGACACCGGCGCCCAGGAACCTGTCGCCCACGGTTTCAATGGCCTCTTTCAACAACACGCGCTTGCCATTGAAGTCGATGTAGGAGAGGCCCTCGTCATCGGCCGTCAGAGGGCCGTTGGCCGCCTTCGTGGTGGATGAGAACCATCTCTCATCGATGCCGCCGCGGTGCGCGCCGAGGATGTAGAGGTCGCGCGGATCGAGCTTCAAGCGGCCGCCTGGCATGAGGAATGCGCGCGGGACCCAGCACGGAGCAAGGCGGACGATGCCCTCACCAGCGGTGAGGGCGTCTTGGATAAGGGATGAAGAGGACATCCCTTAGAGTCTATTTCGGCGCGCCAGAGGGTTCAAGCCGTCCCACCGGCGCAGCCGCAGTGCGCGCGGCAGGCTTCACGCGCACCAGAACGGGTTCGGTGGAGGCGTACATATTTTGCTGTGTCGAGCGCGTTTCGATGCGCGCTGAAACGTAGATGTAGCCCTCGGCCGGTTCGGCGTTGGGCAGGGCCCACAAGCGGAAGGTCGTGGTTTCCGCCGTCTCGTGAATCAGCACGCCGTTCAGTCCGGAATCGGTGACGCGCACGCGGGAAGGAAGATCGCTCACAATCACGGGAACCCTTCCGGCGAAGCCGTTGGCGCGCTCGGCGGCAATGGTCACCTCGGCCGTTTCGCCTGGAGTGAGCTCCACCACCTTGGTTCGCGTGAGCAGCCGGACGTCGGCCTTCGGCATGAGAGCGATCAATTTCGTATGGTCGTCCGGATTCGCCTGATGTGTCAGCTCGCGCCCTCTCTCTCGCGCGCGCCCCGTAACTGTGAACGGCGCGGCATCCTTCAATTCCGCTGTCTCAGAGGCCGTCAGAAGCAGCGTGGCTGAGGTAAGACCGGGGGGAATCGTGTTCTTCGTTGCGGTGAATCCGGGCGGCAAGGCGCCGAAGCTCACCTCTATGGGCGCATCCAGACCCTCGCTCCGCAGCGCTGTGACGGTAACGGGAACGGTTCCGCCACGCGGCACGTTGGGATTGCGCGGTGTCATGCTGAGCGAAAAGTCGGGACGCGGCTCACGGATGCTCAGCCGGTACGCGCAGTCATCGCCGCCCTGGCCGCGCACGTCGCGGATGCGCACCAGGTATTCGCCGTCCGCCGGCGCCGTGAAATCGAGAAGGCTGTCCTTGCCATAGCCTGGGCCGCCATCGTCGTTGCGATAGTACAGGCGGACTTGCGGCAGTCCGCTTGGCGAGAACCGCGCGCCCGCCGGGTGCATCTGCACCTTGTAGATGGCGCGGTCGATGCCATGCGCCTCGCTCGACGTGTTGAAGAAGGCCTTCCGTTGTCCGCCGAAACTCTCCACCGTCATGTCCTCGTCCGGACCGTCGGGCACCTCATCGACGCGGACGATTTCGCCGCCCACCATGAGGTAGTCGCCAGTGGCCAGCCCGTTCCATGCCTGGATGCGAAGACCGCGCACGGCCGAGTCATGATCGCGCAGCACCAGGAATGTCTCCCAGGTCGCGCGGGCCACGGCCTGCTCCACGGGATGTCCCGTGGCGTCCAGCACCTCAACCAGCGAATCGAGCCGCGAACCCATCCGGTGCGCGTTCACTTCCATCGTCAAGCGCTGGCCCTTACGCGCTGCAAAGCGGTAGTAGTGTTCTCCACTCACGCCACTCTTGGGCGCGCCAATCCGGCCATTCACCGTAACGGGCAGCGTGAGTGCTTGCGCCGTCTTGGCGGAGAGGTTGGCTCCGTTGGCGGTTACTTCCGGGTCGTCGCCAAGCGCGAGACGAAATCGATTGAAGGACGGGCCCATCGCCGTCTTCGCACGCAGCTCCTCAACCGGTTCGCCCGGCGTCGTAACCAGAGCGGTGAAAGACTCCGGCACGTTATCCCCGCGCAGTGCGACTTGCGTGCGGTGTCCGCGCTGGACGCCCAACGGAAACGCCGATGTCACCAGGGGGAATTTGCCCGCGAGAACGCGGTAGGTGTTCATGGCGCGTCCGCTGCTTTCAAAGTCGCTGATGCGGACATAGAAGGTTCCGGCCTCGGCGAACGTGTGGGCGAAGGCGTTTTGCGCATCGCCTCCGTCGTAACCGTACTCGGCGAGCACTTTCATTCCCGAGTCCAAAACGCGAATCACCGGCTGCAACATCGAACCCGCTTCCGGAGCTTGGTTCAGGAATACGATCTCTTCCCCGGCCTTTGCCTGCAGTTTGAAGAAGTCCACGTCACCCGGCTTAGTGATCGCGCCCGACAAGACGGCGGGCAGCGTGACCTCCACGGCTTCGCCGGGCGAATCGTTCGGCTCGCGGTCCGTCAGTGCGCTCGCGTAAGGCTCCACCACGAAGGAGCCCTCCGGGCTGGTGCCCAGCGGCGTCAGTAGCCGGAACCGCACGGGGCCAACATCGGTCCCGGGGGCGACGTCGACCTCCACCGTCACCAGGTTGCGCGGCGGGAGCGGTCCCACATCAATCGTCGAAGGTGTGCCATTGGAGCCCAACCGAATGTCGGGAAGATCGGGCAGTTCCTTCACGCGCACGATACGGCCCTTGACGCCCGCTTGGCTGAAGTAGATGGCGGATGCATTCGCCAGGTTCAGGCCTTCCACGGTGATCTCTGTTGTGGCGCCACGCGCAACTCCGCGCGGGTTCACCGCGGTGAGCGTGGGCGGCGTGATGCGCGGTCCCGTTGAATGGCTTTGCGCGAAGGATGTCGTGGTTACGAGCAGGGCAATTGCGAATCGACGCATAGTGGTTTACCTCACGCCGGCGCGCACAGTCTCCCATGTGTCGCGGTAGCTGGCCGTGTCATACGCGCTGAGAGAGCCATCGAAGCGAGCCGCCGCGATGGTCTTTCCGTCAGGAGAAAACGCGAGGCCATACACCCAATCGGGTTGGCCCGCCAGCAGCTTCACCTCCGAAAGGCCGGAAGCGCGCAGTACCTTAATGGTCCGGTCGGCCGCGGCCGAAGCAAGCAACTTGCCGTCGGGCGACCACGCCAGTTTCAGAATCGCGTCCTCATGCGCCATCAGTGACGCAAGGAGGCGCGGCTCCTTTTCGCCGAGTTCCCAGATGCGAATCGACTTGTCCGCGCCACCCGCCGCCACCATCCGTCCATCCGGAGAGACGGCAACCGTGTTGATGCCGTCCAGAGGTTCGCTCATCGTGTAAAGGCGCTCGCCTGTTTCCGGATTCCACACCTTCACGCTACGGTCCGCCGCTCCTGACACCAGACGCCGGCCTTCAGGAGTAAAAGCCAGTGCATACACGGCGTCGATGTGATCCTTCAGCGTGCGGATTTCCTTGCCGGTGGCGGTATCCCACAACTTGATCAACTTGTCGTAGCTGGCCGTCGCCAGCATCTTGCCATCGGGTGAGAACGCCGCCGCGTAAATGCAATCCGAATGGCCGCTCCAAGTGAGAATTGCCTCGCGCCGCGCCACGTCCCACAACTTCACCTCGCCATTCTTGCCCGGCACTCCTCCTGCCGCCGCAAGCCAGCGCCCGTCCTGTGAGAAGGCAACCGCCCGCACGGTTTCCGCATGGCCATCCAGCGTGGCCATCGTCTTTCCCGTGCCGCCGGAGGCCAGCGTCACGCTTTTGAACCTTGCCAGCGCCAGCATGGTTCCATCGGGCGACCACGCCATCGCAAACACGCTTGGCCGCACGGTTCCCCTCGGCTTCACCGCCGGACGCGCGGTCCTGGCCTGCGCGGCTTTCAACTGCGCCGTCTCCTCCGGCGAAGGCCCATTCGCGCCCGCATCAATCCACCGGGCGAACAGGTCTATCTGGTCTTTTGTCAGGTGGCGGCCGTCCATGGGCATCGCCGGTTTCAACTCTCCCGTGAGGTACTTCACCAGCCGGCTCTCGGCGCTCTTTCCCGGCACAAGGATGGCGCCGTGGCTGCCGCCCTTCACCAGATCCTCGTAGGTATCGGTCACGAGGCTGCCCATTTTCACTCCCGCCGCGTGGCATCCGGTGCATCGCTCCTCGAGAATGGGAGAGATGTCCCTTGCATAAGTGGGCGGTGCGCCCGGTTGAGCGAGGGCAGTGGCGGCCGTGAGTAATCCGAACAGTACGGTGCGCATCAGTGATTGAAAAGAAATTCCTTGCTTGTCAACATCGCCCACGCCATGTCTTCCAGCGCTTGTTTACGCGCCTCTCGTGTGGATCCGGTGGATGCCGTGGGTGTTGCAGCGGCGCGCCCGGCGTCTTTCAGCGCACCGGTCAACGTTGTGCGTTCCGTCTCGGTGGGGTAGCGCCCAAAGGCGGCCAGCGTGAGGTGCTCCATCACGCGATCATCCGGCAGACCCAACTTCAGCATCATGGCCAGTGCGCCATCGGGAGCGCTCAACTTCTTGTTCAGCGTGTCTCCATTGATCACATGCAGCGCTTGCGCGATGGATGGGTCCACGCTCCGCTCGCCCGCGTCACACAGGATCCTCTCGGGACGGCCAAAAGCACTCAAGAACTGTGACTGCACGCGCACGTCGGGCAACTGCATGGCGCGCGTTCCGGCGGGATAGCCTGCAAATGACGACGGCTCGCCGGTCACCTGCGACATGGCGTCGAGAATCACTTCTCCCGGAAGCCGTTTCACGATGTACTTGGAATAAAACATGTTGTCCTGCTCATTCGTCGCATTCGCCTCGGAGCTAAGCTGATAGGTGCTCGAATTGGCGATCGTTCGAATCAGGTGGCGGATGTCGTAGCCGTGCGCAATGAAGTCCTTCACCACGGCGTCGAACAACTCCTCGTTCGAGGCGGGATTGGTGGCGCGCACGTCGTCCACCGGATGAACCAGACCGCGCCCCAGGAAGTTCCCCCACACCCGGTTCACGATGTTGCGGGCGAAGTACTCGTTCTTTGGACTTGTCAGCCAGGCGGCGAAGGCGATCCGGCGGTCGGCCGGGTTGTCCAGCGCCGCGGAAGCGCCATCCAGAGGTGTGGGCGCGAGCGGCCGCAGCAGGCGGGGATGATTCACGTCGCCCGTCTCTTTCGGATAGATGATGAACTCACCGGCTGTGTCGCCGTTCTTCAAGCCCACCCGGGCGAATAGATTGGCGAACTGGTAGTACTGCTTTTGCGTCCACTTTTCGAGCGGATGATTATGGCAACGGGCGCACGTGAGACGTTGCCCAAGGAAGGCCTGCGTAACGTTCTCGCTCAGGTCGATCACGTCCTTATGCTGCACGAAGTAGTTCAGCGCGCCGTTTTCCCTGCTGGATCCAGTCCCGGTGAAGATGTCACGCGCGAACTGGTCCCATGGCTTGTTCGCCTTCACGGAGTCGCGGATCCAGTTATAGAAGGCCCACATGTTGTTCGTCCGTAGTTTGCGCGAACTCACCAGCAGCAGGTCGCTCCACTTGTACGCCCAATAGTCGGTGAACTCCGGGCGTTGCATCAGGCGCTCCACCATGCGCGCGCGCTTGCCAGGACTCTTGTCGGCGAGGAACTCCTCCGTTTCCTCTACAGAAGGCAGTATGCCCGCGGCATCCAGGTAAAAACGGCGCAGAAACGCCGCGTCGGTAGCCTGCTTCGAAGGCGCCAGATGCAATGAACGCCACTTCTTCAACGCGAGTTCGTCAATGAAGTTCGCGGGGCGGAACCGCGAGTACGCATCGGAGGCCACCGCGTTGTCGAACGGAACCATCACGCGGGCATAGAGCACGCGGCTGGAATACCAGAGCGTGATGGCCGCTTCGCCCCGTCCCGTCATCTTCACCAGTCCATGATCGTCCGTTGTGGCCACGCCTTCATTGCTGGAGGTGAACTTCACCCAACGCGTGACATCCTCGATGCGGCCATCGGTGTAGCGCGCGCGCACCACCAGTTGCTGGCTCGCCTCCGGAGCCAGTACGGCGGAAGCCGGGTAGACCTCCAGCGCCGCTACGTCGGGATCATTCGCCTTCGGTGGCGCGGCGCCATTGGCGATCCACTCCGACACAATGCGGTATTCCAGCGAGTCCGTTCCGAACCGCTTGCCGCCACCATGGGGCATCGCGAAGGTGGCCTTCTTCAACAGCAAGCTTCCGGCCGGGTCGGCCAGCGACACACGCCGCCCCAAGGATTGCCGCGTGATGGTGTCAAAGTCCACCTCGGGGTCATACCCTCGCAGGGTCAACTTGAAGCCGTTCTTGCCCGCGAGTGCTCCATGACAGGCGCCCTGATTGCAGCCCATCTTCGTGAACACGGGAATGACATGGTTCTTGAAGCTCCAGGCAAAGGGCGCGGCCATGCCCTTCACCGACACTCTCACCGATACCGACTGGCCATTCGCGCGGGCCGTCACCATGGCTTCCCCATCGCCCGCAGGCTTCACCAGACCTGTCTGGCTGACGGTTGCCACGCGTGTATCCGAACTGGACCATTGCGCCTGCCTCGTCCAGTCCTCCCAGTGCCCGGCGGTATCCGCCTCGACAATCAGTTGCTGGCGCGATTCAGGAGTGGCCAGCGTCACCTCGCGCGGCATCATGGTTACCGTTTGCGCCAGGGCCGCCTGTGCCGCCCAAATCCAAAGAAGACTCTTCATGATGCCTTTCGTTTCGCCGCGAACTGTTCGCGGAACTTCGCCACTTTCGGCGACACCACCGCCATGCAATATGGCTGGTAGGGGTTGTTGAGAAAGTAATTCTGGTGATAGCCCTCGGCCGGCCAGAAGTGTCCGGCGGGCATCACCTCAGTAACAACCGGCGCGCCGTAGACTCCCGCGCGGTCCAGTTCCCCGAGGGTGGCCCGCGCCGTTTGCTCCTGTTGGAGCGAATGAAAAAAGATGGCGGAGCGGTACTGCGTGCCCACGTCGTGACCCTGCCGGTTCACGGTGGTTGGATCGTGCATGGCGAAGAACACGGCGAGGAGGTCCTGAAAGCTGAGACGTGTTTCGTCGAAGGTGATCTGAACCACCTCGGCGTGGCCTGTCGCGCCGCTGCACACATCTTTGTAGTCCGGCTGGGCAGTGTGCCCGCCCATATAGCCGGAGACCACGCTTTGCACGCCTCCAAGTTCCTGGTAGACGGCTTCCAGACACCAGAAACAGCCGCCGGCCAGCGTCGCCGTTTCGCTCATACGAACAGTTCCCTGATGGGGCCCGAGCCGCGGTCGACAAGCGGAATCGGACGTCCCTGCGCGCCGGGCAGTTCGGTTTCCAGGTCGATGCCGAGACCGTGATAGATGGTGGCGGCCACTTCGGCGGGTGTCACCGGGCGGTCCTTCGGGTAGCCTCCGGTGTCGTCCGACGAGCCCACGACATTGCCGCCTTTGATGGGCCCGCCCGCCGCCAGCCCCGTCCAACACTGCGGCCAGTGGTCGCGCCCGCCGGCGGGATTCACCTTCGGCGTGCGGCCGAATTCACCCAGGCCCCACACCATCGTCGTCTTCAGCAGCCCGCGCTCGTGCAGGTCTTCCAGCAGCGAGCTGTATGCCATGTCGAACATGGGGCCCACCAGGTCCGAATAACAGGAGATAGGACTGAAAGGCTTCGAACCATGAATGTCCCAGGTGATCTCGTCGAACACCGTTTCAAACATGTTGATGGTGACAAAGCGGACGCCCGCTTCGATCATGCGCCGTGCGAGCAGGCAGCTTTGCCCGAAGCGGTTCTTGCCGTACTTCTCGCGCACCTTCTCCGGTTCCTGGTGCAACTCGAACGCCTCGCGCGCCTTCTGCGAGCTCATCAGCGTGTAAGCCTGCTGGAATGTGGAATCCAGCAGCCGCGCGTCCTGCGAAGTCTCGAACTCGCTCACGGACCGGTCTACCAGCGCGCGCCAGTTGCGCCGCCGGTCCACGCGCAGCGCGGAAAGGTAGTCCGGCGGCAACATGTCCGGAACCCGGAAGGCCGGGTCGCTCGGGTCCGCGTTCAGTACGAACGGGTCATAGGACTTGCCCAGGAAGCCGGCGGTCTGCCCGTGCGGCATATTGCCGCCCGTATTTCCGATCGGCCGCGGCAGCAAAACGTGCGGCGGCACGTCACCTTTGGGCCCCTTCAGCTTGCTCAACACGCACCCATAGTGCGGATACTCGACGCCACCCTGAAACAGGCGGCCGGTTTGCATCATCTGGTGCCCGGTGTCGTGAACGGCCGCGGCCGTGTGATACATGCTCCGCACCAGCGCGAACTTGTCGGCGTGCCGGGCCATGCGCGGGAAGGTCTCGGAGATCTCGATGCCCGGAACATTGGTCTTGATGGGCTTATACGGGCCGCGAATCTCAACGGGCGCATTGGGCTTCATGTCCCATGTGTCCAGTTGCGAGGGCCCGCCTACGAGCATGAGCAGAATGCAGTTCATGTCGGACTTGGCGGAATCCACCGCGCCCATCGCCTTCAGGCCAAACAGTTGGGAAAGGCCAAGCCCCAGCATGGAAAGCGAGCCCGCATGCAGAAAATCGCGCCTGCGCGAGCCGTCGCAAAACTGCACGGCGCGGTCGGCATCCAGACGGAACATGCCCAGTCACCTCTCAAAAAAAGATGACTCCATGCTACAGCAGCGCACTAAGGGGGGCAACGCACCCCTGGTACCCGGTACGGAACGCCGGCGTTACCGCTGAACGAGAGCCGCCACCTTCGGCGCCAGTTCCTCGTAGCTCATGCGGCCGGGATGATAGAGACGCACCACTCCGGCGCGGTCGATCATGGCCAGCGTAGGAGTGGTGGAGCAGCCCCAGTTCTTGAAGTTCTCCTCGCTCAGAGGGACGGTCATGTGAAGCGAACCGTAGTATTGCCTCCGCACCTGTCCGATATAGTGAACCTCTTCGGACGGTGATGCTTCCGCGCCTCCCGCGACATACCCATAGCGTTGCGTTGGCCCCACGATCATGAGGTCCGTGCCCTTGTTCTCCTCCTGCAACCGCGCCAGCACTGGCGCCTGCTGTTTGCAGTCGCCGCACCAGTGAGCCCAGAAGAACAAGATAACCGGCTTGCCCTTCCACGCGGCAGACGTCTGGCCTGAGGCGCCAATGAACTCCCTAGTCTCCAGAGCGGGTGCAGGCTTGCCCTCCAGCGTGAGCAGGTTCAAATTCTTCTGCAGGCGCGTGCGAATGGAGGTGGCATACCAGGTCTTGATCTCCCGCCGCAAAAGGTCCACGGCCTCCGTGCGCTGGCCCCGCCTGGCCAGCGAGAGCGCCTCCACCTCAATTGCCGCGCCCAGCGCCAGCGGCAACTGCGGCTCGGCATCGAGTTTGCGCTGTTGCAAAGCGGCGTCCGCCAGCTCCCGCGTACGCGATGCCGCCGTCAGTGCGCGGTCCCAATCACCCGCCGCCTGGGCGCCACGGGCAATCCAACTCTGCGCAAGAATCGCTTCCGGCGTCCACCCGTGCTGCCGCTGAAAATCGGCCACCAGCTTTCCGGCCAGCGTCCAGTTCTTCGCCGATGCCGCCGAACGCACGTCCTGAACCAGGCCCGCGCAAACCGGCATAGCGCACAGGACCATCCAAGCGAGAATCCTCATGCCCTCTCCATCACCTGCTGCGTCCAGCGATAGCTCGCCTCCAACTCCTCCCGCTCGGCGGCCAGAACGAGTTCCTTTGGCGTGTCTTTGGGCAGCGGTACACCCATCGACGGCTGTCCTTTCTCGGCCAGCGCGAGGAAGCGGACGAACTCATTCGCACGTACGTCCTCATAGCCCTGCCAGAAGTCGCGATCAAACACCTTGTACACGCGCGGCGTGGGCAGCGAAATGATTTCGAGCGACAGTGTCACACCGGGGCAGAGGCGGACAAAATCCTTTACCCACTGCTCCATGCCCACGTTGCCCGCCCCCATGCGCACCCAGCGCACGGCGATGCCTTCCGGGGTCCGCCACAGAATCGAATCCCGCACGCCGCTGGCCAGGGCATAGGGCGCCAGCGTTTCCAGCGTCACGTGCGGATCCTCCAGGCACCATGTGGCGTTTCCGGAATCCAGCGTGCACCCGGCAATGTCCTTGCCCGCGGCATCCAGCAGTTGGCGCAAGCCGCGCGCCTGATAGTCGCCGGCGTGATTTTCGATGGCCATTTTCAGCCCGGCATCCAGCAGGCGCGTCCGGACGGAGCGCAGGACCTTCAGTGTCTCTTCGCCGTGACGAGCCAAGCCTCCGGGCGTTTTGCGATCCTCGCCACGCCCCTGATAGCAGCGGATGAACGAGACGCCCAACGCCTTGGCGGCCGCGATGGCCTGCTCAATCTGCTCCTCCGCCGTACCCAGCTCCGGTTTGAACATGGTGGACGTCGGGCAGATGGAGGTCATGCCCAATTCGAGGCCGATGCCCCGCTTCGCCGCGTGCTCTTTCACCTGGCGTAGGTGATCGGGGCTCAAACCGCCGAGAAAGCGCAGTTCGCTGAAGAAGCACACGCCGGCGCCGAGCTTCGCACAGTAGTCCAACGCTTCAAACGCCGTCCATCCCTGGCTTCGCAGACTGAACAGATCAATCCCGAGCTTCGTCTGATTCGGAGTGCTTTGCGCGGCCGCGGTGGTCATGGCAAGTGTCGATCCGGCGAAGACGCGACGCGTCATCTTCTCAACTCCTTGGCTAGCCAAACAATATAGTCCGAGTTGCGGCGCCGTGTTTCGGCAACCAGTTCGGAGGGCAACTCGTCCAGCTTTTCCTTGAAAAACCGCGTGTCGCCATCCGGGGCGTGCACGTCGCGGCTGCCGTTGATGTTGCCGATCCAGAACACGAGAAACAGGTTGCCATCCACGCGCCCGCGCGCTTCATCGCCCAGATAAGAGCCGCGTCCCATGTCCAAATAGGTTTGGGCCAACTGGCTTTCGTCGCCAAACGCATGGGCGGCGGCGAATTCATTGCAGCGGACCACCATCCGCTCGTACAACTGCCGCCACGGCGAGCTCTCCTGCTGCTCGCGCAGCACATCGAACATCTGCAACTGCAGCTCGCCGGAGATCTTGTAATTCAGCCGTCCGCCTGTGGCTCCGCCAATCAGATTCAGGACTTCGGCCTGTTTGCCGGAACCCGAATGGATGGACAGCGTCGCGTTGAAGTGCCGCGCCACATCGGCCAGCGCCCGCACGCGGTGCGCCAGCTCCGGCAACGGTTCGCCTCCAAACTTACCTTCCACCCGGGGCAGCAGCTCCGGCCACATCTTGTGCCACACGTAATCGCGCAAGCCAACCCCATCCGCCGCGGAGGTATCCAGCTGATACGGATACGCCTGGCGTTTCTTGAAGCCCAGATTGGGTGGCACCAGTTGCGCCGGCCTTCCACGCGCCTTCAGCCAGTGCATGTAGAACAGCAGCTCCTCCGGCGTGGTCAGAGTTTCGGCCTCGTCGATGGAAGGCTCAAAGTCGAAGGCGCGGCCCATTCCCGACATCGTCTTTTCGCGGCGTATGAAGTCGTACAGCTCCTCGTTCAGCAGCAGACTCTCTCCGAACTTCACGGCCAGCCTTTTGATCGCCGCCGCACCGTAGTGGTAGCTCGCCGCCGGCGTCTCAAACGGTTTGGAGAACTCGTCCAGGATCCACCCATGCAGGTCACCGCGAAACAGTTCGTCGTAGCGCGACTCTACTTCGGCGTCGCTCCAGGCCGCCGGGTGCCTCGTGTCGGCGCGCAGCTCGAACAGCCGGGAGGTGTCGGTGGTGAACTTGGTGAATCCGGCCGCAAGGTGAATGCACTGTTTCGTGAATTCCACACTGGCGCGAATGGCGTCCGGCGTTTCGCCGGTAATGATGAAGTGATCAGCCTCCGCGTTGTATCCCTCGCGCCAGCCGGCCCGGATGGCCGCCCACAATCCGGCCTCGAACAGGTGCGGAATCGACACCCGCGTATGCCCGGCCGCTGTCGGATTTTCCCCGTCACGCGCCTCGACTGCTTCGGGAACGGTCATCTCGCGCGTCGCTGAAAGCTGCACGGTGGAGGCCATGTTCACGCCCGTCGCCTTCAAAATTCTGCCAAACGCGTCGAAAGCCGCCGGCAGACTCACCTCGGGATGGCGGTTGCCCACGGCGATGGCCGGCAAAGCGGCTTGCGGGCGAGGTAAGAAAGCCCGGTCCACCTCGGTCGCGTAGGTGCGGATGGCCGCCGAGTCGTAGGACGAGAACGGAATCGCGTTCACTACGACCTCACGGGCGCCCCCCGGCCGCATGCGCCCAATCAGAATCGAGTTGGGAAACAGTCCGCTGGCGGGCGAGGAGGCCAGCGCCATTCTCAACAGGTAGGAGCCCGCCCCCTCGTTCGTGTCGACCGCCATGTACCAGGTGGAGGCGTGGATCGGATCCTGCGCGAGCGACCCCCAGTGCGGTTTGATTGTGGTCAAACCGAGCGATGCCGCGCGGGCCGGAATCCGTTTCCTTGTTTCGTCAGTAAAACCTTTTCCCTCGGTGGCCTGGAAAATCAGGTCGGCCAACGCGGCTGCCTCGCTCGCCTTCATGGGGAGCTCGAACGGAATGGTGGACACGGTCTAAACCTCTCTCTACAGGCTAAGCGTCTTGAGGTACTCCCGGAAAGGTCCTCCCAGGTCGTTCCGGCGCAGCGCAAACTCAACGGTCGCTTTCAGAAAGCCCAGTTTATCGCCTGCGTCATACCGCTTGCCTTCGAACTTGTAGCCGTAGATCGGACGGTTCCGCAGCAGGTGCTTCAAGGCGTCGGTCAATTGAATCTCGCCGCCCGCCCCCGGCGGAATCGCGTTGATGCTGTCGAAGATCTCCGGCACCAGAATGTACCGGCCGATAATCGCCAGGTTCGACGGCGCTTCGCCCGCCTTTGGCTTCTCCACCATGTTGCGAATGCGGAACAGACGGTCCCGCGCCCCGTTATGGTCCACCGGTTCGGCGTCCACCACGCCATAGGCCGATATCTGTTCCGAAGGCACCTCCATCAACGCCACCACCGAGGCGCCAAAGAACTCGTGGATATCCAATAACTGCCGCAGGCAGGGAATCTCGGCGTCTATGACGTCGTCGGAAAGCACCACGGCAAACGGCTCGCGGCCCACCAGCTCACTGGCGCGCAGAACGGCGTGCCCCAGGCCGAGCGCTTCCTTCTGCCGCACATAGCAGACGTCAATCATGTCCGATATGTCGCGCACCAGCTTGAGCAGATCCTTCTTCTTCTTGCTCTCCAGCAGATGTTCCATCTCGAAATTCACGTCGAAATGATCCTCGATGGAGCTCTTACCGCGTCCGGTGACGATGATGATGTTCTGAATGCTCGACTGGATGGCCTCTTCCACGCCGTACTGGATCAGTGGCTTGTCCACCAGCGGCAGCATTTCCTTGGGCTGCGCTTTGGTGGCCGGGAGAAAACGGGTCCCCAGACCCGCGGCGGGAAAAACGGCTTTGCGTACCTTGGGATGCATGTCCTATCCATTGTATGGACGGCGGGCGTTTCGCGAGGCGCCTGGCCGGTTGGCCAGGCCCCCTCACCCGGCCGGAGCCATCGTGAGAATTCGATCCGCGGCCTGGCAGGTGAGCGGAAACAGTTCCGTCCCGCGTCTGCCCGAACGCGCGAACCTATCCTAAGAACTCGGCAGGATCGTCCATCTTCTTTACTCCAGAGCCTTTACCGCCGTCTTCCGGAGCCTTTCGCCCGCGCCCGGCTACATCACCAGATCAATTTGCCGCAGCGCCCCGGCTGAGCCGTCTTCGTTCAAATAGACTCCGCTTCTGCGCACCACGGCGACGAGTTCGTTCGCCTCATTCTTGTACTGGAACTCACCCGCTGCCCCAGCCGTGGAGAGCGCACCGATGCCCAGTGCTCCTAAACCAACCAGCGCGCCGTCTTCCATCCGCAGGCGGAGCCGGCCGAAAACAGGATCGCCCTCGTCGATCCAGCCGTTGCCATCGGCGTCCATCGCCGCCAGCTCTCCAAAACCGTCCCCGGCACCTGAGCCGAACACCTCTCCCGGATCGCTCAGCTTCCCGTCGCCATCGGCGTCGTTCACGAGAAGCCGGGAGACGCCGCCCCGGTCGAGAAACAGGGCGCCGGACAGTTGCTGGTCTTCGCCGGTGGCCTTTAGGGCCGAGCCTGCCTCCACCCGGAAGCTCCTCGCAAGCGAAAAGGCCGCGTCAAAACTGAACTCCCGCCCATCCGCCGTCCGAATCGCTCCTCGTGCCGTAATCAGCAGGTTCTCGCGTTCTTCGTACACTTCGCGATGCCGTAGCGACACCTCCCAGCGCGGGCGTCCCGAAGTTTCCGTCTCGCGGTGGGGCGCGGACTCCGCGGCGCGGCGGCTAGGGCCCTGTTCGTCATGATGTCCACCCCACATCCTCCGGGCCACCAATTTGGCCAGGTGGGCGCGCGAACCGGCTGCTTCGCCGCGCTCTCCGGCCACCTGCTGGCAACGCCTCCCCTCACAGGCTTCCGCATTGCCGGAACGCTCCCGAGACGGCTCCGGGGATGGCCGCATCCTGCGCCGTATAACGGCTTCGTCCGCCACCTGGCGGCTCTCGGCGTAGGAGCGCTGAACGCCAAATTGCACCACAGAGCTTTCAATCCGCATGCTCCCCTCATCGGACGCGGGGGCAAAGTCTCCCGGTGAAATTCGAACCTGACTCTAAATTTTGTCCTAGAGGATCTCCGGACATTGCCGGACAACCACCGGCGTACCGGCTAGCGCATGGTCTTGATGTAGTCGCCCGTGGAGGCGTCCACATAGATGGAGAAGTTGCTGGTGGAGATACTGTTGCCCCACACGACGCGCCAGGCCGGGTTTTGCAGCTCCTTCGTCTTTTCGAGCATGAAGAACACCGGCTTGTCCGGGTTCTTCTTGACATACTCGGTGGCGTCTTTGGTGGCCAGTGCCGTCTTCAGCGCCTCGTCGGTGTCCTTCTTCAGAGCCTGCATGGGGAAAGGCGACTGGTTCCCGCGCGGTCCGGAATAGCTCTCTTCGTTCCGGCCGTAGATGCCCTTGTTGATGCCGCCATCGCCGTTGGCCACGGCATAGGTATAGGTTTTCGACTGGCGTCTGGTTTCCGAAACAAACGTGCAGTTCCACAAGGGGTACTTACCGTCGCCCGAGGGGATGCCTGTCATCTCCTGGCTGTGGCAACCGAGCGGAATCAAGTCGGCGGCCCACGGCCGCGCGGCGCTGTACATCTGGAAGAATGCCTTCAAGCCGGTGACCGGTTCGGGGGCTTTCGCCGGTTCCTTCTTGACCGGGGGCGGGGGGGCGCCACAGGCGGAGAGGAAAACGGAAAGAGCCGCCGGCAGGAGTCCGGCGCGGAGAAAGAACACGGCCTTCATGACCTTACAGTGTATCGCGCGCCACAAGGGATGGTTGCCGCCTGATTCGTGTCAAGAGGCCCTCTTTCCCGCCGATGAGGAGACAAAGGAATCAGTGTCGATGAGCCTGACCCCAATCGGCCTGGAGGGCCTACGTCGCGCGGAAGAAAAACTGGAAAAGACCGCCAGGGAACTGGCGCGGCTGCCCATGTCAGCAAGCGATGGGGCCGCGGCGGACCAGGTAAGCTTGAGTGACTCCATGATCGCCCTGTTGGAAGCGCGCCACAGCTACGAGGCTAACCTCAGGATGATCGAAACCGATGAGGAACTGACCGGCCGCCTGATTGATCTCACCGGCTAGATTCCAGCTTCTTCCAGGAATTCGCACAGTCCCGCCGTAAAGCGCCCCGGCTCATCCAGATGAAGGAAGTGGCTCGCTCCGGGCCAGCATTCATAGCGCAGGTTCGGGCACCACCGGCCCATCCATTCGCGATGCTCGCCGCCGGCACGCGCCATAGGGCTCGGCTCTGCCCACAACGCCCATACCGGCACATTCACACAATCCTCTTCCGTGCCCAGCCAGGCGCAGGTATCGGCATCGTTCAAGGATTCCAGCGCCCGGAGTCCCGCGCCGGCCTCGGTCTCCAACATCTTTCCTTTCACCCAGCCGGGCGTCGCGGGACCTGCCAGCGTATCAATGTACCGGCTTGCGGCAACCTCGTAGCCAGTGCGAAAAGGAGCCAGAAAGCTTTCGCGCCGGGACGCCTCGGGCGGAAACTTGGGCAGGTGGCCATCGATAAGAATGGCCGCGGCGATGCCTTGGGGACGGTGACGCAACAGGCGGCGCGCCAGGGTTGCTCCCATGCTGTGGCCGGCGAGGATGCAGCGCCCGGGAAGCTCGGGAAGCGAGCCATCGTGCGCCAGTTGCGGCGCGAGCACGCGGTAGCGGCTCCCCAGAAAATCCACCACCGGCTGCCAGAAGACCGGCGATCCGCACCAGCCGTGTAGAAACACGATCGGTGGTGCAGCTTGCGGCATCACACAGCCTCTATCGGACCAGCATGGCGCTGCGGTTGGCGAACTCGAGCACGGCCGAGGGGAAGACGCCAAGAATGAGCACGCCAATCGCCGAGCCAATCAGGGCCACGCGGATGCCGCCGGGGATGGGAAGTGTTTCGCGCGCCGCTTCACCCGGTTCGTGGAAGTACATCACCACGATGATGCGCAGGTAATAGTAGGCGGCCACGGCGCTGTTCAGCAGGCCGAGCACGGCCAGCCAGATGAGGTTCGAATCGATGGCCGACTTGAATATGTAGAACTTGCCGAAGAAGCCTCCGGTGAGCGGCACGCCGATCATTGACATCAGGAACCAGGTGAACAGCGCGGCGGCGAACGGCTGCTGGCGCGCGAAGCCCGCCATATCGTCGATGCCGGCGTTCCGCTCGCCCTTGTTCACATAATGCGTCACGATGGCGAACGCGCCCAGGTTCATCAGCGCGTAGGCGGCCAGGTAGAACATGGCGGCCGCCACACCGTTTTCCGTATGCGCCACGACGGCGACCAGTACATAGCCGGCGTTCGCTACGGACGAGTAGGCGAGCAGGCGCTTGATGTTGTTCTGTCGCAATGCCGCGAAATTCCCAATCACCATCGTGGCAAGCGCCGACGCCCATAGAATCGGCTGCCAGCGTTCGGTCAGCCCGCTGAAGGCCACCGAGTACACGCGCAGGAAGACGGCGAAGGCGGCCGCTTTGGGGGCGGCGCTCATGAAGGCGCTCACCGGAGCCGGCGCTCCCTGGTACACATCCGGCGCCCATGCCTGAAAGGGTGCGGCCG
The DNA here is from genome assembly GCA_020847045.1 of Bryobacterales bacterium. Taxonomy (GTDB): domain Bacteria; phylum Acidobacteriota; class Terriglobia; order Bryobacterales; family Bryobacteraceae; genus JAFLBB01. The sequence continues at coordinate 51,071 of JADLCT010000024.1, read as the reverse complement.
AAATCTTGAAGGCGAATCCGACAAACAGCATGGCGGCGCACGCGCCGATCAGCAGCGGCGAATAGCTGCTTTCTGGGCTGCTCAGGAAGCGGTGGATCTCCTGAAGATTCGTGGTGCCCGTGACGCCATAGATCCAACCCACGCCATAGAGAAGGAAGGCTGTGGCAAACGAGCCCAGCAGGAAGTACTTGATGGCCGCTTCGTTGTTGCGCTTATCCTTGCGAAGGAAGCCGGCCAGAACGTAGGTGGCGATCGAACTGATCTCCAACCCGATGAAGACCATGATCAGCTCGTTGGCGGAAGCGAGCAGGCTCTGGCCGCACAGCGAGAACAGGATCAGCGAATAGTAGTCGGCTGAATCCGCGTTTTCCCGCGTTAGATAGCTGGCCGAGATCAGCACGCTCAACACGCCCACCGCCAGCACCAGCAGGCGGAAGAAGGTAGCGTAGCCGTCCACGATCAACAGATTGTGGAAAGCCGGTCCCGGATCCATGCCCGCCAGCACGGCGCCGCCCATCGCGAACAGAAGGAACGCGAGCGCGGCCGGCGCCATGCCTCGCTTGTGACGCTCCCCGGCAAACCCCTCGGCCACCATCAGAATCGTGCCGCCAATGGTAAGCACGATCTCCGGTAGCACGCGGATATATTCGCTGGTGGAGGGGGGAACGAAGTTAGCGAGCATTGGCCACCTCCACGCGGGACGACGGAACGGGCGGCGTGGGCGCTTTTACCTGATACTCCACGTTCAGTTTGGTTTGTTGCAGAATTTGCGCATTCACGGCCGTGATCGGCTTCAGGAAGAGCGAGGTGCCCGTGCCCATCCATACCATGAGAACAACCAGGGGAGCAATGGCCAGTATCTCGCGCCCACTCAGGTCATGGATGTGTTGCCGGACCTTATCACCAGCTTCGCCGAGGAAGGTCCGCTGATAGAGCCAAAGCATGTAGCACGCTGAGAAAATGACGCCCAGCTCGGCGAAGGCTGCATACTTCCAGTTCACCATCGCCGCGCCCTGCAGCACCAGATACTCTCCTACAAAGTTGTTCAGCGCCGGCAGCCCGATGCTGGCCAGCGTCGTAATCATGAAGACGACGCTCATCACTGGCGCCACGTTGGCCACGCCGCCGAAAGCTTTGATCTCCAACGAGTGGCGGCGTTCGTAAAGGTAGCCCACCAGGATGAAGAGCGCTCCCGTGGAGACGCCGTGATTCAGCATCTGGTAGACCGCGCCATCCAACCCCTGCTGCGTGAACGTAAATACTCCCAGGACGACAAAGCCCAGGTGGCTCACCGAGGAGTAGGCAACCAGCTTCTTCATATTAGGCTGCACCAGGGCGACCAGCGCGCCATACACGATCCCAATGATGGCCAGGACGTTGATCACCGGCGCGCATTGGTGCGCGGCATTGCCGAACATCGGCAGGCAGAACCGGACGATCCCGTAGGTGCCCATCTTCAGCATCACCGAGGCCAGCATGACCGAGCCCGCCGTGGGCGCTTCCACGTGCGCGTCCGGCAGCCAGGTGTGCAGCGGGAACAGCGGCACCTTAATGGCGAAGGCGATGAAGAAGGCAAGGAAAAGCGGCAACTGTTCTGCGGCGGTCAACTGCAGGCGGCCGCTGGAGAGAAGCTGCAGGATCATCGGGTAGTCAAACGTGCCCGCCTTGCTATAGAGGTAGAGAATGGCGGCGAGCATGAGCACCGAGCCGGTCATCGTATAGAGGAAGAACTTCACCGTCGCGTATATGCGGCGGTCGTGTCCCCAGATGCCGATCAGGAAGTACATGGGCACCAGCGTCACTTCCCAAAACACATAGAAGAGGAACAGATCCATCGCGACGAACACGCCGATGACGCCAAACTCGAGCAGCAGCAGAAAGGCGTAGTATTCCTTCACGCGGTCCGTGATGTAGTTCCAACTGACCAGCACGCACAGGGGCGTCAGGATGGTGGAGAGCAGCACGAGCCACAGTCCGAGGCCATCCAGTGAGACGTGATAGCGTATGGCGGGTGAGTTGATCCAGATGCGGTTGGTTTCCAGCAGAGCGCCCGCTCCGGACGAGCCCGCCACCTGCGCAGCCAGTCCAAGCGAAACGACAAAGATGCCTGTGGAGGTCGCCAGCGCCAGCGTGCGCGAAAGGGCGCTGGGCAGCGCGAGGATCACCAGAAAGGCGGCCAGTGGCAGGAACAGGACGATATCGAGCAGTGTCACCGGAGGCCTCCCTGCACGCCGGCAATCGCGCCAGCCGCAATGATGAAGATGACCGCCCCGGCAACCACCCAGGCCGCGTAGGCGCGGATGCTGCCGGATTGCAACCTCCGCAGGCCGCCGCCCAGCCAGCGGGCGAAACTGCCGGCCCCGTTCACCATGCCGTCAATCAACCAGACATCGGCGAACTGCCACAAACCCGTGCGCGAGCCGTTCACGATCGGCCTTACCACGGCGGCATCGTAGGCCTCGTCCACGTAGTACTTGTTATAAACCAACCTGTAAACTCCTCCGAGCGACGATGCAATGGAAGCCGGCAGTCCGGGGTTCGCCACATACATCACGTAGGCAAGGGCGATGCCAAGCAGACCGGCGCCGGACCCGATCACCTCCAGCATGAAGTCGTGCTCGCCGTGGCCCTGCGGGAACATCGGCTCCAGAATGTGCGGCACATTGAAGAGCGCTCCTCCGGCCAGCGACAGAACCGCCAGCGCGGCCAGCGGCAGCCACATCACCGGCGGTGATTCGTGCGGATGGGCGTGGCCCTTATATTCACCCCAAAAGGTCATGAACATCGAGCGCGACACATAGAACGCCGTGACGGCGGCCGTGCCCACGCCGATCCAATACATCAGCGGAGAATGATGGTGCACAGCGCCGAGAATGGCTTCCTTGGAATACCAGCCTGAAGTGAACGGCACGCCGGAGATGGCCAGCCATGCGCAGGTGAGCACGGCGAATGTAATCGGAATCTTTTTCCGCAAACCGCCCATGTGGCGCATGTCCTGCTCGTGGTGCAAGGCGTGAATCACGCTGCCCGCTCCCAGGAAGAGCAGCGCCTTGAAGAAGGCGTGCGTCACGACGTGCCAGATGCCGGCGGAGAAGGCGCCCACGCCCAGGGCGAGGAACATGTAGCCCAACTGCGAAACGGTCGAGTAGGCGTACACCTTCTTGATGTCGTATTGCGTGATGCCGATGGTCGCCGCCATCACCGCCGTGGCCAGACCGATCCAGGCCACCGTCTCCATGGCGATGGGCGCATGGAGGAACAGCGCCGCCGAGCGCGTCACCATGTAGACGCCGGCGGTCACCATGGTCGCCGCGTGGATGAGCGCCGAAACCGGCGTCGGGCCTTCCATGGCGTCCGGCAGCCAGACGTAGAGCGGTACCTGGGCCGACTTGCCCGTCGCGCCCACCAGCAGCAGCAGGCAGATGGCCGTAAGGATCCCGGCGGATGCTTCCACCGGCAGCGCCTTGGCCGCTTCCATCACTTTGGGGAAATCAAGCGTGCCGAAGGTCAGGAAGATGAGGAAGATCGCCACGGAGTAACCGGCATCGCCAATGCGGTTCACGATGAAGGCTTTGTTCCCGGCCGTCGAGGCCGAGTGTTTCAGGAAGTAGAAACCGATCAGAAGGTAGCTGCACAGGCCCACGCCCTCCCAGCCGACAAACAACAACAGATAGTTGTTGGCCAGCACCAGCGTGAGCATGAAAAACATGAACAGGTTGAGATACGCGAAGAAGCGGTAGAACCCCTCCTCCTCGTGCATGTACCCGGTGGCGTAAATGTGGATGAGCGAACCGATTCCGGTCACCACCATCAGCATGATCGCCGTCAGACGGTCCACGGCCAGTTCATAGGGAATGACCAGCGAACCGGACTGGATCCAGGTGAAGTAGCGCTCCACGTGGGCGGTTTCGAGCGGCGCAAGTCCGAAGAGAGCCTTCAGCGCCCAGAGAAAAGACAACACGACGCTGCCGATGGCCACCATGCCGACGGCGCCTTTGGACAGGCGCTTGCCGAAGAGGCCGTTCACGAGGAAACCGGCGAGCGGGAAGAACGGGATGAGCCAAAGATGGTGCATCGGAGTTTAGAGTTTCAGCGAATCGATCTCATCGACGGCGAGGGTGCCGCGATTCTTGTAGACGGTGAGGATAATGGCCAGGCCGACAGCGGCTTCCGCGGCGGCCACCACCATCACGAAAAATGTGAACAGGTGGCCATCCACCTGCTTGTGCTGATAGGAGAACGCGACGAACGTGAGATTCACGGCGTTCAACATCAACTCGATGCTCATGAACACCGTGATCAGGCTGCGGCGGAACAGAAAGCCGGCGACGCCCAGAGCAAACAGCACGGCGCTCAGGATCAGATAGTAGGAAAGCGGCACCGCCGCCGGAACGGGCAGGGGAGGCATCGGGTTATTCCATCTCCTTCCGCGCCAGAACCACGGCGCCGATGATGGCAATCAGAATCAACACGCTGGTGACCTCGAACGGAAGCAGGTAGCGCGTGAACAGCGCCATACCCACATCCTTCGGTCCGCCGCCGGTGAATTCGCCGAATTTGACCAGGGGCGAGTCCGGAAACCCGCGCTGGATGATGTAGCTCACCACACCCAGAAAAATCACCAGGAGCGGCATGGCCACGATAGTCAGAACTTTGCCCTTTCGGGAGGACTGCTCAGCGCCGGTGTTCAGCAGCATGATGACGAACACGAAGAGCACCATGATCGCGCCCGCATAGACAATCATCTGCGCCGCGGCGATGAATTCGGCGCCAAGCAGCAAATAGAGCACGGCGAGCGAACCCATGACGCCGACCAGCGAAAGGGCGCTCGAAATCGGGTGGCGTTGCACCACGACGTTGATCGCCGAAACAACGGCGATGGCGGCAAACAGGAAAAAAAGTATGGCGTCCATGGCTACTTCAACAAGGCCACCAGAAGCGCGGTGGCAAACAGATGAACAACCGATACCGGAAACATGAAGGCCCAGGCGAAGCGCATGAGCTGGTCATACCGGAAGCGGGGCAGTGTGGCGCGCACCCAGATGAAGAGGAACAGCAGGATGCCCACCTTGGAAACGAACCAGAACAGCGGCACCAGCACCGGCTGCAGGAAAGGAATCAAGAACGCGAAGCCGGCCAGCAGGAAAACGGCCCCGAACGCGGGCATGGTGTACTTGTCCCATTTGCGCGCCGGTTGCAGTCCGTGGAAGATCAGCATCGCGCCGCCGGCCCACAGCAGCAGCGGCGGGATGAATCCGTCCACGGGCGCTGGAACAAGTGGATACCAGCCGCCCAGGAAAAGTAGCGTGGCGACCGAGCACAGCGTCACCATGTTCGCGTACTCGGCCATGAAGAAACTGGCGAACTTCATCGAGGAGTATTCGGTGTGAAACCCGGCCACCAGTTCGTTCTCGGCTTCCGGAAGATCGAACGGCACCCGGTTGGTTTCGGCGAATCCGGCGATCATAAACAGGACGAACGCGAGAATCTGCGGCGCGGGCATCTGAAAAATCGACCAGCGCGGAATGAAGCCCAGCATGAACCCGGCTTGCGATTCGGCAATTTCGCGCAACGAAAGCGATCCGGCCAGCAGCAGCGGCGAGGCGATGGCCAGCGCCAGCGGTAACTCGTAGCTGATCATCTGCGCCGAGGAGCGGAGACCGCCGATGAGCGAGTATTTGTTGTTGGACGACCAGCCCGCCAGCGCTATGCCGTACACGCCCATGCCGGAGAGCGCCAGCAGATAGAGCAGCCCGATGTTCAGATCCGAGAGCTGCATGTAGGTTTCGATGCCGAAGATGTTGATCTTCGGTCCGAACGGTATGACGGCGATCGCGCTGAGAGCGAAAAACACGGCCATCATGGGCGCCAGCACATAGAAGAATTTGTTCACATGCGCCGGAACCAGATCTTCCTTGGTGAGCAGCTTGATGGTGTCGGCCAGAGGCTGCAGCAGGCCGTGCGGGCCTACGCGCGTCGGGCCCACGCGCAACTGGATGTGCGCGATCACCTTGCGCTCAATCCATTGCAGATAGGCCAGGGCCGTCAACAATACGAAGGCCACCAGGGCCAGCTTGATCAGCGTCAGGACGTAAAAGTTGCCGAGGATCGACGTAAGATCGGGATTCATGGCTTGTAAAGTTCGCCGGGAGCTTCGAGAACGACGTTCAGGGTCTTCGAGTACCGGCTCCACGAACCCGAGGTGAACAGAGTGTCGCGAGCCGACTGGATCACGTGCGCCTGGGCGGCGGCCTGTATGCGTCCATGGACCGGATCGGCCATCGCCGCTCCTCCCGTCGCGATGACTGGCAAGGGAACATTATATCCGTGCACGCTGGCGCGGATCTCCTCGAACACCTGGTCCGGAACCGCCCGGCCGAGATCGAGGTTCATGCCCCTGGCCAGCAGGCCGAAGATGTCGAGGTCAGCCTTGGCCCCCATGACGCTGATGGCCTTGCGCAAACGCTGCACCTGGCCGCACGTGTTGGTTACCGTGCCCGCTTTTTCGTAGGCCGAAGCGGAAGGCAGCACGACATCGGCGCGCTGCGCGGTCTCCGTGAGGAACATATCTTGCACGACGACGAACGCTTTTTGAGAAGCAAGCGCCGCGCCGGCCAGGGGATTCGCGCCCACCACCCACAAGGCGTCCAGTGACGGGTCTGCCAGCATCTCCGCCATGCTCATGCCCGTTTGCGCCGCGGCTTGATAGCCGGGTCCTAGGTGCGGCAGCAGACCCATATCACAGGCGCCGCGCGAATTCGAGTAGTCCACCAGGCAGATGTACTTCGCCGGCACGCCCAGAGAATCAAGGAAGGCCACCAGTTCGCCCACGGCCGCGCCCTGAATCGAATCGCCGAACAGCACCACCAGCTCGCCCGCGGCCTTCAGATCCTCGCCCAGCGACTTCACGGCGTCCAGTTGGTCCGCCGCCGCGGCCCGCACCTTCCTTACCGCCACCTTGTCTTCCCGCACCGGACCTTCCGTCACGGTGAACACCTTCGCCTGATGATGCCGGGAATCGGCGCGCGTCTGGAAGGCCAGCAACGGATGCTGCTGGGCCAGGTCAACGCCGATGATCAGCACGCCCTTGGCGTTGTACAGATCGTCCACCGTGGCCAGCGCGCCCTGGCGTCCATGGAGCGCGTCCAGCAGCGCGGGAACGTCGCCCGAACGGCGGTGGTCAATGTTCGGCGTGCCCAGTCCGGCGCGCGCGAACTTCTGCAGGTAGTAGTTTTCCTCGTTCGTCGAATGTTCGCCGCCGATGACGCCGAACCTGCCTCCGGACGCTTTGATCTCACCGAACCTCTGCGCCACATGGGCCAGCGCCTTGGACCAGCTCACCTCTTCCAGCTTGCCGCCGGAGCGCAGCAGCGGCGATTGCAGCCGTTCGGAGTGGCTCACGTAGTCGAACGCATAGCGGCCTTTTATGCACAGGAATTCGCCGTTGATGCCGGAACGGTCCCGGTTGTTGCCCCGCAGAATCTCATCGTTCTTCACGCCCAGCGTCGTCTTGCAGCCGTCGCCGCAGTGCGAGCAGATCGTGCCAGTATGCTCCATCTCCCACGGACGCGTCTGGTAACGGTAAATGCCGCTGGTGAGCGCGCCCACGGGACAGATGTCGATGCAAGCGCCGCATTCATCGCAATCGAGATGGTCGCCCTTGTTGGGAGTGATCTCGGAATAGGCGCCACGGTTGGTGACCCCCAGCGCCTTCACGCCCAGACCCTCGTCACAAATCCGCACGCAGCGGTAGCAGAGAATGCAGCGCGGCGCGTCGAAATACACCACCGGAGACCACTGCTTCTCGTCCACGTGGTGCTTCATTTCCGTGAAGCGGCTTTCCCCGGCGCCGTAGCGGAACGACATGTCCTGCAGTTCGCACTCGCCGCCCTTGTCGCACACCGGACAATCCAGCGGATGGTTTGTCAGCAGGAATTCGAGCATCGACTTGCGCGCCTGCACCACCACCGGAGACTCGGTTTGCACCACCATGCCCTCGGCCACCGGAAGCGTGCAACTGGCCAGCAGCTTCGGCGCCTTTTCCACCTCGACCAGACACATCCGGCAGGCGGCTTGCAAGGCCAGGCCCTCGTAATAACAAAAGGCGGGAATTTCGATGCCCGCGCGCTTGCAGGCATCGATCACCAGCGTGCCCGCCGGAGCCTGCAGACTCTTACCGTTGACTGTAAAGGTTACTGGATCCGCCATGGATTTCCTTTAGCCGGTGATCGAAACCAGTTGCGACAGACCGGCCATCGAAACCGTCTTCCGCCCCAGCTTGGCTTCAAACTCGTGCCGGAACTTGCGTACGATGCTCATGGTGGGCATAGCCGCCGCATCGCCCAGCGGACAGAAGGTTCGTCCCAGCATGTTATCGGCGAGATCGCCCACCAGGTCGATGTCCTTCACCGTGCCCACGCCCTCGTCCAGCCGCGTCAGCAGCTTCTTCAGCCACAGCGTGCCCTCCCGGCAGGGAATGCACCAGCCACAGCTTTCGTGCTGATAAAAACGTATGATGCGCAGCGCCGCTTTCACCATGTCCGTGTCTTCGTCCATCAGCACCACGCCGCCGGAGCCGAGCATCGTCTTCGCCTTCGCCATGGAATCGTAGTCCATGTTCAATTCCCAGGCCTCTTCGCCGGTGAGAATCGGACACGAAGAGCCGCCCGGAATCATCGCCTTCAATTTCTTGCCGCCCCGGATGCCGCCGCCGACGTCCTCGATCATCTTGCGCACCGGAAAGCCCAGCGCCAGCTCGTACACGCCCGTGCGGTTCACATGGCCGGTGAGACAGGTGAACTTCGTGCCGCCCGCCTTGGGAATGCCCAGGGCCGCCCACGCCTGGCCGCCCATGCGCATGATGCTGGGCACGGCGGCGAACGTCTCGACGTTGTTCAGAACGGTGGGGCACTGGAATGCACCCGACACGGCGGGGAAGGGCGGGCGGATGCGCGGCACGCCCCGCTTGCCCTCGAGCGACTCCAGCAGCGCCGACTCCTCGCCGCATTCATACGCGCCCGCTCCCGTGTGCGTGGAAAGGTCGAAGTCGAAGCCCGTGCCCTGGATGTTCTTGCCCAGCCAGCCCCGCGCGTATGCCTCGGCGATGGCCTCGTCCATGATGTCGATCAGGTAGCGGTACTCGCCGCGAATGTAGATCCATCCGCGATGAGCGTCCACCGCCCGGCCCGCGATCAGAATCCCCTCGATCAACTGGTGCGGGTCATATTGAATCAGAACACGGTCCTTGCATGTCCCCGGCTCGGATTCATCGCCGTTCACCACGATGTACTTGGGCTTCGGCGACTGGCGCGGCACGAAGCTCCATTTCAAACCCGTCGGAAAACCCGCGCCGCCACGGCCCCGCAGATTCGAAGCCTTCACCTCGTCGATGATCTGCTCTGGCGTCATCTGGGACGCCTTGAGGAACCCCTGGTAGCCTTCGTGGGCCAGATAGGTGCCGATGCGGCGCGAATCCGGCAGCCGGAACCGCTTGCCAAGCACAATCGTTTCGTCCGGGTGGGGAGATTCGTGGAGCAGGCTGGGATACATTTACGCTTTCCTCAAATCGTCGATCAGCTTGTCCAACTGTTCGGGCGTCACGTGATGTTGAAAATCGTAGTTCACCTGAATGGCCGGAGCCCAGGAGCAGGCGCCGATGCACTCCACTTCCTCCAGCGAGATCTTGCCGTCGGCGGTCACCTCGTTGTGCCCGATGCCCAGCTTCTGGCAGGCGCGCTCCCACAGTTGATCACCGTCCCACAACAGGCAACTGATGTTCGTGCAGATCTGCAGGTGTGTCTCGCCCATGCGCTTCTTGCGCATCATCGTGTAATAGCCCACCACCTCGTTCACTTCGAGAACGCTGATGTTGAGCCGTTTGGCGACCTCTTCCTTCAACTCCTCGGTCATGTGGCCCACCTCGTCCTGGGCGTACATGAGCATCGGGATGAGACAGGCTTTCTGCCGCCCTTCTGGGTACTTGGCCGCCATCTCGGCGAAGCGCTTTTCGAGTTCCGGTGAGAAGGTCATGGGCTGTTTACCTGTCTGTGTCTCCCAGTACGAAGTCCATGCTTCCAAGGGCCGCGATGGAATCGGCGATCAGCTTGTCCTGAAGCATCGGCCCCAGCGCGATCAGATTGCCGAAGCTCGGCGTGCGCATGAACACGCGGTAGGGATTGGTGGCGCCGTCGCTGACAACGTAATAGCCGAGTTCGCCGCGCGGCGACTCCACGGCCACGTAAGCTTCGCCCGGTGGCACGCGGAAGCCCTCGGAGATGATCTTGAAGTGGTAGATCATGGCTTCCATCTGCGTCTTCATCGCCTCGCGCTCGGGAAGCACAATGCCGGGCGCCTCGGCCTGGAACTCGCCCTCGGGCATGCCTTCCAGCGCCTGAATCACGATCTTCGTGCTCTCGCGCAGTTCGTCCATGCGCACCTGGAACCGGGCATAGACGTCGCTTTCGGTCCGTGTCGGCACCTGAAAATCGAACTCGGAGTAGGCGCTGTAGGGTTCGTCCTTCCGGATATCCCAGGCCAGTCCCGCGGCCCGGATCATCGGCCCGGTCACGCCCAGATTCAGCATATCGTCCAGCGTCATGTGGGCGATGCCCTTGGTGCGCTCCATCCAGATCGGGTTGGCGTTCAGCAGGTTTTCATACTGCTCGATCGAATCCGGAAACGCGCGGATGAACTTGCCCACCGCGTGCTGCCAGCCCCGCGGAGCCTCCAAAGCCAGTCCGCCAATCCGGAAGTAGCTCGTCATCATCCGCTGGCCCGAAAACATCTCGAACAGGCGCAGGATATTCTCGCGCTCACGGAAGCAGTAAAAGAACATCGTCATCGCGCCGATGTCCAGCGCGTGCGTGCCCAGCCACACCAGGTGCGAGTTGATCCGCGTCAACTCGGTCAGCATCACGCGCATCCACTGCGCGCGGCGGGGAATCTCCATCCCCAGCAACTTCTCCACGGCCAGACAGTAGGCCAGATTGTTGGAGAGGTTCGCCAGGTAGTCCACTCGGTCGGTCAGCGGCACCACCTGCTGCCAGGTGCGCACCTCGCACTGCTTCTCGATCCCGGTGTGCAGATAGCCGATGTCGGCGGCGGCATGGCGAATCACCTCGCCGTCCAGGTCGACCACGACGCGCAACACGCCGTGCGTGGACGGGTGCTGCGGACCCATGTTCAGGGTCATCGTGCGGCGTTTACCGTTGGACTGCTCCTCCAGGGGGAGGGCAGCCTGTTCGTCCACGCTGGTCTGCTCGCTCATCTCAACTCCCTACGGACGCCTGTAGCGCCCAGTCCTTCTTACACTCACACAACGCGCTCCCGCGCCTGATTCTCCCACCATGCGGTTCCCGCCCTGCCGGCCACGCCGGATTTCCGCGTGACGCCTGGGTTTCATTCGGCCCGGTAACTGTACTTGTGCCCGTGGACCGGGAAGTCCTTGCGCAACGGGTGCCCCTGCCAGTCCTCCGGCATGAGAATGCGCTTCAGGTTTGGATGGTTGCGGAAGGTCACCCCAAACAGGTCGAACACTTCCCGCTCATACCAATCAGCGGCGCGCCAAACTTCGTATATGGACTCAATCTCCGGAGATTCGCCCGGCAGCCGGCACTTCAGCTTCAACCGGTAGCGGTTCCGGATCGAATGAATCAGATACACCACCTCGAAGCGCGGCTCCATTGGGTACCAGTCCAGCCCGGTGATGCCGCTTAAGCGTTCCGCGGCGAATTCGTCCCTCAGCTTCCGGCACACCGCCGTGATCTGTTCCGGATCGATCATCAGCGTCACTTCGCCCAGGTGTACCGTGGCCTCCTGTACAGCGCCCGGCATGGCCGAGAGGGCCTGCACATGCGGAATCCGTTGCAATTCTTCGGTCAGCATTTTGCTTGTGTTAGTCCTCGTCCCCGGTCTTCGACCAGTCGAGGACCCCCTTCTTCCAAATGTAGAAGAAGCCGCTGAGGATGAAGATGACGAACACGAACATCTCGGCGAAAGCGAACAGTTTCAGATCGCCATAAACCACCACCCAGGGATAGAGAAACACGGCTTCAATGTCAAACAGGATGAACAGCATCGCCACCAGGTAAAACTTCACGCTGAACCGCTCTGTGGCTGTGCCGATAGGAACCATGCCGCTCTCATACGGCATGTCCTTCACCTTATTCTTCAGTTTCTTGCCCAGCAGGAAACTGGCCCCCACCAGACCGCCCGCCAACGCCGTGGCCAGCAGGATCTGGATCAGAACCGGAAAGTAAACCTCAAGAGGCGAAGTTGGCATGATGAACGCGATCGGAGATAACGCGGCTAACCTTTGACTATAATGATCGGCGTAAGCGGGTGTCAAACGGGACAGCCGAGCCCGCTGCTTCACCTATGACTTCCATTCCCGCGAATTCCATCGAAATTGTTTTGAACGGACAGCCTCGCCAGGTGCCCGCCGGCCTCACGGTGGCCTCGTTGCTGGATCATCTGGGCATCCCGCGGGACCGGGTCGCCGTGGAGCTGGCGCTCGAAATCGTCGGCCGCGCGCGTTGGGAGCAGACCCCCGTAAACGGGGGGGCCCAGGTCGAAGTGGTCCACTTCGTCGGCGGAGGATAGCGGCGGGCCTGTCTTCCACCGGAACCCCAACGGTTGTGCACCCTGGACGGATCAATCGCAAGATATTGTATTCATTCGGGTTGTCCTTGACACACTTCCCCATTCCAGTAGAATCGAATTCGGCATCCGAAACTGCACGGAACAGGTGGATTATGTTCAAAACAAAAAAGAGCCGTCCTGAAACGCCCCCCATGGACCGGACCTCGACCAGCGCCGACGTGGCGCGTCTGGCAAACGTCTCCTTGCGCCAGCTCCAGTGGTGGGACGAACAGAAGGTGGTCAGCCCCCGGCATGAGGGCCACCGGCGCATCTATTCGCCCGCCGAGGTGGTGGAGATTACGGTAATCGCCGAGCTGCGCCGGAAAGGCTTCTCGCTGCAGAAGATCCGCCGCGTGCTCCGTTTCCTGCAAAAGGAGATGGGCAAGCGTCTGGCGGACGTGTTCTCGGGCGCCGACATGCACCTGCTCACTGACGGCAAGTCGATCTACCTGGAAGACAGCGAACGCCGCGTCATCGATCTGCTGAAAAACGCCAAGCAGCCCATGTTTCTTGTCTGCGTCAGCGACCAGGTGAAGCGCTTGCAGGCCACTCACCGCAAGCCGGCGCGCACGGAAACGGCCCTGCCGGCGCGCAAGTCCCGCGCAGCCGTGTAACGGCGCGCGCAGTTCAGGATTCAGAGTTACACTGGCGGCATCATGAAAAAACTTGTCATTCTCGCCATGGCCGCGGGCCTGCTGGCGAGCCCCGTGTGGGCGCAGGGACAGAAGAAGGCGGGCCGTTTGGCCAACGCCGCCGCGAAGGCTCAAGAGGATATCTGGGTGGCCGCGGTGCGCGCCAACGATTTCGCGGCGCTCGACAAGCTGCTGTCCGAGCAGCTCGTCTACACCCACTCCACCGGTATCGTCGAGACCAAGGCGCAGTACCTGGCGAAGCTGAAAAGCGGAGACCAGAAGTACGCCAACATCGAGTACAGCGACGTGAAAACCTTCAACCTCGGCCGCGCCCAGGTGGTGTCGGCTACCGTGCGCATGACGGGCGCAACCAAAGGCGTCCCGTTCGACAACAAACTGAAAATGCTGCATGTCTGGGCCGTGCAACCCGACGGGTCCATGCAGTTGGTGGCCCATCAGACCACCCGTCTCCAGTAGGGCGCTGGTGGAGTTCCCCACCGAGTGGCCCGGTGTCTTCCTCGTCTTCGAGGGCATTGACGGAACCGGCAAATCAACCCAGATCCGTCTCCTGGAGCAGCGCTTGTGCGCCGCCGGGGAGGCGCCGCTGCTTTCCCGCGAACCCACGGAAGGCCCCTGGGGACGCCGCATCCGCGAGAGCGCCACAACCGGCCGCATGACGCCCCCCGAGGAGCTGCAAGCCTTTATTCACGACCGCACCGGGCACCTCCGGGAGCTGGTTCTGCCCGCGCTGGCCGCCGGACGGATTGTCATTCTGGACCGTTACTTCTACTCCACCATTGCCTATCAGGGCACACGCCCCGGCGGTGATCCGGCAGTTGTCCGGAAAACGATGGAGACCTTGTTCCCGCCGCCCGACCTCGTCCTCTGGCTCGACCTGGAACCGTCCGAGGCGCTTCGCCGGATTACCGCTCATCGCGGCGAGATTCCCAATGAGTTTGAGCGGGAGGAGGGCCTGGAGAGCGCCCGTAAGGTTTTCCGGTCTCTTGCCGGTGATCGTTTTCGTCGAATTGACGCCCTGCCCAACGAAAGTACGGTGGCAGCCGCGGTCTGGAACGAGGCCCAGTCCGTGATTCAGGCAAAACGCCCACAATGGGTTGCGCGTCTGAATCCTTGATAAGGCGGGCATGCCTCAGGGCATGAGCCCTTGCATCCGATATATACTGAAGGCAGGCTGGGAGGTTTACCCATGGTCGCACGCCGTTGGCGTTCTTTTGTCTTTGCACCCGCGATTGTGATCGCCTGCTCGCTGGCGGGCGGGCTGGTCGGGCCGAACCTGACCGGCGTCAGCGCGGCGGGTTCTGAAGACGACATTAAAGCGTCCATGAAGACTTTCAGCAAGGTGTACGACCTGCTGGAAACCAGCTTCGCCGAGAAGGTCACCGCCGACAAGGCCATCTATAAAGGCGCAATTCCGGGCATGCTGCGCACGCTCGATCCCCACTCGAGCTTCTTCGACCCGCGTGACTTCCAACTTCTGCGCGAGGATCAGAAGGGCCATTATTACGGCGTCGGCATGATGGTGGCGCCACAAAAGAACCGCACCGTCGTCATCGCCCCCTTCCCCGATTCGCCCGCGTCCAAGGCCGGTATCCGTCCCGGCGACGTGATTCTGTTCGTCAACGACAAGAGCACCGAGAACCTGCGCACCGATGAGGTGGCCGACCTGTTGAAGGGTCCCAAGGGCACGCAGGTGCAGGTGCAGGTGTCGCGCGAAGGCGTGAAGGAGCCGCTGACGTTCAACATCACGCGCGGTGAGATTGAGCGCAAGAGCGTGCAGGACGCCTTCTGGCTGAAGCCGGGCATCCTGTATCTGGACATCGAACATTTCAACGAAAACACCTCGCGCGAGGTGGAAGAGAACTTCAAGCGCGTGGGCGAGGCCAATGTGAAAGGGCTTATTCTCGACCTGCGCGACAACCCCGGCGGACTCTTGAACGAAGGCGTCGCCGTGGCCGACAGGTTCCTGCAAAAGGGACAAGTGATCGTGAGCCACCGCGGGCGGGCTTCTGCCGAGAAGCGCTACACGGCGCGCCATGGCCGAACCGGCGCCGAATATCCGATTGTCGTGCTGGTAAATCAGTACTCGGCCTCGGCGAGCGAGATCGTCTCCGGCGCGCTGCAGGACCACGACCGCGCCTGGGTGTTTGGACAAACCACGTTCGGCAAGGGCCTTGTGCAGACGGTTTACCCCCTGAGCGAGAACACCGGACTGGCGCTCACCACGGCCAAATACTACACGCCTAGCGAGCGCCTGATCCAGCGCGACTACCAGAACACCTCGTTCTTCGATTACTACTACCGCAAGGGCACGGGCAACAACAACAAGCAGGACGTGAAGAGCACGGACAGCGGCCGCACGGTGTACGGCGGCGGCGGCATCACGCCCGACGAAACTTTTGAAATCCCCAAGGGCAACAAGCTGCAGGCGCTGTTCGTCCGCAACTACGTCTTCCTGAACTTCACGGCCAACTACTTCTCCACGCACGACCGCAAGTTGATCACCAAGGACTGGGCGCCCAGCGACGCCGTGGTGCAGGACTTCCGCCAGTTCGCCTTGAAGCAGAACATCCCCTTCACCGAGGCTGAGTTCAACGAAAACCTCGACTGGATCAAGCAGCAGATCCGCCGCGAGGTGTTCATCAACATCTTCAACATTGAAGACTCGCGCCGGATGAACATCAGCACGGACCCGATGGTGTTGAAAGCCATGGACTCCCTGCCAAAGGCCAAGGCCCTGCTGGAGACCGCCAAGAAGATGATCGTGCAGCGGACCGCTCCGCGGCGCGGCCAATAGATGACCGAAGACAGACCTCTACCCCAAGTCACCGTTCTCGACGCCGGCGGCCAGTATTGCCACCTGATCGCACGGCGCGTCCGGGAACTCGGCGTTTACGCTGAAGTCAAACCTTCCGATACTCCCGCGGCGGAACTGGCCGGGCGCAAAGCCATCATCATTTCCGGTGGGCCGAGCAGCGTCTATGAGGCTGGCAGTCCGTCCATGGACGCCGCCGTGTTCGGCTCCGGCGCGGCCGTGCTGGGCATCTGCTATGGATTGCAGTTGATGACCCGGCTGATGGGCGGCCATGTCCAGAAGGGCGAGAAGGGCGAGTACGGCCACTCGCGCGTGAATCTGACCGCGGGCCACGCTCTGTTCGAGGGTCTTGAGGAGCGCGAGCAGGTCTGGATGAGCCATCGCGACCGCGTGGAGAGCGTGCCGGAAGGGTTCTCGGTAATTGGACGGACGGACACCTGTCCCATTGCGGCCATGGGTGATGCCAGCCGCCGCCTGTACGGCGTTCAATTCCACCCCGAAGTGGTCCATACGCCCAAGGGCCAACGGATTCTGGAGAACTTCATTTTCGGCGTGGCCGGCTGCGTCCGCGATTGGGATCCGCGCGGACGTCTTGGTTTGCTGGAAGCCAAGATCCGCGAGGTCGCCGGCGGGCGCAACATCTTTTTCTTTGTCAGCGGCGGAGTCGACTCCTCGGTGGCCTACACGCTTTGCCTGCGAGCGCTCGGCCCCGACCGCGTGCACGGCGCCTATGTCGACACCGGATTGATGCGCGAAGGCGAGACGGATTTCGTGCGCGGCGTGTTCACGCCGATGTCCGGGGACACGTTCCGCGTGGTGGATGCTTCATCCGATTTCGTGGGGGCCCTGCAAGGCGTGGTGGATCCCGAACGCAAGCGCCACATCATCGGCGAGATGTTCGTCGCCGTGCAGGACCGCGTGCTCGCCACCGGCGCCTACACGGACGGCGACTGGATTCTGGGGCAGGGCACCATCTACCCCGACACAATCGAAAGCGGCGGAACGTCCAAGGCCGATCTGATCAAGACGCACCACAACCGCGTGGCCGGCATTCAGAAGTTGATCGACGAGAACCGCATCATTGAACCACTGACGTCGTTCTATAAAGACGAGGTGCGCGCGATCGGCCGGGAGCTGGGATTGCCGGCCGAAATGCTCGACCGCCACCCGTTCCCCGGCCCTGGTCTGGCCATCCGTCTTCTGTGTTCGGATGAGGCAAAGGCCGTGGTGAAGCGGGAGGAGGGCGTCCTGCTGCCCGTACGCTCCGTGGGCGTGCAGGGCGATTCGCGCACCTACCGTTCGGCGCTCGCCTTGGAGTCCGTTAGCCGGGCCGCCGTTGGCGAAGCAGCCGAGACGGTGAACCGCGTGGCCGACGTGAACCGCGTGGTCGGTCTCGCGGGCTCACATGCGCCTCTGGCCTCGCTCGCCACCACTCCCTGTTGGATCGACTCGCAACGGCTCGAACGCCTGCGCCGCGCCGACGCCATCGTGCGCCGCATCTGCCTGGAAAGCGGCTTTGAGAAGAAGGTGTGGCAGTTCCCCGTGGTGGTGGCCCCGTTGGGCGTGCCTGGCCGTCCGGATAGCGTGGTGCTGCGCCCCATCGATTCCATGGACGGCATGACGGCGCAAGTGGTGGTCATGGACGAGCCTTTGCTGCGCGAAATGACTGCGGAGTTGCTTGCTGTTCCCGGCATCTGCGCCGTCTTCTACGACCTGACGCACAAGCCGCCCGGCACCATCGAGTGGGAATAGCGACGTCTTAGATCCGGTGGAAATTTTTCAGAATCTCGCGGGTCGGGTAGCGTAACGCGATGGGCCGTCCATGCGGACAGCTCATGGGAAACTCGCAGGCCGCCAGCGTGCGCAGCATCCATTCCATCCGCTGCTTGTCCAGTGGCGTATTGATCTTGATCGCCGCGCGGCAGGCGATGGAAGCGGCCATCTCCTTCCGCAAATCCTCGTAGCTGGACTGCCGCAGCTCCTTTTCCGAGATCTCGAGAATTTCAAACACCACCTGCTCCACCTCCGCCGCCCCCAAGGCGGCAGGCGCCGATTTGATGGCGATCGCGCGCGGTCCATATTGCTCCACTTCGAAGCCCGGTTGATCCAGCTCACGACGGATCCGGTCCAGTTCCACGGATTGGGACGGAGTCAGTTCGAGCACCAGAGGAATGAGAAGCTGCTGCCGCTCCACCTCGCCGGATGCCATCTGCCGCAGCACCTGTTCGAACAGGATGCGCTCGTGCGCCACGTGCTGATCGATCACCCAGAGGCCGTCGGGACCGGTGGCGATGATGAAACTGTCGTGAAGCTGGCCCAGCGGCTGAAGGTCCCGCAGGATGTCGAGCGAAGCTTGCGGGTCCGCCGCCAAACCCGGCGGCAGCGGGCCGTGCGTGTCGGGGACGCGCCGCAACTTGCCCGAGGCGGCGGCCGGAACGTGCGCATCAATGGCCAGGGGAGGAGCATCGCCGAACTCCAGCCGCTGGGAGAAGGCGGGCTGCGGCTGGCGCAGGTGGAAGTGCGGCAATTGGCCGGTGTCTTCACTCACTTCTGGCGCCACGGGCGCCATGCGCGGCGGATCGCTCAGAGCCGGCAACGGCGCGTTTTCCAGTTGCTGGGAAAACTCTGAATACGGCAACCGCGCACCGGATTGTCCAGGCGATGCGAACGAGCCGGTGGGAGCGCTGGGAACGGGCCTGCCATCGAGCAGGGCGTCGCGAATAGCGTCCCTGACGAAATCGTGGACAAAGCTGCCGCGCCGGAAGCGCACTTCTGTCTTTGACGGGTGCACGTTCACATCCACCTCTTCATAGCTGCACTCCAGGAAGAGCAGCGCGAAGGGGAATGCGCTGGGCGGCATCAGATTCTGATACGCGGCGTGCAGGGCGTGCAGGAGGAGACGTTCCTTGATCAGGCGTCCATTCACGAACAGGTAGATCGAGTTCCGATTCGACTTCTGGATCTGCGGCGGTGAGATGAATCCGCGCAAGGTGAAGTGGTGGAGCTGTTCTTCACCGCCATCCACAGGCACTTCCCGCGACCGTTCACCGAGATCGATGAGATCATCCAGAATCTGCGCGCCGAAGATCTGAAAGACACGATCCCGCAGGCCGTCCACGGGCGCGGCGGCAATCAGCTCCCGGTTCTCATGGAAGAGTTCGAAGCCTATGCCCGGATAGGCGAGCGCGTAATGCGTGACGAGGGAGGCGATGTGGGCCAGCTCGGTTTGATCGGAGCGGAGAAACTTCTTGCGCGCAGGAACGTTGAAGAAGAGGTCGCGCACGGTGATCACGCTGCCTTTGGTGAGCGCCGCTTCGGTGCAGTTTTGCAGCTTGCCACCGGTGATTTCGATGCGCGTCCCGGTGGTTTCCTCCTTGGCGCGGGTTTCCAGCGTCAGCCGTGACACCGAGGCGATAGAGGGCAGCGCCTCTCCCCGGAAGCCCAAGGTGGCGATGGAGAGCAGATCCTTGACGTCGCTCAGCTTTGACGTCGCGTGCCGCTCGAAGGCGAGCAGGGCGTCGTCGCGCCACATGCCGCAGCCGTCATCGGTTATGCGAATCAGGCGGCGGCCGCCCGCTTCGGTCTCGATGCGGACATGACGCGATCCGGCGTCCAGCGCGTTCTCCAGCAGCTCCTTCACGACAGAAGCCGGGCGTTCCACCACCTCGCCCGCGGCGATCTTGTTGGCAACGATGTCGGAGAGTACGCGGATGCGGCCCATGCAAAAAAAAGCACGCGACCGCGAGGGCCGCGTGCCTGAGTTCAGTGTAGCCTGCGGTGCGGGGCTAGTCGATGACGACGCCGCGTGTCTCCAGCAACTGTCCCGTGACGCGCTCGAGGTTCAGAAGGTTGCGGCGGTACTGTACACTTTGCTGCACCAGGTCGGCTTGCGCGCTCACCAGATCGTTTTGCGCCTGGATGACGAAGAAGATGGTGGTGACGCCAAGGTCGTAGCGTTTCTGCTCGGCTTCAACGCGCTTCTGGGAGAAGTCCAGACGGACCTGAGCCAGTTTCACGCTAGCGCGGCTGTTCTCCACCTGGTTCACGGCGTTCAGCACGTCAAGCCGGATGTTCTGCTCGGTCATGCGGGCGCGCAACGTATCGAGGCGCTTACTCACCACTGCGTCGGCGAAGTCGGCCTGGGCGCGGCGGTCACGAATGGGAAGGCGCAGAGTCAGTCCGAAGCCGTATGTCGGATAGTTGAAGTTGAAGGTCTGGTTCAAGGCGTCGCCAAAACCGCCGGGGATGACGCTGACGATGGTGCTCGACGTACCGTCGCCCTGGAACACGTTTTCCCGCTGGTAAAACGGACCGCCGCGGCCCGAGCTTGTGTAGGTTCCCGTGAGAGAGAGATCGGGGAGAAGGGAGTTCTTCGCCTGCTTCAAGGCCAGGTCATCCACTTCGATACTGGTCATCGTCGCCCGCAGATCGGGGCGCTTCTGAATGGCCAGTTGAACGGACTGCTCTTTGTCGATCGGGCGCTCGTCGGCGGGCGGCAGCACCGTTTCAGTGAGATTGATGGGCATGGCGCGGAACTGCGAATCGAGATCGGCGCCCATCTGGCGGCGAAGGCCGTCTTCGGCCTGGGCCAGGCGGTACCGGGCCTGCGTGACGAACACCTCCTGGCTGGCGTACTGCTGCTGGGGCTGGTAGATTTCAAGCGGCGAGATGGCGCCCAGGTCGAGTTCACGCTGGGAACGCTTGAGCAGAGTATCGTACAGTTGCAGAGCCTGTTCCTGCACCTTCAGCGATTCGCGCGCCTCAATCACGGCCCAGTAGGCGAGCTCCGCCGATTGCAGCAGGCGCATCACCTGATCGCTCAAGTTGAACTGCGCCGAGCGCAGGCGGGTTTTGGCGATGACGATGGGCAGACGGTTCACCTCACGGCCGCGGTTGCGAAGCAACGGCTGTGTGAAGTTCATATTCAGGCCCGTCGCGATGGACGGGTTGAAGTTGGCGAAGGCCGAGTTGGTCGAGTTCTTATTCGCGCTGAAGCCAACGTTATAGCTGGTGCCCGTATCGAGCGTCTGCGTGTAGTTCAACGCGAAGGGCTGCGTGAGCTGGTTCAGTGTGGCCGCGCCCGCCAGGGCGTCGTTGGTGGGGTTCTTCGCCCGCGTGGAGCGGAACGAAGTGGTGGCCACCGGGTCGAACGCGGAGAAAGCGCGTGTGATGGCGTTGCGCTGCGTTTCAACGGTGAGCTTCTGGATCTGGATGTCGGTGTTGTTGGCGAGAACCAGTTCGAGATAGCTGCGGAGCGACAGCTCCAGCTTGTTACCGGTGACAAAGTCCGGCAGACGGATGGGCGGCTGAAGCTCCACATGCGGGACCGGCTTGTCGAAGTGCTGGCGCAGCCAGGTGCCCGACGGAAAGCGCGGCGCATCGAGATAAGCCGATGACCCGGGAGTGAATTGCATTTGCTGGCCGGGTGCAACAGCGGCCGCAATGAGCATAAGGGAAAGGAGGGAGCGCATCCTGTTATGTACCGTAAGAGTGTCCGAAATTTCTATTCGTAGCGGATCGCCTCGATGGGGTCGAGTTTGGCCGCCTGCATGGCCGGGTAGATGCCGAACAGCAGACCGATGCCCACCGACACGGTGAAGGCGACGGCAATGGAAGTGGTGGTGACCACGGTGGACCAGCCTGCCGCGGCGGCGATGATCCAGGAAAGGCTGAAGCCAAAGGCGATGCCGATGAGCCCGCCGACGATGGAGATGAGCACGGCTTCGGTCAGAAACTGTCGAATAATGTCGGCCTGCCGCGCGCCAATGGCGCGGCGAATGCCGATTTCACGCGTCCGTTCGAGCACCGTGGCGAGCATGATGTTCATGATGCCAATGCCGCCCACCAGCAGCGAAATGCCGGCGATGCAGATCATGACGATGTTGAAAATGCCCAGCGTGCGCGCGCGTTGTTCCAGCAGTCCGGCCGGGACGACGACGGTGAAATCGCCCGCGTCCTTATGGGTGGCGGTGAGAATGGCGGTGACGACGCCGGCGGTTTCAATGGAATCCGTGCCGTCCTTCACCTTGATGTAAATGCCGTCGATCTCGTCCTTCAAATAGCTGTTGTTGTCTTCAAACCGGCGCATGACGGTGTTGAGCGGAGCGATCACAAGATTGTTCCGGTTCACCACTTCCAACCCCTCGACTTCGGTATCGGCCGACGCCTGCGGCGCCAGCACGCCGATCACCTGCAGCCAGGTGTCGTTGATCTTGACGAACTTCCCAACCGCGCGGTCGTAGCCAAGCAGGTTCACCTTTGCCGATTCCCCGAGCACGCACACGGGGATGGAGTCGCGGTTCTCTTCCTCGTTGAAGAAGCGGCCTTCCACGATCTTCAGGCTCTGAATCTCGAGGTAGCTCGGTTCGACGCCGATCAGCATGGGAGACTCGTTGGCGGTCTTTGGCAGCACCTTTTGCGGCTTGAAACGCTTGCGCGGCGTGATCGCCTGGATGCCGCCGACGTTTTCGGCGATGGCGCGAAAGTCGCGGAAGGTGAGGCCGGGGGAGATCAGCCGGCGGGCCTGCAATTCATTGCGGTCCACGGCCTCCTTGGCTTCGATGAGAATGTTATTCACGCCGAGCATGTCGATGGAGGACAGGATGTCCTTCTGCGCGCCGGCCGTGATGGATAGCATCGCCACCACCGCGCCGACGCCGAAGATCATGCCCAGCATGGTGAGCAGGCTGCGCAGCTTGTGAACCAGGAGGCTCGACAGCCCCATGTAGAGTTCGGGGAGAATTCCGGAAAACGCCGACATGCCCGATTATCCTTTCTTACCGCCGGGCATGGTGCCAATTGCGCCGCCACCGCCGCCCTTACCGTCCTTCTTCTTATCCCCCGGCTTGGCTTCGGGGTCGGCCATGGCAACCTCGTCTCCAGCCGCGACACCGGACTCGATGACAAACACGTTCTCGCTGCGCTTCTTGATGTGAATTTCGCGCGGGACAAACTTGCCGCCCTCTTTCACATAAACCACCATCTTGTTGTCTCTCTGGAAGACCGCCTGCGCGGGAACGTGGATGGCGTTGGGAATCTTCTCGACAATGATCTCGACGTCGGCCAGAAGACCGGGGCGAAGAAGCACGTCGAGCTGGTTGTCCTGCTCGGGAGGCGGAGGCAGTTTGGCATTGTTCAATTCGGCCTGGCTGTAACGCTGCCCTGTGCTGAAGCCGAGCATCGGCATGCCGTCGGCGCCGCCTTCGCCGCGCCGTCCGCCGCCAGCGCCCTCGCCACCGGGTCCTCGTCCGCCACCGCGTCCGAAGCCGGCCGGCGCATTGATGCCCGCCTTCTTCAACTCAGCCTGCACTTTGGCCATGGCCTGCGTGCGTTCGTCTCCGCTCAACTCCTGAAGGCTCTTTCCGCCAAGCACCTTCTGCATGATTTCGCGCATCTTGGTGCGTTGCTCCGGAGTGAGGCTGGAAGCACCACCGGCGCCCTGCCTGTCGCCCTGCCCGCCGGGACCGCGGAACTGCACCATCGCTCCCGGAGGTCCACTCTGGCCACCGCCACCGAAGCCGCCATTGCCTCCGGGGCCGCTGGTCATCTGAGGTGCGCCGCCCGGGGCGCCGCCGACCATGTTGACGGCCAGAAGACTCGCGGGTGCGGCCAGGGGCGCCCGTTTCCGGTTCGCCTCCGCCTGGGCCATGATGCGCGCGATCTGTTCCTTGCCCGCGCCGAGCGCCGTCAGCAGTTGCGGCATGTCCACCGTGAACAGCACGTCGAACTTCTTCGCCGGATCGCTCGAAAACACGTTGGCGCTCGCAGTGCCCGACATCGATTTGATCCTGCCCGAAAGCTTCTTTTCCGCCAGAGCATCGAGCGTCATTACGACGTCCTGCCCTTCGTGGAGATTGGCGCGGTCCAGTTCACCCACGCGCGCGATCACTTCCAGCTCGGAAAGGTCCAGGATGTCGGCCACAGGCATGCCGGCCTGCAACTGGTCGCCTTCACGAATGTCGGGAAGCTGCATGCCGGGCATGAAGAAGGTGGGCCGCGTCTGGCGTATGGCCACCAAACCGCTCATGGGCGCCAGCAGCTTCACCTGGTTCAAACGCATTTTTTCGCGGTTCAGCTCGAGCAGCGCCTTGTTCTTGCGCTCGCGCAAAACCGCCAGTTCGGCTTCGGCCTGTTCGCGACGGCTCTTAATGTCGCTTTCCAACTGCGTCAACCGCCGCTTGGCCTCTTCCAGGTTCAACAGGTTTTTCTTCGCGTCGATCTGCGAGAGCAGCTCATTGCGCTTCACTTCCAGTTCGGCGCGGCGCACCGAATACCGGGTGCGCAGCAGCTCCACGTCGTCCTGGTTATTGCGGATGGCCAGGTCGGCTTGCGCCTTCTTCAACTGCTCGTCCACCTGGTCGATTTCCAACTGCTTTTCTTCGAGACGCGATTGCAACTCGGAATCGTCGAATTCAGCGATGAGATCCTTGTCCTTGGCCAGCGCGCCGAGAGCGGCCAGCCGCGTCACCTGAATGGTGCCGAACAGGTTGGGCGCGGTGAGCGTGGCCGAACGAACGGCGCGCAATTCGCCGCGCGCATAGGTGCGAACCACCACGTCGCCCTGGCGCACCTTGGCGGTGGGCAACGCGGCCACCTTTTGCTGCGGGATCTGTTTGAAAACGGTGTAACCACCCCACGCGGCCACGGCCAGCAGGCCTACGACGAGGAGTCTGACGACAAGTTTCTTCATGACAATGTTCCTTGGTGGCGCACGGTCCCCGCCGCTACAGCTTCTTGGCCCGTTTTAGCGCTTCCGCTGGACTTTCCAGCGTCACCTGTTCGCCCTCGGCGAGACCTCCTACGACAACGATGTCCGTATCGTTCCGTCTACCCACCTCAATCTGCCGGATCGAGAAATTGGAGCCTCGCTGGACGTACACGGCGGGCTTGCCGTTGTGGGCGAAGCTCGAACGGGCGGGAATCAGGAGAACGTTGGGCTGGCTTTCGATGATGATTTCCGCGCTGCCGCTCATGCCGGGACGCATGCGGGGGTCAACCGAGCTCAGCGTGGCGCGCGCCGGAAACGTCTTCTCCGTCAGACCCATGCCGCGCCAGGTGATGGCCGCGATGGGGCTGATCCAGTCCAGCACGGCGCTGAACTCCTTCTCCGGAAGCGCATCCACGCGGAGGCGGACCTTCTGGCCGAGCTTCAGCTTGCCACGGTCCACCTCATCCAGCTTCAGCTCGATGCGCATGTGGTCCAGATCGGGAATCTCGGCGATGGCCGCACCGGTCCAGGCGCGGTCTCCTTCACGGAACGGCGGGGGCGTCGAGCCGAAAGAGCCCGAGGCGCGGAAGTTCGGAAGGATGTTCACAATGCCGTCGACCGGGGCGCGGATGACCATCTTCGACAGGTAGCCCTTGGCCCGGTCCAGATCGCGAAGGGTTTTGTCCTTCTTTTGTCCCAGGCGCTCCAGGTCGGCCCCTTGTCCGATCTTGTGGGAACCAATCGTCGTGTTCACCTGGCTGAGTTCGCCCTTGCTGATGCCGACGTCGATACGGTTCTTGGCGCCTTCGATCTCGCTCACCACCTCGGCTTTGCTGGCCTCCAGCTCAGTGCGCTGCACGTTGTACTCGGAGGTCATCAGGTTCATGCCGTCCATCTCGTTCACCATGCGGTGCGAGGCCATCAACTGGACAATCTCGCTATCCACGGTGCGGACGTTGGTGCTGCGATCGAGATAGTACTGCTCCTGCGAGGCCGCGTCGAACTCAACAATCACGTCGCCCTTCTTCACGGGCTTGCCGGACTCGGCCAGCGTGACGATCTTCTGCTCGGGCACCTGGGGCGCGGAGATCAGCACGGAGTTGACGCTACGCACCTCGCCGCGCGTTTTCACGCTGATGACAAATTCGCCCTTGCGCACGCGGGCGACAGGCACTTCCACGGTCGTCTTGCCCGTGTACCGGTAGGCGGCGTAGGCGGCCCCGCCGCCAATCAGCGCGACCAGCACGCCGATGATCAGTTTCCTGGATTTGCCTTCGCCGGCCTGGCCTAGCCGCTGTTTCGGTTTTACGTCTTTCGAGCTCATGGTTCTTCCTCTACTGATTCTGGGGCGGCTTTTTCGTCAGGTGATATTGGCCTTCGGAGGCGGCTCTAAGGCCACCACCTCTCCGGGCTTCACGCCGGAGCGTATGCTCGCCGACGTGGCCGTGACCATTCCCAGCGTCACCTTGCGGCGCTCCCAGGCTGGACCGCTGCGAACCCATACATAGGGTTCGACGGTCTGCGCAGCGCCGGCCGTTTCGTACTGAAGGGCTTCACGCGGCACAACGGTTGTGTTTTCCTCGTTGCCCAGCACGACGTCGATACTCACCGAGAGATCCGGAATCACGCGCGGATCCATGCCGTCGAGCTTCAGCACCACGGCCATTTCCTTGATCCAATCCGGCCGGTAGCGGCTGGATTTGGCGACCGTCCCCACGGCGTGAACCGTCGCGGGCAGAGAGAGATCAGGGAAGGCGTCGAAGCGGACGGTGGCCTTCAGCCCGATGCGCATGCGCTCCACGTCCACCTGATTCACATTCGCGTTGACGACCATCGAGGAGGTATCGACAATCTGCATGAAGGGGAAGCCGGGAAAGAGCTGGTCGCCCACTTTCACCTGGTCAAACTCCGAGCCGCGAAACATGTTCTGCATCACCACCATGCCGTCGATGGGCGCCTTCAGCACCATGCGGTCGGCATTGATCTCGGCGCGGCGCAGCTCAATGCGCGATTGTTTCAACTCGATCTCGGCGTTCTTGATCTCCGAGCGCAGACTGTCCTCCATGAACTTCACTTCCTTGAGGAGCTGGTCATACCGGGCTTGCGCCTCTTCGAGCGCCAGTTTCGAGCGTTCCGTCTCGATGGCGCCCATCACGGGAGCCGTACGCATGGTGAGCTTGGCTTTGTCCAGATCACCCTTGGCTGAGTCGATGGTTTGCCGGTGCGCCTTGCGGGCCACCTCCAGCTCGGAGGTTAGTTTCTTGAAGCTGGCTTCGGTTTGCACGACGCTGGAGCGGTAGTCGTCCAGCCGCGTGAGCATGTACTGGCGGTCGAACTCGGCGACGGCGTCTCCCTTCTTTACGAAGCTGCCCGGCTTTGCGGCATCTTGCAGGACCAGGCTGAATTCGCCGCCGGCCGATCCGCGCGAAGTTGTGCCGATGGCGCCCGGACCGCCGGAGCCGCCACTGAGCGAGTTCGACGTGGAGCCAAGGCCCTCCGCGCCCATTGTGGAAGAGGCGCTGGACGAGGAAGACGATCCCCGGGAGGACGCCGACGCCGATGAACTGGAGGAGCTGGAGCTGACGCGGCTGGTGGCCGAACGCATCGCCGAGGAGCTGCGCGAGCTGGACTGTGCTCCGCTGGAGCTGGAAACCGTCAGCGAGCCGTCGGCCGCCACAGTCGTTGAACCGCCGCCCGAGGAGCTGCCGCTGGAGGTCCCCGCCGCCCGCGAGGCCACCGTCGTATTCGAGCTGCGGGAGGCGCTGAACGACCGGCTGTCACGGCCGAATCCCGACCGTGAGCCGTGCAACTGTGGCGCGAGAAGCTGGGAAAAGTGCTCCGCTCCCGTGGAACCGGTCAGGCGCAAGGTGCTGTTCAGCGTGCCGCTCATGGCTTTGGCTGATCGGATTTCGGGCGCCTGCTTGGCTCCCTTCTCCTGCGCCGACGCTTGGCGGATGTAGATCCCCGCGCCAGCCACAGCCAGCAGCGAAGCGCCGACAAGCCAGGTTCGCGCCCGGGATGGGGCGTGTGAATGCGAAGCTGCGTTTACTGAGGGCTGCATCGAAAACCTTGTTCTTTTCGCGAGGTTAGTAGCGCAAAGACACCATCATTCCCTTGGCGCCGGCTGGCGCGCAGAGAGTCTTCCGCTATAACAGACGTTATTGTAAGCCACGAGGTTATTCCGGTGCGGAGGAATCGCACAACCGGAGAACAGTTTGGGGGCCAATCCGTACTGCCGGACAGGCCCCCAAATGAGCTTCAACTTTAATAAGAGGCGAAATAAAAGGGAAATTCGCCGTTATCCATTCATGCTGGCCAGAAATTCGGCATTGCTGCGCGTCTTGCCCAGCTTGTCCAACAGTAGTTCAACCGACTCGACGGGCGACAAAGGACTGAGCACTTTACGGAGCACCCAGATGCGGTTCAGGTCCTCCCGCGGAATCAACAGCTCGTCCTTGCGGGTGCCGGATTTGTGAATGTCCAGCGCGGGGAAAATCCGCTTGTCCACCAGCTTGCGATCGAGGTGGATTTCCATGTTGCCCGTGCCCTTGAACTCTTCGAAAATCACGTCATCCATGCGGGAGCCGGTGTCGATGAGGGCCGTGGCGACGATGGTGAGCGAGCCACCCTCCTCGATATTCCGAGCGGCGCCGAAAAAGCGCTTGGGCCGCTGAAGGGCATTGGAATCCACACCGCCTGATAGCACCTTGCCCGAGGGTGGCACGACGGCGTTGTAGGCTCGGGCCAGACGGGTGATGGAGTCGAGCAGAATCACGACGTCCTTCTTGTGCTCCACCAGGCGCTTGGCCTTTTCGATCACCATTTCGGCCACCTGGACGTGGCGCGAGGCCGGTTCGTCGAAGGTGGAGCTGATCACTTCGCCGCGCACGGAGCGCTGCATGTCGGTGACCTCTTCGGGCCGCTCGTCAATGAGCAGTACGATCAGGTTCACCTCTTCGTGATTGGTGGTGATGGAGTTGGCGATGCTCTGCAACAGCATGGTTTTGCCGGTGCGGGGCGGCGCGACGATAAGACCGCGCTGGCCCTTGCCGATGGGCGTCAGCATGTCCATCACACGGCCGGAATAGTTGTCGCGCGTGGTCTCCAGCTTCAGCCGCTTCTCCGGATACAGCGGCGTCAGGTTGTCAAAGAAGATCTTGTTGCGGGACTCTTCGGGCGCCTCGAAGTTGATGGCGTCCACCTTGATGAGGGCGAAATAGCGCTCGCCTTCCTTCGGCGGCCGGATCTGGCCACTGATCGTATCGCCGGTGCGCAGGTCAAACCGGCGGATCTGCGAGGGCGACGCATACACGTCGTCGGGACCCGGCAGGTAGTTGTACTCGGGCGCGCGCAGGAAGCCGAAACCGTCGGGCAGGCATTCCAGCACGCCCTCGGCGAAAATGAGGCCGGATTTTTCAGCCTGCACCTGCAGGATTTTGAAGATCAGGTCCTGCTTCCGCATCCCGGCCATGCCGGTGACGCCCAGATCCTTGGCGATCTGCTGCAGGTTGATGATACTCATCTCCTTCAGCTCCACCAGGTCCAGCGCGGGCTGCTGATCCTTGTTATGAGGACGGTGATGGCGGCGGGATTCGCCGGGCAGATGCGTGATGTCGGCCCTTGCCTCCGGCTTGTCGCCGGCTCGCTCGGCTCCCCGGTCATTGGGCCGCTCGGCGGCTCTGTCATTACCCCTGTCATTAGGTCTGTCAGCAGACCTGTCGGCTGGCTTGTCAGTAGGCCGATCGCCAGATTTATCGCCAGGCTTATCGGCAGCCTTGTCGCCGGCCGCGGCCGGCTTTTCCCCCGCGGCTGGCTCCTTGGCAGCGGCGGCGGGCCTGGCGGCTCTCGGCTGATCCGCCTTGGCGCCGCCTTCGGCCTTGGGCCTGGGCGCCGCCTCCCGTGTTTTCCTGGGTTCTTCTGACTTGGTTTCGGTGGGCGTCTTGCTGTCGGACGACACGCTGACCTCCGGGGTGGATTGTGTGGGCGGGACGGAACCGGTGGCCGGCTCCGCTATTTCCTGCTGTGGGTTTTCGAAATCGCTTGCCAAATTTCCCTCACTCCCTGGCCTGTCTTGGCCGAGAAGAGCACCAGCTCCGCGCCGTCCAGATGCGCGCGGAGTTGCAACAGCGCCTGCCGCTGTTCCTTCTGGTTCCTCAGTTTGTCCATCTTTGTTGCGATGACCATGCATCGTATTCCTTGGTGTTGCAGCCAGTGGCGGAGATCAATATCCTGCTCCATCCAGCCGCGTCGCGCATCCAGAAGGATGCAGCACAGTACGAGCGCCGCCCGCCTGGCCAGATAGCCTTCAATCAGGCCCTTCCAGGAATCCTTCACGGCAAGGGGAACCCGGGCATACCCATACCCCGGCAGATCGACGAAGCACCAACTGTCTTGTACCCGGAAAAAATTGATGGCTTGCGTGCGACCTGGAGTGGAACTGGTGTGCGCCAGACCTTTCACTCCCGTGAGCGTGTTGAGCAACGTGGATTTGCCCACATTACTTCTGCCCAGGAAGGCAACCTCGGGAAGCTCCTCCGGCGGGAGATCACCCGGTCTGACTACACTCAGTATAAACCGTGCTGACAACTTCCGCTTGCCGGTACACCGCCCGTTTCCGGTTCGTCTCCGGCAGGGGAGCGATCGACCGTGCCTCCTTACTGGTGAGATGAGCCGGGACCACGCCAGGCAGTGCGGTCCCGGGTATGCCGAACCTAGTGCGTGACCTTCTCCTCAACCGGGCGCGCGGGCGATTCCACGGCGTAACGCGCGGCGATAGCGGCCGGGTCGATGGGTGATTCGAGAGCGATTCGCAGCACCTCGTCCATCGAATCGACAAAGTGAAGCTTCATCTCCTGCCGGATGGTTTCCGGTATGTCCGGCAGGTCTTTTTCATTGTCGCGGGGAAGAACAGCTTCCTTGATGCCATGCCGGTAGGCGGCCAGGAGTTTTTCCTTCAACCCGCCAATCGGCAACACCTTGCCGCGCAGCGTGATTTCTCCGGTCATGGCAATGTCGGCCCGCGCCGGAATGCGCGTCAAAGCGCTGCAAATGCTGGTGGCCAGCGTGATGCCCGCCGACGGGCCATCCTTCGGAATGGCGCCTTCGGGCACGTGCACGTGGATGTCGATGCCGCGGTAGAAGTCCTTGGGCAGCCCCAGGGAAAGCGCGCGCGAACGCACATAGCTCATGGCCGCCTGCGCGGATTCCTGCATCACATCGCCCAGTTTGCCGGTGATCGTCAGCTTCCCGCGGCCCTCCATGATGATGACTTCGGTTTGCAGAATCTGGCCGCCCACTTCGGTCCAGGCCAGTCCCGTCACGGCGCCGATCTCGTTCTTCTTCTCGGCCTGCAGGTCGCGGTACTTCTGCGGTCCCAGCAGCTCGACCACCTTGGCGGCGTTGATGACCTGCTTGCCCGCCTTGGACTGCTTGGTGGCAGTTACCATCTTGCGCGCCACCTTGCGGCAAACGTTACCCACCTCGCGTTCGAGATTGCGCACGCCGGCTTCGCGCGTGTAGCCCTGCACGAGCGTCATCAGGCCCTCGTCCAGGAATTCGATCTCCTTGGGCGATACGCCGGTGTCCTTCATCTGCTTTTTCACAAGGAAACGCTTGGCGATCTCCAGCTTTTCCACCTCGGTGTAGCCGGAGAGCCGGATCACCTCCATGCGGTCCTGCAGAGCCGCCGGAATCGTGTGCATCACGTTGGCCGTGGCGATGAAAAACACCTGGCTCAGATCGTACTCGACGTCGAGATAGTGATCCTGGAACATCCAGTTCTGCTCGGGGTCGAGAACCTCGAGCAACGCCGCCGACGGGTCGCCGCGGAAGTCCATCGACATCTTGTCGATCTCATCGAGCATGAAGACGGGATTGCGCGTCCCGGCCTTCTTCATCATCTGAAGAACCTGTCCGGGCAGAGCGCCGATGTAGGTGCGGCGGTGGCCGCGAATCTCGGCCTCGTCGCGCACGCCGCCGAGAGACAGCCGGACGAACTTGCGCCCGGTGGCCTTGGCGATGGACATGCCCAGCGAGGTCTTGCCCACGCCGGGAGGCCCGACAAAGCAGAGAATCGAGCCCTTCGGATTCTTCACCAGACGGCGGACGGCGAGAAACTCAAGGATGCGCTCCTTGATCTTCTCCAGCCCAAAATGATCCTCTTCGAGAATCCCTTCGGCGAACTTGAGGTCACGAATCTCCTTGGATTTCTTCTTCCAGGGCACCGCAAGCAGCCAGTCGAGATAGTTCCGCGACACGGTGGATTCGGCCGACATCGGCGGCATCTGCTCCAGACGCCGCAACTCCTGCATGGCTTTGTCCTTGGCGTCGGCGGTCATGCCGGCCGATTCAATTTTCTTTTTCAGCTCGTCGATTTCGCTCTTCTCGCCGCGGCCGAGCTCCTTCTGAATCGCCTTGATCTTCTCGTTGAGGTAATACTCCTTCTGGGCCCGCTCCATCTGCCGCTTTACGCGGCCTTGAATCGTGCGGTCCATGTTCAGCTTTTCGATCTCGATGTCGAGCATCTCGGCGACGCGGGTCAGCCGGTCGACGGGATCGAAAATCTCCAGCAGCTCCTGCTTCTCCTCGATGGTGAGTTGCAGATTGGCGCCCACGGTGTCGGCCAGCTTGCCCGGATCGTCGGGCCGGATGGCGGCGAGCATCGTCTCGTAGTTCAGATTCTGGCTCAGCTTGACGTACTGCTCAAACAGCGTGTTCACCCGCGAAATCAGAGCTTCCAGTTGCGGGCCTGCCTCGGCCTTGTAACTCGCCGTGCGAACCACAACGCGGTAGTAGCCTTCGTCGTCCGTAATGGAGACGATCTTGCCGCGCTCCACGCCCTCCACCAGCACCTTGATGTTGCCGTCGTTCAGCTTGAGACTCTGCACGATGCTGGCCACCGTGCCCACCGTGTAAATCTCCTCCGGAGCGGGCTCGTCAATGGAGGCGTCGTGCTGCGTGGCCAGAAAGATCTTTTTGTCGCCGGCGAGCGCTTCTTCAAGTGCGCGCACGCTGGACTCCCGCCCAACGACGAACGGCGTCATCATGTGCGGAAAGATCACCACGTCCCGGATGGGCATCATCGGGAGACGCTTCGTTTCAGGCTTTTCCTTCGAAGTGATCATGGTGTGCTTAGAGAATAAGAAATTCGGGGTGGGATGAGAAGCGGCGTAGGCCCTTTTTCCATCCGGTACTCGGTTGGATGCCTCACTCGGGCGCCCAGTTGCACGCGGCCAGGACTTAGCCGGCCTTTTCGAGAAGCGTGAGGTTGATCTTCTGCGTCATAACCATCTCTTTGGTGACTACAAATTCACGCACCTTCTTATATGACGGCAGATAGTACATCAGATCCAGCATGAGATCTTCCAGAATCATGCGCAGGCCGCGCGCCCCCAGTTTGCGGTCCATCGCAAGCGCCGCAATGGCTTCCAACGCATCGTCGGTAAATCTCAGTCTAACATTCTCAAACTCAAACAGGCGCTGGTACTGGCGGCTGATGGCGTTCTTCGGCTTGGTGAGAATTTGCACCAGGGCGTCGCGGTCCAGCTCATCCAGGGTGCCCACCACCGGCAGACGCCCGATGAACTCCGGTATGAAACCGAACTTGATCAGATCCACCGGCTGGATCTCGGCGAACATCTCGCTTTCCCGGCGGGCGCGCTTCACCTCTTTGCCCTCCGTGTCATGCGTGAAGCCGATCGGCGACTTGCCAACCCGCCTCCCAATCACCTTATCCAGTCCGACGAAGGCCCCCCCGCAAATGAACAGAATGTTCGTCGTATCGACCGGCGTGAACTCCTGGTGCGGGTGCTTGCGGCCTCCCTGCGGAGGCACGTTGGCGATGGTGCCTTCCAGAATCTTCAACAGAGCCTGCTGGACGCCTTCGCCCGACACATCGCGCGTGATGGACGGATTCTCGTCCTTCCGGGCGATCTTGTCGATTTCATCAATGTAAATAATGCCCTGCTGGCAGCGCTGCACGTCCCAATCAGCGTTCTGAAGCAGACGAAGAACGATGTTTTCGACATCCTCACCGACATAGCCCGCCTCGGTGAGCGTTGTGGCGTCGGCAATGGCGAACGGAACGTCGAGCACCTTGGCCAGCGTCTGCGCCAGCAGCGTCTTGCCCGTCCCCGTGGGACCGATCAGCAGGATATTGCTCTTGCCCAGCTCCACCTCCGCCGTCGTGCGCTTGTTCATCTGAATGCGCTTGTAGTGGTTGTAGACGGCTACAGCGAGCTTGCGCTTGGTCACCTCCTGGCCAATCACATACTGGTCCAGGTATTCCTTGATTTCCAGCGGCTTGGGGAGCTTGTTCGGAAGACCGGCGGCGGGTTCGTTGCGATCATCTTCCAGGATCGAGTTGCACACGGCGATGCACTCGTCACAGATATAGGCGCGGGGATAGTCGCTGGGCGAGCTGATCAGCTTGCCCACCGCGTCCTGGCTTTTATGGCAAAACGAACAACGCAGCGTTTCGTCTGAGCCGGACCTTTTCAATCAGTGACCTCCCTGGCGTGGACGGCGATGCAGTGCGGCCAATCCCGCCGGCTGCCTCCATTATCACCTGAACCGGGCGGTTGGGCAATTCGGGAGAAACCGGCGGCGGCCCGGGTCAGCCGGCGGACGGCTCGGCTGAAGCCGCCTGGCCCGCCACCTTCTTCGACTGTTCAAACAGGAAGTTCAACACCTTCCCGGTGCGGATCTGCAGGGCGATGCGCCGCAGGGCGCCGTTCTCCTCCAACTGCTTGCGAATCGCGGCGGCGGGCTGCCGTTCGCGGCGGGCCACCGTGTGCACCTCGCGGTCGATCTCGTCGTTCAAGACCTCGATGGCTTCCCGTTCGGCAATTTTTTCGAGCAGCAGCGACGCCTTCACTTCGCGCGTGGCGCGGTCCTTCTGCGAAGCGCGAATCTCTTCCCACTTCAGGTTCAGCTTCTTCACGTCCACGCCGGCGCCGGCCAGCTCGTACAACCGCGACTCGACGTTGGCCTGAATCTGCTGGTCGACAAACGCGTCCGGCACGAGGAATTCGTGCGCATCCACAAGCTGATCCACCAGGTTGTTCTTGGCTTGATTTTGCGCCTGCGTCTCACGCTCGCGGAGGATCGTCTTGCGAATCTCCTCCTTTAGCTCGTCCACCGTCTTGAAGTCGCCGATGTCCTGCGCGAAGTCGTCGTTCAACTCCGGCAGCTCCTTCTTCCGCAGACCCTTCAAAGCCATGTGGAACTTCACGGTCTTGCCCGACAAGCGCTCCGCGCCATAGTCTTCGGGGTAGGTCACTTCGACATCGGCCTCGCCGTCGGGCGCCATGCCGCGCAGGGCTTCCGTGTAGGCGGGAATGGTCTCCTCGCCGCCGACATGCAGCATGATTTCGGGCTGCTCGATGGGTTCCCCCTCCACGCCCGAAACGCTCTTCAGGCTCACCACGGCATAGTCACCGTCCGCCACTGGCCGCGGATCGATGTTCACATAGTCGGCCTTCTGCTCGCGAATGGACTCCAGCCGCTTGTCAATATCCTCAACGGTTACCTCCGGCTCATCGTAGGGCACCTGCAGGCCACGGTACTCGCCGAGTTCGAATTCCGGCATCACCTCGAATTCGGCCTGGAAGCGGATGGGTTCGTTGTCGTGAAAGTGGATGTCCGTAATGTTCGGGTTGCCCACCACCTTCCAGTCCTCTTGATCGGCCCGCGCGCGAAAAGCCTTGGGAACCAGTTGCTCCACAACCTCCTGGCGGATGTCTTCGCGGAACCGGGAGCGGATGATGGACAGCGGCGCCTTACCCGGGCGGAAACCCTGGAGACGAACTCTCTGCTGCAGCGAATTCACCACCTTTTCGGTGGCCGCCTGCACCTCTTCGAGAGGAATTGTAATTTCCGTTGTGCGCTTGACGCCTTCTGTGTCGCTCAAGTGAGTGCCTTCCTAAACGTGGGAAAGGGCCGGAGCCCGCTCGGGGCCCCGGCCGTTCCAGTGTGTGGTTCTTGCTCCGGCGGCGCTGAGCCGCCTTCTATTTTATCCGCGAGGCCCGCTCGCGAAGCCTAGCCGCGGGCCGAAGCCGTGGCGCTGGCGGCGGTGCGCAGCTCCTCAGCTTTGGCAGTGTTTTCCCATGTGAACGTGCTCTCGGTCCGGCCGAAATGGCCGAACGCGGCCGTGTCGCGGTAGATCGGACGGCGCAGATTCAGATGCTCGATCATTCCCTTGGGCGTCAGCGGGAAGACCTCGCGCACCACAGCCACCAGACGCTCCTCGGGAAGCTTGCCCGTGCCGAAGGTGTCCACGCGGACGCTCACCGGCTCGGCCACGCCGATGGCGTAGGCCAACTGCACCTCGCACCGGTCAGCCAATCCAGCGGCCACGATATTCTTCGCCACGTAGCGCGCCATGTAGCAGGCCGAGCGGTCCACCTTCGTCGGATCTTTGCCGGAAAACGCACCGCCGCCGTGACGGCCCATGCCGCCGTAGGTGTCGACGATGATCTTACGCCCGGTCAGCCCCGTATCGCCGTGCGGACCGCCAATAACGAACCGCCCGGTCGGGTTGATGTGGAACTTGGTGTTCGAATCGACCATCTTCGAGGGTACGATCGGGTCGATGATGTGCTTCTTCACCTGAGCGCGCAGCTCTTCGGTGGAGACGGTGTCGTGATGCTGCGTGGAGATGACGACGGCGTCCAGACGCGCCGGCTTGCCATCCACATACTCCACGGAAACCTGCGACTTGCCGTCGGGACGGAGGAAGTTCAGCTTGTTGGCCCGGCGGACGTCGCTCAACTGCCGCACCAGCTTGTGGGCAAGCATGATCGGCAGCGGCATCAGCTCGGCGGTTTCATTACAGGCGTAGCCGAACATCAGGCCCTGATCGCCGGCCCCGCCCGTGTCCACGCCCATGGCGATATCGGGCGACTGCGTCTGAATCGTGTTGATCACGGCGCAGGTCTTGCTGTCGAAGCCGTAGGTGGCATCGTTGTAGCCAATGTGATCGATCACTTCGCGCACCAGTTTTGGCACGTCGACGTAGGTCTTGGTGGTGATTTCTCCGGCCACCAGCGCCATGCCGGTGGTAACCAGCACTTCGCAAGCGACGCGGCTGGTGGGGTCACCTTTCAGCGCAGCATCCAGGACCGCATCGGAAATTTGGTCGGCGATCTTGTCGGGGTGCCCTTCGGTGACCGATTCAGAGGTGAAAATGTGACGCATGCCGTCTGACAATGTCTTGCGTCCTCCTCGTTGCTCAGGATTCTAGCCAGGAAACTCCAGGCGTTGTGCCGCCCTCTCACAAAACTCCGTTCTGGCGTTCAATGGGGGTGAACCGGGAGGGATTCCTACCTTACCAAGTGTAATTGAGGCTCCGTGTGCCGTCAAACGAGTTACAGCGGGCGGTGGCGTCGCGAAGGGAGCGGTCGAATGGTGGCCCTCAAGTGCGAAACCCGGCGGCCGGGTGGCAACCGCCGGGGCGAAAGGGCCGGTCCAGGAAGCGATCCGGACGGGTTCAGAGTGACGACTCGGGTTGCGCCTTGCCGCTCTTGATCGCGTCCTGCAACAGCTCCTTTAACTGCTTTCGCGCATCTTTATCCATGTTCTCCACGCGTTCGCCCCGTTGTCTCATCTCGTCGCCCAGGGCCTTCATCTTCGTCTCCATCTCACGCATTTTCTGCTCCAGGTCTCCGGTGAGTGGTTTCAGCCGGCTCTCGATCTCGCGCGCCTTTTCCGCCATCTCCTTGGCCAGTTGTTCAATCCGGGCCGCGTCCTGGCGCTGGGCCGCCGCATGAATCTGGCCTTGCAGGCTCTGCATGGCCCGGCGCATCTCGTCGCCCGCCACACGGTGCCGGTTGCGGCTGATCTGAGCCTCAGCGCGCGCGGTTTCACGCAGCTTGCGTCCGATCTCCCGCTGTTCCTGGCTCAACTGCCGCACCCCTTCGAACATCGAGCGGGCCCTCTGGATCAGCTCCGGATCGCGGATGACGTAGTGCTTCCCCTCGTCGATAAAGCGGATGGCATCGTGCGACATCTCAATGCGGCCTTCTCCCGCCCGCGACCAGCTCCAGTTCCAGGAGCGATCACGCCCGGCCGGAGGGGCTGGAGGGGCGGGCGGCGCAGGGGGCGCGGAGGGGGCAGGAGGGGCGGGCGGGACGGGTACGGCCTGCGGTGCCGCCACCGGCGCGGTAGGAGGCACGGGCGGAATGGGCGGCACGGGCGGCGTGGCCGCCAGGCTGTCCTCAGCGTCAACGTCGAGCAGGGCTGAGACCTTCATGGCGACCGGCTCCACTTGCATCGGCGCGGCGCTGGCGCGAACCCGCCGCGGAGCGCGGATGGACTCCTCGTTCAGGCTCATCAGCGTGTCCAACCGGTGCGCGGTCCAGCTTCCCACGGGCGCCGCCATGTCCCAAGCCGGCTCCATACGGCTGGCAAGGACGGCTTGCGAATACGGGCTTTGCAGAGTCAGCAATCCCAGGGTGAGAACCGTCACCGCCACGGGCGTCCACGGATCGCTGGCCTCTTCTCGCAGACCCAGGATGCGCCGGATGCGGCCCGGCAGATTACCTCCATTCGCCGCCAGCGCCAGTGAGGGAAGCGCGGCGCGGGACTCCTCCAAGGCAACCAGAGTCCGCGCGTACAGCAGCGGGTCGCCGCACTGCGCGATGGCGATGTCGTCGCAGCAGTGCTCGCGCTCCGAGCGTATGCGCGAGGAGAGCCACCAAACGGCGGGATGGTAGAAGAGGACGGCCTCCACCACGCGTTGCAACAGGTTCACCAGCGCGTCGTGGCGGCGTACATGCGCCAGCTCATGCGCCAACAGTACTTCGGCCTGCTCCGGCGTGAGTCCCAGCATGTGAAGCGGCATGACAATCACAGGACGCAGCCAGCCCGTCACCGCGGGGGCGTCCACACGTTCCGTGAACACGAGGCCCACACGGCGGCCCACGCGGAGCAGCACGCGCAGCCGTTCCACATGCCCAAGCCATTGCGGCGGCGTGTGGACCGATGTGGGCCGGCGAAGGCGGAAGGTGAGCGTCCAGCCTGCCAGCAGCCGTACCAGCAGAAGCGCCGCACCCAGGCTCCAGGCGGTTACCAGCATCGGCATCCAACCGGACGGCGCCACGAAAGCGCCCGTGGCAGACTGCGGCGTGGTGTCTACCTCCGCGATCAGTGCCAGCGGAGCCGCCACGGGCGTCATCCGCAGCCAGAAGTAGGTCACCACGGGTGCGGCCGCCATGGCCATCAGGCACAGGCAGGCGACCGTGTACCGGATGCGCGCCGGCGAGCGGCGCAGCCTGTGCAGCAGCCCCGCGGCCAGGGCCCCCACCAACGCGCCCTCCCATAAGAAATGCAGCAGAGTGTTGCCGAGCGTGTCCACCTGGCGGCTCATCTCCAGCAGGAACGTTGTGAAGGCGGTGATCATGACTTCCTCCCCGTTTCGTACTCGTCAAGCAGCTTCCGAAGCTCGGCCAACTCCTCACGCGAGGCCTTCTTCGCCGAAAGCGCCCCCATCAGCAAATTGCGGGCCGAGCCGCCAAAGGCGCGCTCCAGCAGATGGCCGGCCAGTTGCGATTGGGTCCGCTCCCGCGGCTGCCGCGCCGAATAGACGTGCGAACGCGCGCTCTCGTCCCGTTCGAGCAGACCCTTTTCCGCCATGATCTGCATCAGTTTCAGCGTCGTCGTGTATTGAATCGCGCGCTCCTTGGAAAGGACGTCGTGAACCTCGCGGACCGTCGAGGATCCCAAGCGCCAAAGTACGCTCAGAATCTCCAGTTCCGCGTCGGTGGGGCGGGGTGTTATAGGGTGTGCGGGCATGTCGGGCTCCAGATTAATACGAAGGATTTCGTATTGTCAACGAATATCTTCGTACGATGAGACGGGGTAGTTCAGAAACGGTTGGCCGCCGGGGCGAAAATTTCTCCGCCGCCACCCGCGTGCGCCGCTCCCGGTTCCATGCTAGGATGGCTAGAGGCTCTGTCCGCAGAGTCCGGACAGTCGTCGTATGGCTAATCACTTTTCCGCAATTGAGAACACTCGTAAGATCGAACGCCGCACCGCGGTAAACCAGCAGCGCCGCACGCGCCTCCGGAATCAGATCCGGGCCATGCGCCGCGCAATGGACGGCAAGGACGTGAAGGCCGCCGAGGCTCTTCTGCCGAAGACGTTTTCTCTGGTGGATCGCGCCGCCAAGTGGGGCGTCATCAAAGTAAACACCGCGTCGCGGTATAAGAGCCGCATGCACACCCGCTTGAAGAAGCTGCAAGTGGCCGCCTAAGGGCGCCGGATTCCCGCGCGGGCGGCATCCCGGCCGCCCCGGTTGTTTTCCTACTTCGTCAACCCCAGGACGAACTCTTCCAGCACAACACGGTCGTCAGGCCTCGTGTCTCTCAAGGCGCGATCCGTGGCCGCAATGCGTTGCAAGCCTTCCCGCAACTGCCCCGGACTGAACGCCGACGCCGATTGCCACACCTGCTCGGCGCGTGACGGCCACATCGGCGTGCCCATCCGTTGAAAATGGCTCTGCACCTGTGAGGCGCCCCGCAACCCGGCTTCACGCGCCACCAGCGCCTGCCGGAATTGCGTCGCCAAAAACCCCAGCGCCAGCGGCAGATACTCGCCCTCTCCCAGCAGCGTATCGAGCAAGTCGAGCGCCCGCGAACGGTCCTTGCGCCCCAGGGCGTTCACCAGCGCGAAGATGGTGGTGGAGCGCGCCTGCGGCACCAGCCGCTCCAGATCTGCCACGGCCAGCCGTGGCGACGGGAGCGTGGCGGCATAGTTGCGCAGCTTCTCGATCTCGGTCTCAATCCTCTGCGCCGAACCGGCCGTGGCTTCCACCAGCAGGTCCACTTCGCCGGCGCCCAGTTCGATGCCAGCCTTCTTGGCCAGCTCAGCCGTCAGCTTCCGCACGCGCGTCTCGTCCATGCGGGGAAACTCCACCACCTGCGGCACGGCGGCGAAATATTTCCTGAGCCTTTCCACGCGCGCCTTGTCCTCGCCGTCGAACTCATAGCGGCTCGAATCGAACACAAGCACCACGCCCGGAGACGGGTCTTTCATGTAAGCGGCCAGTTGCGCCGGGCCGTCGCCGGAAGCCTTCGAGGACTCCTCGTCCGTCTCTTCTTCGGCTGCCGCGGCGGCGCGCCCTCGTGGCAATGCCCCCTCCGCGCGCGTCACCCAGATCACACGCTGCGGCGCGAACAGCGACATGGCGCGGGCATCGTCCAGCACCTCGGCCATGGTGAGCTCATCCAGACTGTGCCGCGTAAAGGCGTCCTCGCTGGCCTCCGCGCCGAGAAACTTGTCCACCAGCGCGCGGCGGCAGGCATCCCGGCCGTACATTTCAGGTCCCAGAAAGAAATAGGCGGCCGCGGCGGGCTGCCGGCCAAGATGGGCAATGAAGCTGTCGCTCGTGAATGCCACGACTAGAAGTTCTCCAGCACCGCCGCCACCAGCGTGCGCGCCGTTTCCAGCGAGAGCCGCTCGATGGCCTGTCCGGACTCCTCGAAATAGGCAAGCTGATCGAGGCTGATCTCATACCTCTGGCGCGCCTCAAACGCCGGACGCTCGAACAGAACCTTCCCGCTGGTCCGTTCGGTGAGGCGCACCTGCATCACGGCGATCACCTGCACGGCCGAAGGGCGTCCCGTGGCCTGGTCGATCAGAATGGGGTAGCTGTTGTACTGCGTGATGGCCCCGCTCAAAATGGCGTCGGCCTCGTTGGGGTCGGCCACGACGCGGTAACGCGTGCGGCGCAGGAATTCACGGGTGAGCGCCGAGGGCAGGGAGTCGCTGAACTGAACGCGCGTGGTGAGGTTCCCAAAGGCCGGAATGGCGATGGTGTGAATCTCCTTCGGCAGGAGGTCGCTTTTCCCGGCAATGTGATAGCCGCATCCCGTCAGGCCGGCAAGGCTGGCAGCCATGGCCGCGCCCGCCCAATGACGGCGCATCACGACGGCGAGCCCTCCAGAAAAACTCCCGTGGCGGCCGACATCGCATTTTGCGAAACAAGCCGGAAATTGTCGGCGGCGGCGTGCAGCCAGATGGCGCGCGCCTCGTTGCGGTCCACCTCAACCGCGCCCACGGCGATGCCGGTTTGCGCGGCCATGCCCGCGGGGTTGGGCTGTGTGACGCCAGCGGCACGGTAATCGAACGGTGGCAAAGCGAGCGCCTCTTCCAGCGCCTTCAGATCAGGGCGTCCAGTAAACAATACCCACATCGAGACGGTGTGGCCGTGCATCACCGCCGGTTGCAGCAGGCGGAGGTTGGGCATCGGCACCGAGGGTGCGGCCGACAGCAGTGTCGCCAGATGGCGCTCGATGCCCTCCTGAATGCCCTGGAGGCTGTGCGGAGCCTCCTCGCCATAGTGCGACAGGATGTTGAAGGTCAGTTGCTCGTCGAAAACGGCTTTGGGCAGGGGTTTGAAGGCCAGCAGAGAGATCGTCTGTTCCTGAAGCTCCTGCACGCCCTGCATGCCGCGCTCGCTCGCCGGCTCAAACGCCGTTATAACGGAACGGCGAATCTGGCCCGCCGACGACAACCGGTGCAGCAGCGTGGCAACCAGAATCGCCGCCGGATGCGCGATGACATGAATGGGCGCCGCGATACGCGTGCCCTCCGCTTCGGCCATGGGTGCGCGCAGGCGGGCCGCTGGATGATCCTCCAGTGTCCGCGTCAGATCGATCAGCACCGGAGCGCCGGGCCCCTGCCTGACCAGTGACAGCGCCTTCTGATTCAATTCGGCCGGCCCGGCCAGAAACACCAGCCGCGAGGCGTTCAACTCGGCTTCGTCGATGGCCCCGATTACAACCGGTTCATCCTCCCCGGCGCTCAAAATCGCCGTGCCCTCCTCGGCGCCTCCCAGCAACTTCAAACGCGCGCCGAGAATGCTCGTGCGGAGCAGATCGCGCAGGTCGGTCCCCTGTAGCGACTCGCTGCCAACAAGGGAAATCTGAGGAATCGATGGTTGGGACATGCGAAGAAGGCGGCTATGCCGCTTTGGAATGGAACCGCCGCTTCAGGATGCCGCCCGCACGGACGAAGATCCCGCTGCCCACGTAGGTGACGGCCATCGCCAGCAGCACCGGTTGCGAATAGTTCCAGATCAAATAAATGAATGCGCCCAGCTGAACCACGCTGCGCGGAGAGCGCGGGCTGATCATGCTGAAATCCTTGAAGCTCCGGTACCGCCACGTGCTCACCATCAGGAAGGCGAGCAGCGCGATCAGCGCCAGAAAGCTGATCGAATACGGCCACCATACCAGCGGAACCGACCCCGCGGCGTACACCACGGCGGCCACCATCGCGGCGCCGGCGGGAATGGGCAGCCCGACAAAGTATTTCCGTCCCGGCCGTCCCGGATTGCTCGGTTTCGGATCAACCGTAATGTTGAACCGCGCCAGCCTCATCGCCCCGCACAGCACGAACAGAAATACCAGAAAGTATCCGGCCCGGTTCAAATGGTCCCGCACCAGCGGCGGCATGTCCTGGCCCACAAAATGGAAGCCCCAGGCCCAGGCCAGCACCGCTGGCGCCACGCCGAAGGCAATGACATCGGCCAGCGAGTCCAACTCACGGCCAAACTCGGAGGTCGTATTCGTCAGGCGGGCGATACGGCCGTCCAGACCATCCAGAAATACGCTGACGCCAATCGCCAGCGCCGCCCGCTCGAAGAACTGGTTGTGACCCATCTGGCCCGCTGTGGCCAGCATCGCCCCGCGAAACGCATCGACAATCGCCACAAAACCCAGAAACAGGTTCCCCGCCGTGAACAGCGCGGGCAGCGCGTAGGCCGCCTTGCGCGGACGGCGGTCGGCGGACTTGGGGTCGATCAATCGGTCGCGCAGACGCAATTGCGGCATCATATGGCGGGGTTCCCTCACACCTCTATTCGCGCTTGGCCAGGATACTCGACCCCGCCGACACGCGCTGCCCTTCCCGCACCACAATATTCCATTCCGGCCCCAGAAACACATCGCAGCGCGAACCAAACTGAATCAGGCCCACGCGCTCACCCATAGTCACCCTATCGCCCGGCTTCTTCCAGAACAGAATGCGGCGCGCCACCATGCCGGCAATCTGGCTGAACTCCACTGTGGTGCCGTTGCCTTCCACCGTCACCAGGTTCTGCTCGTTCTCCGCCGTGGCCTCCTCGCGGCTCGCCACCAGGAACTTGCCGGGCTTGTACTGCACCTTCGTCACCGTCCCCGTAATCGGAGTCCGGTTCACATGGACGTCCAGCGGACTGAGAAAAATGCTGATCCGCCGGCGGCCCACGCCTTCGTCTTTCACGGCCACAATCTTGCCGTCGGCTGGAGAGATCGCATAAGGGCCCTGTGGCGTCTCCCGCTCCGGATCACGAAAAAACCAGAGCGAGAACACGGCCAGCAGCACGAATGGCGCCGCGGCCCAAGGGCGCGTCAAATATCCAATCAACGCCCCGCTGGCCAGGAAGCCAAGTGCGTAATAAATGCCAGTAATCACCATGATCGAACGACTACCATTGTGGCATGGCTTTCCCTTTGTCCGATGGGTATCACGTGTTGCCGGCGGGGAAGCTGGCGGCCATCGTCACCTGGCTCGATATGACGCAACCGCCCCAATGGCGGCGTGACCTGCCCGCCGGTCTCGCCCTGCGCCACGTCGTCCACCCCTCGCCGCGAGCCTACCGCGACTGGTTCCGGCAGGTGGGCGAATCATGGCTCTGGTATGGCAGGTTGCTGGGCGGCGAGGAGGAGCTGGGGCGCATGCTCGCCATGCCCGAATGGGAAATCTACCGTTTGGAGGATTCGGGACA
Organism: Bryobacterales bacterium; assembly: GCA_020847045.1. GTDB lineage: Bacteria > Acidobacteriota > Terriglobia > Bryobacterales > Bryobacteraceae > JAFLBB01. The sequence goes on along the minus strand of JADLCT010000024.1, from coordinate 6,492 downwards.
ACTGGCCGGGTTGTTGGAGCTGGATCGAAGAAATCCCGCCGACGTGGAGATCACCTACTTCGGGCTGGTTCCCTCCCGGGTGGGAGCTGGTGTGGGCAAAGCATTTATGAGCGAGACACTACGAATGGCCTGGCAGCCTGAAACCAGGCGCGTCTGGCTCCACACATGTACGGTGGATCATCCATCGGCGCTGCACTTCTATCAGAGTTGCGGGTTCCGTCCCTACCAGCGGGGCCTGGAAATTAGCGACGATCCCCGGCGCACGGGATTGCTCCCCGAGGGGGCTGGCCCTCACATACCATTATTGTAGTAATTCGATCTACCCTCGTCCGAGCAGGCCCGAGAAGAGCGATCCGATGCTCGATTTCTTCTTTTTGTTCGTTTCGGCACTGGCAGCACGCTTGCCCGCAAGCCGGTCCGCCAGTTGGGCCAGGCTCTTGCCGATGGGTGTGGAGTTTGGAATTGGTTTCCCCTCCACAAGAGCCGCCTGCACCGAATCGTAATCTGAAGGAATCACATGGAATACATCAAAATGTAGAGCGGTTTCGATGGCTTCCTGGTTCAGGCCTACCTCGGCGCTGTAGCGGTTGACGATCAGCTTTACTTTCGCCCGGTCAATGCCCTGCCGGTCGAAGCTTTGCAGCACTCGTTGGGTGGCGCGCAGGGCCGGTAACTCATTTGTAGTCACCAGAAGCAGTTCGTCGGCCAGATGCGCCAACGAACTGGCCCATTTCCCATGTGGGCCTGGCGCATCCACCGTTATGATCTCGTACGCCTGGCGGGCAAAGTCGAACAGGGGGGAGGGGTCGGCGGAGGAATTTTCTACATCTATAGGATTATCCGGCGACAGCAGCACGTCGACCTCGGATTGCTTGGTGATCAGGCCGCGCCAGATGTCGGAGTCGAGACCGCCTTCGCGCATGAGCGCGTCCACGAAGCTGTACACCGGCTTTATTTTCAGTAGGAAAGGGATGGTTCCCGTGGCCGGATCGAGATCGGCCAGCATCGCCTTCTTGAAACCGTGCCGCTTCCAATGGAAGGCCAGATTGCTGGCCAGCGTCGAGGCGCCACAGGCTCCTTTGGCCGGCATCACCACCTGCACCCGCGCGCCGCCCGTCAGTGCCCCATCGCCACGCCGCATGGTCAACCGCGCCAGCACAGGCTGCACCTGTTCGGCCGTTACCGGCTGGAGCAGAAACTCACTGGCCCCCATGCGCAGACAGCGCAAAATCAGGTCCGGATCGTTCCCTCCCAGGATGACCACCACCGGCACTCCGATTAATCCTTGCGCCAGTAGAGTGAGCACCTCCAAACCCGCTTCCGGGTTCGTGGTGACATCGAGAAAGATGAGGGCGGGGCGTTCGCCGCTCGCCATTTCCGCAATCAGCCGGCGGTCCGGCATCTGCGAAAGTTCCACCAGGGGCGCCATGGGCAGCTCCCGGCTGAGTACGGGGAGCAGTTCGCTTTTCAGTTTCTTCTCGTTGGTAACGACAAGAACAGGTTGACTGACCACCGGTTTCGTTGTGTTCCGTCCGGACATGACTCCTCTGGCTCCGAAGGGCTACTTCGGCCTGAATACTCCCTATCGGCGGGAATCCGGGAAAACCTGAGAGCATATCCTGCCCTCACCTACTAGCTTGCAGGGAAATGCATTCCCTCCGTGAGGTTCTCCACGGCATCGATGGCCGGAACGGTCCGCAGGCCCGTTCCGGAGAACCGGGCATCTGCTTCTATTTCTCCGTTACGTACATCCTATGGAACACTCATCGGCGCTAAAACAGGTCGGAATATGCGAAACCCAGCCCATGACGGCGGAAGGACTCCAGTCAGTCCTACATCGCACGGAGGATCTTCGCGTCCTCTGGCAGGCGGACAGTTTGATGGGGGCGGTTGACCTGGTCCGCAGCCGCCGGCCCGATCTGCTTCTGGCGGACAAGAGCTTCGGCTCTCAATCACTCCTGCAGTTCCTGCAAGAGGTCCGGCCCTATCTGCAATCCACAGCCATTGTCGTGTGGGGCGCCTCGATCACCGAACCCGAGGCTTTGCGGCTTCTGCAAAGCGGCGTCCGCGGCGTCATGCGCAAAACCGCCCATCCGGAACTGGTGCTCACCTGCCTCCGCTCGGTCGCTTCGGGCTCGAATTGGATGGAAGATACTCTGTTCCGCGATGCGCCCCGCCTGGAACGCTACCCACGATCGGAGCTGACCTCTCGCGAACAACAGGTGCTGGAACTTGTTGAGCAGGGACTCAAAAATAAGGAGATCGCCCGCGAGCTGGGCATCCGTCCCGGCACGGTCAAGATCCACTTGAAGCATATCTTCGAAAAGACGGGCGTTCGGGGCCGTTACGGCCTGGCTCTCACTGGCCTAAAAGAAAAGGGCGTCCTCGAAATGGCCCCCTCCTTTCTGGAGGCGTAGCCACGTTGGCGGGCCGTTCCGTACGCTCGCCCATCATTTCCTTACAATCAATGTAGAGTCTCCATCTGGCCGCGGGAACTTCAGATATGCTGAAATGCGGTGATGAAGATCACGCGCGTACAGTCGTTTCTGCTCTCCTACCGGTTCCCGGAGCCGGTGAAGCTCACCTATTTCGGCGGTGAGCGGACGATTGTCAAGCGCGACGCCATGCTGGTGCGCGTGGAGGGTGAGGGCGGTCTGGTTGGCCATGGTCCCGGGCAAGGAAGCGAGAAGGCGTACGCGATCATCCGCGACGTGGTGACGCCGTTTCTGGAAGGCCGCACGCTGGCCGACCCCGACGCTCTGCGCGCCATGTTCCGCATGGGGCCCGGCACGGATCCCGAGGCGTTCAAGATCTACTGCATGGTGGAGGTCGCGCTCTACGACCTGCTCGGCAAGGAGTTGGGTGTCCCGGTCAGCGAACTGGTCGGCGGCCGCGTCCGCGACACCATCACACTGTATGGCAGCGCTGGCATGTACCAGCCGGCGGAGGGATTTGCGCGTGAGGCCGAGAGCATCGCCGCCCTGGGCTACCGTGGATATAAGATGCGCCCGGCTCTGGGGCCGGAGGAGGATGTCCGCGCCGTCGAGCTGATGCGCGAAGCCGTCGGCTCCGCCATGGAATTAATGGTGGACGCCCATTCCTGGTGGCGCATGGGCGACCGCAGCTACACGCCCGAAACCGTCGGGCAGTTGGCCAAGGAGATGGGCTCGTTCGACATCGCCTGGCTCGAGGAGCCGCTGCCGCCGGACGATCACAACGCCTACCGCGTTTTGCGGGACACCGGCTATGTGCCCCTCGCCAGCGGCGAACACGAGCCCAGCGAGGATGGCTTCATCGATCTGATCGCCAGCCAGGCCGTGGATTTCGTGCAGATGGACGTGGTGTGCCAAGGCGGCTACGCCACGGGCCAGCGGATTCTTTCCATGGCCCAGCGCCAAAACATCGCTTTCGCCTTTCACTGCTGGGGTACCGATCTTGAGGTGATGGCGGCGGCCCACCTGGGCGTCTGCTGGCCGGAGACGGTGTCGTCCTGGCTCGAGCAGGCCGTCTACTCCGACGAGCGGGTGCGCTCCATGTACGAGTTCCCGCTGGCCCGCCGGATCTTGCGTGCGCCTCTCCCCGTGTCCAACGGCGAACTTGCCGTGCCCGCCCTGCCTGGCCTGGGCGTGGAGGTGGACGAGAGCGTAATCACCGAATTTCCCTGGATCCCCGGGCCCTGGTCGTTCTTCACGCTCACCTCGCCGCCCGGAACCTACGCCGTCACATCGGATCACAGCGTGAAGTGGAGCGCCGAAGGAACCTCCTGAACGATGCGGTCCGAATGGTTGCTGGCGGGGGGAACGGCGGGTGCGGCCATGGGCTGGGCCTCCTGGGCTGTGCGCGGCAGGTCGTCGCAGGTGTTTGGCCGCTCGGTTTGGCGCGGCCCGGGAGGCAGGGCCCGGCTGGCTCTCACCTTCGATGACGGACCTTCGCACTGGACGGCGCCCCTCCTGGACCTGTTGGGCGAGTGGGGAGCCAAAGCGTCATTTTTTCAGATTGGAGAGGCGGCCCGGCGGCTTCCCGAACTGGCGCGCCGTGTCTCGGACGAGGGTCATGAGATCGGGAATCACACGCTTTCCCATCCCGCCCTCTATGCAAAGACTCCCTCGGGCGTGTATGGTGAAGTGGCGGGCTGCCAGAGGGTGCTCGAGGAAATCCACGGGTGTGTCCCGCGGTGGTTCCGGGCTCCATACGGTTGCCGCTGGTTCGGGTTAGGGCGTGCGCAGCGCGAATTGGGCCTAACCGGGGTGATGTGGAGTTGCCTCGGGCTGGATTGGAAGCAGCCGGCTTCCGCGGTTGCCCGCCGTGTGACTGCCGCTGCTGAGAATGGAGCGATTATCTGCCTTCATGACGGACGAGCTGGCCGGCCCGGCGCCGACTGCCGCTCGACCGTGGATGCGGTCCGGCTGATACTTCCCGCTCTGCGCGACCGGCATTTTGAGTTAGTAACTGTGAGTGAGGTTCTTGCATGACCGAAGAGTTTACCCAAAAGCTGCTACAGTGCATCGCCGCGACGCTGCACAAGCCGGTGGAAACCTACCGGCTGGACGCCAGCTTTGAGGAATTGGGCATCGACTCCCTGGATGGCATCAACATCCTGTTCGCCCTGGAAAACGAGTTTGGCATTCAGATTCCCGACGATGCGGCTCGCAATGTGAAAAATCTGGGCGAGATGGCCCAGGGCGTGTGGAAACTGGTGGAAGCAAAGGGCGCTCCTGCATGAGAGTAGCCGTTACGGGCGTGGGTGCGCTCACCCCGATGGGCGCCACGGCGGCAGAGTTTTGGAGGGCCCTGATCGAGGGCCGCGGCGGCATTGGGCCCATTCAGCCTTGCCTGGCGGCGCAGCTCCGCTTTCCCCATGGCGCACAGTTGCGTGATTGGGATCCACTGGCGCACTTCGACGCCCGGACGGCCGACTTGCTGGACCCATTTGCTCAGTACGCCGCCGTGGCGGGCCGCGAGGCTCTGCGCGACGCCGGATTGACGGCCGAGGACGTAAAGGGAACCCGTACCGCGATTCTCACAGGCTGCTGCGCCGGTGGACAGGTGAGCGAGGACATCCAGTTCCAGGAGCTGTACGGCAAACAGACCGGACGCGTCCACCCGATGACAATTCCCCGCATCATGTCGAACGCAGGGGCGAGCTTTCTCTCGATGGAATGGGGCGTCAGCGGACCCGTGTACTCGATCTCGACGGCGTGCGCCTCGTCGGGCCACGCCATGGGCCAGGGCTTGTGGATGGTGCGCTCGGGTATTGTGGACCGGGCCATCGTGGGCGGCGCCGAGGCGTCCTTCAGCCTTGGGTTTCTGAAGGCGTGGGAGGCCATGCGCGTGGTGTCGCCGGACACCTGCCGGCCTTTTTCCAAGGAGCGCAAGGGTCTCATCCTGGGCGAGGGCGCGGCCATGATGGTGATTGAACCGCTCGAGGCGGCCCGCGCCCGCGGCGCGCGCATCTATGCCGAATTCGCCGGCGCCGGCATGAGCGCCGATGCCCACCACATCACACAGCCCAGCGTGGGCGGTCCGGCGCTGGCCATGAGCAACGCGCTCGCCGACGCCAACTTGCGTCCGGAGGAGATCGGCTACATCAACGCCCACGGCACGGGGACTCTGGCCAACGACGCCACCGAGTGCCGGGCGATTCATGCGATTTTCGGAGCGCACGCGGCGAAGCTCGCCGTCAGCTCCACCAAATCCATGCACGGACACGCATTGGGCGCGGCGGGCGCTCTGGAAGCCGTGGCCACCGTGATGGCCCTCTCCGAAGGCGTCCTGCCCCCCACGATGAACTACATGACGCCCGATCCCGAGTGCGAGCTGGATGTGGTTCCCAATGCCGCCCGCGCACAGCAGGTGGGCGCGGCTTTGTCGAACTCTTTCGCCTTCGGCGGGTTGAACGCCGTGCTCTGCTTCAAGTCTCCGGCGTCCTTGTAAGCCCCTGACCGCCGCCCGCACCAGGGGGCGGACCGGATACACTGGCCCTTTCTCCGTGACCACCTTTCGCCAATGGGTCCCCTGCCTCACGATGTTGCTCGTGTCGCTGATCAGCTACATTGACCGCAACACGCTCGCTCTGCTCGCCCCCACGATTCTGGCTGAAACGGGCCTCTCGGCTGAGCAATACGGCTGGATCATCTTCGTTTTTTCCATCGCCTACATGGCGAGCAACCCACTGTGGGGACGCCTGCTCGACCGCGTCGGCCTGCGCGAAGGCATGTTCGCCAGCGTTGGCTTCTGGACGCTCGCCTCGGTTGCGCACGCCTTTGCCTCCGGCTTCTGGAGCTTCTCCCTGGCGCGTGGCGCATTGGGCTTTGGCGAAGGCGCCACCTTCCCCGGCGGGCTGCGAACGGCCGTACAAACGCTGCCCGTGGAAAAGCGTTCGCGCGGCATCGCCGTCAGCTACAGCGGCGGTTCTTTGGGCGCCGTGGTGACGCCAATCATCGTCACGCCGGTGGCCCTCGCCTTCGGCTGGCGCGGCGCGTTCTGGTTCAC